>CAYPXF010000007.1:0-61653 GCA_964415025.1 uncultured Gammaproteobacteria bacterium | reverse complement strand
TCACCCCGCGTGAAAAGGTGCTCCAAAGTGTCACCATTGACTGTTAACTATACAGGTTTAATTATTTCAGTAAATAAGGTATAGTATAAGTAGCAATAATTTGAATATATGAAAGTATATATTGGCGCTGATCATGGCGGATTTCGTCTCAAAGAAAAGATAATACGCTGGCTCGAGGCACAGCGCATTCCGTATGAAGACATGGGCAATCATACGTACCAGCCGCGAGATGATTATCCTGATTTTTCAGTGGCAGTCAGCCGTATGGTGGCAGGCAAGCGGTCAGCCCGGGGCATAATTATTTGCCGTTCGGGTGTGGGAGCCTGTATAGCAGCTAATAAAATCAAAGGCATACGCGCCGGTCAGGCATTGAATACCACTATGGCACGTAAGTCGAGAGAGGATGATGATGCCAATGTGTTATGTCTCGGTGCTGACTACGTCACATTTAAACAGGCCGCAAAAATAATTACTGTCTGGCTCAATGCCAGGGCCAGTACAGCTAAGCGGCACCAAAGGCGGCTGAAGAAAATTAAACTGCTGGAGCAAAAACAATAATGCGCCAAATAATACCAGCATTACTTTCAAATGATAAGGATGAATTACAGCATCAGCTGGATACCGTTGCCCAGCTGACAGAATGGGTACAGCTCGACATAGCTGACGGCGCATTTGTCAATAATACTACCGTCAGTGTGGCGGATACGGCTAACCTGTCCACCCCCACCCAAAAAGAAGTACACCTCATGGTCTATAATCCGACCGAGCATTTCCGCAGCTGCCAAAATATCGGCGCGAAGCGAGTCTATGTTCATGCTGAAGTTATCGAAGACGCGGTCACATTTCTCCAGGCAGTCAGTGTATATGCCTTTACCCTGGGCATAGCGATTAATCCGGGCACGGACCTAGCCGAGCTGATGCAGTACCAGAATAAAGTACAGCACTATATGATCATGGGCGTTGATCCCGGTTGGCAGGGAAGCGCATACCACCCTGAAACGCCTGAACGTATCCAACAGCTCAAGAAAATGATGCCGACAGCCGTTATCAGTGTGGATGGAGGAATCAATCTGGACAATATTCGGTCTGTCGTCGAAGCCGGGGCAGAAAACATGTGCGTGGGGAGCGCTATATTTGGGTCTGAAGACCCGGCTGCCACTGTGGAAAAAATGAAAAAAATAATTTCATAAAATCATTATGGGCAAGTATGTACAGCTAGAAAAATTAGCCAAACTTATCCGCTATTGGGTTTTAATCTCTACGACTGAAGCGGGTTCCGGACATCCAACTTCTTCATTGTCCGCTACTGACCTCATGACCGCGCTGGTGTATGGCGGTTTTTTCCGTTTTGATCCACGCCAGCCAGAATTGCCGAATAACGACCGGTTGATTTTCTCAAAAGGGCACGCCGCACCGCTCTTGTACGCGCTATGGGCGGCCGACGAAGACGTTGCTATCGATGAGGAAAATCTATTGACGCTTCGTAAGTTTGACAGCCCGTTCCAGGGCCATCCGGCCATGGAATTCCCCTATACCGAAGCAGCCACCGGTTCGCTTGGCCAAGGTTTGTCGATTGGCGTCGGTATGGCCATTAACGCGAAATATATCGATAAACTGTCGTATCGCACATTTGTTTTATTAGGTGATAGTGAAATGGCCGAGGGTTCAGTCTGGGAAGCAATCCAGCTCGCCGCGTATTATAAATTAGATAATCTGATTGGCATTATTGATGTTAACCGCTTGGGTCAGTGTGGCGAAACCATGTATGGCCATGACATCAATGCCTATAAAAAACGCATTGCATCGTTTGGCTGGGAAGTAATCACTACCAGCCGAGGGCATGCCATGAGCAGTATTAGTCGCGCGTATACGAAAGCGCTTAAAGTAAAAGGAAAGCCAGCCATGATTATCGCCAAGACAGTAAAAGGCAAAGGAGTTTCCTTTCTCGAAGATAAAAGCAATTGGCACGGCAGGTCGCTGGAACCAAAACAATTAGTCCGAGCTGTCAAACAGCTCGATCCAATCGATGAAACAGTGCGCGGCTCAATCAAACGGCCGCTCCGCCGAGAGCCGGCTACGATAGTAGCCAGCAAAAGGGCGCCCGCAGTGACAGCTTCAAAAGCGCTCGCTACCCGCAAAGCATACGGAATTGCCCTGGCTCGTTTACGAAAAACATACCCACATATCGTAGCGCTAGATGCAGAAACCAGCAACTCGACTTATAGCCAGACGTTTGGCGAATTCAATCCCAAACATTTTTTCGAAATGTTTATTGCCGAGCAAAATATGGCTGGTGTAGCGCTTGGCTTGGCCCAGCGTGGCAAAATCCCGTTTGCCTCCACCTTTGCCGCCTTTTGGTCGCGGGCGTATGACCAGATCCGCATGGCTGCGTATTCAAATGCTAATATAAAATTTGTCGGATCACACGCCGGGGTGTCGATCGGCCATGACGGATTTTCACAAATGGGACTGGAAGATATTGCCATGTTCCGCTCGATCCATAATAGCGTGGTACTCCATCCGGCTGATGCGGCAGCCACAGAAAAATTAACCGCAGCTATGGCCGTCCATGAGGGCATTGCTTATCTGCGTACGTTGCGCCCTGCCACGCCTATCTTGTATAAAAAAGGAGAAAAATTTCAAATAGGTGGCAGCAAAGTGCTCCGAAAGAATACTAATGATACGATTGCTGTTATCGGAGCTGGATTAACTGTGCATGAGGCGCTCGCTGCCTACGCTAAACTGCAGGCCGAGGGTATTTTTATCCGTGTTATTGACTGCTATAGTATCAAACCGCTTGATATTAAAACGCTGGAAGCGGCGGCTAACCAGACACGAGCGCTTATCACTGTTGAAGACCATTATCCGGCCGGCGGACTGGGAGAAGCGGTCAAGGGGCTGTTTACGGCCAGCCGGGTGCCGATTGTCTCATTAGCAGTCAAAAAAATGCCGCGCAGCGGGATGAAGGAGGAATTGTATGCCTATGAAGGTATTGACAGTGCAGCGATCGTGAGAACGGTTAAAGAGTTGTTATGTATTAGTCATAAGTAATTGGTAATAAGTAATTAGAGAAAATATGGATCGAAATTTAGCACTCGAATTTGTCCGGGTGACCGAGGCCGCCGCAATTGCCGCGGCAGAATGGATCGGCCGCGGGGACAAGAAAAAAGCAGACGGCGCGGTTGTGGACGAGATGCGCGACCGTTTTAATCAAATTGATTTCAAGGGCACTGTGGTCATTGGCGAAGGGGAAAAGGATGAAGCGCCAGAGCTCTACACCGGAGAAGTGGTAGGTAAAGGAAGTGGGCCGGAAATGGATATTGCCGTGGATCCGCTGGAGTGCACCTCAAGCGTGGCCTGGGGCAGATATAACGCGACTTCAGTAGTCGTCACCGGTCCAAAAGGATCATTATTAAACGCGCCGGATACGTACATGCAAAAGATCGCGGTGGGACGAGAAGCGGCCGGTATTATCGATATTGACGCGCCGGTCAAGGATAACATTAGCAAGACTGCCAAAGTCATCGGCAAAGATGTCGGCGAGATCACCGTGGTGGTACTGGACCGCCCGCGGCATGAGGAGTTGATCAAGGAAATCCGCGCGGCCGGTGCGCGCGTGCGGCTGATTACCGACGGCGATGTGGCCGCGGCAATTGCCGCCGTGATGCCGGACAATGAAATCGACATGCTGCTGGGCACGGGCGGCAGCACCGAGGCGGTGCTGGCGGCGGCCCCGGTAAAAATCATGGGCGGCCAGCTGTACTGCCGATTCCAGCCAAAAGACGACCAGCATAAAGCAAAAGTCGAGTCATTTGGGTTTACTGATTTATCCAAGGTGTACAGCGCGGACGATATGGCCCGGGGGGATACGTTGACCTTTACGGCTACCGGCATTATCGAGGGACCGTTATTGGACGGCGTCGTGTTCCAAAAAGATCGGATTATCACGCATTCTATGGTATTGCGCGGCCTGTCCGGCACCATGCGCTATATTACCACGCACCATGATGCATTTAAGAAACATTCATTAAGTTAAGTTAGTTTAAGAAGTTAATTAAAGAAAAACATATGGCAGAATCATTACAATCAATTGCCAAACAAATGGTTGCTGACCACAAAGGCCTGCTGGCGGCTGACGAAAGCACGCCGACCGCCACTAAACGACTGGATTCAATCGGCATGGAATCAACCGAAGAGACCAGACGCCAATACCGCAATGTGTTCCTTGCTACTGAAGGTATGGAAAATTATATTTCCGGGGTCATCCTGTTTGAGGAAACACTTCACCAGAAAAGTGATGACGGCAAGCCGTTTGTCGAGCTGCTGCAGGATAAGGGCGTAATTCCTGGCATAAAGGTAGACAAAGGAGCTAAGGATCTTGCTTTTTTTGAGGGGGAAAAGGTGACCGAGGGGCTGGATAAGCTGCGCGACCGGCTGGCCGAATATTATGCAATCGGCTGTCGTTTTTCCAAATGGCGGGCTGTTATCCTGATTGACCAGGAAAAATCCTTACCTACGGATTTTTGCATCCAGGCTAATGCACATGCATTGGCTCGTTATGCGGCGCTGTCACAGGAAGCAGGCATCGTGCCGGTGGTTGAACCAGAAGTACTGTATGATAAAGGCAGTCATGATTTGGCCACAGCCGAAAAATACACTACCCAGGCGCTGGAAGCGACGTTTGCCGCGCTGCGGGAACACCGGGTCGATTTGTCCGGCGTTATTTTGAAATCCAGCATGGTGCTGGCTAGTAAGAAATTCGAACCGCAGTCAACACCCGAGGAAATTGCTGAAGCTACCGTTCGCTGCTTCAAAAAAGCCGTACCCGAAGAAGTGCCGGGTATTGTCTTTCTTTCCGGCGGTCAATCAGGTGAGCAGGCTACTGTTAATTTAAACGCCGTTAACAAAGTTAATCCCGGACCATGGAACATAAGTTTTTCCTACGGACGCGCGCTGCAGGGAGACGCGCTACAGGTATGGGCCGGGAAAGAGGAGAATATTGATGCAGCGCAGACAGAATTTACCAAGCGGATGAAAGCGGTCAAGGTGGCGAATAAGGGGGAGTATGAGGGGTAGTAGCTAGTAATTGGTGATTAGTAATTTAGGTTAATATTTATATAAAAACCGTGTGCTGATTCAGCATGCGGTTTTTGGTTTCCCGCCTTTTGTGATAAAATTAGCATTATGCATTACGCGACAGAAAAAGAATTAGAGCGGCTGGACAAGCTGGCTGTGCAACACGGTCTTGCTATCAGACAGATGATGGAGCTGGCCGGCTGGCACAGCATCGCGGTTTTGAAAGCACTGCATATAAAAAAAGATAAGAAAATAGTCGTCATTGCTGGCAAAGGCAATAAGGGAGGGGACGGATTATGCGCGGCCAGGCATTTGATAAACCATGGCTATAACGTCACGGTGGTTTTAATTTCGCGGAAGTTAAGTCCTGACGCGAAACATCAGTGCGGGCTATTGCAAAAGATGAAAGCACGTATTATCTTTTTTCCGCGCGTCAAAAGCAAAGCCATGCAGGCAATTGCCACGGCTGATATTTTGGTCGACGCGCTGATTGGATACCATTTGCACGGAGCGCCACGCGGTGATTTTAAAACAGTAATCGAATTAATGAACGCGGTGCCAGGTAGGGTTATTGCTTATGACATACCGTCAGGATTAGACAGCACGACGGGTGAGTGCCATGAACCGACAATACGGGCGGCAGCTACGTTGACGTTAGCGTACCCCAAAAAGGCATTCCGGACAAAAGCGGGTAAAGCGGTCAGTGGAAAGATATATGTCGGTGATATCGGTATTCCGTCATGGCTGTACGATAAAGTGAGGGCCCATAGCCGGCCGAACTTTGATGATTTATTGCTGTGCATATGACCAGACATGGTACCGTCATGAACCAGGCAGCACGTGCTGGCGGCAAGATTATCACCAAATACTTTGGCCGTAGTTTACGCATCACCGAAAAAACCGCAGCCCATGACGTGCGCACGCAGGCGGACACGGGATCAGAACGGGAAATTCTGAAAATTATCCGACGATCGTTTCCTGATTATGGTATCATCGCCGAAGAAAGCGGTCAGGATATGAAGGATAGCGTATATACCTTTATCATTGATCCTCTGGATGGGACATTTAACTTTGTGGTGGGCATCCCATATTTTTCCGTGGCTATTGCTTTATTACGAAATGACACGGTCATTGCCAGCACGGTATATAATCCAATACTTAACCAACTGTATTATGCAGAAGCCGGCAAAGGCGCGCGCATGAATGGCAGAAAAATAAGTGTCAGTAAAACCACCACACTACCGCGCGCGGCCGTAGCGTATAACGGCTCATATGATGTTAGTCGGCATCATCCCACGGGATTGAAAATACTGGATCGTGCGCGGTTTGCGTCCATGCGGGCCATGACCAACTGGTCGCCGGCACTGGATTTTTGTTTGCTGGCTCGGGGCACGTTTGATGTTATTATTAATAATGCGTGCGAACCGTACGATTTTCTAGCCGGCAAGCTAATAGCCAGGGAAGCAGGCGCCCGAATTACTGACTTTTGCGGTAAAGGGGAAAAGAATGATATGAATGACCGTTTTATCGTAACTAACAACACACGATTGCATTCCATAGTTATTAATCTGGGCAAACGATGAAGCTGGTCATGGCCACACAAAATGCCGGCAAGCTTAAGGAAATGCAGACACTGCTGCGACATTTAGATGTATGCGTTATCAGCGCTGCGCAGGCAGGCATGCTCGAGGATATTGTCGAGGATGGGGAAACATTTGAGGAAAACGCGCTCAAAAAAGCATGTTTTACTGCGCGAACAACCAATAATTGGGCAGTGGCTGATGATTCTGGATTGTGCATTGAAGCGCTCGATGGTAAGCCCGGCGTGCACAGCGCCCGGTGGGTCGGTGCTGACCGTGATCCGCACAAGATGATTGCTCATGTTCTAGAAAAAATGAAACACGTGCTAGATGGCCAGCGGAGCGCGTATTTTCAGAGCGTCTTGGCTCTCGTCAGCCCGTCCGGCGAAGAAAAAATATTTACCGGACGTATTGACGGTACTATTACCCATGAGTCGCGAGGAACGCTGTGGCCGACATTGCCCTATGATATGGTTTTCGTGCCCGGCGGTTTTGAAAAAACATTTGCCGAGATGTCTCCTGACGAAAAAAACGCTATTAGCCACCGCGGCCAGGCATTTGCCAAGCTGTGTCAATACATTAAAACATATTTACAACATGAAGCGTAAATTCGCGTCATACAAAAAACGTATTACTCCGGTGCTGCTCCGTACGCTTGATCAGCATGAGCAAAAATTTTCTAAGTGGTATGGCAGCGGAGGGAAACAAGTTGTCCGCCGCGTCAGGAAATTCACTATCCAGGGCAAGATGATCCGCGGAGGATTGGTGATATTTGCCTATGAGACGTCCCGGCCGCGCAGCAGCGCGGCAGTGGTGCGCGCGGCAGCGGCCATAGAATTATTCCATGCCGCACTGCTTATCCATGATGATATCATGGATCGCAGCATGCTGCGCCGCGGCCTACCCAGCGTGTACGCGCAGTATGCCCGCTTAGCCGCCGAGCGTGGGTTTGTCACCCCAGGGCATTACGGTATGAGCCAGGCGATTGGCGTGGGCGACATTTATTTATTCATGGCTTTTTCGCTGCTCGCTGACGTGCAGCTGCCATCAACTCGCAAACAAAAAATGATACGCCTGTTTGCTGAAGAAATGATGAAAGTCGGCATCGCCCAGATGCAGGAGATGGAATTAAGCGCGCAGAAAACATTACCCAGCAGGCAAAAAATACTGGATGTGTACCGTCATAAGACTGCTCGGTATACGTTTTCACTGCCGCTCATGCTCGGTGCGCTCATGGCGGGTAAATCCCGGCAACACATGCGGTCGTTTGAACAGATAGGAGAAAAAATGGGTGTTATATTTCAAATCCGAGATGATGAGCTGGGGATATTCAGTACTGAACAGGAAAGCGGCAAGTCAGTGGGTACAGATATTGCCGAGCATAAGAAGACATTGCTGTATTATTATCTCATGAAGCGTGCAGTGGCGGCAGACAAAAAAACAGTGGATGAGATTTTTCAAAATAATAAAATAACCAAGCAACATGTTAAAACAGTATTGGCATGTATGCAAAAGTATGGCGTCCAGCAACTCGTGCAACATGATGTCAGTCAGCTCAAAATTGATGCACAGAAAAAAATAAAAGCTATGCACATAAACAATAAGGACAAAAAAATATTATTAACGCTGTTAGAATATATTTTACAGCGAAGAAAATAAAAATTATCCACATCCCTTTTCTTTTTTTAATTTTTGTGCTATACTGTATGTATAAAATGCTTTGTAATATTTTTTTTATTTCAACGCTTTCGCCAAGTAAAAAGGCGATAATCGAAAGGAGGTGACAACACATGGCAAAACGCAAACGGTCAACCAAAAAGAAAGCAGCTCCGAAAAAACGTAAAACCACAGCCAAAAAGAAAACCGCAAAGAAAAAGGCAACCAAAAAAAGAAAACCAGCTGCGAAAAAGACGACCCGCAAAAAGAAATAAGTCAGATAACGACTTTTCTACTTAAAAGCGACGTTAACCGTCGCTTTTAAGTCCTCTCCATAATACGTTTGGTGGCAAAAACGTATTTTTTTATTTATACTAATACTATGACTCAACGTCAGGTACAATTTCAGAAAAAAATTAAGAAATATTACCAGCAGTATGGCCGGATATTGCCCTGGCGGTCTAATTGCACGCCGTACCGTATTTGCGTGTCTGAGATCATGCTACAGCAGACCCAAGTATCGAGAGTACAGACCAAATTCACCCTGTTTATCAGGCGATTTCCAAGCTGGCGGTCGTTGTCCCGTGCCTCGCTCGGCGATGTGTACCGCCTATGGTCAGGCCTGGGTTATAATCGTCGGGCAAGGTATTTGCACCAGCTGGCAAAACAGATAGTCACTGAGTACAGCGGCAGGTTGCCCGGATCTACGGAACAGTTAGTAGCACTGCCTGGGATAGGGCCGGCTACCGCCGCCGCGGTGCTGGTATATGCGTTTAACATGCCGGTATCATTTATCGAAACAAATATCCGTTCAGTGTATATACACCATTTTTATCCTGAACGCAAAAAAGTGTCTGACCGTGAAATAGTGCCATTGGTCGAGCAAACCATGGACAAACAAAACCCGCGTGAGTGGTTTTGGGCGCTGATGGATTATGGAACGTATTTGAAACAGACCAAGGGAAATATCAGCCGACGCAGTCAGCGCTATACACGACAGTCGCGGTTCGAGGGATCGCATCGGCAGGTGCGCGGTACCGTTCTCAAATTATTAGCGCGGAGTCCTCATACCTTGAATAATTTTGAAGAAAAATTTACCGTGGCACGTAGCGCGTGGCAAAGAGCTGTTATTGAATTAGAACGGGAGGGTTTTATTTATCGCCAACACAAAAAATATTATTTATCTTAGGATCATGTCAAGGGCATTCAAAACGATCATAATAATCCTGGTTATCATTGTTGCCGCTATTTTTGCTTCGCACCTCGTGCCATTGCCTGGACAGGAATACATAGACCGTCATATGCTGGCTCCAGCAGACGGCCGTTTTGTCACGGTCAATGGTTACGAAACCTTTATTGTCGAACAAGGACCGGCTGACGGTCAGGCGGTGGTGTTAATCCATGGTTTTGGCGGCGGCACGTTCAACTGGCGGTATACAATGCCCGCACTGGCTGATGCCAGATACCGTGCGGTAGCGGTGGACCTCAAAGGGTTTCATGTGACAGAAAAAGGATTTGATAATGATTATTCGCATCCGGCGCAAGCGGCCATGGTACTCGGCGTAATGGATCAATTAGACATACAGCATGCAGTGCTTGTTGGTCACAGTATGGGTGCCAATATAGTGAGTCATATTGCTCTGGCTTACCCGGACCGTGTAAGCAAACTGGTCTTAGTCGATGCCTCAATCGTAGAAAAAAACCAGTGGACTAATCAAATCGGCGGAATATTTTTACGCTTCCCGCCGCTCAAGCGTTGGGCCCAGTTGATTATCCGGTGGACCGTCACCCCGGAGTTTTTTCAGGAGGGTTTAGAGCGGTTTTATCATGACGCCGCCATAGTGGATCAAGAATTAATAGATACGTATGTCATACCGCTGCACATACGGGGGTGGGATAGTGGGCTGGTCCGGATGTTATCAGACTATCACCGTAATGAGTTACCCGAGCCGATTGACCAAGTGTCAGTGCCGACACATATTATATGGGGCGAATATGACAGCGCTATCCCCTTGTCGACTGGACAGCAAATTCATGACCGTATTCACTGGGCTGAATTTACCATAATTGCTAAGGCTGGCCATATTCCTATGGAGGAACAGGCCAAAGCGTTTAATAATACCTTACTTGATTATATACAATAGCCGCTCTGTTTGCTTTTTTGCCTGATTTATCAGATAATAACGTAGATTACATGACAGCTATGGAACAGAAAAATCTACAACATATTGGCATTATCATGGACGGTAACCGTCGCTGGGCCAGGGAGCTCGGTAAGCCGACATTAGCCGGACATCGTGAAGGTGTTGAGGCGCTGAAGCGCGTGGGTGACTGGTGTCTAGCACATAACATACCGTACTTGACGGTCTGGGCTTTTTCCACTGAAAATTGGTCCCGACCCAAACAGGAAGTCAGCTACCTGATGAAGCTTATAAAACAAGTGGCTATCAAAGAAATTGACGAATTTATGAAGCGCGGTGCTAAGCTCAATATTATCGGCCGTTTGCATGAGCTGCCGGCTTTTGCTCATGAAGCAGTAGACCAGGCCATGGAAAAGACTAAAAACAATACAGCGATCACCCTAAATGTCGGCATTAACTATGGCGGCCGGGCAGAGATTATCGATGCTATTAAAAAGATGATCACTGCGGGTATTACCGCAGCCAAGGTAACCGAAGAGCTGGTGCGGCAGTTTTTATATTTACCCGACGTGCCAGATCCTGATCTGATTATCCGCGCCTCCGGAGAAAAACGGACTTCAGGCTTTTTATTATGGGAAATGGCGTATGCCGAATTGTTCTTTTCTCCGAGCTATTGGCCTGATTTTGGCTCCCAGCAAATGGATGAAGCGCTTGCCAACTATCACAATCGCCAGCGCCGGTTTGGCGGGTAATATATCGGAAATAAAAAAGCGCCTAATACGGGCTGCTTTTTTCTTTGCGTCAGTTTAGTTAGTTGTCTTTTTAGTCAGAGTCTTAATACACTGGGCGCAGGCTTTAACTTTTTTGTCTTTATACAAAGTTTGCTGCAGATTGATATGCTGTTTTTTCTTAGTAGCGATATTTGAATGACTTCTATTATGACCGACCAGACCGCCGCGGCCGCAGATTTTACATACACGTGCCATACGAGTTGATGATATTACTAATTTTGGTATAATTAGCGTACCTAATTTTTTGATACGCGTCAAGCAATATATGTGGCAGCTTTTATCTGATCCAATCCTTCTCGTTATTTGGCTAATCGGCATCGTGTATGCGATAACCATACATGAGTTTTCGCATGCCTGGGCAGCCTATCTCCAGGGGGATAATACGGCGAGGTACCAGGGACGGCTGACACTGAATCCTATTTCTCATATTGATCCGTTTGGTTTTATAGTTCTGCTTTTAGCCGGTTTTGGCTGGGGTCGACCTGTGCCGTTTAATCCGTATAATCTAAAAAATACCAAATGGGGTCCAGTACTTGTTTCATTGGCAGGTCCGGCCTCAAACATTATCAGTTTTCTCATCTTTGGCTTTTTGCTCAAGCTTTTAGTTGGTACAAATATTCTTAGCCCTGAAAACTTATTAGCCTCATTTCTGACAATATTACTATATATTAACTTTATTTTAGCCGTGTTTAATTTGCTGCCCATTCCACCCCTCGATGGTTCGAAAGTTTTATACGCGCTCATACCAACCCGTTTTCAGCATTATATTGCCACGTTTGAGCGATATGGTCCGTGGCTCTTGATTTTATTGGTAATTTTTGGCGGTTCAATATTCTTTGCCTTATTTCGGACGCTGTATTCATTAGCTTTGCGGATATTTGGCTAGCATGAGTAGTATTTGCACTTTTTTTGATTTTGTTTTATTATCAGCTGCAAGAGTTGACACCTTTAAATTCCGTGTGGTATGATAGTGTCACCTCGGTCATCGCAAAGAAGACTTTTTTTATTACCCAATTTTCTCAACAGATATGCCAACTATTAGCCAATTAGTAAAAAAGGGACGAAAATCTACAAAGCAGAAATCAAAAACTCCTGCTTTGCAGCCTGTTTTAAATACCATAAAACGTAAAAAAACGACGCTGCCAAAAGGTTCACCGTTTAAGCGCGGTGTATGCGTAAAAGTAACTACTGTTACACCAAAAAAGCCGAATTCAGCGCTACGGAAGATTGCCCGTGTACGTTTATCAAACGGCATGGAAGTTACCGCCTATATTCCCGGCGAGGGGCATAATCTGCAGGAACACTCAATCGTTATGATTCGAGGCGGTCGAGTAAAAGATCTGCCTGGTGTACGGTATCATGTTGTCCGGGGTGTTTTTGACACCCAGGGAGTAAGTGATCGTAAACAGAGCCGAAGTCTGTACGGCGCTAAAAAAGAAACCAAGAAAGGATAACAAATATGCGAGGCAAGCAAGCACCTAAGCGTACTATCTCACCCGACCCTAAATACCAGAGCGAATTAGTCGCCAAATTTATTAATCTTATTATGGAACGCGGTAAAAAGTCCGTGGCACAAGAGATCGTCTACGGCGCGTTTGGTCTTATCCAGGAAAAAACAAAGAAAAAGGGATTTGACGTGTTTGAGCAAGCAATTAACAATGTTTCCCCAGTATTAGAGGTAAAGTCACGACGAATTGGCGGCGCTAATTACCAAATACCTATCGAGGTAACCGGTGAACGAAAAATTACCCTTGCTATGCGCTGGATTATTGATGCGGCCACTGCCAAAAAAGGAACGCCCATGAAACAGCGGCTGGCGCAGGAGCTTATGGATGCCATGAATAAACAGGGGAACGCCATGAAAAAGCGTGAAGACGTGCATCGGATGGCCGAAGCTAACCGAGCCTTTGCGCATTTTGCGTAGGGAAGTAATTAGGTAATAGGTACCATGTAATTTTTCGAATTACATATTAATGGCTACCTATTTGAAAAATTACGCTACTAGCATATAGCCTAAAAATGCCCGTAATATCGGGATTATGGCCCATGCTTCGGTAAACTCAAGATGTTAATTAATTAAAATACATTATCCATGCCCAGAGAGTATAGCCTAGAAAAGACACGAAACATCGGAATAATTGCGCACATCGACGCCGGAAAAACTACAGTGACCGAGCGTATTTTGTATTACACTGGCCGCAAGCATAAGATTGGCGAGGTACACGAGGGCGAAGCGGAAATGGACTGGATGGAACAGGAACGCGAACGTGGCATTACCATTACGTCTGCTGCCACCACTTGTTTTTGGAAAGACCATCGCATCAATATTATTGATACACCAGGGCATATTGACTTTACTGTCGAAGTTCAGCGGAGTCTGCGCGTACTAGACGGTGGTTTTATCGTTTTTGACGGTGTAGCCGGTGTAGAACCGCAGTCAGAAACCGTATTTCACCAGGCAGAAAAGTTCAAAGTCCCGCTCATGGGCTTTGTCAATAAAATGGACCGTACTGGCGCTGATTTTTACGCTGATATTGATATGATCCAAAAAAGGCTGACTCCTGACGCAGTGGCAGTCCAGCTGCCGATTGGCGCCGAGGCAAATTTTCAGGGGATCATTGACCTGCTAGAGCGGAAAGCGCGTGTGTATAAGGATGACATGGGCAAAGAATGGGAAGACCAGGACATCCCCGAAGATATGAAAGACAAGGTCGAACAATACCGAAGCATATTAGTTGAAAAGGTTGCTGAACAAGATGATGCATTACTACAAAAATATCTAGACGGTACAGAGCCGACACTTGAAGAGCTGAAAAAAGTGATTCGCCAGGCGACAATTGATAACAAATTAATGCCGATTTTTGTCGGTTCTGCTCTGAAAAATAAAGGGGTGCAGTTCCTATTGGACGCGGTAGTGGAATATTTGCCGTCCCCGCTTAATGTACCGCCAGTTACCGGCAAAGACGCGAAAACAGAGGAACATATCACTAGAAAAACTAATGATAGTGAGCCGTTTGCTTCGCTAGCTTTTAAAATCGCCACTGATCCCTATGTTGGCACGCTGGCATTTTTCAGGGTGTATTCTGGAACGCTTAAGGCCGGTTCATATGTATTAAATACCCGCACTGGTAAGAAAGAGCGCGTTGGCCGGATAGTCCGTATGCACGCCAATCACCGCGAAGAGGTTGACGAAGTGTTTGCCGGGGAAATCGCAGCTATTGTCGGGCTGAAAGACACGACCACTGGAGATACTCTGTGTGATCCGGATAATCCGGTGATTCTCGAATCAATTACATTCCCAGAACCGGTTATTTCCGTGGCTATTGAGCCGAAAACAAAAGCTGACCAGGAAAAAATGGGCGTGGCTTTGTCAAAATTGGCTGAAGAAGACCCCACTTTTCGGGTACGTACCGACGATGAAACCAACCAAACTATTATCTCTGGTATGGGCGAGCTGCATTTGGATATTATTGTTGATCGTATGAAGCGTGAGTTTAATGTAGAGGCCAATGTCGGTAATCCGCAGGTAGCTTATAAAGAAACAATTACCAAAGTCGCCGAAGCAGAGGAAAAATACGTACGTCAGTCTGGCGGCCGCGGACAGTACGGCCATGTTATTATCCGCATCGAGCCGAAAGAACGGGGCGAGGGATATGAATTTTCAAATGAGGTTAAGGGCGGCAACATTCCGACTGAGTTTATTCCGGCCGTGGAAAAGGGCGTGAAAGAAGCATTGGAAAAAGGCGTGCTGGCTCATTATCCTTTGATCGATGCAAAAGTGACATTACTCGACGGATCATACCACGAGGTGGACTCGTCAGAAGCAGCTTTTAAAATAGCTGGTTCTCTGGGTGTGCAGGCAGCCGCAAAAAAAGCAAATCTTGTATTACTCGAGCCTATCATGACAGTAGAAGCCATTACTCCGGAAGAATTTATGGGTGATGTTATTGGTGATCTGAATTCTAAGCGCGCCACTATCAAGGAAATGGGAGACCGCGCAAAATCAAAAATTATCGATGCTGACGTACCGCTGGCAGAAATGTTTGGCTATGCCACCCAGTTGCGGTCGATGACCCAGGGACGAGCTTCATATTCTATGGAATTTTCACACTATGCAGAAGTCCCAAAAAATGTATTAGATGATTTACTGGGCACTGATGAGAAAAAGTAAACCGTATTACATATCCACATAATTGGGGATAACCTCTTCTGTCGGATAATCTGTTTTGGTGGATATAGAGCTAATATTAGCGGAGAAATAATTACTAATACTATTATTGCAGTCACTACTATTTAGCTTTTACCTTTTATCTTGCGGAAAATGGATGTCATTGGTATAATTCAGATTGCACCATATTTATAGAAATTACTTGACAAATATTCGGATTTCATTATTCTTTACTTATTATTCACATATAAAACTTTAAGTAAATACAATTATGGCTAAGTTTGAACGATCAAAACCGCACGTCAATGTTGGTACCATTGGACACGTTGACCACGGTAAAACAACCCTGACCGCTGCAATTCTGAAGACATTGCAGGCTAAGGGCTATACTGTCCAGGAAAAGTCCGTAGATCAGATTGATAATGCCCCAGAAGAAAAAGAACGTGGTATTACTATTGCTACCGCGCATGTAGAGTATGAAAGTGAAAAACGTCACTATGCCCACATCGACTGTCCGGGACACGCTGACTATGTCAAGAACATGATCACTGGCGCGGCACAGATGGACGGCGCTATTCTGGTAGTGTCAGCTGCTGACGGTCCCATGCCCCAGACACGTGAACATATTCTCTTGGCCCGTCAGGTCGGTGTGCCGAATATGGTCGTTTTTCTGAATAAAACTGATATGGTAGATGACCAGGAACTGATTGATTTGGTAGAAGTCGAGGTTCGCGATTTGCTGAAAAAATATGAATATGATGGCGATAATATACCGATTATCAAGGGTTCAGCGCTTAAGGCGCTCGAAGGTGATGAAAAACACCAGGAAGCTGTTGCTGAACTGATTAATAAACTTGATGAAACCATCCCAGAGCCTAAACGCGATATTGATAAACCATTCCTCATGCCTATCGAAGATATTTTCTCGATTGAAGGACGCGGCACGGTCGTGACTGGTAGAATTGAGCGGGGTCAAGTTAAGCTCAATGAAGAAATTGAGATTATCGGTATCAAAGACACTACTAAAACAGTAGTAACCGGTATTGAAATGTTTAACAAGCAGCTAGATGAAGGGCAGGCTGGTGATAATGCCGGTATTCTGCTGCGCGGCACGAAAAAAGAAGATGTGTACCGCGGACAAGTACTGGCTAAGCCAGGCAGTGTCACGCCGCATACCGAGTTTGAAGCAGAAATTTATGTACTGAATAAAGAAGAAGGCGGACGGCATACCCCATTTTTCAAGGGATATAAGCCGCAGTTCTATCTCCGCACCACAGACGTTACTGGTGAAGTTGAGCTCCCAGAGGGCACTGAAATGGTCATGCCGGGAGATACGGTGAGCGTGAAAGTAAAACTTATTTCACCGATTGCACTCGAGGAACAGCAGCGTTTCGCTATCCGCGAAGGCGGACATACTGTCGCCTCTGGAGTAGTCACGAAGATCATCAATTAAATCATGGAAATTCTGGGCACTAGCCCAGGATTTTCTGCATTATAAATTGACATTTAAAAAACTACATCAATTTTAGGTAATGGCAGACGAGCAATCAGCAAAAAATACAAGCAATAATGATGAAGAAATCCAGCAGCGCATACGGATTAGGATTCGTGCCTATGATCACAAGATTATTGATCAGTCGACGCGTACGATTCTGGATACCGCCGCGCGTAGTGGCGCGATCACCCGTGGCCCTATTCCGCTTCCCACAGAAAAGAAAAAATACACCGTTAACCGCTCAACTTTTGTGCATAAAGACGCTCGTGAGCAGTATGAAATGCGCGTACATAAACGCTTGATTGATATTCTGAACCCAACACCAAAGACTATTGATGCCATGATGAGTTTGAACCTGCCTGCCGGTGTTGATGTAGAAATCAAAATGTAATGAATGATTGACAATACTTTGTTAGGTGGATAGGTTCTGGGGATGAAAATCCAAATATAGTATGCGCTAATCCCCGGATAACGATTTACCAGCAGGATGAAAGCCGGTCGAAAGAGTTCGACTTCATACTCCTGGTAGTCGAATTGTAAGCATACATGACCGGTTTTTTAGTTATTAGATTTTTATGAAATTTATTCTCGGTAAAAAAATAACCATGACTCAGCGCTTTCAAGAAGACGGCGCAGCTGTTCCCGTAACAGTGGTGCAGGCTGGACCGTGTACGGTTACACAGGTTAAAACAGCCGCGGTCGATTCATATGATGCGGTACAGGTGGGTTTTGGCCAGAAAAAACATTTACCAAAACCGCAGCAGGGACATGTTAAGGGACTTGATACATTTGGCTATTTTCGTGAATTCCGGCTGGACCAAGCTGCTGACCTTGATCGCGGTGACGTGATAACAGCCAATGTCTTTGCCCCAGGTGATACAGTTCGTATTGCTGGGAACAGTAAGGGTAAGGGATTTCAGGGAGTTGTACGTCGACACGGTTTTAAGGGCGGCAAAGGTTCTCATGGCGATAAAGACCAATTGCGCATGCCTGGATCAATCGGTGCGACTGATGCGGCTCGGGTA
Source organism: uncultured Gammaproteobacteria bacterium (assembly GCA_964415025.1). GTDB lineage: Bacteria > Patescibacteriota > Patescibacteriia > UBA10025 > JAHIVO01 > CAYPXF01. The sequence continues at coordinate 43,721 of CAYPXF010000007.1, read as the reverse complement.
TTTAAGGGCACGCGTATGGGCGGTCAAATGGGCAACGCGACGGTAACCGTAAAAAATTTAGAAATTATCGAAGTAGATGGAGAGAAAAATTTACTATATATCAAGGGAGCTGTTCCCGGTGCTCGCAATAGTCTCGTACGTATTACTGCTGAAGGCGATATGGCATTAAATCAGCCTGCTAAGCAGGAATCTGGTGGCGCCGGTCAAGCAGCAGAGAATACATCAGCACCAAAATCAGAGCAACCAGAGAAATCACAAAAAAAAGAAGAGCAGCCCGGTAACGCAGCAAATAATCAAAAAATTTCTTCAGAAAACAGCGAAGCATCAAAAAAGATTGACACCAAAAAACCTGAAGCTAATAAATAATATACCATGGCTAAAGCAGATATTTATAATCAAGCAGGCGAGAAAAAAGGCAGTCTTGAGCTGGAGCCGAAATTATTCGGGGTTGAAATAAATCCAGAACTTGTGCAGCAGGCAGTCCGCACGCACATGGCCAATGCACGCACCACGGTAGCCCATACCAAGGATCGATCTGAAGTGCGCGGTGGCGGCCGCAAACCCTGGCGCCAAAAAGGAACCGGACGGGCGCGCCATGGTTCTATCCGTTCGCCGCTCTGGAGCGGTGGCGGTGTCACCTTTGGTCCGCGTCAGGACAGAAATTATACCTTGAAAATGAATAAAAAAGCCCGGCGCAAGGCGCTCTGCATGGCGCTGACTGACAAAGCCCAGCGCAATAAAATAGTAATTCTCGAGGATTTGCAATTCAAATCTATTAAGACGAAGCAATTAGCCGGACTGCTACAGGCGCTCTCTATTGGTACGAAAGTGCTCATCATCACGCCGGGCGCAGATGCTATCCTGGCAAAATCAGCGCGAAACATGCCACAGGTGTCTATACTGCCGGCAAACAGCCTGAATACGGTAGCAGTACTACGACCTGAGGTGTTACTCGCGCCAAAACCATCACTCGATGTAATGATAAAAACCTATACTGCATAATATATATATATGGGAATTTTAGACAAAATAAAAAGCCCTAAAAGGTCCGAGGATAAGAAAAAACAGAAAAAAGCTGCCGTAGATAAGTCTGCCCAGAAACAGCCACCCAAAAAGGAAGAAGAAAAAACAGAGACTGTTGTCCGACCTGACGGCAGTCTGGCCACGGTTAAGAAAAAAGTCAGCGCCAAAGATAAAAAAGCTAAAGCAAAAAAAGAGGATACGGGCAATGCATATCGAGTACTGGTACGGCCGCTCATCACTGAAAAAGCATCATCACTTAGCGCCCTGAATAAATATGTTTTTGAAGTAACGCCGCGGGCAAATAAAACTGAAGTACGTAAAGCCATAAAAAATGTTTACGGTGTTTCAGCACAACAGGTGAATATAGTCACTATGGCCGGTAAGTATGTACGCTATGGCCGTACCGAGGGATCAACCAAGCATTGGAAAAAGGCTATCATTACATTACCGCAGGGACAGAAGATTGATATCCAAGAAGGACTGTAAAAACAAATTTCCAATTACCAATATCCAATTACCAATTACTAATCATCATGGCAGTTAAGCATTACAAACCAACCACTCCCGGCCGTCGACACGCCAGTGTTGTCGATCATACCCTCCTGGATAAAAAGCGTCCTGAAAAAAAACTACGGCAGCCTATTAAGAGCAAAGCCGGCCGTAATACCCAGGGAAAGATTACAGTACGGCATCGGGGCGGGGGACATAAGCGTTTTTATCGCATGATTGACCGTCTGCGGGATAAACATGATCAGCCGGCGACAGTACTAGCTATTGAATATGATCCAAACCGAACCGCCTGGATAGCGTTGATCCAATACGAAGACAGCGAAAAAAGCTATATCCTGGCTCCTGATGGTTTGCAAAAAGGGGCAACTGTGATATGTTCCAAAGACCAAGCCGAAATAGCACCGGGAAACCGGCTACCGCTTATGAAGATTCCGTTGGGGGTAACTGTCCATGACATAGAATTAAATCCTGGCAGTGGCGGCACGATTGTCCGATCAGCTGGTACTGGCGCTATTATCCAGGCAATGGATGCCGGTAAAGTGCAGCTTAAGATGCCATCTGGAGAGGTGAGAATTTTCAGCGGCGACTGCATGGCGACTATTGGACAGGTATCAAATATTGATCAGAAAAATATCCGCATGGGTAAGGCCGGTAAAAAGCGCTGGCTTGGAATCCGTCCGACAGTGACAGGTAAATCGATGAATCCGGTTGACCATCCGCACGGCGGCGGTGAGGGGCATTCGCCGATCGGCCTGAAGCATCCTAAGACGCCATGGGGCAAACCTGCGCTGGGAGTCAAAACGCGAAAAAAATACAAACCCTCTGATAAATATATTATTAAAAAAAGAAAAGGCAGAAAAAAGTAAAGCTATACTTTATTGCCCTAACATAAGCATATGTCACGAAGTCTGAAAAAAGGACCATACACAGATCCAAAACTGCTGAAAAAGCTGTCAAATTTTAAATCTGGCGATAAAACTGTTATCAGGACATGGTCCCGCGATTCAGTGATTACACCAGAAATGATCGGTTTTACTTTTGGGGTGCATAATGGCAAGGAGCACGTCAATGTTTCGGTGGATGAGAATATGGTTGGACACCGATTGGGTGAATTTTCACCAACGCGCAAATTTGTACGCCATGGCGGCCGCATGCAGCGGGAACAAGAAGCCGCTGCCGGCGCCGCTGCACCGAAGAAGGAAGAATCTAAATAGGCCCAAACAGACATCTCTATGGAAGTTAACGCAAAATTACGCCACCTGCGCATGTCACCGCGAAAAGTACGGTTAGTAGCTGATGTTATCCGCGGGATGACGACCGAGGAAGCCGAATACCAGCTTATGTATTTATCAAAAGCTGCATCCAGGCCCATCCTGAAGTTATTACGCTCGGCGATTGCTAACGCAGAAAATAATTTCAAACTTGATAAGAATAATTTATATATAAAACAGATAACGGTAGATCAGGGGCCAACATTGAAGCGATGGCGAGCACGAGCTTTTGGCCGCGCCGCAGAAATCCGCAAACGCTCATCGCATGTGGTCATCGTACTCGATGAAATAAAAGCGACAAAAGCAAGCGCGTCAGCTAGCTCCAAGCAGAAAAAAGGCAAGTCACAGGACGGTCCGGTGGTTGATTATCAGGATATTAAGCAGGAAGCCAAGGGTAAAAAGACCGAGGAACCGGCGCTAGGTGAAGAGCAGCCACAGCAGAAAAAAGCGGACAAGGGTTTTAGCGGTCTCAAAGATAAATTTAGTCGACGTTTAGGAGAACGATAGTATGGGACAAAAAGTACATCCACGAGCATTTCGCATCGGCATTATCGAGGGCTGGAAATCAAAATGGTTTTCTAATAAGCCAGGTGAGTATGCTGCTAAGCTCGAGGAAGACATCAAAATAAGGAAATATTTACAGCACAAGCTGCGCGCAGCCGGTATTGCCAAGATTGAAATCGAACGCTCTGGCGGGGGTAAGGTGATAATCAACCTCCATACTTCGAAGCCTGGCATTGTTATCGGTCGCGGCGGCGCTGGCGCTGATGACCTGAAAAAAGAGATAAAGAAGAATTTTTTAGATAAGAAGACGAAGCTCACGGTCAATATTCACGAAGTCAGTAATCCCAATGCCAATGCGCAGTTAGTGTGCTGCAATATTATTGAGCAGCTGGAAAAACGCATTCCTTTCAGACGAGCAGCCAAACGGGCCATTGATCAGGTGATGCAGTCAGGTTCAGTAAAAGGCGTGCGCATTATTGTAGGCGGACGGCTGAACGGAGCAGAAATCGCACGTAAGGAAAAATTTTCAGAAGGGAGCGTACCGCTGCATACCCTCCGGGCGGATGTTGATTATGCCCGCGGCGCGGCACATACGACCTATGGCGCTGTCGGTGTTAAGGTCTGGATTAATCGGGGCGAGAAGTTTTCTGATGATGACAATAAGGAGAAACAATAATAAGTATGTTAATCCCACGTAAAGTAAAACATAGAAAATGGCACAAGGGTCGCATGCGCGGTAAAGCCAGCTCGAAGACGTCGCTTGATTTTGGGAGCTACGGCCTGAAAGCGATATCAGCCGCCTGGGTTAGCTCACGGCAGATCGAGTCAGCGAGACGTGCTATGACGCGCTATATGCACAAGGGCGGTAAAATATGGATTCGAATTTTCCCGGACAAACCAGTGACAACACACGGTTCAGAGGTTCCGATGGGCGGGGGCAAGGGCTCTGTTGATCATTACGTGGCCGTAGTCAAGCCCGGCACAGTCATGTTCGAGATGGATGGCGTAGAGGAGCAAGTAGCCCGGGAAGCATTCCGTTTGGCAGCGCACAAACTACCGACTAAGACAAGGTTTATCAGCAAATAATATGGATATAGAAACGCTGCGTAAAAAATCAGAAAGCGAGCTCCAAAAAATGCTAAAAGCAGAACGAGAAGCAAGGCGTGATTTAACATTCCGTATTGCCTCGAAACAGCACAAGGATGTTCGTGAATTACGCGAGTCAAAACGTACGATTGCCCGCATTTTGACAGTACTGAAAGAAAAAGATTTTCTCAAGCAGGTACAACCAGATGCCGCAGCGTCACCAGATAAACAAACTAACACTAAGTAATTTATGGCTACTTCAGCCCACCATCGTCGTCTGCAGGGAACCGTTGTCAGTAATACCATGGATAAGACAATAGTTGTTAAAATTGTCCGGAGTAAGGCATATTCCAAATATCATAAACAATACACCATGGATAAGAAATTCAAAGTCCATGATCCGGATAATGCGTATCAGGTTGGTGATATTGTCGTCATCGAGGAAACACGGCCAATGAGTAAAGAAAAACGGTGGCGGGTTATCGAAAAAATTAGTTCATAACCATGATTCAACCCCACACAAAACTAAATGCCGCCGACAATACCGGCGCCCGAAAAGCAGAAGTTATTAAGGTCCTGGGCGGGAACCGTAAACGTTATGCCAGAATCGGCGACGTAGTAACCGTCTCGATTAAGGAAGCTATACCGCACGCTATGGTTAAGAAAGGAGAAGTGGTACAAATGGTGATCGTGCGTCAGCGTAAGGAAATCAGACGTCCTGATGGGTCATATCTCCGCTTCGATGAAAACGCAGGTGTGATCATAAACCCCCAGAACAAGGAGCCGCGTGGTACCCGTATTTTCGGGCCAATTGCCCGGGAATTGCGCGGCCAAGGATATAATAAGATTATTTCACTAGCCCCTGAAGTACTTTAATCATATGCATGTTAAGAAGAATGAGATAGTAAAAATTATTACTGGCAAGGATAAGGGTAAAAAAGGAAAAGTACTGCAGGTTTTGCCTGGTGAGAATCGTGTTGTGGTTGAGGGCGTCAATATGCTGGCAAAAAATGTCCGACCAAAGAAAATGGGAGAAAAAGGGCAGGTTGTCAGGTTTAATGCCCCTATCCATGCTTCCAATGTAAAACGCGTAGACGAAAAAACCCCTGCCAAACCGAGCCCCCAACCGGCAAAAAAATCTTCTCCCACTATGCTTAAGCAGAAATCAGCAAACAGCAAATAATACTATATGGCTAAACCACGATTACAGAAAAAATATCAGGATGAAATAATACCCGTTATGAAAAAAGCATTCGGGTATATAAATCCCTTGAGCGTGCCACATCTGCAAAAAGTTACTGTCAATGTCGGCGCTGGACAGGGGTTGCAGGATGATAAATTTATTGATATGGTCATCGACACCCTGCGACGCATTACTGGACAGCGGCCGGTCAAGACAAAGGCGAAAAAATCAATCTCCGCTTTTAAGATACGGGAAGGCATGACAGTCGGTGCATCGGTAACACTGCGCGGAGCATATATGTATTATTTCGTGGATAAACTAATTAATATTGCTCTCCCGCGTGTCAGAGACTTCCGCGGTATTAATCCGACGAGCGTTGATAAAAACGGCAATCTGACAATCGGATTTAAGGAGCATATTGTTTTTCCAGAAATTGAGCATGATGCGGTCGAGCGCGTTCATGGGCTAGAGGCGACCATTATCACGACCGCGACAACAGCCAAAGAAGGGCGAGTCCTGCTTGCCAAGCTAGGTATTCCATTTAAAAAACAGTAAATAGATTTATGGCTAAAGTATCTCAAATAGCAAAATCGAAAAAAAAGCCAAAATATTCTACGCGAATTGTGCGTCGTTGCTGGCGCTGTGGTCGAAATCGCGGTTATATGAGAGATTTTAATCTGTGTCGGATTTGTTTTCGTGAGTTGGCAAATAACGGTGAGATCCCGGGTATTAAGAAGTCCAGCTGGTAAATATTAATCCCTACTATTAAACATATGACCGATACTATCGCAGACATGCTTACCAGAATCAGGAACGCGCTAATGGCGCGCCAGGATGAGGTTGCCATGCCGTACTCAAAATTACGTCACCAGGTTGCAGAAATTCTCGTTAATGAGGGGTTTATTGAGCGTGTTGAAAAAGATACGCAGGAAGACAACGGTTGGTCGGTATTACGAATTGGCTTGCGATACAAACAGGGCGGTTCAGTGATCAGGGGACTGAAGCGTGTCAGCAAGCCCGGCCGTCGCGTATATCGCGGCTATAAAGATATTCCCACCGTATTGCCGTCATTGGGCATTTGGATATTATCGACTTCACATGGACTGAAGACTAATATCCAGGCAAAGAAAGAAAAAACAGGCGGGGAAATAATTTGTGAAATATATTAATTTAATTTAGATATGCCGAGAATCGGTAAACAGCCAGTAGTCATACCTGATGGCGTGACCATGACAATTGACGGACAGCATGTCACTGTGCAGGGGCCAAAAGGAACACTCGAGCGTGATTTTCACGAGCGGATTTCCTTTGACCAGAGTGATAATCAAGTAGCTGTCTCTGTTTCATCTCCTGATGAGAAAACGTCCAGAGAATTATGGGGGACGTCTCGAGTGCTGCTGTCAAATATGGTAGAAGGCGTGACAAAAGGATACAGTAAAAAGCTGGAAGTCAATGGTGTTGGCTATCGAGCTGCCGTATCAGGGAAAAAATTGACACTTAATGTCGGATACTCGCATCCAGTTAATTTTGAGCCGCCAGCAGGAATAGATATTAAGGTTGAAAAAAATATTATTACGGTAAGCGGTATTGATAAGCAGTCAGTCGGCCAGGTGGCTGCGCAAATACGCAGCGTACGCAAGCCCGAACCGTATAAAGGTAAAGGCATAAAATATATTGATGAAGTAATCCGCCGTAAGGCCGGAAAAGTTGTCAAATCTGCCAGCGCTGGTTAGATAAATCTCATACTACTATGTATAAACATATTAAAACAAAACGTGAAACATATCAGCGGCGCGCTAATCGGGTCCGCAGCAAAGTGCGGGGCACGGCTGTACGTCCGCGAGCAGCCGTATACTGTAGTTTGCGGCATAATACAGTCCAGCTTATTGATGACGAAGCAGGCGTTACTCTTGCAGCGGCAGGTGACCGAGAACTGAAGAACAAAAAGGGAACTAAAACAGAAAAAGCCCAGGCGGTCGGAGTGTTAATTGCGGAAAAAGCTGCCAAAGCAAATATTAAAGCGGTCGTCTTTGACCGTCGTGGTAAGAAATTTCACGGCCGCGTCAAAGCAATTGCAGCAGGCATGAAACAGGGCGGATTAACATTATAAATTCAGGAATTATGGCTAATAAAAATCCACATAACAAACGTCGCGGACAGCGCAAAGATGACGAATTTGATCAAAAGCTTATTGAAATTTCTCGGGTTACTCGTGTTATGGCTGGTGGTAAGCGGATGAGTTTTAGAGCCTGTGTAGTGATTGGTGACCGCAAGGGTCGCGTGGCCGTGGGTCTGCGCAAAGGCGCGGATGTATCAATGGCAATCAATAAAGCCGTCCGTGCTGCGAAAAAAAGCCTGATCAAGGTTAATCTGGTAGAAGGAACGATACCACAGGTGGTCGAGAAAAAATACGGAGGCGCCCGCGTGCTGATTAAGCCGGCACCGGCTGGTACTGGTGTTATTGCCGGCGGACCAATCCGGGCAGTGTTAGAGTTAGCCGGTATTAAGAATGTGGTAGCAAAAATATTAGGCTCAAAGAGTAAAATTAACAACGTCAAGGCGACTATAGCTGCCCTAGAGGGGCTTCTGACACGCGAACAAATAAAGGCATTGAGAAAGAAATAATATGGTATTATCACTGCATTCATTAGTATCACCAGGGCAGTCCCGTAAAAAGCGCCGCGGTCGCGGCAATAGTTCAGGCCGCGGTACGTATTCCGGCCGTGGGCAAAAAGGACAGCGATCACGTTCTGGCGGGAAAAAGGGCCTACAACGCCGCGGTCTGCGGCAGGTGTTGCAAAAACTTCCTAAAAATCGTGGATTTAAAAGTCCTCATCCGCCGATGCAGCCGGTAAATATTGGCAAACTCGACAAAGTGTTTGAAGAAGGTACTGTTATTAATCGCAGCAAACTGATTGAGCATGGATTGATTAATCGACACGGCGGTCCGGCAAAGATACTGGGCCAGGGCCAAATGAAGAAAAAATTTACAGTGCAGGCAGCCGCCTTTTCACAATCAGCAAAACAGGCTATTCTAGAAGCGGGCGGCAGTGTGCAGGAAACCGCACCAACCGCTTCGAACATTACTAAGGAGAAAAATACTAACTAGGCTTAGTCCGTATGTGGGAAAAACTACGCCAAATCTGGTATGTAAAAGAAATCCGTAACAAGATTTTATTTGTTCTGGGGATTTTGGTGATTTTTCGTTTTGCTGCGCATATTCCAATTCCAGGAGTGAATATTGAGAATTTACGTAATTTGTTTGAATCAAACCAGCTACTCGGGTTACTAAATATATTTTCGGGTGGCGGCATGGATAACTTTTCTGTAGTAATGGTTGGCCTAAGCCCCTATATTACCGCATCGATTATTTTTCAATTATTGACCATGGTCATCCCTAAGCTCGAGGAATTGCAAAAAGAGGGGGAAGCTGGCCGGGCAAAAATCAACCAGTATACCCGGATCGCCACCGTACCACTGGCAATCCTGCAGGCCTATGGCATGATCACATTTTTACAGCAATCCGGAGCAAGTATTGTCGGGGAAATTTCCACCTTTAGTCTGATTACAGCCATTGTGACTATTACTGGTGGCGCAATATTCTTGATGTGGTTGGGCGAATTGATCTCGGAAAAACATATTGGGAACGGCATCTCCCTGCTTATTTTTGCCGGCATTGTGGCGTCAGTGCCAACCAGTGTGCAGCAGACGATCGCCACGTTTGACGCAAGTCAGCTGGGTGGTGTTATTGCCTTTATCATTATCGGTATTATCACCGTGGCAGCGATCGTAATAATTACAGAAGGGCAGCGTAATATCCCGGTCTCCTATGCTAAGCGTATCAGGGGCAACCGTATGTATGGCGGGGTAGATACGCACTTGCCATTACGCGTGAACCAGGCTGGGGTTATCCCTATTATTTTTGCTATTTCATTTGTACTGTTTCCACCGATGATTGCGCGGTATTTTATGAATTCTTCGGTCAGCTGGCTGGCCAATCTTTCCAGTGGCGTTGTTACCCTATTTGAAAATCAGCTTTTCTATGGTTTGCTTTATTTCATTCTGGTAGTCGCATTTACCTATTTTTATACTGCGGTTATTTTTCATCCCAATCAAATTGCAGACAATTTGCAAAAGCAGGGCGGATTTATACCAGGGATACGCCCTGGCCGACCGACCGCTCAATTTTTAAGCTATGTTTCTAACAGAATCATACTTGGCGGGGCGCTATTTCTCGGCTTGGTAGCCGTCTTGCCCAATATTGTGCAGTCGGCAACAAATATTAACACATTAGTTATCGGCGGTACGAGCCTGTTGATTGTGGTTAGCGTCGTTATTGAAACAGTCAAGCAAGTAGAGTCACAATTGGTAATGCGGAATTACGAGGGTTTTTAAGTATTGGTAATACATGTGCATTAATACGGCTTTTCCTGTCCGAAAAGTTTGTTTTAATAGTATTATAAATTAAGGTATACTATACGTATGACACAAATCAAAAAAAACATAGTTGCGGTTGTGGGTATGTGCGGTGCTGGCAAAAGCGAAGTAGCCGAGCAATTCGTAAACGCTGGGTATGCGTATGTGCGATTAGGCCAGATTACGATTGATGAAATTAAAAACAGAGGGCTGGAAATCAGTGAAATAAATGAGAGAAAAATTCGCGAAGAACTACGCGCCCAGCATGGTATGGCCGCATTTGCCAAACTTAACACGCCTAAATTTGAAGCCAACTTTGCTATGGGTAAGGATGTACTAGCAGACGGATTATACAGCTGGTCAGAATACAAAATGCTCAAAGAAAAATACGGACAGCATTTGATCGTTGTTTGTGTTTATGCGCCGCCAGCAGTACGGTATGGCAGACTCGAAAACCGTCATCGGCAGCATACGGACGATGCTGAAGTTAAATTTCGCTCATTGAGCAGGGAGCAGGCTGCCGAACGGGACTATAAGGAGATTGAAAATATTGAAAAAGGCGGCCCGATCGCTATAGCGGATTATACTATTGTCAATACGGGTACACTGGACCAGCTGCATCAGGAGGCGCAGAAAATTATCGAACAAATAATTTCACTATGAAGCAACTTCCTTACCATATCGTAATTATTGGTCCGCAAGGCTCGGGTAAAGGAACCCAAGCCGAGCTGCTCGCTGAACATTATAATCTCGTCCATGTCGAGGCGGGGAAATTATTGCGCACTGTCGCTAAACAGAGCACGCCGCTCGGCCGGAAAATCGATACGCTAATAAATAAACAGGGTAGGCTGGTGCCTTCGTCATTAATCAACCACATGATACAGGATAGAGTAGATAAGGTTAGCCGCCAACGCGGCATTATATTTGACGGGTTTCCCAGGAATGCTACGCAGGCTCGTGCACTTGACCGTGTCTTACAGCAAGCTGATCGGCAGTTAAGTCATGTGTTTTATTTGCCGATTAGCAGGCAAACAACTATTAAGCGGCTAGCCGCCAGGCGCACCTGCCGTCGCTGCGGGCGTGTATTTATTGATGGTATTGATTTCCCGGCCGGGACAGCTGACTGTCCGACGTGCAAGAGCCAGCTGTACCAGCGCGAGGATGATATGCCGCGAGCGATTGCTCAACGCCTGGCAATATTTAATAAGCAGACAAAGCCAGTACTGCAGTACTACCGTCGAAAAGGCTTGCTGATTACTGTTGACGGCGAGCCTCCTATTCAGGAAGTATATCGCGCACTGGTTAAACAACTCGATTTATGAGCCTCAAAAAAAGCGATACTGAAATAAAACTATTACGTGAGGGCGGCAAGCGGCTGGCTTATATTTTGGCACGTACGCTTGATTTTATGCAGCCTGGTCAGTCAACGGCTGAAATCAACGCATATGCGGAAAAACTGTTTGCCAAATCAGGAGGCAAGCCGTCATTTAAGGGATTCAACGGCTTTCCTGCCGCAGTCTGTATTTCAGTAAACCATGAAGTGGTACACGGTATCCCCCGGTCGGATAAAATTATCCAGGAAGGAGATATAGTTGACGTGGATGTTGGCCTGGAGTACAAAGGGCTTTTCACCGATATGTCATATTCCGCAGCGATCGGCGCTATTACGCCTGAAGCAAAACAGCTTCTGTCTATTACCAAACAATCCCTGGATCAGGCGATTAATCAGGCAATCCCGGGTAACACGGTCGGGCATATTGGCAATACGATTGAACAGTTGGCACGAAAATACAATTATGGCGTCGTCCGTTCGCTGGTAGGCCATGGGGTCGGTCATGCAGTTCATGAAGAACCACGTGTACCGAATTTTGGACAATCGGGCAGTGGCGCGAATTTGGTGTCTGGCATGGTTATTGCTATTGAACCAATGTTTAATCTGGGCAGCGAGGCAGTGCAGACTGAAACAGACGGCTGGACAGCAGTAACCGCAGACGGATCTTTATCAGCGCACTATGAACATACGGTAGCGATCACTGAACAGGGACCAGAAATATTAACCCGATTATAACAATGCCAAAAGTGTTGGGTTTGGACCCAGGGACCAAGCGAATCGGCGTTGCGATTTCAGATGATGAGCATCGCTATGCGTTTCCGCGGGAGACGATAGCGATAGCAAACGCTGAAGAAGCATTGCCAGCAATCCATGCAGTATGCCGCGCTGAATCAGTGGATTTGATCGTGATCGGATTGCCGCTTGACCAGCAGGGCCGATCAGGGAAAGCCGCAGAACAGGTTAAATTATTTGGCGAGCTCATACAAACACAGCTTGATATTCCAGTAACGTATCAGGATGAACGTTTTACCAGTCAGGAGTCTGATACGCTTTTATCGCAGCGCAACCCCCGGCCGAGAAACAAAGGCTTGCGTGATCGATCAGCAGCTCGAATAATTTTGCAAACATATTTAGACAGTCATCATGGATAATCCGCTTGCCTGGCATCATTATATCATCCCATTTGGCATTGCTTTTGGTAGTGCTCTGGTTTTGAGCTATGGCGTGCGCCGGTTTGCGCTGCGACGCGGTATTGTTGATCATCCGAGTCAGGCGCCCGAGCGCAAAATCCACCGCCGACCAGTGCCGTTAATTGGCGGTATAGCAATTTTTGGCGCGTTGATTTTTACTACAGGAGTGTACGCTTTTTTTTCGGACAGGCTATTTGGCGGTTATCTTTTACCAAAACACTTAATCGGGATCGGTATAGCCGGAGTATTTTTAATGATTGGCGGGGCGCTGGACGACCTGCACAACAGAAAACCGGTTCAGCAAATCATCTGGCCAATCCTGGCGGCACTGGCTGTAATCAGCGTGGGAATTGGCATCACCTACATCACCAATCCGCTGGGCGGTGTTATTCAGCTGGATACGGTTAGTATCGAGCTTTTCAGCTGGAATAGCACCCCATACGTACTGACTTTGTTTGCCGATATTTTTGCTTTTTGCTGGCTCATGGGTATGATGTACACGACCAAGTTTTTAGACGGCCTGGACGGACTGGTAGCGGGGATCACCACAATTGGCGCCTTTGTATTGTTCTTCTTAAGCCTGAATCAGGAAGTGGCCCAGCCAGAGACAGCGCTGCTATCTGTCATATTAGCCGGCAGCATGGCTGGATTTTTAATATTGAATTTCCATCCAGCTAAAATATTTTTAGGCGAAGGAGGGAGCTTATTGGCAGGGTTTATGCTCGGTGTGTTGGCGATATTGTCAGGTGCAAAAATTGCCACCGCACTCCTGATTATGGGGATACCGATTCTTGATGTGGTCTGGGTGATTATAAGGCGGGCATTTTTCGAAAAACAATCGCCGTTCCGGACTGCAGATAAAAAACACTTACACTTCCGGCTGCTGGACATCGGTTTATCGCATCGTCAGGCCGTACTGCTGCTGTATGGTATCAGTCTGCTGTTTGGCGGTATTGCCTTATTTTCCGGCGGTCGCGAAAAGCTAACCTTGCTTATTGTGGCGGGCATTGTCATGGCAGTGCTTGGCACTATTACCATCGTGCTCAAACGTCGGCAACGTACACATTCATAATTTTATGTATTCAAAAACATATTTACTTATTTTTCTCCTCGTCGCAATCCTAGCCAGTGTGTTTTTATGGAGCGCGGGCGGGAACCGGATTAAGGATGAGGCGCCGTATTATATTAAGGATGCGCTCAAGCAAACCGCGACAGTGACTATTGACGGGGTAAACATCGAAGCCGAAGTTGCCCGTACTCCGGCCGCCCGGGCCAAAGGGCTATCAGGACGCGCCTACCTTGCCCCAGGCAGGGGCATGCTTTTTGTTTTTGACCAGCCAGGCGAATATACATTCAGCATGGCTGACATGGCGATATCGTTAGATATTATCTGGATACACGAGGGTATGATTACTGGCCTGACGGAACGTGCTCAGCCAGGAGCTCAAACAATCGATCCAGCAGCACCAGCGACCTATGTTCTGGAAGTGTCGGCCGGCACCGCCGCTGACCATGGCTGGCAGATCGGTGATGAGGTAGGAATTAGTTTTGACAAATAATACGGGCCATGATACACTAGTTCGTACTATCTAAACGCTCGCCCCGGCGGGGAGTCGCATTAATTATTGCTTATATGAAACTTGCAGTTATCAAAACAGGCGGTAAACAGTACGTGGTAACTGAAGGCCAGACCATCCGTACTGAAAAGGTCAGCGCTGAAGCTGGCAAAGATATCATGTTTAAGGAAGTGCTGCTTTATGCTGACGGACGCACTGTTAAAGTAGGCATGCCAGATGTAAGTGGCGCTCAAGTACGCGGCACTGTTGAGGAGCAGGGGCGCAGTAAAAAAGTTACTGTCGTGAAATATAAATCCAAGACACGGTACCGCCGGACTAAAGGGCACCGGCAAGCCTATACTAAGGTAAGCATCAATAAAATTTCCGCCTAAAAAAACACAGCCACACGCACCGTATCCGGGTAGGCTGTGTTTTTGTCTATGGTAATTCGCGTCGGCCCTGCATCGCGCTGGCGATAGTAACATCGTCAGCATATTCTATAGTAGCGCCCATGGGCAGTCCTTTTGCCAGCCGGGTTACCTTGACCGGCATTTCCTTTAGCTGACGATGAAGGTAAAGCGCGGTTGATTCTCCCTCGAGATCTGGATTTGTCGCCAGGATAACTTCGCGGAATCGCGGCTTGTTTGTCTGTATTCGCTGTAATAGTGATCGGATATGGAGCTTATCAGGAGTGACGTTGTCCACTGGATTTAATACCCCGCCCAGGACATGGTACAAGCCGGTGTACTCGCCAGTCTTTTCAATAGTCAGTACATCTTGGGGTGTGGCAACCACACAAATGATGCGTTGCTCTCGTTTCGTATCGCTGCATATACGGCAGGGATCGGCAGTATCCACGGTGTGGCAAACACTGCAGATTTTTACTTCATCCCGCAAGCGATGCAGTGCTGATTGAATCGCATGGGTATAGTCGGGACGCTGTTTGATTAAATAAAACACTGCCCGCTCGGCACTTTTCGGACCAAAGCCAGGTAATTTGATAAACAGTTTTATCAGCTGATTGATTGAATCTGGGTACTGCTCCATACGTACTACATGCCAGGCATATTGAGTCCGCCCATGCTTTGCATTTTTTGGGCCATGACGTGCTGTGCCTTTTTAATTCCGTCATTGACTGCCTGTTG
Organism: uncultured Gammaproteobacteria bacterium; assembly: GCA_964415025.1. Classification (GTDB taxonomy): domain Bacteria; phylum Patescibacteriota; class Patescibacteriia; order UBA10025; family JAHIVO01; genus CAYPXF01. The sequence goes on along the minus strand of CAYPXF010000007.1, from coordinate 28,504 downwards.
CATGGCTTGCTGCAGCGTATCTTTTTGGTCTGGTTGCAGCATGGAGTCATCGATGTCTATGGAAAGCACGTCCATATTGCCGTCCATGACCAGCGTTATTTTACCGTCCGCTGCTTCAGCATGAACTGTTTCTTCGGCCAGCATTTTTTTCATCTGCGAAGCCTGATCGCGGAGCTCTTTGAGCTGTTTTACTTTGTCAAACATGGTATTTGGTAGGGTTATATTGATTAATAAGGCGCAAAAACGTTGCGGGGGAGATAAGTTCACTATACAGCATTAACTAAAATGAAGGTTCTGATTGAATTTTCTTTTCTAGGTTTTTGAAACTGACGCGGTTTTCGTCGAAGTACAGCTGGATAACACCAGTCGGTCCATTGCGGTGTTTGGCAACATGAATTTCTGAAATATGCTTGCGTTCAGCGTCGATATCTTTCTTATACATTGCCTCTCGGTAGATAAACATCACCACGTCAGCATCCTGTTCAATAGAGCCGGATTCGCGCAGGTCAGCCAGCTTAGGCACCGGCGGGGTGCGGGATTCTACGGCACGCGACAGCTGTGATAGAGCCAGGATGGGTATGTTCAGCTCACGGGCAATACCTTTTAGTGAACGGGTAATCTGGCTGATTTCCTGTACGCGGTTGTCAGTATAAGTGTCGCCCTGCATTAGCTGGAGATAATCCAGGATGATGAGCCCTAGATTGTGTTCAGCCTGCAGGCGCCGTGCCTTAGTCCGTATTTCCATAATCGTAGAATTTGCTGAATCGTCAATGTAAATCGGCGCTTCGGACAGGATTCCCATAGCATTGCCAATACTGCTGAAGTCCTCGTCGTCAGACAGCCGTCCGGTACGCATCCGCCACAGGTCAACATGTGCCTGGGCACAGAGCATTCGGTCGACTAATTGTTCCTTAGACATTTCCAGGCTGAAGATGCCGACCGGTATTTTGCTATCAATGGCAACTTGGCGGGCGATATCGAGGGCCAGGGTAGTTTTGCCGAGTGAGGGGCGTGCGGCCAAGATGACGAGGTCAGATTTTTGTAAGCCTGCCAAGAGATTGTCCATTTCAGTAAATCCTGTCGGGATGCCGCGGAGTTTGCCTGATTCACGATGCAACTCATCAATCCGGTCAAAGGCATCAGTCAGCACGGATTTGATGGGGATAAAGTTTTGCTTCAGGTATTTTTGGGACACGCCGAAAATCTGCTGTTCGGCCTTATCCAGTAACACCTCAATCTCGTCTGTTTCCTGGTAGCCTAGATCAGTAATTTCTGAAGCCACTGACAAGAGTCTGCGCAAGGTTGCTTTTTTCTGGATAATATTTGCATAGGTGACAATATGCGATGAACTGGGAACAGAATTCGCCAGACCGGCCAGGGCGCTCCGACCGCCGATAGTTTCCAGCTGCTTACATTCACTCAAGCGATTTGACAGTGAGACAACATCAATAGGCTCTCGCTGCTCATATAGATCAACCATTGCTTCATAAATCATGCCATTACTATCCCTATAAAAATCATCGGGACGGATAATGTCAGCTATCTTGGTAATGGCGTTTTTATCTATCAGCAAAGCACCGAGCAATGAGGTCTCGGCTTCTAGGTTTTGCGGGGGTAATTTTTCTATGGAGGCGTCCTTTTTTCGCATAATAGTGTATGTATTGTACTCTGGTTATTAAATTTTTTCAACTGCTGTTTTTAGCACTGTCTATACACATTTTGTCCACCATATACTCATATTGTATGGCCTTGTCAAATTAGTATTTATTTGTTACTATTGGCTACATCTAGAATCATGATGTATATGGGTCGTTAGCTCAGTTGGTAGAGCACCTGCCTTTTAAGCAGGGTGTCACAGGTTCGAGACCTGTACGACCCACCATTAAAAACCTTCCCAAAAGATGAGAAGGTTTTTATTGTTTTAGCGCTATGATTTATACATATTTAATTTGCTGTGTGAAAAATAGATCCTACTATGTAGGCATATCTGTTAATCCGATCAAAAGGTTACGAGAGCATAACTCGGGTAAATATTGGTTTACTGCTCGGCAAAGACCATATACCCTTGTGTATGTTAAGGGACATCAAAGTTATAGAGAGGCCAGAAAACATGAAATGTGGCTTAAAAAGAAAAATCGTAAATACAAAAGTAAATTAGCTCAGCTTGCCCCGCCCACGAAGGGCGGGGTGAAGTAGAGCACCTGCCTTTTTACCCCGCCTATTCAGGCGGGGTAAAGCAGGGTGTCACAGGTTCGAGACCTGTACGACCCACCATTAAAAACCTTCCCAAAAGATGAGAAGGTTTTTGCGTGCTGCAGAGTAGTTGGGTTTATATGCCGGCTATTGATTAAAATGCTTTTTTTGCTATACTAAGAATAAGCATAATTAGTGATAATCTAGCATTATGGAACTAAGCGGCGGCGGAATATTTATCCTATTACTGCTTATAATATTTATGGCGTTTTTTTATCTTTATACTAAAAAAAAGCTCTAATCCGTCCGTGTAACGGGATAATGAAAGGGGGTGTCGCATGAAAAAAATATTACAAAGCAGCGCCTTGACGCTTGTTGGATTAACACTGCCAGCAGTGGCTCTAGCGCAAGTAGGCACTGGTAATTATGGTTCTACCTTTGGACTGGGCACTGCTGATTTAGAATCTACAGTGGTGAATATTATTCAGTGGGTACTTGGTTTCTTGGGATTGATTGCTGTTATTTTCATTCTGTACGGTGGTTTTCTCTGGCTCACATCAGGTGGTAATGAGGATAAAATTGCGAAAGCTAAGAAAACTATCACCGCTGCAGTTGTTGGCTTGATCGTTGTCCTCCTAGCCTGGGCGATTGTCATCTTTGTGGTTGGTCAGACAAATACGTGGACTGAATGATCTAGTAATAATCTTAACAGTTTTACATAAGGAAGTTTAGTGTTTTTTTGCGCTAAACTTCTTTTTATTACGGTTTAATTATATGGTATACTGTAGTCTATATGGGAGAGCATTACTATAATCTACCAGGTGAGCAGGTATTGGAATCTTTGCAAGCCAGGCTCGAGGGTTTACATGAGCAGGAGGTTAAACACCGACGTGCCCGCTACGGCCATAATGCCTTGCCTGAAGAAAAAAAGTTTTCAATTTTTGGACTGCTTATTCAGCAGTTCAAAAGCACACTAACGTATATTCTGCTTATCGCCGCAGGCATAAGTTTTTTGTTAGGAGATATTGTTGATATGTGGGTGATTCTGGCCGCGGTTATCCTCAATGTCATTGTCGGTTTTATCCAGGAATTCCGGGCCCAGCGCACACTCGAAAAACTGCGTAAGGTAGTCACGTCGTACACTTCAGTAAAACGAGGAGGCCATGAGCATAAGATAGAATCAGACGAGCTGGTACCGGGCGATATTGTTATTCTGCGAGCCGGAGATAAGGTGCCTGCTGATATCCGTATCCTGAAACAAACTGATTTAAAAATAGATGAGGCAAGCCTGACTGGAGAATCATTCCCTATAGAAAAAACAACCGACGCCTTGCCGTCAGCAGTCATACTGGCTGAACGGAAGAATATGGCGTTTATGGGGACGACTGTGGTGACTGGTTCAGCAACTGGCGTCGTGACGGCTACAGCTGACCAGACTGAATTGGGCCATATTGCCCGCCTCATTAAAACCACAGAGCAAGAAGAGACCCCGCTTCAGCACAAGCTGAGTCGGTTGGCCAAATGGCTGGGTATAATTATTTTGATTCTTTCTGCAATAATTTTTGCGCTGGGGTTAGTGCTAGGGTATGATATACGAGAAATTTTCACAACCGCGGTAGCTTTGTCTGTAGCCGCTATCCCAGAGGGGCTCGTGGTGGTCGTTACTGTCATTTTGGCTATTGGCATGCAGCGGATATTACGACAGCATGCTCTCGTACGTAAACTGGTAGCCGCGGAAACGCTGGGCTCAACGACCGTTATTTGCACAGATAAAACCGGTACCCTGACCGAAGGGGAAATGCGCGTGGTACGGATAATAACGCATGATAAAAAACTCGATTCGACCAAACATACAGAGCCAGGCACGGCAGAGGCCGAGCCCGTAGCCAGTTATTTCGCAGCTCTAAAAACCGGGGTATTGGCATCAGATGCGTACATAGAAAACCCTGATGAAGCGATGGAGCACCGGACAGTTATTGGCATGCCCACTGAAAAAGCTATTGTAATGGCGGCTTCGCAGGCCGGCATTGATCTGGATAAACTGCGGGCTGAAAATCCGCGGCTAGAAGTTGTCCCGTTTAGTTCGGAGAGAAAATTCATGGCCACGCTTAATCAGAACACAAAAAAAGAAAAAACTATTTACTGCAAGGGCGCTCCGGAAGTTATTCTGCGGCATACTACCCGGATTGATCTGGACGGAAAAATCGATACACTTGATTCGAAAAAGCGAGATAAATTACGGCGAGAATACGAAACACTTAGCAGCCAGGGTATGCGCCTGCTAGCTTTTAGCTATAAGCAGGTAGCCCAGGACTACGCAGGTATAGAGGAAGATGAGAAGTTGCTAAATGACATGGTTTTTGTCGGCTTTGCCGTGATTAAAGATCCGCTCCGGGAGGGCGCGAAGGAGACAATCGAAACGTGTCTCATGGCCGGTATCAGGCCAGTAATGATTACCGGTGACCATCGGCTGACTGCCCAAGCTATTGCTAAAGAGCTTGGCTTACTGCATGAAGACGATAATATAATCGAGGGTGATGCATTTGCCACGCTGAATGAAGATGAGCTGCGCGATCGCATTGCAGTTTTTTCTGTTTATGCGCGAGTTAGCCCAAAGGATAAACTGCGCATTATCGATGCCTGGCAACATAAAGATGAAGTGGTAGCCATGACAGGTGACGGCGTTAATGACGCGCCGGCACTTAAATCAGCTGACATTGGCGTGGCGCTCGGGTCTGGCACAGACGTGGCCAAGGAAACGGCTGATATGGTTTTGCTGGATAATAATTTCAAAACTATTGTGGCTGCTGTTGAACAGGGAAGAATTATCTATGAAAACATAAAAAAAGTAATATTATATCTGTTGTCAGACAGCTTTACCGAGATGGTCATAATCGTAGGCGCATTGTCGCTGGGCTGGCCCTTGCCGTTGTTGGCAGCGCAAATTTTATGGATTAATCTAATTACTGACGGATTTCCAAATATTGCTCTGACCTTTGAGCCGGGTGATAAAAATATTATGCAGCAGCCCCCGGTTTCGTCCAAGACCCCGATCCTGGATAAAGAAATTAAAATTATCGTGGTCATCGTCAGTCTGGTAACCGGCGTTATTGCGTTGGGAGTATTTTATTGGTTTTGGCAGATGACCGGTGATTTGGACAAAGCCAGAACCATGGTGTTTACGGCTATTGCTGTCGATTCTTTGTTTTATGTCTTTTCTTGCCGTAGCCTGAAAAACCCTATCTATAAAATCAAATTTTTCTCAAATAAATATTTAATAGCGAGCGTTATCATGGCGTTTGCCTTACAGTTGGTGGCGATTTACACTCCTTTTTTCCAAAATATCTTTAAGGTAACACCGCTGAATTTATCTGAATGGGTTTTGGTATTTATCTATGGAACCATAACGATTATTACTACTGAATTGATAAAATATCTCTATAATAAATTCACCGGCCGGGATAAAGCAGCTTCATATAACCACGGTAAATAGGCCGCGTAATATATACCGCGTTATTGTCAGCAGTCTGTTTTGTTGAAACCGCCGTTTGCAAAAATACTCAAAAATAGGTATAATATTTTTACCTATGGAGCAAGTGCATCTGAAAAAAATAAGCAAATATCTTGGTAAACCCGTCCTGCTACAAGGGTGGGTTTTTAATTTTCGTAGCTCTGGTAAAATTTATTTTCTGCAAATCCGGGACGGTTCAGGCCGGATACAAGCCGTCGTGTCCAAGAATGAAGTCAGTGACGCAGCATGGGCTGTCTGTGAGCAACTGACAATTGAATCAAGCGTACGCGTGAATGGCACGGTCCAGGCTGATGAACGCTCTCCGTATGGCTATGAAATGCAGGTGAGCGGTATTGAGCTGATTCACCAGGCCGAGGAATACCCCCTCGGGAAAAAAGAGCACGGTGTGGATTTTTTGTTGGATCACCGGCATTTATGGCTGCGGTCAGAGCGACAGCAGGCTGTGGTGCGCATCAGGGATGAAATTATCTGGCGCCTGCGGGAATTTTTCCGGAAAGAGGGATTTGTCTTGACTGACACGCCGATTTTGACCCCGACATCGTGCGAAGGTACGACTACCTTGTTTGAAACGGAATACTTTGATGAATCTGCGTATTTATCCCAATCAGGACAGCTGTATTTAGAGGCGCTGGCTATGGCGCATGGCAAGGTATATGATTTTGGCCCTACGTTTCGTGCAGAGAAGTCGAAGACCAGACGGCACCTCATGGAGTTTTGGATGCTGGATGCTGAAGCCGCGTTTATGCAGCACGAGGACAGTTTGAAACTTCAGGAAAAATTAGTCAGCTATGTGGTACAACAGGTGTTAACAACATGCAGCCATGAATTTGAAATTTTGGAGCGTGATACCAGCCTCCTGGCAAAGGCGCGGGGAAATTTTCCGCGGTTACGGTATAGCGAAGCAATACAAAAACTGCATGAGCTGGGTTCAGATATCAAAGAAGGCGAGGATTTGGGCGGTGATGATGAAACACTGCTGACAAAAGAGTACCAGACTCCGATTTTTATCACCCACTTCCCGTCAGCGATAAAAGCGTTTTATATGCAGCCTGATCCGGAGGATCCCAAGCTGGCGCTATGCAACGATATGTTGGCACCAGAAGGATACGGTGAAATCATCGGCGGTTCAGAGCGCATCTGGGATGCGACTGTATTGCAGCAGCGGCTAAAAGAACATCAGCTGTCTGAAAATGAACTTGGCTGGTATTTGGATTTGCGTAAATACGGTTCAGTGCCACATGCTGGTTTTGGCATTGGTCTTGAGCGGACCGTCGCCTGGCTGTGCGGCCTGGATCATGTGCGGGAGACTATCCCTTTCCCCCGGCTCCTTAATCGTTTACGTCCATAATATGAACCAGCGAGGAATGAGCAGCACAGCTATTATTCTATTTGGCCTCCTGGCGCTGACTGTTGTACTGGCAAATGCTATCGTTATCACTGCTAACGAGCAAAACGCGATAGCGGCCGGCAGGAATACGGCATTGGGATATTGCGGCGAATCACATCCACGCCATCCGGACGGATGTATTATTACCGGACTGTACCAGTGTGAGGATTATTATATACTTCAGAGCAATTGCATTGGCGTGGGCGACGTGATCTTAGACAAGCAGGGCGCGACCGTAGATTGGTGCGGCTATACCTCGCTCGATACCCCGGCGCCAACTTGTCAGTACTATCGATACGATAACCAGGGCGCCAATTGTTTGCAGTCTAATAATTTGTGCACATAATATGCGGCGATACAATCAAAAAGGTATTTCAACATTCTGGGGTATTTCCATTATTCTGATGGAGTCAGTGGTAGTGTTTTTTGTCTTTTATGTACTGTATTTTTTCTGGATAGAGAATCCAACGCCCACCTCGAATATTCTGCTGGTACGGGTGTTTCGTGATGACGCCATCAACATCCCGGAGCAGGTCGATACCACGGGCTGGCTCCAATACACCAATAGTTCCCTCGGATTCAGTATGCAGTATCCGGCCGGTTACCGTGTCACCGAAGAGCAAATTGTATATGGTGAGTATGAAGGCAAGCTGCTTGATTTTCAGCAGACGGGCGCACAGACACTCTCGCTACGCGCTTTTCCCGCCGTTGATAACGAGACTATCGCCCAAGCGTATGAACGCCTGACCGGCGTATCCCCAGACGTCTACCAGTCGTTTACCGAGGAGGTAGCTGATACTGATGCGCTGGTATACCGACTGACGCCGGGGATAAATACAAATGACAGCATCTATTTTATCGGCAATAGTTATTTGTTTGAAATGCCGTATAACCAGACAGCGGCTAAGGTTTTGGCGACGTTTAATTTTATTGAGACATAGCTATGAAGCATACTCGCATTACTGACACTCCCCAGCATGTTTCGCAAACAGTCACTATCCGCGGCTGGGTCCATACTGCCCGGCGTATGGGTAAAATGGTCTTCGCGGACATACGTGATATTACGGGCGTGGTCCAAGTAGTTTTTTTAGCAGCGGATAAGGAATTACTCGAACAGGCCAAGTCGCTCCGCGGCGAATACGTAGTAGCTGTTACTGGACTAGTAAATAAACGTCCGGAAAAATTAGTAAATAAAGATTTGCCCACCGGCACAATCGAGCTGCAGGCACAGGGGCTTACTATTCTGTCTACGGCCAAGACTACACCATTTGAAATAGGGGAGACAGCGAAAGAAGAACCCAGTGAAGAGTTGCGCTATACATATCGCTATTTAGACTTGCGCCGGCAGAAAAACCAGCAAAAAATTATCAAACGTTCCCAGGCCATCAAATTCATGCGCGACTATTTGCACGGCCATGATTTTTATGAGATAGAAACACCTATTCTGGCTAAATCAACCCCAGAGGGGGCGCGTGATTATCTGGTTCCGTCGCGCCAGCACCAGGGAAAATTTTATGCCCTACCCCAGTCTCCGCAGCAGTATAAGCAAATGCTGATGGTGGCTGGTTTTGAACGGTATTTCCAGATAGCACCGTGTTTTCGTGACGAGGACGCCCGGGCTGACCGCGCGCCCGACCAATTTTATCAGCTGGATATTGAACTCTCTTTTGCGAATCAGGCAGACATATTAGTACTGACAGAAAATTTGTTTACCAGCCTGGTGAAAAAAATATTTCCTGAAAAAAAAATCAGCGCCAGTCCCTGGCCGCGACTCACGTACCAGGAGGCAATGGACACGTATGGCACTGACCGACCTGACTTGCGTCAGGACAAGGACAATCCAGACGAGTTAGCTTTTTGTTTTGTTGTTGACTGGCCGTTGTTTGAGCCGGAAAAGGAAAATGGCCACTTGGCGCCGGCGCATCACATGTTTACCTCACCAAAAGATGAAGATATTGCCAAACTTAACACTAATCCGCATGCGGTCCGGTCATGGCAACACGACATGGTGCTCAACGGATTTGAAGTTGGCGGCGGCAGTATCCGTATTACTGATCCTGATATCCAGCGAAACATATTCCGGCTGATCGGAATTCCAGACCAGGAAGCACAACAGCAGTTCGGTTACATGCTGGAGGCATTTTCCTACGGCGTTCCCCCGCATGGGGGTATTGCCCCGGGTATTGATCGGCTGTTTATGGTTTTGTTTAATGAAGCTAATGTTCGTGAAGTTGTCGCTTTTCCAAAAACTGGAGACAACCGCGAACCAATGACCGGGTCACCATCAGCGGTCAGTACAGCGCAGCTCAACGAGCTCCATATTTCTCTGCAAGATAAAAAATAATATGCGGTTATCCGCACTGCAGAAATTTATACTACTTACCACCGCCTCTACCCGTGGCCGTACTGATCGGGCTGTATTTCTCAAATTTTACAGCCGCCATAAACAATCATCGCTGCCACAGGAGCAGCAGGGAATTATTACCCGCAGTCTCGAACGGTTAATTAGCAGAGGATATTTAGTCGGATTTGGCCGCCGGACACCGGAGAAATGGTTTATAACCAAAGTCAGACTGACAGCGCACGGCCGACGTGCCGTTAAGCAGCTGTACGGCGAACAGCAGCGATTCATTTTTTAAATGTAACAATTAATATAGACCGTATGGAACGAATTAAAAAACTTATATTTTACCTGGCGCTTGTCGGTCTAGTCAGTACACCGCTATCAGCACTGGCTGACGGTATGATTATGCCGCCGGAACATTACTGGATGTATGAAACCAGCCAAGAAGCGGTGATTCTGTATGATGAAGGGATTGAAACGATGGTAGTGTCGGTAGGATTTCAGGGGGATGCCGAGGATTTTGCCTGGGTCATACCTGTCCCGAACCGGCCCGAAGTTACCAAAGGATCAGAAGAGCTCTTTATTTCGCTTGAGCAGCTAACCGGATCACGGTATTATCGCAGTCTGCCTATGCACAGCCTCGATACACAGGCTATTGGCGCAGCAGAGGGCGTGACAGTCGTCGAGACGAAGCAAATCGATTATTATGATGTGACAGTCCTTTCCTCGACTAATAAAGACGCGCTCGTTGACTGGCTCAATGAACATGAGTATGCTTTTCCAGAGTCGGCCAGCTATATCCTGAACAGCTATATTGAGAATGGCTGGTATTATGTGGCTATGCGTATCAATCCAGAAAGTCTTGATTGGGTAGATGTCGGACAAAAGTTGCGCCAGGGCAGGGCCACGCCGGTAATGCTGACCTTTGCCGCTGACAATATCGTCTACCCCATGAAAATATCCTCTATTTTCAGCGAACCAGACCGTACCGCGCCAATTAGCTATACTGGAGGAGTTAGCGGACAGGCAGTGTCTGTTACTCGCCATGATCAGCTATCATTTGAGGGGACGAATTTTTTCAATAGCGCCGCCGGCACGGTTGAGCTCTGGGTCCAGCCAGGTAGTGATTGGGAAACCGAAGGGGGCTACTGGGAATTACTGAATGTTGTTGATGCCAGCGGCAAGGATGTATTTGAGCTGCGCCGGGCGACCACCTACGGCGCGTCAGACGAGTATGATGACGGTTTGCAATTCATCGCTTATAAATCTAATGGCGGGTTCCAGTCTTGGCGAATGCCTGAGGGCACTAAATTAAACTGGGACCAAGAAAAATGGTATCATATTGCCGCTACCTGGTCGCTCGATCAATCACCAGTGCTTTATATCAATGGTACTGGCTATGAGCTTGAGGCAGCGTACAGCAGTACCACCTGGACTCCACGTGAGGTTACCAGGGGCACGCTCCACCTCGGTCAGCGCGGTGTTGATCAGGGGGGCTCTGCGCTCCGTGGCAAACTTGATGAAGTACAAATCACAAATGCTTATTCATCGGCTGACGCTATCCAGAGTTCATACCAGCGCGTGCTCGAGGGCGAGGCTCCGGTTGTGCCTGACGGTGCCTTGTTTGCCGCTTCTTTTGACAATAACCTGACCGAAACAGTCTCTGGGGAAACAATCAGCTATGCATACAATACGTATGAATATACCATCCCCGAACGGATCGCTGTCGAGCTGTATATATTTGCAGATCATAAAAAAACTTTGCCAGGATTTTCTACCAAGTGGGCTAACTGGGTGGAGCATGACATCATCCGAGAAATGGCGCTGACTGACCAGGGTACTCCGTGGATAGATCCGCCGAGTGATAAGTATTTTCTGACAAAGATGACGCGCCACATGCAGACTTCAGAGATGACTGACGATCTCTTTCCTCGTGACGCAGAAAATAATGATAAGGTAGGAGTCGGGCCCAGCGGCTGGGACAGATTTAAGCAATATATCGGTCCCATCCTCTTATATGGGTTTATATATTTTATTGTCATAGTTATTGCTTCGATTTTTTCACCCTGGGGCATGCTGTTCCTGGTCGGCGCGCTGCTGCAGTTTTTATCACGCAATAGGACGATACACATCGTGTTTTGGGTACTGCAGAGCATGGCTATAGCCGGCTATGTATTGATGATAGCTGTGTTGCTGTTTGTGCCGATTTTCCACGGCCAAAGCATGTGGGAGGCACTTGATGATTTGCCGATGTACGATTTGAGCACTAGTACCAGGCAGGTGATCGGCTTTTTTATCTTGATGCTGCCGATTATCGTGGTACTGTCTACCATGACGATTGTCATGATCTGGCAGCGGCGCTACCAAAAGAAACCGCGGCAATATCAGCGAACAGCCATACCTACCCCGCTCAAACCGGCAACGCCTGATCAAAAGAATAAACAAGCTCCACAAAATGCAAAAAAGAAGCCGCGCCGCAGACCAAGATTAAAAACTGATAACAAATCATATGGCCATACCAAAAAAAATTCTCAACCATCTCGAAAAAAACAAAATAAAGCATAACATAGTCGAGCATAAAACCGTCTACACTGCTTACGATTTAGCGCAGACCACCAAGCAGAAATTGCAGGAAATCGCAAAGACATTATTGGTTAAGGCTGATAAGGAATACTACCTCGTCGTTATCCCGGCGCACTATAAATTAGACTTGGCAAAACTAAAAAAACTGCTCAAGGCCAAAAAAGTCAGCATTGCCAAAGAGCGGGAGATGAAAAACAAATTTAAAGTGAAACCAGGAGCTATTACTCCTTTTGGTACCGTGCATAAGGTCGGCGTGGTCGTGGATAACGCGCTCAAGCGAGTGCGTCAAGCGCTATTCAGTGCCGGCAGCTTTACCGAAAGTATTCGCATGAAGGTAAAGGATTTTGTCGAGCTGGAGGAAGCACAAACAGGGACTGTAGCTAAGCGGGATAAATCTAAGAAATAATGGATACGATTGCGCACGCTGCCTGGGGGGCTACGATCGTCAGAAAACCTCCGCTTATCTGGTGGGCGGCCCTAAGCGGAGCTTTACCTGATATTATCCCGGCTACCTACATGTGGCTGCGACAACGGGGCCGGATTACCAGGGGAGTTGTCGCGCTGCAGGAGGATTTTCCGGAAGATGATTCGTATGTCACGGTTTACTATTGGACGCATAGCTTTATCCCAATTTCTATATTGGCAATTGTTCTCACTGCGGTTGAGCCAGTTTACCTTATGCTGACCGTACCTTATTACCTGCATTTGCTGATGGATATTTTTAGCCATCGCGGCCTCTGGGCGACGAGGATTTTTTATCCCTTTTCTGATATACATTTTAATTTTGTTAATTGGTGGGACAAGCGCTGGATAACGGCTGCTAATTGGGCGGCGCTTATTATCGTCAATCTTTTAATCTATATTGTGGCATGAAGTATAACATCCAGCTCGAACAATTCGAGGGTCCGCTTGATCTACTGCTCCAGCTGATTGAGCAGGAAAAGATGGATATTACACAGGTTTGTCTAGCGGCAGTGACTGACCAATATTTAGAATACTTGAATTCGAGTCAGCGTATTTCGCCCGAAGAGCTGGCTGACTTCCTGGTCGTCGCGGCCAAACTTCTACTCATCAAGTCGAGGGTATTACTGCCCAGTCTGGAGATTGATGAGGAAGAGGGGATTGATCTGGAAAAGCAGCTAAAAATTTATAAGGAATTTTACGAAGCTTCAACAGTGCTGCAAAAAATGATTGGCAAGAAGAAGTTTTTATATACGCGTGACCGCATGGTAACGCAGGTTGATAAAGTTTTTAATCCGCCGGCATCGCTGAATCAGGAAAAAATGCATGAAATTATGGAAGCCATCATCAGTGGTTTGGAGCCATGGGTCGGATTGCCAAGCGAAGTAATTACGCGTACTATTTCCATCAAGGAGCGCATCCGCAATATCCAGCAAATGATAAGAGACCAGGCAACAATTAATTTTGGCCAGCTGCTGAAGCAGTCAAAAAATAAGACCGAAGTGATTGTCACATTTTTAGCTTTATTAGAACTTGTCAAGCAGCGCGCTGTTGCAGTGGCACAGGAGGGTGTTTTTGACGATATCGTCGTCAAACCCGTGTCATCCCCAGATGACCAACCAAACCAAGATATTTAACCTTTACACCATACTATGGATCTAACAATTCTGATTGAAAGCTTACTCTTCATTTCTGGCAAACCGATTTCTCTGCGCCGTTTGTCAGATATCGTTGGTAAAGATAAAAAACAAGTAGCAGCGGCAGTTCAGACACTGATGGAACAGTACAATACACCAGACCGGGGTATTCATATTCAGCAGGCCGGTTCATCATATCAAATGGCCACAAATCCTGAATGCGCGTATTTAATCAAAGAATTCGTAAAAGCAGAGCAGAGTGGCGAACTTACCAAGCCGTCCCTAGAAACCCTGACTATCATAGCCTACCGTGGGCCGGTCACCAAAGCCGAGCTAGAGCAGATTCGCGGTGTTAACTGCAGCCTGATTATCCGCAACCTGATGATCAAGGGCCTGATCGAAGCGAGCGAAGACCGTGAAAAAATGGCAACTGTATATACCGTCACCTTTGATTTTCTGCGGTTCTTAGGGGCAGACCGGGTCGAGGATTTGCCGAATTATGAAGCGCTGCGGCATAATGAAAATATCAGGACACTGCTCGAGGAATCAGCAGGCCGCGATGAGTCTGCTAATATGCCGTCAGCAGAAGCAGAATCTGACGCGGCAGAAACGGTCGAGAAAACTAAGCATGATGCATAGTTCGTATGCTCGGTTTGTTATTTGCATTACTGATACACATTCAGCATATTGATATGCCAGGGAAATTATTATTCAGCCCTGTCAATTCGCTTGCGCGTGAAGTATCCGCGCTCATGCATCGGCAGACTATCAATGCGCATAATGCATATCAGTCGCTCCCACCATTACGAGATTCAGTATGGGTACGCCCGCGGCGTATCGTCACTGCCGAGGCAGGAATTGTTACGGATAGCATGAGTGGTGAGGTGTTGTGGTCCAAACAGCCTGATGCAGTATTGCCTATTGCCAGTCTCACAAAACTGGTAACCGCTATGGTTTTTCTGGAGACGAATACGAATTTTGATACAGAAATTGTTATTGAGGGAGTTGATAATAGTAACGTGCCCGGCAGCCGTTTCTATGTCCAGCCCGGCGAAATAGTATTAGTCCGTGATTTGTTCTTCTCCAGTCTCGTCGGCTCGGCAAATAATGCGACTAAGGCGTTGGCTCGCTCTACCGGACTTGCTGAACAGGCGTTTATTCAGCGTATGAATGAGATGGTGGATAAAATGGGTCTGGCAAACACTGTTTTTTATGATGTGACGGGACTGAATCCTGATAATGTCTCAACAGTATATGAATATAGTGTTATTGCCAGACGAGCATTCCAATATGAAAAGATTAACGAGGCCTTGCAGGTGCCAGTATATGAGTTTAGTACGGTTGATCAAAAACGCCACTACCGTATTACTAACACAAACAGTTTACTGGCCGATACCGAGCTGGATATAATTGGCGGAAAAACAGGATACTTACACGAGGCAGGATTTACCTATGCATGCCAAACAGCAGGTCAGCAGAGTACTGTTGTCGTGCTGTTCCACAGCATTGGCAGTGATGCTCGGTTTGCTGAAGCAAAAGCGCTCGTCACCTGGGCGCAGCAAGCTTATTTCTGGCCGATTTAATGCAATTATGGTACAATAAATATGATACATATTGACTATACGTCGATTTTTCAGGGTATTGCACCTGAATTAGCCACACTACTGATTGCTATGTTGCCGATTGCAGAATTACGCGGGGCGATTCCAGTAGCTATTGTTGGGTTTGATATGCCAGTAGTGAGCGCATATTTCTGGGCAGTGGTCGGCAATACTATTCCCGCGTTTTTTCTACTGCTGTTTCTCGATCCAGTAGCGCAATGGTTGCGCAAACAGTCGCGGTTCTTTGATCGATTTTTCATATGGCTTTTCGCCCGGACACGTCGCCGCTTTTCTGTCACCTCTGAAAAATACGGAAAATTTGTGGCGCTGGTGCTGTTTGTAGCTATTCCACTGCCGATTACCGGTGCCTGGACTGGTGCAGCCGCAGCATTTTTGTTCGGCGTACCGTTCCGCCGCTCCTTTCCCGCACTAGTTATCGGGGTGCTCATTGCCGGAGTCGTTGTGACAGCCATGACCGTAGGAATTACTTCATTTATATAATATATGGCAACAGCATACGTTATTGCCAACTGGAAAATGAATATGGATCGGCCAGCGCTGCAGCGGTTTATTGAGCGGCTGGAGGTCTCTACATCGGCTTTGGTTGAAGTTGTGCTTTGCCCCTCATTTCCTGACGTGGAGTATGTTTGTGGCGCGGCAGATAAAGCTGCGTGCGGCGGCCAGAATATTTTTTGGGAAAAAAGCGGTGCCTATACTGGCGAAGTTTCAGCCAGTCAGCTGAAGGCGGTTGGCGGTAGTTTCGTCATCCTTGGACATTCAGAGCGCCGGGATATATTTGGTGAGACAGACGAAATCATAAACGCAAAAGCAAAGCTGGCATTGCAGAGCGGGCTCCGGCCGATTATTTGTTTAGGAGAAACCAGGGTCGAGAAGCAGGCCGGTCAGACCAAACAGGTCGTCGAACAGCAGGTTCGTACGTGTCTGACCGAGGTACCGCATCACCAGTTGAAAAAAATTCTGATTGCCTACGAACCGCGCTGGGCAATCAGTACAGCCGTAGACAATGCCGGGGAAAGCGACTCGCCCGAATCGGCCCAAGTGATTCATAAATTTATTAAGCACACAGTCGCTTCATTGGCTGATAAATCAGTAGCTGCTGCCCTGCCGGTGATTTACGGTGGGTCGGTCAATCCAGATAATGCCGGCGGATTTGCGGCTATGGACGATATTAACGGCGCCCTGGTTGGCGGCGCGGCAAAGGAAGCGCATAGTTTTAATAAAATAATAACGATATTTGAGGGAGCTTGAACCATGTTAGTACGATTACAGGAATTACTCGAGGAGGCTAAGGGCAAATCATATGCTGTTGGTGCTTTTAATATAGAAAACCTAGAAACAACACTCGGTGTGGTTCAGGCCGCGGTGGCTAAAAAATCACCGGTCATACTCCAAGTATCAGAAACAAGCATCCGGTATGCTGGTCTCAAGGCTATTACCAGTATTGTTCAGGCCGTGGCATCGGTAGAAACAGGCAGCATCCCAGTGGCGCTGCATTTGGATCATGGCAAAAGTTTTCGGTCAGTAGCAGAATGCATCCGCGCTGGATTCTCCTCGATTATGATGGATGCGTCCGACATGCCGCTGATGGAAAATATTATCCTGACCAAACAAGCGGTTGATTTTGCGCACCGTAAAAATGTGCTTGTACAGGGTGAGCTCGGGGTGGTCAAAGGTCTCGAAGAAATGACTAAGGAAGAAAAAGAAAAGTATATGACAGATCCTGATGAGGCCGAGGAATTTGTGGCAAAGACTGGAGTAGACACACTGGCGGTTGCAGTGGGCAATGTCCACGGTATCATGAAAATGCACAAGGGCAATCCAGAAATGGATATTAACCGTTTGCAAAAAATCAACAGCCGCATTCCCGATACGCCGCTGGTGCTGCATGGCGCGTCTGGCGTTGAACCAGCACAGATTCAGGAAGCTATCCAGCATGGCATTTCCATCATTAATATTGATACCGAAATACGTTTGGCTTTTACCGACACACTGCGCAAGACCCTGCTCAAACATCCTGACGAATTTGATCCACGTGAGGTGCTGCGCCCATCGATTCAAGCTATTCAGCGCGTGGTGGAGGAAAAGATTGTTATATTTGGGAGTGACGGTGCTGTTTCGTGAGTAGGATGTAGTGGAGCAGGCAGCAGTCGTAAACATTATTCTGATACATTATTAATAACAAATAAAAAACTATGGCAATCAAACTTGCAATTAATGGTGTCGGCCGTATTGGCCGGGCGGCATTCAAGATAGCTCATGCCAGTGACCAGTTCGAGGTAGTGGCGCTCAATAATTTATCCGGTACAAAAATGCTGGCTCATTTACTCAAATACGATACAGTGTACGGCCGGTATGAGCATGAGGTAACCTATGATGATGAGCATGTTATAGTCGATGGCAAAAAATATCGTGTGTATTCGGAGCGCGAACCAAAGGATTTACCATGGCAAGAGCTTGAAGTCGATGTAGTCATCGAGTCAACCGGCGTATTTCGTACCCGAGAAAAAGCCAGTGCTCACCTCGATGCCGGCGCTAAACGAGTCGTCTTATCTGCTCCGCCAAAGGGGACAGAGGTGCAATCATTCGTACTGGGCGTCAACGATGATGAGCTTGGTGATGATCCAATAGTGTCAAATGCTTCATGCACGACAAACTGCATTGCCCCGATCGTCAATGTAATTAATGACGTATTTGGTATAGAAAAAGCCATGCTGACAACCATTCATGCCTATACCAGCAGTCAAAACATCGTGGATAATTCCCATAAAAAAGATATGCGACGGGCGCGGGCAGCGGCTGAAAACTTGGTTCCTACCACTACTGGAGCGGCAAAAGCAACCACAACCACTATCCCAGATCTTAAAGGTAAGTTTGACGGCATGGCTATCCGGGTACCTATACCGGTTGGGTCACTCTCGGATATTACTATTGTGCTGAAGGAAGAAGCGACCGAAGAACAAATTAACCAAGCGCTCAAACAGGCCGCGGCCACCGACCAATACCAGGACATCTTGACGTGCATTGATGAGCCAATCGTATCGTCTGATATTGTCGGTAATCCGCACGCTTCAATCGTCGATCTGGAATTAACAAAAGTAGTCGGTGGAAATTTAGCGAAAGTTATTGCCTGGTATGATAATGAATGGGGGTATTCTGAAGCGCTAGTCCGTCTGTGTGCTAAGGTCGGCAATAAGATTAAATAATTATTTCAACGATTATACGGAAAGGGGGTGACAAAGGTGCTGAAAAATAAATATGTTCCAATAGCATTTGCTGTTTTCGGTATTATGTGCGGTATATTCGGCTTTTTCACCGAGGTGCAGAACGAGTTTATTATTATTTCGTCTTCATTCTATTTGCAGCTAGGTATGCTGTCCTTCCTCGCCGGGATATTTTTCCAGATTTACCGTAAGCATTAATTGTTTTTTGTCGTGGGCCGGATACTGTGTTTACCAGGGTAGGCGAGCTTGATTTACCGTCTTTAATTTGCTATGATACGGAAACGTTTAGGCCGCCTATGTCTCCGCTTGCCACGGCTTCGCCGTAGACGATGGCGGACAGGTAGCCTGGCCTAGGACGTTTAATAAGCCGCCTTCGTCTAGCCCGGCCTAGGACGCATGGTTCTCATCCATGTAACACGGGTTCGAATCCCGTAGGCGGTAAATAAAATTAATTAATAATTTCTAATATCTAATTTCTAGTAAATTGTTAATGATTCAATTTATTAATTAAGCATTAAAAAATTGGGATTTGACTAGGAATTAGTAATTAGTAATTAGGAATTCATCACATGTATTTACTTCTTCGTTTATTACTCAATGCGGCTGCCCTGCTTATGGTAGCTTACCTGGTGCCGGGATTTGAGGTTAGTTCGTTTTATATCGCGCTGATTGTTGCCGTGGTACTTGGTATTTTGAACGCTATTCTGAAGCCGATTTTAATCGTACTGACTCTGCCAATTACCATACTGACGCTTGGTTTGTTCACGCTGGTGATTAACGCCCTGATCATCTGGTTTGTTGCTTCATTTATCGAGGGATTTGCGGTCGACAGCTTTGTCACCGCCCTGATCGGCGGCGTGATTCTATGGGTAATATCCTGGATCACCAATGCGATTACTAAAGCACGGTAGTTGTAGTTATCCACAGATTGTTTTGACATAACTAACCGGGTATATTATTCTTACGGTGCTATGAACAACACGCAAGCACAAATGTATTGTTATCATTGGTTTGTAACCTCTTAGGCAAAGGGGCTGTTTGCGTATTATATAATTTAATTTAATACCCAGTACTAACATCCTCTTTGCTCAATAAGAGGTTTTTTGTTTATTAGGGTATTTATTTAATGTATGAAACAAGACACTATAACAATTGATTCAGTACAGCTACCGCGTATAACAATTGGCGCAGGGCGACCGCGTATATTGATGACAGCTGGTATTCATGGTGATGAATTCAGTCAGCAGCTCGTCCTCAAACAATTCATCAGCGCACCGTCAGTATTGGCACACGGGCAGATTATCATCTTACCGCGCTGTAATCCGCTAGCATTGGCTAATAATACGGAAATAAACCCGGTAGATAATAAAAATTTGAACAGAATTTTCCCGGGTGGAAATGACAGCACATCAGCACGCATTGCCGCGGTTATTATGGGACTTGTTAGGCGCAGTGATTTGGTCATTGACCTGCATAATTTTACCGACCCGGCTATTAGCCAAACAATTTTTGTTGATACCGGCGATTCGAATATACGGCGACAAACAGCACAGCTTTGTAACGCGTACAGGTTGCCGCTGATATGGCGTATATCACTGACTAATAATACAAAAAAAATGATTAGTGGCACCTTGCTCTATAATGCGATTACCGCCGGCGTGCCGGCCGTGGGCGCTGAACTGCCGCCTCTCGACGTGCTGACCCAAACAGAGCTAAAAGCGGGAATTACCGGATTGCATCGTGTTGTTCAGCATTGTATTAATCCAAATCAAACTATGCCGCAGCGCCCAAGCAGTCAACTGATTGAACGGTTCGATATCCGTGCCCCGGAGGGTGGCCTTTTTATCCCCGTGGTGAAATTAGGAGAAACAACTAGAGCAGAACAATGCATTGGTAAAATTATTTCAAAGGAGTATTCAGAAAAAAAAGTTTTAGCAAAACCAGGAATGCTGATCCGTATACGCCGGCCTGGTCCAGTGTCAGCCGAGACGTTACTCGGTAGCATTGGCCACCCAGTCAGATGAATTACTAATCCGCTCTTTACAATCAATTGAAAGGAGGTTGCAGTGAAGACTGTAACACTAAACACCGAACAGCAAACATTGGAAGCAAAGGCGCTGGCTGTCAAACAACAACTCGACCAAGCCCAGGTAGGATTTGGTGACGAAAAAACATTCACCTCAATGGTCAGTCCTGAACCGTTCTTTATTTCCGCGCAGCAGCACCAATTACTGATTCGGCGCGGCGCTGCTATCAGAGAATGGGCGCAGACCACAAATCGCTTGTATCAGTATGCGGTCAATAATGATGCATGGTCATGGCTGGTCGATTTGTTTGAAACCGGCATGCCTGAAACATTGAAGACAATCCACCGGCAACTATTCGAGCACCGGATACCGCGTGTTCCACTGTTCATGCGTATGGACCAGCCGAGCTTCAACGTGGCAGTCGAAGCGCAAACGCCAGGTTCTGGCTGGGGATACCACGCTGCTCTGGCAGACTGTTACCGGGGTTATCAGGTTATCGGACGGCGGTTTGTAGAGCGTGTCGCATACCATCTTCGTGCACTTACCGGAAAACAGCGCCCCCGAGTAGTGCATTTGTTGCACAAATACCGGTTTTACGGAGCAGAGGCCGCATACTTTGCCAAAGCTATCCGGGGTCAGGGTATTGACTTCGATATCTGTATCCAGGAAATCCCGGAAAATATTGCATCGTATGATGTCGTGTTCCGGCATTATCTCGAGGAATTAATCCAGTATGATGGCTGGCAAAAGTTACTGGAGTTGTATCAGCAGGGCGTACTCGAAATCGAGCCGCCGCCAAGCGTACTGACAGATCATAAGGTAGCCACCATGCTGCCGTATCATCCCCGTACGTTCATGCTGTATTCTGATGCGGTACGGCGGTTGTTTCCAGTAACCTATGTGGCTGACCCGTACAGTACGCTTGCCGTAGAGCAAGAACGAGGGGACGTAGCGCATCTTCGCCTTTCTGATATTGCCGTTCTCAATACGAAGCAGCGGTTGTTCGCGCTCAAGTATGCTGGACTAGATCCCAGACTGCGGGCCGGGGGCAAAGGCGTGCTGCATCTCGGTATGTGTTCTAAGTCGCGCGCGGCACAGCTGATCAATGATGCCGTATCAGATACTTGTTTGGCTAATCCCTGGGTTGTCCAGCGGATTGTCCGTAAACAGTATGATGTCACCTACTACACTCACGATGGTGCCATACAGACTAAAGGGCTGTATGCACGCATTAACCCGTTTTATGCGCTGCCACGTGAGGGCGGCAGCGAACTGCTGGGCTGTCCAGTGCATTTCCGTGACTTTTGGAAAGTACACGGCCAGCCTGATGCAGTAGAGACGATCTGTGCATCCTCCTAACCAAACGCAGGGAGGAATGGAGGCGAATCGGATATGGACTCCTGTATTCGCCTCTTCCTTCCCTGCCTTGTTATTTAGTCAAAAAAACATAATTTTGGCAAGGGTTTGACGAGCTTTATGTCGAGCGGTATACTAAGGCTAATTATTCATAATAAAGCATTATGGCCACAGCCTGGTATACACTTGTCGTCGGTATATTAATCTGTCTGGAAGCAATCGTCCTGCTGCTGTTTGACGTTGATGGATTTTCTGTGCCGAATTGGTATTTGGGGTTAGCTTTGATCGTCGGTGTGATCGGTATCATTCTCGGCATTGTCAGCGTAACGAAGAAAAGCAATGCTACGCGTGAAATCGGATCAGAATCAGAGCGCACAGAAGAAGACACCTTGGAATAATTTTTAGCACAGTATTTGCAACTAGCAACAAAACCAGTAGTTGCAATTTTGTGATATTTTTGTTATAATTAAGAAACAACTTGTTATCGACGTGCTGTGTTTCAATCATCAGATCCGAAAAAAAGTTTTACCAAAAAAAGAATTATTTTTTGGAGCATTGTCAGTGTGGTTATTATCGCCGCACTGATTAGTTTTATTGTAGCCAGTATCTCGCCACGCCCGAGCTTTGCTATCGCCAATTCCAATGTGCTTGCTATTGATGCGCCATTGGAATTTAACTTCACCATACCGGTCTCACGACAGGTAGAAGTTTCAGTGACACCGAACGTGTATGGCGCTATTAGGTACAGCGACAGTATCATGTCAGAACATTTGGCGCGGAAAGTTATTTTTACCCCAGAGTTAACCTGGCGGCCTGATACAACCTATGAAGTAGTTGTGACAAATGTTAAAAGCGCACTGCCAACCTATCGCCAGCCTGATACGTATACGTTTGTATTTTCCACGCCAGCCGCACCTGATGTCACCAGTGTCTCTCCTGCCAAAGACACTGTCATATCGCCGCGAGCTTCCTGGGACGTTATGCTTAGCGATCCTCCGGGCAAATTGGCCCGGTATGATTTTTCTATCAGCCCGGAGATTGGATTTACCACTGCGTGGGATGAGCAAGCAACGTCATATAGAATTACACCAGACAAACGCCTGTCCCAGGGACAGACCTACCAGCTTAAGGTAACCCGCCAGCATATACGGTGGAAATGGGGGACAGAAGAGCTGGGGTTCCAGGCAGAGCCAGCGCTTATATGGGAAGGCAGCTGGACTGTACCCGAAGCACCGGGAATTACGTCAGTGAGTTTACACGGTGATGCTGTAGCTATAGACGATCCGCTTTTCATTACATTTTCAGAAAATATTGCATTTGCCTCTTTGCAGGAGCAGGCAGTGATTGAACCCGCAATTCAAGGGCAATGGTCGACGCAAGATTATCTAACCGTCACATTTGAGCCAGCCGATGACTGGGCCATGGATACTGCCTACACAGTGACGTTGCCAGCAGGATTGGAAACAAATAACGGTGGTTATCTAATAGAAGATGCCGTCTATAAATTTTCGACTGTTGGTCCAGTTACGATGACCAGATCATATCCAGCTCATGGCGCTACTGGAGTGAGTATCGGCAGCAGCATGGAGATTTTATTTGATCAGCCGGTAGATAAAATATCAGCCGAACAAGCTTTTTCCATAAATCCAGCAGTCAGTGGTTCATTTTCCTGGATCGATGGTCAGACCATAGTGTTTGATCCGCAGGATAACCTTAGCTTTAATACCGGCTATACTATCACCCTTGCCGCCGGCATTCAGGGCGCAAACGGTCCGGCTTCGGCACAGGCACAGACGATTTCTTTTGCCACGGAATTATCCGTGACCAAACTGTCAGTTCCATTTCACCGTCAGGAGCATAATTTAAGCTGTGAGATTGCCACCCTGGTTATGGCGCTGGAGTATTATGACATCTCGGTGTCTGAAGCAGCGCTTATCAATATGATCGGATTTGATTCGACGCCAAAACAGGACGGCGTATGGGGTAATCCGCACATTGCTTTTGTCGGGGATATCGACGGCCACCAGCCATCGACCGGCTATGGCGTGTATTGGCAGCCGATTGCCCAGGCCGCCCAGCACTACCGCGAGGCTGAATGGTTTTCCGGCTGGTCACTGCCGCAGCTGACTGCCGAAATCCAGGCCGGACATCCGGTCATTGTCTGGGGTACGGCCGGATCAGGCTCGCGCATTGACTGGAAAACACCGGACGGGGATAACGTCGTCGCCGTCAACGGTGAACACACCTACGTCGTGATCGGCTATATTGGCTCGGCTGAAAATCCGAGTAAAATAATCACGCTGGATCCGCTGTCCGGCGAGAAAACGTTTACCCAGTCGTCATTTCTCTGGAATTGGGGGACACTGGGGAATAGTGGGGTCGTAGTGAAATAAATCTATGCAAAAAGAACAAATCCAGAAAAAAGCTAAGCAAATAGAGCGGGTTTATCAGGAGTATGAAGCTAAATTAAATCAACTGAAATTCGAGCAACATAAAGTGATTAAGGAATTCATTGAAAAACTGGAAAAAGAAAAACTCGAAAAATTAAGGCATATTTTATAATAATAATATGGCACGTGATCCGGAAGAAGAAACAATAAATAATACAGAATCACCTGAAAAAACGGAAGAATTTTTTACTACACCACCAGAATCACCTGAAAAAACTATAGAAACACCGGAGCAATTAGATCATCTCGCAGCAGAGACTACTGAAAAAATAAAAAAGACCGCAGAATCAGTGAAGGCACAGGGTTTAGAAGAAGTCGGCAGCGTCCACCATAAGTATGAAGCCGATCCTGATGAGATGAAGGATGTTAGGCAAGGCTTGTCAGATGTACATAAAAAAATTGATGATTTAGTCACGACTAACCAAGGAAAAGTTTCAAATATCACAGAAAAGAAGGCTGCAAGCAAGGAGATGTTCGAACAATTAAAACCTCATGAAATTATTGATGAGGAAGGGGTAGAAAGAGACATATACAATTTTACTACCATCGGGGG
Organism: uncultured Gammaproteobacteria bacterium; assembly: GCA_964415025.1. Lineage (GTDB taxonomy): Bacteria > Patescibacteriota > Patescibacteriia > UBA10025 > JAHIVO01 > CAYPXF01. The sequence goes on along the minus strand of CAYPXF010000007.1, from coordinate 3,638 downwards.
CAAGGAAGTAAAAACTCTTTTTTATTCCCCCGATGAATTACCATTTTCAGATAAAATGGTTGACGGCCGACAGGCTTTTATAATCGGTGATCGGCCCAAAGCGCGGACAGATCAAGAATGGAACGATTTTTGTGATACAATCAGGCACGGTTCAAAAGCGGATATTTCGCCCACCACCGGTAATCCCGTCGACATAAATGAACCGCGCAGTCAGGGGAAGGCTTCCTTTTTCGTAGAAAGCTCACCGCAGGCATTATTAGATATGGCTTTTTATTTGGGAGTAGAAGATAAGCGGCTTAGGGAAATGCGCAGAGTACTGTCTCAAGGCGAAACAAATAAGGAAATTAAACAATTAATGGATAAGGTAATAGCCGGTAAACTATTTGATAGTGAGGGCAATTTCAGAACAAAACGTAATTATGAGGGTGAAGTTTTGTTATTATTAGCTCTACAGGGTGATGCCGATGCCAGTCAGAAGTTAGAAAAAAGAGCGACATTATTAAGGCAGCACGACGAAAAAGTACAAAAAGAGATTGTTGATGAAACGGCCAGCATGAATAAAAAAGGTTCGAGGGAACACGAAACTGTAGAGGCGCTGGATCCAAAAGAACTGGTGGCCGTACATACTACCAAATTTAAGCCAAAAAAGGTCGGCGATGGATACAGGATGCAGTCTACGTATGACGCGAGCCAGGGGGAGACATTGAGAAACAGCATTCATTTTACGCTGAATCATCATGTTGCTTCGCATATGTACGGAAACTGGGACCATTCGCCTTATGTAGCATTATCACCGTTCGATAAAATGATCGAGACAAATGGCAAGCCTGCAAATATTAATACAGTTGATACTTATTTTGAGCAAAATCCTCACACCCCCCTTACATTACCGGAGGGGACATATATAGTGCAACCGGGTAAAATGGATGCAGGAGAACTTTTTCAGATTAATGAAGACGGATCAGTGGTATATCAAGAAAATGAGTTAGGGCAAGATGATTTGGCATCATTAGAACAAAAAATATCTCCGGAAAAAATGTATTCGATTGAGAGCAATGTAATTACTGCGATAGAGAATGCAATAAGACATAGGGTGCAGTTTGATAATGAAACATTGAATAAAGATTATAATGAAAGATATGTATTAGCGCATAAAGTGAAGGATGTAATTAATGATTTATGGAAGGAGTCAGACTGGAAATCAGTTTTCTTGGCCCAGTGTAAAAAACAAGGTATATCTGCCGCGGTAAATCAATTGACTGATAATGCTGGTTTAAGCAAAGTATTACACGAGACTGAAAAGACGCAACTACGAGAAGCAGTACAAAATGCCTTGAGAAGCGAGATAAAGAAAATTGCAGTAAAAGAGACGATATCACATATGGGTTATGAAAATCATTCAGGCGGTATGTGGGCTTGGGATGGAGATGACTGGGACGGAACAACAGCTGCGGTAAAATTAGCTCATAGGTTAGGTGTTAAAACCGGGCCACACAGCAGCCGGCCAGAAGCACGGCTCACGGAAGAATATTATAATGCTATGACAGAGTTTAAAGAAGGTAAATCCGATATACGGCAGTTACGGGAGGATAGTGAAGATATTAACAGTAAATATTTGGATAAAATTTCTCCCCAAACCAGGCGCATACTCTATCAGAGAGGCATGCTGTGATACTATTGACAAATAAGGCTGGTTAGCATATACTCCCAACTTCATATGAAAACACGGTATATTTTACTAAATACTTTTTTAATCATGATTATCCTCGCCGGATTTGCCTATTTAGGCCGGGGACGGATTATTTCGCTGTGGAACGACTGGATGGACGAGCCAGCACCAGAGCCGGTTTCGTTTACTGATATTGTGCAGCAACGGGTCAACGCTAATAACAACACCAACCAGCCAATACATACGAATACAGTCAATACCAACACCGCTACCCAGGACATCACTGATATCCCGGAGGAATTTAACCTGGACGTGCCCTTCACCACCCAAGCGCCGCATGCTAACTGGGATTACCCGTACAAGGAGCTCTGCGAAGAAGCATCAGCGCTGACCGTACATTATTTTTATCAGGGCAAAACATTTACCAAGGATATTGCCGACCAGGAACTGTTAGCGATCGTTGACTGGGAAAATAATTATTTTGGCTGGTATGAGGACACCACAGCAGAACAAACCGCAGAACTGATACGTGAGTATTGGGGCTATGAGAGGGTTGAAGTATTTGAAAACCCGGATGTCCAAGATATTAAAATCCACGTGGCCAACGGTCGTCCGGTCATTGTGCCGGCAGCTGGCAGGGAACTAGGCAACCCGAATTTTACTGATCCCGGACCGCTGTACCACATGTTTGTTATCCGTGGCTATACTGCCGATACATTCGTGACCAATGACGTGGGGACTAGGCGCGGAGAAAATTATATTTATGACATTGAGGTGGTTATGGACGCCATGCATGATTGGAATGACGGCGACGTGTATAGCGGCGAACAAGAAGTGGTAGTAGTTTATCCACAGTAATTGAATATAAATTAAAAAAGGAGTATAGTAGGAAGAGGAAACACAGAGCCTCTTTTTTTTATCCTTGTCCATGAAAAAAACTTTATTATTCATACTATCCCTGGTTGTCGGTATTACTTTGTTCATCGGCGTACTGCAGTATATTGGCTGGGATGAGGTCAGGAAATCTTTTTCCACCTTTTCCTGGTCGGTTATCGGTGCGGTCATCGCATTGGGACTCCTGCAAATGGCGGTGCTGATTTACCGCTGGCAGTTGATTTTGGAGGCCCAGGGGGATAGGGTGCCGTACCGTAAATTATTAGCACCAAAGTTTGTCGGGTATACAATAAGCTTTCTCACGCCGGGATTATACGTTGGCGGCGAACCGGTGCGCGCATATTTACTGAAAAAAACTACCAAGGTGCGCCTATCTCACGGCATGGCCTCAATCATGGTGGATAAGATTTTGGATTTTACGTACCCGCTGCCATTCCTGGTTGCGGCTCTGATTTACGCGATTTTTGAGTATAATATTTCCTGGGGTGCGGTCAGTATTTTTGTGCTTGCTCTGATTGTTTTGATTGGACTGTTGATATTATTTTATATCCAGACCTACCGAGGGAAAGGGTTTTTTTCCATGCTTATTCGAATATTTCATTTAGATAAGCTCAAGGTAATCAGGAAATATTTGGACAAGTTCTTGTACTTCGAAAAACTCATTATCACTTTTTTTAATAAAAAACCAAAACTTTTTATCGAAGGACTGCTGCTGTCCCTGCTCGGTGGCGTTCTGGTGTTTGTCCAGTTTTATGTAATACTCTACGCCCTGGGTATTACGGCCGGGCTGTGGCAGATTTTAGTGATGATGGTGTTTATGATTTTAGCTTTTCTGGTGCCTATTCCGGCCTCACTCGGCTCACTGGAGACCGGCCAAGCCATCGTCTTCAGCGCGCTCAAGTATACGCCGTCGTTAGGAATAGCGTTTTCATTAGTTTTACGCGTCGTGGAGCTCGTGAAAGTGGGTATTGGACTTATGTTTTTATCAAATATTGGCTTGCGATTTTTGAAGGATATTACCAATAACAATCACGACGAATCAAATATCACACAGTGAAGTACAGGGGATAGCTCC
>CAYPXF010000006.1:0-64199 GCA_964415025.1 uncultured Gammaproteobacteria bacterium | reverse complement strand
AATCTCATCTACCGCCACCACCACTTGTTACCGATGACCCCTTCTGATACACTGCATTGTCATTTTTCTGTAAGTGCGTTATGATAATTCTGCTCTTTCCTATTTAATTATCGTTCTTTTTTTGTATGCTGCCCACATTTTTTCTGGAGGTGGTGCCATGTGCCGAGATAAAAAGGAAATGTCGCTATATATGTTTTTACAGCGGATGGAAATACTGGGACCGATTAATATGTATTTTGCTGGGCTGACCCTGGGTCGGCGGCCGACAAAAAGTGAAGCTGCACAGCACTATATTGATCACGGCGGTGCCAAAGATTTTGCACGCCGCTGGGAACAGCGACAGCCATATGGGACGGCAAATTAGCCCGTCCCTTTTTTTTGATAAAAAATCCCTGCTGTGTTTAATAACAGCAGGGACATGATTACACGTCAGCATAAACGGGTAATGGGTGCTTAATTTCGCCACACGTGATATTAGCGCTCAATCCGCCGCCAAATCCGGCGCAGACAAATTTCCGGCCGGTTTTAAGTTCTGCAGGATGTAGCGTCATAGCTAGGGGGATTGAGGCTGTAGTCGTGTTGCCAAACATACCCCCGGCATCCAATACCTGACCGGCAAACCCTTGTTTCTGCCAATGTTCAATAATTTTGGCATTGAGCTGGGAACGGTTCGCTTCGTGCATCACAGCCAGATCAATATCAGATAACTGCCACCCGACACGCTCCAGAGCAGCATTGATACCCCTCTCGCTCATAAAGGGAACAAAAGTTTCTTTTATAAACGTGCCATCCATTGCCAGGCAATGCATGTATGCTAGGAGCTCTGCCGCGGAAGTGAGCGGCTGTTTTGAGCCACCGCGTGGCGAGCGGATAGTATGGGCGAATTGACCGTGCGACCAGGCCCAAAAATGCTTCACGCCGAACCAATCTTCCTCTGTCGGTACGGCGGTGCACCAAGCGGCAGTACCCGCATCGCCCAGCACGCAGGCAAAAACCCTGTCACGCCAGTTGATCATGGTACTCATTTTATCTGCTCCGATGAGTAGTACGTTTTCGGACAGGCCGCTCCGGATGCGCGCGTAGGCTATTTGGAGCGCAGCTGTCCAAGAACTACATGCCAGGGCCGCGTCGACACAGTAGAGATTTCTCGGCTGTCCAGATTGGTGATATGCTGACAGCCCGATAGCATACTGCAATTCAGTCGCGTCAGGATTGCTGCTGCGGTATGATGGCGTGACCGTGGCGAAGATAATCGCATCAATAGAACAGGGATCAAGATCAGCATCTAGTAATAAGCGCCGGGTCGCTTTTGCACCTAGATCAATCGTTCCCTCTGCTTCGCCAGCAAATCGTCGTTCTGTGAATCCAATGTAGCGTCTGATCCAAGCATCACTTGTCTTATATGTTTTTGCTTTCTCATCAGAGATCGCTGGCAGGCCGGCAGTTCGGCGTGCCGCATTGTCTGCATTTTTTTCTTGCTCAAGTCGAAGGGCGATATCCCTGTTGGTGATTCGGGTTTTTGGTGCGTAGGAGGCAATAGCGCCTATTCGCATGCCAAAAACAGGGGGAGTATGCATGATTAACTCCTTTGGTTATATATTAAAAGGACAGTATTATTTTATATTTGTGTCATTTCATAGTATGATAATTGCCGCACCTGGTCAAGGCTGCTGTGGATTGTGATTGATGAGGTAATACGGTATACTATGGATAGTAACCATTAATTATTTTACTATGAAAAAAACGTTGGTTATTATTGCCCTGGTTGGTCTGGTGGCAGTTTTGAGCGGCTGTACCGAGCAGGCAGCAGAAAAAGCCGCTGAATCAGCCATCGAATCATCAACTAATAATGAGGCAGAAGTTGATTTTGATGACGAAACCGTCACGGTTAATACCAATGCCGGTTCGTTCACAGCCGGGGAAGAGGTGGCGCTGCCTGATAATTTTCCCGACGATGTGTATGTGATCGACGGGACAATCATCTCTGCTATGGAGGTTGTAGAAAGTAACGGTTTTTCAGTATCAATCCAGACCGATACATCAGTGGCCGACGCGCAGGATGCGTATACTGATGAGCTGACTGATGACGGCTGGGAGATTACCGGCACCATGACTATTGGCTCTGGCGCCACTATTATTGCCGAGAAAGATGAGCGCACTGCCACAGTCAGTATCAGCCGGGATGATGACGATAATATGACACTGGTGGGAATCACTACTGCTTCGAATTAATACATTATTGCAATGAATAAAACAGTATTTACGGTTATTATCGTGGTAGCTGTCCTGGGGTTAAGCGCTGTGGTGTTTTTTGTTGCCAGTGATAATGATTCAGATATTGCCAATACAGCCACTGCGAACACAAATACGCCGGCCCCGGACACAAACGTCAATAATAATACCGCGATTTATACCATAGCCCAGGTAGCGGAACACGATTCAGCCACTGATTGCTGGATGGTGATCCAGGGCAAGGTGTATGACGTAACCGAGTTTATTTCACGGCACCCGGGTGGTTCAGTCATAATCCGCGGCTGCGGCATCGACGCGACCGGGCTGTTCGAAAGCCGGCCGACTGATAACAGTCCGCATTCGCTGCGTGCGCGGGACATTGCCAGTCAGTATCAGATCGGTGTTATCGGGCGATAGCATGGCAGAGCACCAGCCGGCTATGAAGCAGATCCGCGACGAGGTGGTGCGCTGTACCAAATGCCCGCTGCACAAATCCCGGATACTGCCGGTAGTCGGCGAAGGCAGCCACGACGCGGCTATTGTATTTGTTGGTGAAGCGCCCGGGGCTAGCGAGGACAAGGCCGGCCGGCCGTTTTGCGGTGCGGCTGGCAAGATATTGGACGAGCTGATTACATCGATCGGTCTGCAGCGCCAGGATGTTTATATCACGAATATTTTGAAGTCACGGCCGCCCGGCAACCGCGACCCAAAACCAGAGGAAATAGCAGCGTGTACGCCGTATTTATTGCGACAGATGGAGATAATTAAGCCAAAGGCGATAGCCTGCCTTGGACGGTTTTCCGCAAAATTTATTATGGAACAATTCGGTCTGACTGATCAGATACGGGGTATCAGCCAGATGCATGGGCAGATATTCAGGGCAGAGGACAGGCAGCTCGGCGCATTTGCTATTATTCCTCTGTACCATCCGGCCACAGTCACGTATAATGCACGCATGAAAGAAGTATTGCTGAAGGATTTTCATGTGCTGAAACAGTTTGCGTGATATACTCGGCTGTTATTCAGAATCCTTTGACTTCACACGGGACATGCTTTAGCGCTTTCTGCCTGCCCGCCACGTAGTACGTGGCCCGCCGAACTGGCAAAGCAGGCGGGATTAAAAGGAAATACCAAATAAATATATTGTTAGTATCTCACTTTTCTAGTAGCAAATCCCACCTTCTAGAAGCTCCCCGGATCCCACCTGCTAAAATGGGGAAGATTACAAACTTTTTAGAATATTGGTTATTGGAGTTTGATAAATTGTAAAATTGTTATTTACTATTTATGAACAAAAGAATACCCATCACCGTATTTACCGGTTATCTCGGCAGTGGCAAGACCACTATTATTTTAAACGTGATTAAACAATTGCCCCGGGAATACAACATGGTCTGGCTGAAAAATGAATTTGGCGACGTGGAGGTAGATTCGCAGGTGGCCAAAGAAAATAATATTCAGGCCAAGGAAATGATTAACGGGTGCCTGTGCTGCGTGCTGATCGGCAAGATGGGGGATGCGCTCGAGCAAATCAGGACTGAATACAATCCAGACCGGATAATCATCGAAACATCTGGATCTGCGTATCCCGCGCCGATTGCCATAGAAATCAGAAAATTGTCAGATCACTTCAAGCTCGACGGCATAGTTACGGTGATTGACGCGCTGAATTTCGACGGGTATAAGGACAAGAGCTATACAGCCGAGCTTCAGGCGCAGTATACTGACCTTATCTTGATCAACAAACATGAGCTGGTGACGGATGAACGTCGCATGGAGGATGCGCTAGACGACGTGTATGAATTAAATCCTAACACGCCAAAAGTCAGGACAAACAAGGGGAGTGTTAACCCAGATCTGATTTTTGGCCTGGATACCAAGCTGTTTACCGCCCAGGAGCAGATTACGCTGGCAGAACAGGGGAAGGACACTGGCCACCATCACCATGAGGTGGAAATATTTACACTGAAAACCGGTCAGACATTAGCCAAACAAGCGTTTGAAGCGCTGTTATCCGGTTTGCCGCGGCGGGATTTTTACCGGATAAAAGGCATGGTCAGAACTGATCAGGGAATATTGCTGCTCAACTATGTTTTCGGCCGCTGGAGCTGGCTGCCGCTGCAGCAGTACCAGGGTAAAACGCGCATTTCATTTATGGGAGAGAATATTGCCATGCATGCCGAGAAGATTCGTCGGCATTTGGGGCTAAGTGGCGAGGAATTTTATCCGGCCCGGAATAATTAGCCGGGCAAAGCATTTTTCCACAGAAACGAGTATTTTCCGTAAAATACCCCGTGTTGACTTTTCTACATGTTGTGCTATAATTGTACATAGGCATACAATATATTGTAATTATTCGAGGATAAGTACGTAACATGCCTCTTGCTTCCCTTATTTAAACCAAATACAATACGAAGACAAAAACAATTAATTTCGTATGCGATATACGGCAGATCAATATAGTAAAACTCTTCAGCACCCGCGTCTCATAACGTGAATTTTTGCTGGCGGGTTTTTAGTATATCGTACCGCATACTGGCGGAAACGCTTTTTTTGTCGCCGCACTAATATAAAATAATATTAAAAATCATATGATAATAAAAAAGATCAAAAAACGTAGCGGCGCGGTCGTTATGTTTGACCGCACCAGAATCGAGCGAGCTATCCAAAAGGCCTGTACTGCCGCCCAGACTACGGTGGCTGATAGTTTCTACAGCCAAGTGACTGATGACGTTATCGCTGTACTAGAGGAGCGTTTTGGTAGGGCGAGCATTCCCACCGTAGAAAACATCCAGGATATTGTCGAGCAGAAGATTGCCGAACAGGGCTTTTTCGAAGTGGCCCGAGCTTATATCCTGTACCGTGAGCAGCAGCACCAGAAGCGCGAAAGACAAGGCATGATTCCTGAACAAGTGCGCTCACTCGCCGCGCAGAGCAAAAAATATTTTAAAGGTAACCCGCTCGGCGAATTTATTTATTTACGCACCTATGCCCGCTGGATCGAAGCAGAACAACGGCGCGAGACGTGGATTGAAACAGTGGATAGGTATATATCGTTCATGCGGGAAAACCTGGGTTCCAAACTGACCGATACGGAATACGATGAAGTACGTGAGGCGATATTGAAACAGGAAGTCATGCCATCTATGCGTCTCATGCAGTTCGCGGGAGAGCCGGCTCGCCGCTGTAATACATGTGCGTATAACTGCTCGTTTATCGCTCCGGCATCACTCGAGGACTTTGCGGAAATCATGTATCTGTCCATGCAGGGATGCGGCGTCGGCTATTCAGTAGAGAGCCAAAATATTGAGCAAATGCCCCAGATACAGATACAGCAGAAGAAAAAATTGTCCACGCATACGGTAGCAGATTCCAAAGAAGGATGGTGCGACGCGCTGACGCTCGGCCTGAAAACATGGTACGCCGGGAAGGATATAGAATTTAATTATTCAAAAATTCGTCCGGCCGGAGCACGTTTAAAGACTATGGGCGGGAAAGCATCCGGGTCCGAACCGCTGCAGTCGCTGCTGGAATTTGCCCGGGAAAAAATAATGGCCCGTCAGGGGCGCCGTCTCCGGTCAATCGATGTGCATGATATTATCTGCAAGATCGGGGAGTGTGTTGTTTCCGGCGGCGTACGGCGTACGGCCATGATTAGTTTGTCAGACTTGGATGATGTGGAGCTGCGTGACGCTAAAAAAGGACAATTTTTCCTGACTGAACCGCATCGCTCGGTTGCCAATAATTCAGCCGTGTACGAAACAAAGCCGTCCAATACCGAGCTGCTTGAGGAGTGGGTCGCCCTGATGAAAAGCGGATCCGGAGAACGCGGCATATTTAACCGTGGATCGCTTGGCCATACGTTGACAGAACGGCGTGCCAAGTATTTCCAAAAAAAAGGCTATCTCGATAATGATGGCGCGGTACGAGGTTCTATCGGTACTAATCCGTGCGGTGAGATCATTCTGCAGTCAAAACAGTTCTGCAATCTTTCGGAAATCATCGCGCGTCCGCAGGATACCCGGCACAGCCTCGTGCGTAAGGCTCGACTGGCCGCATTGCTCGGCACTTATCAGTCGACGCTTACTTCTTTTAATTATATATCCAAAGATTGGGAAAAGAATTGTGAGGCAGAACGTCTGCTCGGCGTTTCGGTTACCGGCCAGTGGGATTCAGCGGAGGCGAGAAAACCGGTCGTGCTCCGCGCTATGCGCGATACCGCGGTGCAGTCGAACGTCGAGTATGCCAAACGTTTTGGCGTAAATCCGGCAACGTCAGTCACAGCCGTCAAACCTTCGGGGACTGTTTCGCAGACATTTAATTGCTCTTCAGGGATTCATCCCCGCCATGCCAAGTATTATATCAGGCGGGTGCGTATTTCCGCCACCGACTCTTTATTTAAGATGCTGCGAGACCAGGGCGCGCCCTATTATCCCGAAGTCGGGCAATCCCGGGAAACCGCCAGCACCTATGTGCTGGAATTTCCGGTAGCCGCGCCGGACAGTTCTGTTTACAAAGACGACCTGTCAGCGCTGGAACAGCTGGAATACTGGAAGACAGTAAAGCTGAATTATACTGAACATAATCCGTCAGCGACTATTTCGGTTGGCGAGGATGAGTGGATAAGTGTCGTGGATTGGCTGCAGAAAAACTGGAGCATTATCGGCGGACTGTCGTTTTTACCGCGGACAGACCACGTGTACCGTTTAGCCCCGTACGAAGCAGTAGATAAGAAAACGTATGATGAAATGATGTCGAAATTTCCCTTGATTGATTATGCTAAGCTAGTGACGTATGAGCATACCGACGAAACAGAACAAAAGAAAGAGCTGGCCTGTGCCGGGGGCGCGTGTGAAATAGACATGGTCGTCCCGGTTGAGGCACAACAGTAGTTATATGCTGTATACCCGTCGGGGAGATAAGGGAACGACAGGACTTTTCGGGACAAGTGAGCGGCTACCTAAAAACAGCCCCATTTATAAAGCACTCGGTGATGTTGATGAATTGAATTCACTGCTCGGCATATGCCGTGTGCGTTCTGGTCCGGATGAAAAAGCTATGGATACCCCGCGCATGATTAGGGCGGTACAAGAATGCTTGTTTATTATTCAGGCCGAAATTGCCGGCGCAGGAAAGTCTATCGGCAAAATCCATATCGACGTGTTAGAAAAAAACATTGACCGGGTAGAAAAGTTAATTCCAAAATCGTCCTCTTTTGTCATTCCGGGAGCCACTTCCTTTTCCGCGTTATGTGATTATGCCCGTGCAGTGGCTCGCCGTGCAGAACGTACGGTTTGGGGAATCCGGTCCGAGCGGAATATTTCCCGAGAATCCGCTGCATATCTTAACCGCCTTTCCAGTTTTTTATACGTTTTGGCACGATATAGTGTCGCGGTCCAGGGCGTACACGAATCACCACCGTCTTATCAATAATAATTTTATTACTATGTATAGCAAACGAATATGGAAATTTGTCGGTACTGGTGTCGTCATAGCCGCGTTGGCTGTCGTGTTTTTCATCGCCGGTCGGGATAATAACGTGGTCACAGAAGCAACAGACCAGGTATCAGACTCTGCGGCAAGCGTGGTTATTTCTGTCGAAGGAGTATTTAATGAGCGGGCAGTCGCCATAGCTTCGGAACAAACGGTGCTGGCAGTATTGGCACAGCTTGACGATACAGAATCGCGGCTACAGCTTATTGTCAAAGAGTACCCAGGACTCGGCGTGTTAGTAGAGAGCATGAACGGAAAAACAAACGGTGCTGATGATAAGTATTGGCAGTATACAGTTAACGGCGTTATGCCGGAGGTTGGCGCCGATGCGCTCCAATTGCACGACGGCGACGTGGTCGAGTGGCATTTTACTAGTTCTGAATTTTGAGATGTATAAAAATGTATGCATAAGAACAATATTCTTCCAATTATTATTGCCCTCCTGGCACTAGGTGTCGGCGGGCGCCTGTTGCCGCACATGCCGAACGCAACACCGCTCGTGGCGATTGCCTTAGTCAGCAGTGTTTATATAGGTAAGCGATGGTCGCTCATACTGCCTGTCACTGCGCTGGCCATATCAGACGCACTGATTGGCTGGTACGACTGGAAGATCATGCTAAGTGTTTATGGCTCCATCGTCCTGATCGGGTGCGTGAGCTGGGCAGGGAGTAAATGGCGAGGGGTAATACCGCTATTTTTTACCATTGTAGGGTCGTCGTTGCTTTTTTTCCTAGTGACAAACGCTGCTGTCTGGGCTTTTTCACCGTGGTATGAAAAAACTGTCGGGGGGCTGTTGTATGCGTATACCCTCGGTATTCCTTTTTGGCGCAATATGCTCGCGGGAGATCTGGTGTATAGTTTTCTTCTCTTCGGGGCATTTGAGATGGCACGAGCTGGGCTCGGGCAGAAACAATTTCGAGCCAGTATAGCCAATAAACAGTAATCAAGGATTAGGATTTGTTTTAGGAAGCGCGGTGATTCAATAGCAGATCCACCGGACACAAATCCGCCGGCAGACTGCAGTGGTGAAATATTATTTTATCTGCTTATTGCCAAATTAATGATGGGGCGGACCACGTCCGGAGCGATGAACTGCTGTATAGTTTTCTTCAGGTTAGGAGTGACAGATTTGACTATTGCCACGTTCGTTTATATTGTCCATTGTGATGGAGCTTTTCATAAATTGTGCTAATCAGCCTATGTATGTTTGGCCGGAAAGTGATATACATGGTGAGGGCCCTGCTGCCGAACACGAGGAATTGCCAACGACCTCTATAAACGCGTTAGCGACCTGAAGGGACAAGAAGTTGCCTGTTTTACTTAAACATTCTTAAGAATGTTTAAGTAAATATCCCGACTTAAACCGGCCAGGACAGCAGGCTGGTTTGGTTTGACATAGTATTATTTTCGGAATACAATTGAGGCTATGAAGAAATGCGCCCTCATACTATTACTGACCGGACTTATTTGTTTGCCCCAGATTGGAGCAGCTCAGCAGCAGAATACTGCCGCCAGTGAAACATTTCCGGCACGGGTGGTCGAGGTCATGGAACAAAAAACAATAGCCAATGAAGCCGGCGATACGGCGGTGCAGCAAAAATTAAAATTGCGGCCACTCGAGGGATCCTGGGAAAATAAGGAAATTATTTATGACGGGACACAGTATGAAGTCACGGCAGTTCCTGAATATAGTGTTGGTGATAAAGTGCAGGTAACGCACACGATCAACGTCGACGGCGAGGATATCTTCTTTGTCGTGGATTATGTGCGACAGGGGCCGTTGCTATGGCTAGCGCTGCTCTTTGCGGTAATAGTGATTGTGGTCGGACGTCTCAAGGGATTGCGAGCCCTGCTTGTGTTAGTCTTGACTTTTTTAGTTATCCTGGGGTTCATCATTCCTCGTATTTTGGATGGCTGGCCGCCGTTGCTGGTCAGTATTATCGGAGCTGTTGCTATTCTGGTGGTGGCGATATATTTTACTGAAGGATTTAAACGCAGCTCCACCATTGCTGTTAGTGGGATTCTTATTTCCCTGATTATCACAGGACTACTTTCACTGTGGTTTACAAGCCTGACTAAGCTGACCGGGTTTGCTAGTGATGAAGCGATTTATCTGATCAGTCTCGGTGTCGGCGATCTCAATGTTCAGGGTTTACTGCTGGCCGGCATTATTATCGGGGCGCTCGGTGTGCTGGACGACGTGGCTATTTCCCAGACCGTGTTAGTCAGGGAATTCAAAGCCAGTAACCCCGACTTGTCCACCGGTCAGGTGTTCAAAAAAGCCATGCGGGTCGGTGTATCCCACATGAGTTCCATGGTCAATACGCTGTTTTTGGCTTATGCCGGCGCGGCGCTGCCGCTGCTTATTTTGTTTTCCATAAACCAGCCACCCTTTACTACATTGGGGGACGTGATTAATAATGAACAAATAGCCACGGAGATCGTGCGGACGCTGACCGGCAGTATTGGTTTGGTGCTGGCCGTACCCATCACTACCTGGCTGGCGGCGCGGTTTATCCGTCGTCCCAAACCGCGGCCAGTAGGATCCCCGCCGCATACGTAAAACAGAGCACTGGTCAGTGCTCTGTTTTACGTATGGTGGTATTATTTCATGTCCGGCAGTACGCCCAGCGAATCATTAAATCGGTTAATAAAGTTGAATAATCCGACAACACTGGTCAGCTCGACGATTTCCTTGTCGCTGAAATACTGTTTGACCCGGCTGAATAATTCTTGGTCGATGTTATACGCGTGTTCGGTCGACGCGGCCGCATATTCCATGGCTGTTTTTTCACGTTCATTGGCGGTCTGGTCCAGGCTGCCGATTTCCTGGTCGCTCATGCCGAAGCTGGCCAGCATTTGCTTCGATACGCTGACGCAGAATTCGCATTTATTGGCTTCGGACACGGCGTAGGCCATTTTCCATTTTAGCTTTGCTTCGACCGGCTGATCGTCCATGGTTGCTTTGAACAGGGTGAAAAAACCAACCAGGATATCATCATTGCTGGCCATGACCCGCATCCATTTGGGGACGGCGCCGGTTTTGGCTTTCATTTGTTCAAACAGTTCTTTAGCTTTTCCTTTGGCTTCCTCGTCAGTGACAAGGTGGACCAAGGGCGGGGGACTTTCCTTATGCGCCATGATTACGTATTAGTTTTAAACGCCATCCGCAGGAGCAGCGTCATGATAAAAAATACTGTGCCGATAAGCACGATGGTTGCTCCTGTCGGCCAGTTTATCGTATACGATAGAATAATACCAATAATTACCGAAAGCTCGCCGACGATGATGCTGTTAACCAGTAGACCGCGAAACGAACCAGCAATTAATTTACTGGTGGAGGCGGGCAGTATCAGTAGTGCGCTGACGAGAATTATTCCTAAAATTTTGACGCCAATCACTACAGCGACCGCCAGAGCAATATACATGCTGATTTCCAGCAAGGTGATATTAATGCCGGCCAGGAACGCGCTTTCACGATCAAACGTCAGATGTGATATTTTTTTGAAATTGACGCTCAAAAATACCAGCACAATGGCAGCAATTATTCCGATGATATATACATCGATCGATTGTATGGCCAAAATATTTCCGAATAGAAAGCTGATAAGTTCGGGCTGGTATCCCTGCTGGTAGTTCATTAAAATGACACCGAGCGCCATACTGGCCGTAAAAAAAATACCGATTACCGCGTCACTGGATATTTTTCCTTTGCGCTCGGTCCAGTACATAATCAGGGCGATGGCAATACCATAGATCAGCGCTGTTATGAGCGGTGATATGCCTGCTAGGATGCCGATGGCGATGCCGGCCAGTGAAGCATGTGCAACGCCATCACCGAAAAAAGCCATACGTTTCAGGATCACGAAAATCCCTAAATACGCCAGCAGTGCACCGAGCATAATCCCGACGATGAGCGCCCGCTGCATGAACGGGTATTGGAATAGCTCAATCATGTTTGTCATAAGCGTGTTGGTACAGTGATGCTTCCTGGCCGTATAGTTGCCGCAGCGTGTCACTTGTCAAGATTTCACGGGGCTTGCCCATGCAGAGCATGCGTTTATTGAGACAGAGGACCTGGGTGGCGTATTTATAGACAATATCTATTTCATGGGATACGACCAGGATAGTAACGCCGTGCGTTTGATTGAGGTGCTGGATCAATTCATAAAAATTGCGTTCACCGCCAATGTCTATGCCGGCGGCCGGTTCGTCGAGAAACAGAATACGCGGTTGATTGAGGAGCGCTTTAGCCACCAAGACGCGCTGCAGCTGGCCGCCTGAAAGTTCGCCCAGTAGCTGCTGGCTGCGGTCACGCATGTCTACTTCTTCGAGCTGCGTGTCTATAGCCGATTGATTTTTCTTTTTTTGAGCCAGTGTTAAATATTCTGTTACGGTGATGGGGAAACTGGTATCAAAACTGAAACGCTGAGGGACGTAGCCGATGTCTGATCTGGCCTGCCGCAGGCTGGTGCCGAGGATGCGGACTGTGCCCTGAAAAGGGATCAAATCAAGCATTGCTTTCAGCAGTGTGGTCTTGCCCGAGCCGTTCGGGCCGATGATAGCGGTGATTGATTTTTCAAGTATCGTAAAAGACAGATTGTCCAGAATAAGGTGATGGCCGTATTTGACCGTAAGGTTTTTTACAGAAGCGACGTTCATTGACGCAGCGCGTTATAAATCGTGTTCACGTTGTATTGTATCAGTTCAACATACGACTGTCGATTGTCGGTACCGCCCAGCGGATCGAGGTCATATATTGGCAGGCCGGTATCATCAGCGAACGGCCGTACTACTTCATCAGATAGCTGTGGTTCAGAGAATAATGCCCTAATATCGTACGTTTCCACAATTTCTTGCAGTGCGGCCAGTTCCTGGGGAGTAGGCTCTCTGCCGGGCGAGGCCTGAAACACGCCGACTGTTTCCAGATCGAATTCATCGCAAAAATACTGCCAGGCGCCATGCGTGGCCACTATATTTTTATTATCCAGCGTAGCCAGTTTTGCGTGAGATGCGGTGAGCAGGGTGTCGAGCTTGCTTTGGTAGCTGTTCAGATTTTCCTGGTAATCAGCGCTATGGTCCGGGTCGAGCGCGGCCAACTCATTCGCTATGGTAGCAGCAATGAGTCGGGCGTTGGTAACGGAGAGCCAATAGTGTGGATCATGCTCTCCTTCATGCTCATGTTCCTCTTGTTCGTGGTCATGCTCATGCTCATGTTCCTCTTGTTCGTGGTCATGCTCATGCTCATGTTCATGTTCCTCTTGTTCGTGGTCATGTTGGTGGTGCTGGCTGAAAGGGAGCAACGTAATATTATTATCCACGATCATTACCCTTATGTTGTCCAAACTTTGGGTGATAGTGTCTGTCCAGGAATCAGCACCGTGGCCGATGGCAAATATTGTTTTTGCCTGGGCTAATTGTTCGATGGTGTCCGGCGTTACTTCATACGTATGCGGACTGGCGCCGGAGGGAACAATTTGCATAACATTGACATTGTCTCCGCCGATATTCCGGGCAATATCATAAACCGGAAAAATCGTGGCACCCACGGTAATTTTATTTTCATCCGTAGAGCGTTTTGATTCTCCAGTGGCTAATAAAACAACGATGGCAACGAAAGCGGCACTTATAAGGATTGTAATAATGGATTTTGATTTCATGATTTTTTATTAATTATTATTAAATACATTTCTTACACAGCCCGGTCAAGGTGAGCTGATGTTCGATATTTATAAATCCAGCCGGCGGTTTAAATTCCATTTTGCAGGGAAGACACTCGGTGCGTTGGCATTTCCGACAGGTGATGTGATGGTGCTGCTCCTTGGCGAGGTAGTAGTACCGTTCGCCATTGCGTTCTTCACTGAAAGCAATAGCCAGGTATTCGAATAATTCCAGACTACGATACACTGAAGTGAGATTAATCCGTGATCGCTTGAGCGCAGTATGAATATCCCGCGCTGACCGGGGATGTTTGTTTTGGAGGAGAATATTAATTACCACGCGGCGGGGACGGGTGATTTTATAGCCGGCTTTTTTTAATGTATCCACTGGATTCATAATAACTATGTTACATGTCTCATGCTTTAGGAAAGGAGCGTAGTTATAGGCTTAAGGTAAAAGGCTGAAAATGGCAGCCTAGTACACGGAAATTTTTTGTACTTTTTATTTCAACATATAACCGACGACTGTCTACCGGGAGTATAGCAGGAATATACTCTAATTGCAAATAATTTGCAATTAGAGTAAGACAAGAGGACTGGCGGGAGGAATCCAGGAATGAAAAATGTTTTTTTCGTTTTGAGAACACGTAATTGGTAATCGGGAGTGGCTTGACAGCAGCACGCTGATTGCTACACTACAAATGCTTATTAATCGATATACTATGCCACGCACGGCTACTAAGAAAAAACCAACCACGGCCGCGAAGAAAAAGGCTGACAAAAAGACAGCCGGACTGATCACTAAAGACATGCTCATGGGTGAGATTTTAGAAAAACATCCTGAAGCAGCCGAGGTTTTAATACAGTATGGTTTTCACTGTATTGGCTGTATGATTTCACCGTATGAAACGCTTGAGGCCGGCGCGGCAGTGCACGGCGTGCCGCTGGATTCGATTCTGGATGACTTGAACAAGGTTACGCGCCAGTCGAAAAAGAGATAATATTTTTTTTGCATATATATTCGTACATTCTGGATTGTTTCCGGGTTTTTGTTTTTTGGATAAATCCTGTATAATATGGACATAGTTCACTCGTGAACACGAGATTTTATGCCGCCAAAAGTTGTACAATTACATAAACTGCGCTGGATCCATATAAATCCGATTACTGACGGGGATATTGGGTATTTAGAGGAGCATTTCCCATTCCACCCGCTGGATCTGAAAGACTGCCGTGAAGGAGTCCAGCGTCCCAAGCTGGATATTTACCAGGAGTATTTATTTATGATTTTGCATTTTCCTACCTTTGAGCGTCAAAAGCGGCGGGTAGGAATTTTATCGCTGAACGTGTTCCTGGGTAAGGACTATATTATTACTGCTTCAAGCGCTCCGGGTGATTTTTTGGAGGATTATTTTAAGAATTTTAGAGAGCGGGCTAAGGACGGCGCAACCTATGATGCCCTGGAAAATAGTCCGGGTTATTTGCTATACAAAGTATTGGATAATTTATTCCATGAACATCTGCCGGTCATTAATGATATTGGCGTATCACTTAACGAAGTAGAGGAAGAGGTGTATTCTGACAGTAATAAGGAAGCTACGACTAATCTGGCCATTATCCGAAGAAATATTTTGACTCTGCGGCGTACGCTCGAACCGCAGTTGAAAATGGTGGATAAGCTCGTGCACATGCGCCAGCCGTTTTTTAATGAAAAACTGGCAGTATATTTTGATGACGTGCATGATTATATGGAGAACATGTGGACGGCGCTAGAAAGCTATCGGGACGCGCTGGATAGCCTGTATAATACGAACGAATCACTGATTAATCAGAAGACAAACGAAGTGATCAAGACGCTGACCGTCATTTCCGTAGCTCTGCTGCCGATGACGCTGGTAGCCAGCATTTATGGCATGAACGTGGAAGGACTGCCGTTTGCCGACCACCCCATCGGCGTGTGGGTGGTCTTTTTTATCCTGGCCGGGATTGTAATGGGTAGTATATATTTTGCCAAACGTAATAAGATTATTTAATATAGAGGTTTAATAAGAGCTAAAAGAGTTGTAGGTTAATAAGCGCAGTAGCGAACATATTGTTATCTGTTTAACCTAGTAATCTTTTTGTCATATAGCTCGTGTTAACCTATAAAGTCCTATGCCTTTTGTTCTCCGGGCGAAAAAACTGGATTTTTCCTCGGGTGGTCAGCCTTGGGTAGTTGTCCTACAGGAAAAAGAGGCCCGCACGCTGGGCGTGGTTATGGGTGATTTGATCGAAATCCGCTGGGGTCGGCAGCGCGCCACAGTGGTCGCGTACTATACCCAGTCAAAGGTAGAGCGCGGTCAGATCGGCATGTTTCGGGAGATTTGGAAATACCGACAGGTCACCAATAATGAACCGGTAACCATACGGGTACTGTCTCGGCCGCCGTCAATCGAGGCTATCCGTAAGAAGCTACTCGGCGGTGAGCTTTCATATGAGGAGATGTACTTGATTATCGATGATATTGTCAAGCATAATTTGAGCAAAGTGGAGATTACGTATTTTGTGGCTTCGAGTTTTTTGAAAGATTTTACTGATGACGAGCTGTACTATATGACCAAGGCCATGGCCGAGACCGGCGAGATACTGCAATTAGATAGTGACGTAGTGGCTGACAAACATTCAATCGGCGGGGTGGCCGGCAATCGTACTACCATGGTAGTTATTCCAATCGTGGCCTCATACGGCGTGTTTATTCCGAAGACATCATCACGGGCTATTACTTCACCGGCGGGAACGGCTGATACTATGGAAGTGATTGCGCCGGTATCTATCCGCTTCAAGCGCATGAAGCAGATTATTAAAAAAATTAACTGCTGTATGATCTGGGGCGGCAGTTTTAAGCTGGCTCCGGCAGATGACTATATTATCCGGGTGCAGAGGTCGCTGGCCCTCGAACCACTGGATAAAATGGTGGTGAGCATACTTGCGAAAAAAGTTGCCATGGGCGTGACCCATTTGGTCATTGATTTGCCGTACGGTCCGACTGTCAAGGTAATCTCGCGCAGCGAAGCGCTGAAAGTGAAGGATAAATTCATCAGAATCGCCAAGCGTTTTGGCATTACCATCGAGGTGGTTGTGACGGAGACGCGAGAACCGGTCGGCCGTGGCATCGGTCCGTCACTCGAGGCTCGCGACGTACTGCGCGTATTACAGCAAAAAGATTACCGGCCGTCAGATTTGCAGAAAAAAAGCATCAAACTAGCAGCTAAATTACTAGAATTGACCGGCGCCGTAGAGAAGGGGAAAGGCCACATGTATGCCGCCGAAGCGCTGACCTCGGGCAAAGCCTGGGAAAAAATGCAACAGATTATCAAAGAGCAGGGCGGTGACCCAAATATCGATTCAGAAGATTTGACCATGGCTGCTATCCGCCACCGGTATCACGCACCTACTGATGGAAAAGTGACTGCGGTCAATGATAAAATAGTAGACCAGATTGCCCGCACTCTGGGTGCGCCGCATGACAAGCTGGCCGGTATCTACATCAACAAACGCCTAGGCCAAAAAGTCCGCAAAGGAGAACGGTTGTACACGCTCTATGCCCAGACCCAAGATCGCATAGATCTGGCTCTGGAGGCCCTGAAAAAAGAAACGATTTTCACCATCAAAAAGACGAATAAATAATGGCAGCTCTTTAGAAAAACAGCAGGCAATATGTCTGGAGGAGGTTTTGATGATTTTTAATGGTTTAGCAGAAGGTGATCAGTGTCCGGTGGAGCACTGTAGCGGTACGCTGCGTTTAAGCTATTATGAAGACGAATGGGTGCTCGAATGTTCAATCCAGCCGTTTAAGCATAATTGTCAGGTTACTGCGGAGCAGAAAGCGCGACTCGATAACCACAAATACTCCCGTTGCCATAGGTATTAAGGGAGGAAGTTTACGCCCTTATCTGTACGATGAGGGCTTTTTTTATACGGCAAT
Source organism: uncultured Gammaproteobacteria bacterium (assembly GCA_964415025.1). GTDB lineage: Bacteria > Patescibacteriota > Patescibacteriia > UBA10025 > JAHIVO01 > CAYPXF01. The sequence continues at coordinate 46,850 of CAYPXF010000006.1, read as the reverse complement.
ATCCCGGCGGCGGAACCACCAGGCGGCGGCTAGGGTAAAAGCAATTATTACTCCGGCAAATACCAGGATTGAGGTCGTATCGAGCTCTCCCTTGACCAGGGCGGCATTGTATTTGTAATAGTAGAAAAACGATCCGTATTTGAGGTCATTGAGATTATCCTTGAGATTGGCAATAATATTCAGCACATACATCAGGATGAGCAGTATGCCAGTACCCATAAACGACTTGCTCCGCTCGGAAAAGAGCGCAGAAAATAAGAACGCAACACTGTATACAGCCCAACCGAATAAGAATGAAAGCAACGCGACATTTAAGAAATGAGAAAACCGATACTCGACACTATGCAGCTCGGACAGCGGTGCTACCGCAAAAATCGAACAAACAGCAAATATAACCAGGGCGATCAATCCGGCTATATACCGTCCGGTAAACAGTTTTAGACGGGAAATCGGCTGTGCCAAGACCAGCTCAATAGTGCCGCGCTCAATGCCGGTAGCAATGCTTAAGGTGGCAAAGGAAATAGACAAGAAGATAACCAGCAGCGGCCAGACTATACTGAAATGTTCGACTGCCAGGAAGTTTTCAATCTGGGCAAAATTAAGCTCCTCTATATTAAAAACCTTGAAAAACTCCTTTGGGTAGTTTTGCAGTACTTCGTTAAACTGTTCTGCTGAATCACGGATACCGGGGAACATGGCGATATACATCCACAACAGTAAAATGCCGGATACTGAATACACCATGATTGAAATGCGTCTGTCCTTTAGTAAGCGGAGGATGATTGTTCCCATAATTATTTTTCCTTTTCGTAATATTCGAGGAAAATATCTTCAAGTGATGCCTGGGAAATATCCAGATCATTGAGTCTATACTCGGCGAGTTTCTTGATTAGGGGGTTGATATCTCCTTTTGCTTTTAGGATGAGCGTATGATCAACGGATTTTTCCAGCTCAATATTATCCAGTTTAAATTCGTTTTTATCTACCGGCTCATCAAAATAGGCGTGTACGGTGTTAATCTTCTTTTTTTTCAGTGAAGCAATGCTTTCTGTGGCTACCAGCTTACCCTGTTTGATAATTGCCACGCGATCACAGACGCGCTCAACTTCCGCCAAATTGTGCGACGACATGAAGACGGTAGCGCCGCGCTCAATCGCTTCACCGAGCATGGCGTACACCTCCTGTTGCAGCAGGGGATCGAGGCCATTGGTCGGCTCGTCCATAATCAGTAACTCCGGCCGCTTCATCATGGCCATGATAATACCAAGCTTTTGCCTGTTTCCTGACGACAGGCTTTTTGATCTAATATCCGGATTAAAATTTAGCCGCTCGCACAATGCAGTGGGCCGCTCCTTAATACCGTTTAGTTTCCGGATAAAATCAATGTGATCCTGTCCTGACCACCGCTCGTTCAGCCTGACATATCCGGAGAGGAAGCCAATTTTTGCATTAATTGCTACGCTGTCTTGCTGGCTGTCCATATCAAAGATGGTCACGGCTCCGTCAGTCGGACGGAGAAAATCCATCATGCAGCGGATGGCAGTTGTTTTACCGGCGCCGTTGGGCCCGAGAAAACCGAAAATTTCCCCTTGGTCTACGCTAAAGGTAATATCGTCAACAGCCTTTGTTTTACCAAAGTATTTTTTTAGATTGTGTACCTCGATGGCTGCCATATATTACTATAGTATAAGCATTTTTATTGCTGATAGCAAGTATAATAAAACCGGCCTTATTTGTCCGTTAAGGCCGGTTATCGTTATTCATGTTTGGCGAGGAGCATTTTCTTGACATAGTCGAGGTTGTCATAGTAAACGTCGAAAATCTGATCAAGCTTGGTAATTTTCAAAAGCTCTTTAACTTTTTCAGAGGGTCGGAGAATCGCAATAGTTGCATTCCATTTCTGGGCGTATTTTAGAGCAGCAAGGAGCGCTCCTAAGCCTTTTGAGTGCAGGTATGCGAGCTGGCTCAAGTCAATTATAAGAATGTCTGCACCTGCTTCAAAGACCGATTTAATACTATCACTGACACTGATAACATCTTCATGATAGAGTGTGCCGGTGATTGTTATCACGCAAACAGGACCATCAAGCACTGTATGTGTGTGACATGGTGCCATGACTGCCTCCTATTGGTAAAAGGTCATAAATATTAGTTCAGTATATGCAGTACTAACATGAATGTCAATACCTTCTACAGTTAACACGACAGGGTGACACATGGGGTATAATAGGGTGACACCTGTTAACTATTAACCCTTTAACCCTATGACTAAGCCAAAATACGACCGAGAACAGAGATTCAGGTGGTATCACCAGGTTGATAAGTGCCATCGTCCAGTTAAGGAAACCTGCCAGATATTCGGCATTTCCCGTAAGACATTCTACTATAATCCCCAGAGAGTGTGGCAGGCACCCTATGAGTGGCTACGATACTATAACTTTGAATGCTTACATCTATCTTTAAAAGGGCTCACCCCACAAGAAAAAGTGCTCCAAAGTGTCATCATTGACTGTTAACTATACATAAAACAGGGTCTAGCAGAATTCTAAACATAACGCCCCACCCTAGTCCATCTGTCCCGCACCCGGCAATATGCGGTTTTTCTGATCGGGATTTCAAAAACCGACGGTATGTATAATACGGACTATTATCATGCCACGCGGTAGCAGCAGCCTGTTACAGCCGTTTGTCAGAGGGGGGGGATGCCCGCTTGACGCAGCGGATGGCGATAGGTATACTAAATCTTAATAAGAATCATTCTCAATTAGTCTTCCATGAAAAAAAGAGTACGACAACATACTGCTGCTCCTCATGTTGACAGAACATGGCGACTCACGAAACAGCGCGCGGCTATCCTGGAACACGTACGTAGCGCAGATACGCACCCGACCGCTGAAGCAGTCTATCGCGCAGTACAGCGGACCAATAAGCGCATTAGCTTTGGTACGGTTTACCGCAACCTCAATTTTTTAGCGGCCCGTGGCTATATTAAGGAATTTATGGTGGATAAAATCAGCCATTATGACGGGCATGTGGGCGCACACTTTCACTGTATTTGTGAAAGATGCGGCCGGATTAGTGATGTATACGATGATTCACTTGCCTACCAAATACAGCAGCTGGTGAGCGATCAACATTTTGTGCCACGTATGGATAATTATCAGATTCGGGGCCTGTGTGTTGCGTGCGCCAAAAAAAAGCCGGCGCATGACCACTGTACGGCGTGCGGCACGGTTACCAGGCAGGTAACTAACCAGCGGCTATGCCATGCCTGCGGGTTCCGGGTAAGCTGTACGTTTTACGCGAAGCAACGGCAATAAAAGTATATTAATTACCTTATACCATGAGCATGTTAGCTATAAAAAACTTGCACGTGAAGTCAGGGGATACAAAAATTCTCAATGGAGTCACTCTTAGCATCAAGCCGGGAAAAATCCACGCCTTGATGGGGCCCAATGGTTCAGGCAAGTCCACATTGGCCTCGGTGATTATGGGGCATCCCGGGTATCGCATCACCCGCGGCAGTATCATGATGCAGGGGAAGCGCATCAATACCCTCCCACCGGAGGAGCGGGCCGCGCTCGGGCTGTTTCTCTCATTTCAGTATCCAGTAGAAGTGCCGGGCTTGGCTCTCGAACAGTTTCTACGCACTGCGTATAATAATATACATCCCGACGCACCGTTATCAGTAGTTGATTTTCATATATATTTTCAGAAAAAACTAGAATTAATGAAAGCGGGCCGAGCCTTTGCTAAGCGTTCGCTCAACGAAGGCTTTTCTGGCGGTGAAAAGAAAAAATCAGAAATCCTGCAGATGGCAGCGTTGGCGCCGACCATGGCTATTCTGGACGAAACTGACTCTGGGCTGGATGTGGACGCGCTCAAGACAGTTGCTCGAGGTCTTTCGGCGGTCGCCTCCCAGCACAGGCGGCTTAGCATCTTATTGATTACTCATTATTGCAGAATATTACGCTATATCAAGCCAGACAAAGTACATATCATGATTGACGGAAAGATTGCTAAGACCGGAAACAAGCAGTTGGCCACGCAGGTGGAGAAGAAGGGATATGATTGGCTGATGAAGAAGTAATTAGTAACTAGTAATTAAGAGGTATATATAGTGGGGAATACTGTGCTTAAACAATTGAATAAAACAGCGGAAAAGGAGCGTCCGGATGACGTGCAATATTTATATAGCTCGAAAAAAGGACTGAACAAAAAAAGGGTCGAGGAGATTTCGCGTATCAAGCATGAGCCTGATTGGATGCAAAAAATCCGTTTGCGCGCGTATGATATGTTTTGTAAAAAGAAAATGCCCACCTGGGGCGCTGATTTGTCAGCTATTGATTTTAATGATATATATTATTATCTCAAACCGACTGATAAACCAGTACGGACATGGGAAAGCGTGCCGTCTACTATTCGCAAAACATATGAGCGGCTCGGCATACCGCAGGCTGAACAAAAACACCTTGCAGGCGTCATGGCCCAGTATGAGTCTGAATCAGTATATTCGAACGTGCGTGAACAGCTAGAACAGCAGGGCGTTGTTTTTACAGATATGGATGATGCTCTCCGTAAATACCCTGAAATTATTAAACGTTATTTTGGCACAGTCGTGCCGGCTGGTGATAATAAGTTTGCTGCGCTCAATACTGCTGTCTGGTCAGGCGGTAGTTTTGTCTATGTGCCGGCCGGTGTCAAAGTTGATTTTCCGCTACAGGCTTACTTCCGCATCAACGCGGAAAAGGCCGGCCAGTTTGAGCGGACGCTGATTATTGCCGAGCCGGGTTCGTATGTCCATTATGTAGAGGGATGTACAGCGCCAATTTACTCGACTGGATCGCTGCATGCCGCTGTCGTAGAAGTAATTGTCCAGCCAGGTGCTCGGGTACGCTACACTACGGTACAGAACTGGTCAAAAAATGTGTACAATTTGGTTACCAAACGCAGCTACGTCCATAGTGAGGGTACCATGGAATGGGTTGACGGCAATCTCGGTAGTAGGGTGACTATGAAATATCCGGCAGTGTATTTACTCGGCCCAAAAGCTAAGGGCGAAGTGCTCTCTATCGCCTTTGCCAGCCAGGGCATGCATCAGGATGCCGGGGCCAAGGCTATCCATGGCGCGCCGGAGACATCATCCTCGATTATTTCAAAATCTATTTCAAAACAATCCGGCCGTGCCTCGTACCGCGGCCTGGTTAAGGTGCCACGCGGTATGCGGGGATGCAAATCTAATGTTGTATGTGACGCGCTTTTATTAGACGCGAATGCGCGTTCAGATACCTATCCGACTATGGATATCAAGGAAAGTGACACCTGTATCGGTCACGAGGCCTCGGTCGGCAAAGTTGGCGAAGAGCAATTATTTTACCTGATGAGTCGCGGTTTATTAGAAGCAGAGGCCATGTCCATGATCGTATCCGGTTTTATTGAGCCGATTGCTAAGGAAATTCCCCTGGAATACGCGGTGGAGCTGAACCGGCTTATCCAGCTGGAGATGGAGGGCAGTGTGGGATAAATTACCAATAATAAATTAACAATCCCCAAATAAATTCCAATGTTTAATTTCCAAAAAATAATTTTTAGAACATTTGAATATTGAAGTTTGATTATTATTTGATGTTTGTGATTTGAAAATTGATAATTGATAATTATTAGTCAATGTCCAAAGCAAGGATTATTACAAAAAATCAGACGATAGTTATTAACCAGGAAGAGAACATTATCGAAGCCGCGGCAAATACACAGGTTACCGTACTACTGCAGTCGAGCGGCTCGCTCAATATTACAGCCAGGCGCAATGCCGTCGTCCATGTAATTACGCTGGTTCAGGACAAGGCCAAACGGAATAACACCGTCAATATTACGCTGGCTGGTCATGGTGCGGAGGGATGGGTATCGGGTATTTTCCATGGCCAGGGTAAGGACGATCATATGTTTGATGTGACAATGCGGCATACGACACAGCGTACCAAAGGTGATATACTGATACGCGGGACATATCAGGATGCTGCTCGCGGGTTATTTACCGGCATGATACGGATAGATAAAAAAGCGCAGCAGACCATCTCATATTTTTCCGATAATATTTTGCTGTTTGACCAGGCTATGGCGGTTTCTGTACCAAATCTAGAAATACGGGCAAACGATGTACGGGCTTCACATGGTTCTACGACAGGACGAGTGGACCGCGAACAGCTCTTTTACCTGACTGCCCGCGGCATTCAGCCGGATATGGCCCGGTGTTTGATCATCAGCGGGTTTTTCAAACCAGTGATTAAGCGCTGGCAAAAAGATATTTTAGCATCATTTGATTACCATGATCCAATTAGCGCCAGAAACGGTTAAAAATTTTTTTCCTGTGTTCGCCAATAATCCAGACTTGGTTTTTTTGGATTCGGCTGCCAGCACACAGAAACCGCAGGCAGTGATTGACGCAATCAAGGACTGCTATGAGCAGTATTATGCAAATGTACATCGCGGCATATACCAGCTGTCCGAGCGATCTTCCGAGGCGTATGAAAATGTCCGTGAAAAAGTACGCGCATTGATTAACGCGGCCAGCACCGGGGAAATTATTTTTACGCGTAATGCCACGGAAAGCATAAATCTCGTCGCGTATACGTGGGGACGTCAGCATATCCAGGCAGGCGATGAAATTTTGATTACGGAAATGGAGCATCACGCAAATATTGTACCGTGGCAGCGGTTAACCCGCGAAAAAGGCGCTCGTCTCAAATACATCCCTATTACGGATAACGGACGGCTGGACGTATCCAAACTGGGCGATCTTGTTTCTGATAAAACCAAACTGGTCGCGTTTACTCATATGTCAAACGTACTCGGCACGATTAATCCGGTAAAAGAAATTGTTGCTAAGATTCGTACTATACATGCGGATGCGCTAGTATTGGTTGACGGCGCGCAAAGTGTGCCGCATTTTCCTGTTGATGTCCAGGATCTGGACGCGGATTTTTATGTGTTTTCCTCGCATAAGATGATGGGGCCAACCGGTGTTGGCGTGCTGTACGGTAGGCAACGGCTGCTCCAGGAGATGCCACCGTTTTTGACTGGCGGCGATATGATCGTTCATGTAACTAAGCAGGAGGCAGCGTGGAATGATCTGCCGCATAAATTCGAGGCAGGCACACCGGCGATAGCTGAAGTAATTGGGTTTGGCGCTGCCATCGAATATATATCGTCACTTGACCTGGACAATATTTTTGCTCATGAGCAGGCGCTGACTAAGATCGCTCTGGAGCGATTGCATGACATCTCGGCGGTGAAAATCTTCGGCCCTGACGAAGTCACTGATCGCGGTGGGGCAATCGCGTTTGGTATTGGCACTATGCATCCGCATGACATTGCCTCAATTTTTGACGAGCTGCACGTAGCAATACGCGCCGGACATCACTGTGCCCAACCGCTGCACGAGCGGCTGGGTGTGCCGGCCGGTACCGCCCGGGCAAGCCTGTATGTCTATAATACGCCTGATGATATTGACGCATTAGTAAAAGCGATTAACAAAGCTAAACAACTATTCAGCATATGAGCTTCGATATGTACCGCGCCATAATCATGGATCACTATGATAACCCCCGTAATTTCGGCGAGCTCAAACACGCTGATGCCCGCGCCGAAAAGAAAAATCCCATGTGCGGTGATCAGATTATTATGGCCTATAAAACTGACGATCACGATGTAATCACAGATATTAAATTTTCTGGCGTGGGCTGCAGCCTAGCCAAAGCAGCCGCTTCAATCCTGACCGAAGCGGTCAAGGGGAAGACAATCGACGAACTCAAGCACTATACAGATGAGGATTTTTTTCATGATCTGCAGGCACCGATCAGTCCGGCCAGAAAGAAATGTGCCCTTGTTTCACTGCAAGCGCTCCGGGAAGCAATTAATAATAAAAAATACTAATTAAGAATTTCCCCGCCCCCTACGCCAGAGCGTAGCTATGGCGGACGGGTAATTTCTCTTCGAGGGCCTGACCCCTCTCCTCGAGTTTGCCGTTCGAGGCCCTAAAGGGCCCTCAGGCCCGAATGGGAGCGACGAGGTCGTCAGACCTCGGAGTCGATGACAGGGCCGAAGGCTCATCAAATCCCAATTAACTAATGTCTAATTGTTTAATAAAGCCATTAGCCATTAATTAGAAATTAGGTATTAGAAATTAATTCATTAACATATTAATATATGCCTAAACAATACATCACCCCCGACCTGCCCTATCCGTATGATGCGCTGGAGCCGCATATTGATGCGCAAACCATGACTATACACCATGATAAGCACCATGCCGGGTATACTGCAAAGCTCAATGCGGCAGTGGCCAAGCATCCAGAACTGTTTGATACTAAACCAGAGGAACTGCTGGCCAAGCTGACCGACGTGCCTGATGATATACGCACGGCCGTCAGAAATAACGGCGGCGGCCACGTAAACCATGCGCTTTTTTGGGAGAGCATGAGCCCAGAGGGCGGCGGCAAGCCGACCGGTAAGCTGATGCAAGCGATTAACAGGGATTTTGGCTCGTTTGAAAAATTTCAGGAACAGTTTACGGAGATGGCTACGACCCAGTTTGGTTCTGGCTGGGCCTGGCTGGTGGCAGAAGCCGGGGCACTGTCTGTTATGCAGACGTCAAACCAGGATTCACCGCTGTCAGCAGGCGCGGTACCGCTTTTACTGCTCGATGTATGGGAGCATGCGTATTATTTGCACTACCAAAACAGACGGCCTGACTATATCAAAGCGTGGTGGAATGTGGTAAACTGGAGCCAAGTGGGCAGCCGTTATGAAATATTACTCTTAACTAAGTAACTGACAAACTATATGGTAAATAAAAAAATTCAAGACGCGATAAATAACCAAATCAATGCCGAGCTGTATTCAGCGTATCTCTATCTGGCACTGGCAGCACACTATGAGGAGAATAATCTGAAAGGTTTTGCCAGCTGGCTCCAGCAGCAAGCAGCCGAAGAAGTTGAGCACGCGATGAAATTTTATAACTTTTTGTTTGATGTCGGCGGGAAGCCCGAGCTGAAGGCTATTAACCAGCCGCCGGCCACATTTCCTGATCCTGTTAAGGCCTTCTCACTAGCCTATGAGCATGAGCAAAAAGTCACGGGCATGATCCATGATTTGTATGCGCTGGCGCAGAATGAAAAAGACTACGCGTTTGAGCAATTCTTAACGTGGTTTATTGACGAGCAGGTAGAGGAGGAATCCAGTACCTTGGAAATCGTGGAGATGCTCCGTCAGGTGGGGGATAATGCCAGTGCGCTTTATATGCTGGACCGCCAGCTCGCATCGCGTGGCAAAGAGGATAAATAATTAAGTAATTATATTGCGTATGAAAATTAAATTACTACGCGACAAATGTATTTCTGCCGGGACGTGCGTGGCAATTGCCCCGGATGTTTTTGCCCTGGATGATGAGGGCAAGGTAGTGCTCAAGGATCCCCAAGGCGCTGACGAGGATACGATACTGGACGCAGCGCGGTCCTGCCCGACACAAGCTATTGAAATCTACGATGATGAAGGAAAACGGCTCTTCCCCTAGCATGCGGCCATCACCTGCACCATCACAATCCGCAGTGCCAGTGTCATCGCAGCATAAACGGCGCTGGCCATGGATTGTGGCGATTATCGTACTGATACTGGTATTGGTCGGGGGCGGGTACTTTTATTTTTTAGTACGCCAAAATATTGCATCACTTGAGTCCGATACAACACAGTCTAAAACTCTGGCCACTACCGATGATCCGTATAAGGGGCCTGATGATGCGGCTATTATTGTTGTTGAATTTGCTGATTTCCAATGTCCGTACTGCCGCCAGTCTTTCCCGGTTGTCCGTGAAATAATAAGCCAATACGAAGATAGGGTAAAATTTATTTATCGTGATTTTCCGCTGACCAGCCTGCATTCGCAGGCCCAAATCGCAGCAGAAGCTGGCGAATGCGCTCATGAACAGGATATGTTTTGGCCGATGCATGATAAAATGTTCATAAACCAGGACGATTTAAGCCTGAATGCATTACAGCGCTATGCAAGGGAAATTGAAATTCCTGATCCAATACAGTTTAATACTTGTCTGACCAGCCGAAAATATGAGACTGAAGTGAATAAAGATTTTAGCGATGGTTATTTTGCTGGGGTTGACGGTACGCCGACCTTTTTTATTAACGGTCAGGAATTCACGGGGGCAGTATCTGTGGAGAATTTTAAGACCGTCCTCGATGAGCTGATCAGCATATATGGCCAAGGATCTTGACACACTCTTATTTTTTGGTACAATAGTGTATATGTTTGAGGATAATTAACTATACAAATTATACTATGTCAAACAATAATAATAATGAGGAAGCCCAGCACGTGGTTTTCCGCACGCCGCCCAAGATATCATTTATTATGGGTATTTTAGTCGGTATTACAATAACCGCTTTGACCGCCTTTGGCCTTAATTATTCAATTCTAAAAGCTAATATTGGCGATACTGCTACAGCCAATACCAATAGTAATGCTAGGGTGGCGGGCGCAGAAGATACGGCACCCGCACCACAACCAACCCCAGAACCCGCTCCAGTTGTTGCCGATATTCAGGTTGCTGATGATGATCATATTCGCGGTAATGCCGACGCACCGGTAACATTAGTGGAGTATTCTGATTTTGAATGTCCATACTGCTTTAGTGTCCAGCCTACCCTGGAACAAATTTTAGAAGAGTATGGTGATCAGGTACGGTTAGTCTACCGTCACTTCCCTCTCTCGTTTCATCCCCAGGCCCAAAAAGCTGGCGAGGCTGCTGAATGCGCCGGTGAGCAGGGTGAGTTTTGGGCCATGCATGATAAACTGTATGAGCTAAATGAGCAGGACGGACTTACTATAGACAATTATAAGGCAGCGGCAAAAGAATTAGGACTGAATTCCAGCCAGTTTAATTCGTGTCTGGACGAGGGTAAATACGCCCAGGCCGTCAAAGATGACTTTAACCAGGGATCACAGAACGGTGTCAGCGGTACGCCGGCCACCTTTATTAACGGTACGCTTATTTCTGGCGCGCAGCCATTGTCAGCTTTTACCGCAGCCATTGATGCAGCGCTCGAAGAAGTAAAATAATTAGTATATGGACTGGCTGTTTACTAATCAGCCAGGAGCAGTCGCGGTTGCCATTGGTCCGTGGAATATATACTGGTATGGGATAATTATTGTTACCGCTCTTGTTGCTGGACTTGGTGTTAGTATATTTCGAGCCAGACAAAAACAGGTTAGTACACACCACGTGTATAACCTGTTTTTACTCTTATTACCTACCGGCTTGATCGGCGGACGGATCGCTCATGTGATAGCCGAGTGGCCGTATTATATCAGTCAGCCTGTTTCCATATTGCGTATTTGGGAGGGTGGATTGGCATTTCATGGTGTGCTGATAGCCTGCCTGATCACAGCAGCTGTCTACTGCCATCGCCAGCACCTTTCCTTCTGGCGCATGACCGATGTGATGGTAGTTGGTGTACCGCTGATGCAGGCTATTGGCCGCTGGGGGAATTATTTTAATCAGGAGCTATATGGACCGCCCACTGACTTGCCGTGGGGTATTCCTATTTCCATTACGAACCGACTCGGTGAGTTCATCGAGGCTACACATTTTCATCCGATCTTTCTGTATGAATCGCTAGCCATGGTAGCGGTATTCGGGATGTTGTGGTATGTGTCACGGCGATATGACTGGCGCCCGGGAATGCTGACACTCGTTTACTTTTTCCTGTTTGGCATTGTCCGTTTTGCCCTGGACTTTTTCCGTATCGATCACCCACAAATCGGCCCACTGCTCGTGACGCAGTGGATTAGCATTATAGTGATCATCAGCGCGGGTTATTCTTTTTTGTATCGGCTATTAGCCAAACACCCCTAGCCAGCCATCGGTGCCTTCTAGTCTGTTACATAATTACCTCGATCACCGTTTTTTATGTGGAGCGATTTAGTATTTCTTATAGGCGCTGGTTCAGATCGGCTTGGCGTTGTTGGATCCATTTCTCATACTCAGCATCAGTCATTTGTTTATATTGTTCGTGGCCTCCTTTGAACTCAGCCATCCGCTCTACAGCCCACTGACGTTGCTCTTCGTCGGTCATATTCTCTATTTGCTTTTCTAGTTCTTCCGTTGTATTAATTAATTTATCATATAGCTGCCGTTCTCGATCGGAGTCTGCTTCTCTTCGTTTCTCCTCAAAGAAGCTGCGTTCGTTTTTTAGTTTATCAATTTCATTTTCTGCCCTGGCCGATCCCTCACTATTGACAAGGATTCGTGGGTCACGCTCTGGTGATGGCATAATAGTTTTTTAGTGGCTTAAAAAGTATTGCAACGACCCTAACGGGATACCGTATGATGAAGTATAACATATTTTTATCAATTTTTCTAGCAGTAGCATGTTTACTGGTGTGGCCGCTATTGATTAAATACCCGTAATCAGCCAAAGGTATCTTGTACGACGCCGTCATTCGTAGGGCTGCAGCTTGGTCAATGGGTCAGTATCGCCTTATTCATCATTGCCCTATTATTATGGAGTCGAGTTAGCGCGGATGCAGCGCCAGGATGATAAAAATTGCCAAAAATAAAACCTGTATTGCCACCCCAATACCGTTAGGTGAAAGTTTGTGATTAATAGGGGAGTGATCAATAAAATTATGGATACGCCGATGATGGTCGAGAACCGTCGGCAAAAAAAGCAGCCCTCGCCGTAAAAATTTGAATCGTTTTAAATACCGATTATAAAGTTCATATACAATCCAGAGCACATCAGGAAGCATACCGCCAATCACCGCCGCAGCCAAGACCGGAGGCGGGGGCAGGCTCATACGTTGGGCAAAGGTGGTAAAGATCAGGGCGATCAAGAGTAAATCAGTAGCCATAATTGTCAGACCCTTTTTAAAATAATTTCCTTTTTGCAACCATTCGTCAATAGGGCGATCGCCATGTGGGATGAGATCGAGAAGATAATGTGACAGCAGTGAAACGAAAAAGGCCCACCACGGGGTTGGCGTGTGCTGGCTAATAACAACACTGGCTAAGACATGGGTAGTCGCGAACATGTTTATATTGTATTCATTAATGCTATTTAAATCAATACTAGTTGATAATTGACAAATATTTATTATTTTACTACAATATGCTTCACAAGCCGGAGTAGCGTAATTGTCAGACCTGCCCGCCTCTGCCTGTGCCGAGATGGCGGAATTGGTAGACGCACAGGACTCAAAATCCTGCGGGGGCAACCTCATGGGAGTTCGACTCTCCCTCTCGGCAGAGGCACTGGCAGGCGGGTCGCATAATACATGCCGGGCACGCGGGACTCAAAATTCCGTGATCGCAAGATCGCGTGAATTTCTCGGCCACCGTAGCTGCCGCGAGGGCAGCGGTCACGGCAACTCCCGTCTGCGGCATAAGTATTTGCATTATCTTCGTAAGTCAACTATAATACCAAAGAATACTTATAAACTATATCGCCGGGTAGAGCAGTGGCAGCTCGCGGGGCTCATAATCCCGAGGTCGTGGGTTCGAATCCCACCCCGGCAACCAAAAAACAATAAGCCCAGTATAACGGTTCATGCCTTATCCGTCATTTTTGGAAACAGGACAGAGTAGCTCAATCGGTTAGAGCGCGGGACTAATCCGCCTGCCAGGCCGAGCCTGGGTAGCTCAGTTGGTTAGAGCGAAGGACTCATAAGCCTTAGGTCGCCGGTTCGAGTCCGGCCCCAGGTATGGCCCGGCGGGCAGGCAAGCCCGAGGACGTGGGTTAGAATCTACTATGCATACCATAAATTGCAGTGGCGTAACCCTAACTGAAAAGAGAGGGCGTTTTGCGCTTTGTAGGATTTGAACGGACAGAAAAGACCCGCCTTCTTGGGCGGGGGGGTATCGATGAATGCGACCCTGGGAGCATTCAAAGCTGCCCAGGGCAAGGTCTACCTGGGGCAAACCGTGAAAATTCCATCTCGGCATGAACGAGCACAAATATGCCCCCGATTTCTGTATCATTCGATTCTGTAATTGGTCATCTATATAAGCGGGCACTGCATATTTACAGTCGAATGGTAAGCGATTTTCTGCTATACTATACCTATATCTATGACACGTATTTTATCGCTTGTAAACCAAAAAGGAGGAGTAGGAAAGACCACGACTGCTGTTAATGTTGCCGCATTTCTGGCACAGGCTGGTAAATTTGTGCTGCTGGTTGATCTAGATCCGCAGGGCAATGCTTCGTCTGGTTTAGGTATTAATTATAAGAATATACCCCAGGGGGTGTACCATCCCTTAGTCGGCGGCCAATCAATCAAGGAGGTCATCACACCTACGCGGGTAGACGGGTTGCGGGTAGCGCCGGCAAATCCTGATCTGGCCGGTGCTCGCGTTGAATTAGTAGACATGGAAATGAGGGAATTTCGGCTCCATAACGCCCTGCTCGAAGTGCGCAATGAGTATGATTATATTATTGTTGATTGTCCGCCGTCACTATGTTTGCTGACGATTAATGGTCTGGCCGCCGGAGAAGAAGTTATCATACCGGTGCAGACAGAGTATTATGCGCTGGAGGGGTTAAGCCAGCTCATGGAAACGATTAAGCTGGTACAAAAACATCTCAAACCAGATCTGAAAATCGCCGGCGCCGTCATGACTATGTATGACGACCGCAATAAGCTGACCAAGGAAGTTTTTAACGAGCTGTACCAGTATTTTCCAGACACAATTTACCGGACAGTGATTCCGCGGAACGTTAAGCTGGCCGAGGCGCCCAGTTTTGGGAAGAGTATTTTGCATTATGATAAGCGCTCACCCGGCGCTAAAGCATACCAACGGCTGGCCCGGGAAATACTAGAGCAGGAAACACAGTCTCCAGTAATTATTTAATACAAATATTATGACACAGACTTTAGGCCGCGGACTCGGTTCACTCATACCAGGCGCTGACAATACCAGCACTATACCGTCAGACGACGCGGTTAAAGAAATCGATATTAAGGTAATTACCCCGAATACACAGCAGCCACGCGAAAACTTTGACCGTGATTCCATGGAAGCATTAATCAACTCGATTAAAGAACACGGCATTATCCAGCCACTCGTAGTGGTCAAAGAGGGCAATGCATACCAGTTGATTGCCGGAGAACGGCGCTTCAGGGCGGCTAAAATGATCGGGCTGCAGGCAGTTCCGGCTGTGGTGCGGACAGCGTCAGAGCAGGAAAAGCTAGAACTGGCATTGGTGGAGAACGTCCAGCGCCAAAACCTTAATCCGCTCGAAAAAGCCTATGGGTACCACCGGCTGATCGAAGAGTTTGGTATTACCCAGGAACAGGTCGGCAAGCGCGTCGGCCAGAGCCGCGCGGCCATCAGTAATACGCTGCGCCTGCTTACCCTGCCGACGGAAATCCAGCAAGCGCTCCGTGATGTAAGAATTACCGAGGGCCATGCTAAGGTGATTCTGGGAGTGAAGGATCCGGCAGAACAGAAAAAGATATTCCGCCATATTCTAGATAATAAATTGAGCGTGCGTTCGACCGAGCAGGCGGCGCGGAAAGTGACGGTGCGCAAACACCGCCGTACAAGTAAAGACCCGAATCTGGCCGCGCACGAGCAGTCGCTCGAGGAGGCCCTGGGCACAAAAGTTGATATTGATAAAAAGGGTCAGCAGGGCACGGTGCGGATCCATTTTTACTCGGCAGACGATCTCAAGGAAATTATCAGGAAAATTACTTCATGAGCATCGGACAGTGGCGACAGCGCTTATTCCATCCCCGGGCGGCAACGTTTAATCGCTGGCTAGCGGCAGTTCGCTGGTGTCTGATTATTCTGGTTGGCTTAGTGCCGCTGTTGTTCCTGCCCCAAACCAGCTATCCCATGGAGCTCAATAAGACCCTTCTGTTTGTTGTGGCTGTCCTGTTCGTGGCCGCGCTGTATGTCTCCGGCATGGTCCGCAGCAGACAGCCGGCTTGGCTCCAGACCAGACTGTGGTGGCCGATTGGGATATGGCTGGTATTAGTGCTGATTTCATTTATCTTCAGTCCGAATTACTATGTCAGCGCTGTAGGCCTGAACGGCTATTTCAGTAACGGGCTGATAGTAACGCTGTGTTTCGTTGTATTTTTTTATTTAATTATCCACTCTATCCGTTCGTCAGGTGATGCTACGAAGTTGTTTGTCGCACTAACAGTTTCGCTGTCAGCAGCGGCACTCTATAACCTGTTTCATATTTTTGGCTATCATATACCCCTGGGGAGTATATGGGAGCAGATTAGATTTTATTTGGTTAGTAATTCTTCGGCATCGCTGGCGGTTGTTGTCGGAATAGGCGCCGTAGCCTCGCTGGGCTGGCTGGTTATTAGCCAGCGGCTGTGGCAGCGTGTACTGGCGGGCCTCCTGGCGCTGGCCGGCCTGGGGTTACTCTTTTTTCTGGATAAAAATCCGGCCTGGTACGCCATGCTGATTACCGGAGCCTTTATGATTGGCGCATGTTTGGCGCGCTGGCGCATGGTTGCCGCGCGGATTATGGCGACTTTAGTATTGTTTAGCGCCTTGGCGCTACTCGGTGCAGTGCTGGATGGTGATGTATTGCCCGATCCAGAAGTCAGTACCAGTGTTTTACTCGACCAAGCCACGTCTCTGGAAATCGCCGGAAATAGTTTATTAAGCAAACCGCTCACTGGCTATGGACCGCAGTCATTTATATACGCGTTCCAGGCAGAGCGGCCCGTGTCTTTTAATACGACTGATATGTGGCGGTCTACGTTCCAAAAAAGCGGTAGCGTGTGGTTGGAATACATAGCGACTATCGGTCCTGTAGCCACGCTGGCGCTGCTCGTATTTATGCTGTGGGTAGGATATGCCGCTGTGCGAACAATTATCCAATCACCGACTACTGACCGTGCCTGGTATACGCAGCTGTTTGTATTCAGTTTGTGGCTGATTATATTTGTGGCGTCGTGGCTGTTACCGTTTACTTTTATCCTGCATTTTCTGTGGTGGCTGCTGACTGCCTTGGTAGCCCGTATGCTGACGCCGTTTATTCGTGTACGGTTTCAAAAGTGGTCGGCATCCAAATGGTGCCGCTGGGCCACTGTTGGGGGCGCGGCGGTTATGGTGCTTGCCACCTTAGGTGCGGGCTATTTTGGAATTCGTATATGGCTGGCAGACCACGCGTTTTGGCAAGCCGAGCAGCATATCCAGAAGCAGGCCGCTATTACGACGATTGCGGATGATTTACAACAGGCCATCAGCCTTAATCCATATCCTCCAGCATATTACATCACCCTGTCCCAGGGATATGCTACGGCCGCGCAGCTAGCGGCGCTTGATGAAACGACATCAGCAGAGACACTGCAGCAGTATTCGCAGCAGGCTGTTGACGCTATGAAGCAGGCTAAACATTATGCCCCCCAGCAAGCCAATGTGTACCAACAAGAAGCAGTATTGTATGACTCCCTGCGTAATCTGATTGCCAATGTTGATGAGTTGTCAGCGGCAGCGTATGATCAGGCTGTTACATTATCACCCTATGATCCGCTATTGCGTTTGAATCTGGGGCGCTCGCAGCTCCTCTGGGCAGAGAGTGTGATGCATACGGATATTGATCTTGCTGAACAGTTAATACAGCAGGCCATAGTTCACTTTGACACTGCTCGGAGACTAAAACCAGATTTTACTTTAGCATTGATAAATAAAGCGCTGGCCTATGAATTGGCCGGAGTCGGCGAACAGGCGCTGCAGGTTTATCTGGATGTGGTAGCGGCAGTACCGACAGATGACGAAGTATGGTTCCGTATCGCACAGCTATACCAGCAACTAGATCGTGACGACGAAGCGCTGGCCGTACTAATCCAGCTCCAAGAGAGAAATCCTGAAAATGAGAGCATCAAACAAGCAATACAAGGATTGAAAAATGAGAATCAAACCGCAGAATAACCTTGACATAATTACAATTCCCAGCTGTAATACGCAGCTGGGATTTTTATATCAATAACAATAGCTTATTGGTGTTCAAGCAGGTAGTGATTGATCAGCGCTCTGGAGGTGCCGAGTGCATTGAGAAGGTCTTGTTCCTGTTCAGGAGTGAATGAATAATATGGTTTGAGAATTTCTTTTTGGGTGGAGACCAAGGCTTCTAAATTTTGCAATGGGTTAGCCGTGGCATAGACGTCTAAATCGGTATATTCGAGGATCGGACGGTCATCCGTGTGCAGCGGTGCATCAGCCGCAAAATCAGCGACATCCCGTTCTCCAAGGAGTAGCATTGCCGCGACCATATATTCGTTGGCTATACCAATGTGCTCCAAATCGTTTGCCACGGGCTTGATTTTTTGAGCAAGTGCATCAATATCGACAACCAACCGTTCCGGCGTACCGACAAAGACGAGAAAGCCGGTCGGTTCATACGCATAGTACCACATGGTGGTATGAGGGAATACGGACTGGAAACTCTTGGCTAAAATTTTAAGATCATTTTCAGATAGCCCCCCGAGCGGTACCCACGCAGCCGCTACTCCTGTTTTTGTCAAGCGCCGCTGTATGGTGCGGAAATAATCGGTGGTATAGAGATAGGGATTGTTCTTGTATTTCAAGTTTGTGACATCAGTCACGATGGTATCGTATTGGGCGTCAGTCATTTGCAGGTAGTTACGCGCGTCGTCAATCACGATCGACACGTTTTGTCTTGTATCGGCACGGTGGTTATATGTACTAAATTCACTAATGGCAGCGTTAATCACTTGTTGTTCTATTTCCAGCGCAGTTACGTCCGCATCATACAGTGACATGCTATAGGTTGTGATACCCGTGCCATAGCCGACAGTCGCTACACGTTGCGGAGAAGCGGTGAGTAGGATCGGGATGTGGGCGAGTATTTTTGCGTCAATAATCCCGGTGGGGTAGGTGCCGGCAACCGTTTGACTGTCTACATTCAGGTATTTGTAGGTATATGTACCCATTGATGATTCATGTACCGTGACCGTGGCTGCCACGCCCTCCTCATACCATAGCAAAATATCATCAGCCGGAGAGCGGAAAAACGTATTGCCACTGAAGACGACAAAGCAGGCAGTGATAGTCAGCGCCGTACCTCCATAAACCAACAAAGTCTTTTTATGGGCAGTTTTGAAAAAAATAATAATCCCCAGCACCAGACAGAGGCTGACTAGTATAATAACTGAAAGCTTGATACCGACAAAGGGAATGAGCACAAAACCTGTGAAAATACTGCCGCAAATCGCACCAATCATGTTGGCGATGTATGCCATGCCAGTTTTTTTGCCGATACTTTTTTGATTTCCGGCATAGACACGTACTGCCAGGGGGAACAGGGTACCCAAGACAATAGCAATCATGAAAGACAGCGCAAAACCAATCCATGCTTCAGTCAGCAGTGTCAGATAAGAAAAAAACTGTTGAGCCAGGAAATGATTGAGGTTGCCAAACACAAAAAGAATAAAAGCGCCCACCGTACCGGACAGCACAGCGTAGAGTGATAAGTGCCAGGCGAGATTTTTTAGCCGGTCAATAATACGCGCAATATACACGCTGCCCACCACAAAACCGATTAAGAAGCCACCCAGAATCAGTGATGAAGCAAGGGTAGTGCCTGATCCGAAATTTGTCAATACGCGTATCCACACAATTTCAAAAGCCAGAGTAATAAAGCCTGTCAAAAAAAGAACCAATAGCATTGACCGCACCGGTCTGTTCCGGGCCGATTCATGATTTTGTATTGGTACGGGCGCGGGGCCTTTATCTGCCTGACTATGCCAGAGCAAAATACCAATTCCTATGACTCCATTTATCAGCACAGCCAGTGCCCAGGAATAGGTAATACCGAGGATATTGACTAACAGTAATCCAGTCAGCAGCGCGCCGGCAAACGACCCGAGCGTGTTAAGGTAGTACAGAGTACTGAACCGAGATCCCAGTGTCCTCTCATGGCGGATAAAATATTTGCTTATGACTGGAATAGTGCCGCCCATAGCGATTGTTGGCGGTAAGAGGATAACAGCCGTCACAACCAGCCTCGCCAGTGACTGGAGATAAAAAGAAAAGTTATTATAGGTAAAAGATAACACAGTATCGAGTACCGGAGTATGATACGCGATTATAAAAGCGATGCTGGACACGACGGCGATACCAATCTCAATCCAGGCATACAGCTTGAGCGGATTTTCCGAGGTCTCTGATTTTTTACCGAACAGGACACTGCCGATGCCAATACCCAGAAGAAATACACCAAATACTGTGGCTACAGAAAAACTGCTGACACCAAACATGATATGTAGTATGCGCACCCATAGTAATTCATAGAGCAGCGCCGCCAACCCAGACAGAAAAACGGCGACGTAAACAAAGCGAGGCTGTATATGCCAGGCTTGTGGTTTTGGCGCGTGCTCATCCTGGTAGGGTGACGCGAAAGCCATGTTATTTGTCCCGTTTGTCTGAAATCAGAGAAACAGCCTCATCGAGCGTTATACTGTGCGGGTTCTGCCCGCGGGGAATAGAGGCATTGACTTTGCCGTCAGTAACATACGGGCCGTAGCGGCCATTCATGATTTTGATAGCGTTACCGTCTGGATCTTTGCCCAGTTCTTTGAGCGCTTGCTTACCGCGTTTGCGGCCCTTGCCTTTTGGTTGAGCTAATAGATCGCGGGCCTGTTTTTCAGTGATCTCGAGCGGCGAGATATCGTCAGGCAGGCTGCGCGTTTCAGAGCCAGCTTTTATATATGGGCCATACCTGCCGTTTGCTGCCTTAATTTCTTCACCGTCTTTTGCCGTGCCTACAGTACGCGGCAGCTCAAATAGCTTGATAGCTTGTTCTAGTGTGAGTGTGCCCGCCTCCATGCCGGGCAGGAGGGAAGCAGTGCGCGGTTTTTTGCCTTTTTCCTTAGCACCCAACTGTAGATATGCGCCAAAGCGGCCGACTTTCAGATAGATCGGTTTTTTCTCCTCTGGATGCTCGCCTAATTCTCGAGCGTCAGGCTGATTGTTTTTTGTACCGTCCTTATTTAAATCAATCGTATTTTTACAATCAGGATATCCAGTGCAGGCCAGGAACTTGCCGAACCGGCCTATTTTGATAACCATGGATTTGCCGCATTTTTCGCACACCTCATCACTCGCTTCCTCGGTTAGGTCTTTTTTATGCACTTCTTCCTGTTTTTTATCTAAATTTTTCTTAAATGGTTCATAAAAATCCCTGATCACCGGTACCCATTCTTTATCACCCTGGGCAATTTCATCCAGGCTGTCTTCCAAATGGGCGGTAAATTCGTAATCAACAATCGTGGGAAAATGTTCGACCAGTACGTCATTGACCAGTGTTCCTATTTCAGTCGGGGCCAGGCGCTTGTTGTCCTTTTCCACATACCGACGCTCGATAATCGTGGCAATGGTCGGTGCGTAGGTCGATGGCCGACCAATTTCGCGCTCTTCGAGCGCTCTGACCAGGCCGGCTTCTGAATACCGGGCTGGCGGCTCGGTGAAGTGCTGGAGTGGTTCGATATTTTTCGCATCCATGTCTTCTCCCTTTTTGAGCGGCGGGAGAATGGTTTCTTTGACAGTATTATAGACACGCATAAATCCGTCGAACTTGACCGTACTGCCGCCGGCCCGGAACGTATAGGTATTTGTCTGCTCATTAATATATACGCTGACGTTGTCCATGACAGCTGCCGGCATTTGGCAGGCGACTGTCCGCTGCCAGATCAGGGTGTAGAGCTTGAGCTGTTTGGGATCAAGTTTTTTGGCAATACTTTCGGGTGTCCGGGTCACGTCAGTCGGACGGATGGCCTCGTGCGCTTCCTGGGCTAGCTTTGACTTTTTCTTAAATACTCGCGGTTTGTCCAGCTGGTATTTGTTGCCGTAGGATGTGCCGATGTAGGCGCGTGCTTCATTCAGGAACTTCTGGGCCAGATTCATGGAATCAGTACGCATATAGGTGATCAGACCAACTGATCCCTCACCGAGGTCTACGCCCTCATACAGCTGCTGGGCGAGGTACATGGTTTGGCGCGCAGAAAAACCCAGTTTTCTGTTCCCCTCTTGCTGTAGTGTCGAAGTAGTGAACGGAGTGGGTGGATTTTTTTTCGTCTCCTTGCGCTGGATATCGGCAATACTATAAGTAGCTTTATCCAGTTTATCCATGATTTCCTGCGCCTGCCCTTTATTTTTGATAGCCATTTTATCCAGTGATGTACCGTTTACTTTTGTTAGTTTGGCCGGGAATGGGCTGGTCTCATCTCGCTGTTTGGCAAATTCGCCCTCTATGCTCCAGTACTCCTCTGGTTTGAATGCTTCAATTTCACGTTCCTGCTCCACGATCAGTCGTACCGCCACAGACTGCACACGCCCGGCTGATAGGCCGCGTGCTACTTTTTTCCAGAGAAAGGGAGACAATTCATAGCCAACCAAACGGTCCAAAATCCGCCTGGCCTGCTGGGCGTCCACCAGATTATCGTCAATATCTCGCGGCTCCTCCAGAGCGTCTTTAATAGCCTCTTCGGTAATCTCGTGGAAGACGATGCGCTTCACTTTTTTATCTAGCTCGGTCGGCGTTAACTTTTTCGCGCCCTTAGCTTCTTTAAACGCTTCAAGCAGATGCCAAGCGATTGCCTCTCCCTCGCGATCTTCGTCAGTAGCGAAATAAATAGTATCTGATTTAGCGGCTAGTTCTTTCAGCTTGGCAACAGTCTTTTGGTTTGTTTTTGGGACGACGTACTGCGGCTGAAAATTATGCTCTATGTCGATGCCCATTTTCGATTTTGGCAAATCACGCAGGTGGCCGAACGACGCCTGGATATTATATTGTTTGCCGAGAAAACGCGAGATAGTTTTTGCTTTGGTCGGTGATTCGACAATAATTAATTCTTTTGCCATTGCTCCGATTATTTATTGAGAATATAACGTCCCGCGCCACAGTGACGAACGAGTCCTTTCATTTCCATCGTCACCAGCGTGGCGTTTATAATACTGGCTTTTAGTTTACAGGTTTGCATAATTTCGTCAATATGGACCGGTTCTCCGGTAAAATATGTAATTAACGTTTGCTCTTCTGGAGTATCCGGAATTATTTTTTTGTTTTCTTTATACTGCTTGAGCGAGATTGCGTCAAGCTGTTCCAGTATTTGGTCAGGGCTGGTCACCGGATAAGCGCCCATTTGGATGAGGTAATTCGGTCCGGCGGCCGTGGCATTACAGATATTACCCGGTACGGCAAACACGTCCCGGTTTTGATCCAGCCCACAGCGAGCGGTAATCAGTGAGCCTGAATCAGTTGCTCCCTCGATGACGAGGACGGCGCGTGACAGGCCCGCAATAATGCGGTTTCTCACAGGAAATCGGCGTTTGGATGGCGGAATACCGGGCGGATATTCTGACACTAACGCGCCGCCCCGTGCGATGATCGATTCTCCGAGCGCATTATTTGACCGGGGATAGATAGTGTCCAAGCCGCTGGCCAGTACGCCGACAGTTGTTCCGTTGACACTAAGCGCGGATTGGTGCGACAGCGCGTCAATACCCAGCGCCAAACCAGAAATAATAATCAGTCCGGCCTGCGCCAAGGGCTCAACCAGCTGGCTGGTAATCCGCCGGCCGTAGAGCGATGTCTTGCGCGTACCGACCACGGCTAGGGCGTATCGCCAGTCTGTCGGTAGCTGTCCCCGTACATAGAGTGTTGCCGGCGGATCATGCAGTTCGCGGAGCGGTGCTGGATAGGCAGGGTTATTTATCGTAATCGCGGCCAGCCGGTGCTGCTGTACAGTGGCATACGTAGCATCAGGGTTAATCGCTTTTTTACCGTGCAGGATATGAGCCGCGCTATGCGGTGGCAGGCCAGCGCGTAACAGCTCGTATTGGTCTGCCTGCCACGCAGAGCGCATATCAGGAAAATACGCACGCAACAGCTTCATGGCCAGTGCACCAATCGGCTGGATATAAGAAAAAGCTATCCAGTATTTGAGATCATTTGTTTGATTCATATGCAATATATAAAAATAATACCTTCCCGGGATAGGGGGGGGGAAGGTTATGATTGATCCAGTATATCACAGCTGATCGCAGGCAAGCAAGTAACTAATTTTATGCTGCTATGGTATTATGGGCAGAAGTTTTTCATATATTAAAGGAAGGAACATACCCGTTGTCAATTTTTGCCGTTATATTCTGGTCGTGTTGGTAATTGTTATTATCTCTGGTTTTGGTCTGCTGGCAGCTTGCCAAATATAAAAAACCGCGAGCCAGGTGTTACGCAGTTTTTTTCTTAGTATTGTTGGAGAAAATAGCAAGTATTTTTTTCAGCTCTGGCAGCCAATTGTCGCCGAGCTTGGCCAGATCGATTTTGATTAGGTCATCACTAAACTGCCATTCGGGATTTTTTTGCAGTAAACGCGCCAGCTGTTCTGGTTTGAGCGGGAATAGGAATTTGATAATTAACCGGCGTTTTCGGTTGCCTGACTCATCAGTGATCAGGGAGGTGTCAATGTTGGATATATCTGTTTTTTGGGCCAGCAGGCGGACTTCCAGCACTTCGAAGAGATTCAGTAGTTCCTGCGGAATATGACGCTGGTCTTCCTTTGTCCGGGCGCGGTAGATTTTTTGCTTGAGCTTATTGAGTTCATCCATGGTCACTATACCGGCCAGTTTTTGATACAGGGCGAGGCGTTCTTCTTCTGGTAAATAGTTCGTCGGTATATAGGCTTCTAGTGGCAGGTCGATGATTATGTCACGGATCGGTTCCTGTACTTTGCCGTATTTTAATTCCTCGATTGCCTGGGCCAACAGTCGGGTATATAGGGAAAGGCCAATAGCCGATACTTTACCGTGCTGTTCTTTGCCGAGAATATTGCCCGCACCTCGGATTTCTAGATCCCGTAGCGCCAGCTGGAATCCGCTGCCCAGTTTTTTGGCCTCCATCAGCGCCTGGAGCCGTTTTTTGGCGTTGCCTTTTAATTTTTTGCGGTGATACAGGAAATATGCATAGGCCTGCCGTTTGCCCCGGCCAATCCGGCCGCGCAGCTGATACAACTGGGCCAGACCAAAGTCGGTGGCATGATCCACGATCATGGTGTTCACGTTAGGCAGGTCCAGGCCGTTTTCAATAATTGTTGAACACGCTAACACGTTGGTCTTTTTCGTATCGAAGTCATTCATGGCTTTTGCTAGGTTTTTTTCCGGGAGGCGACCGTGGGCAATGCCGATCCGCGCTTCAGGTACTAATTCCTGTATTTTTTTGGCGGCCAGCTGGATGGTCTCTACCTTATTATGCAAATAGTATATCTGCCCATCTCGAGCTAATTCCTCGGTGATGGCCGTTGCTATCTGTTTTTCTGAATATGGTTCTATCTCGGTAACGATCGGCAGCCGGCCTTCGGGAGGTGTTTCAATAATACTGACGTCACGTACTCCTGACAGGGCGATATTCAGGGTACGCGGGATCGGTGTGGCGGTCATAGTCAGCACGTGCGCCTGGGTACGCATTTTTTTGAGACGTTCTTTTGCCTTCACCCCGAAGCGCTGTTCCTCGTCAATGATGATTAATCCTAGATTGCGGAAGGTCACATCCGCTGACAGTAAACGGTGCGTGCCGATGACAATATCGACAGTGCCGCTCTTGAGCTGGTCTAGGACCGCCTCCTGCTCTTTATCACTTTCAAACCTGGATAAAATACCGATAGTGACAGAAAACTTTTTGAGCCGTTCTTTAAACGTATCATAGTGCTGCTGGGTGAGGATCGTGGTCGGCGACAGCAGGGCAACTTGTTTTTTATTCATGACTGCCTTGAGTGTAGCGCGAACCGCTACCTCGGTCTTGCCAAAGCCGACATCACCGCAGATGAGCCGATCCATGGGGGTTTCTTTTTGCAGGTCTGCTTTGACCGCGTTAATAGCCTTGGCCTGGTCAGGCGTTTCCTGGTAAGGAAATGTTTTGGCGAGCTCTTTTTCTTCGGCAGTATCTTTAGCAAAAGGTTTGACCCGGATCATCTCCCGGCGGGCGTATATTTTCAACAGTTCATGGGCCAGGAGCTTTGCTTCCTGCTTTACCTTACGAGTCAGCTGATACCACTGGCTGCCGGACAGGCGGTGTAGTTTTGGATGGGCAATGCCGATGTATTTGGAGATTTTATCAGCTGTCTCTACGGGGACATAGAGTTTGTCTCCCTCGGCGTACTGCAGGACAAAGTATTCTTTGATAACGCCCTCAACCTCGTTGGTTGTCATTTTTATGAATCGTCCGATGCCATGGTCTAGGTGGACCACATAATCGCCTGATTTTAATCCCATAATAAACGCCTGATCAACTTGGTGCCGCGGCGCTTCATCACGAATGGCGTCCTCCCCGAATATTTCGCGGTCCGTAAGGAAGAGGAGTTTTTCTGGCCGGTACAAAAAACCCTCGAAATAATGTATAAACTCCCAAAAATTAATTTCCAGGGAGCCGGCTTTTTTTTCTTTCAGTAGCTGTTCAATTTTTTTCTGCTGTTTGGTGGCAATAGCCAGCTGCCATCCGGCTTTTGCTTTTTTCTTCATCTCTTCGACTAGGGCATTGAAATCCTGACGGTAAAAAGGAGCGCTGGCCATAGCAATAGTATGCGCCTGTTTGTCAAAATCATGGATGATGATTCGCTGGTACTGCTCTAGCTGCCGGACATACTTTTTCCACTCTGGCTGGGCTTCTTTTATCTCTTCATTTTCATGGTGGATGATGAGAGGGTTATCCAGCGACTGCCAATAGCCGACTATATCAGTGCGGCTCGTGGCCTGGCTGAATTTTTGCGCTACCAGTGTCAGCTCCTGTGTTTCAGCAACAGCTCGTTTGGACACAGGGTCAAAGGCGGTGATCGTACGCAAGTCATTATCCTCAAACTCGATTCGATACGGTTTGTCAGTGTTGATAGGATAGATTTCTACAATACCGCCGTGCCGGGCAAAATATCCAGGCTGGCTGGCATGGCTGGTAAATTCATATCCGAGCGAGATGCATTTTTGTGACAGCTGCGACGGAGTCCACTGCTGATTAACATTGATAGTGAGCTTGTTAGTATTACCGTTTGCCAGGGACGGAATTTTATCACCCATACGGCTGACATCGACCAGAATAATCTGCGGTTTTTTCTGTGCCAAGCGCATGGCGCGAAGCGGATTAATTTCTTCGAGCAGCCATATTGGCCTGGCAATTTTATGGATAGTGTGCCACTGGATCAGCAAACGTTGCATCCGGACAATATCTTCGCCCTTCAGTAACCAAAAGACAACCCGATCCTGTATGGCCGGCAAGGTAGTAATAAAAAACGCTTCACTCGTAGGGTGGGGCAGTCCGGTTAGTGCTACTGACCTGCTGGTCGAGAGCTGGGATACAATAGCCGAGAGCCGTGCGCCCGTATCCTCAACAGTATTATGCTGTTTCACTTTAATTATTTAATATAAAAATTACTTAAATTAGCCAAATTCCGGCGCGCATAAAGCGCCAGGTCTTGACAGCGTATTTAAGGTCTGCTAGTATGTAGTATTGCATTAGTTTTTTAAAAAATCAAGAGCCACGGATTTTTGACACAAAAGCATCTAGTTTTCTGCCTACCAAGCGGTGAATACAGAGCAACCCCTCCTAAGCTCTGTTATTAGCCACAAGTTAAGGTTATGCAGTTTTATACTGTATTGCCTTGCGCTTGGAGGCAGAAATGTGGATGCTTTTTTTAATAACAACATAAAGGAGGAAAAATGACAGATACATCGCTTTTGCTCATAAATCAAATAATTTCAGAGTTTGAAGCCGTTCGTCGACTCATCCTAACTGGTACCGTAGAGACTGATGAACATGATAATCGGTCAAAGCGACAGATTACTGGCGGTGAAGCCGCCAAAACCTGCGCGTATATATGCGAACGATTTGGCGAAAAATTTAAGTCTCTATAGTATGCATATAGCTCTGAACAGTTGTTCAGAGCTATTTTTTTGTTTTCATGGCCAGTCCTACAGCCACTGCCAGCTGGGGGCCGATTTGCAGCATCTCATGCTGCAAATCACGCGGGTAAATAATATGTTCCCAGGGGTTACCGATGTCAGCAGGCAGTGATAAGGCATGCTCTATGTATTTAGGCAGGTTTTTCAGATGGGAACAACCGCCGATCAGAATCACTTTTTTAATATTTGTTTGCTCGGTGCTCTGGATAGTGCGGCTTAACCGTTTGATTTCACGGACAATCATGTTATCAATGAGAAAGGCAGCAGCTTTTGCCGCTGGATGTGGCTGCTGGTTCGGCAGAGGCAGACCAATATCGTTTTTAAACTGTTCAGCGCGTTCTGGCTGCACATTGAGGCTTTCGGCTATGCGCTGGGTAATGGTTTTGCCGCCGACCTCAACATTGCGGTTCACCCGGGGGATTCCCCGATTAAACAGAACCAGATTTGTGTTTGTAGCTCCCATATCTACCAGTAAAAAAGTTCCACCCTCATGCGGAACAAGGGACCGCCGTAATGCGGTAATTTCTGTTTCTATGCTTTTGAGATTTAGGTTTACCTGACGGAAAATATTAATGTAGGCATTGATAATATCTAATGGAGCCGCGGTAATAATTACTTTTGTTTGGTCTTTATCATCCCGTGGATCCGGCGGGATGCGCTGCCAGTCAATTTTCATTTTTTCGATAGGCAGCGGCACCAGTTTTTTCGCCTCCCATTGCACGGCTGAACCCAGTTCTTTATCCGGCATGTGGGGCAGGGTGACGACCGTGTTAAAAGAGGACAGCGCCGGGATGGCGGTAACGGTATCAATCGTGTTGACCCGTGCGGCCTGTACAACCTCCTGGAGCAGAGCGGCTACCTGGCGCTGCCCCTGGACAGTATTGATTTTATAGGCATCATGGTCACGCTGGGCAATGCCGTAGGTAACGAGTCGATAGGACGGATCAGTGTATTCGATTTCAACTAGTTTAATAGTCGCTGAACCAAAATCAACGCCGACCAGCCGCTCATTTTTCTGTTTAAACAAAGCCATAATTAATTATGTTATACCCGCAGCAGTGTGGCCAGACGCTGTTTGTCGGCGGCATGATCTACGGCGGTTTCGTACTGTACTTGGTTTGTTTTTACCAGATCAGCCAGCGACCAGTCAAATGAAGCCATGCCTTCTTCGCGGGAAGTCTGAATAATGTTATTAATCTGATAAAGTGATCCCTCCTTAATAATGGATCGGATCGGGTCAGTGGCCAGCATTATTTCGGCGATTGCCGCTTTTCCTCCGCCAATGCGCGATATAAGTTTTTGGCAGATGACACCCTCGAGATTTGAAGCGAGCTGCTGGCGCACCTGATGCTGTTCATCACCCGGAAAACTGTTGATAATGTATTCTAATGTTTTGAGAATGCTGTCTGCCTCTACCGTAGCCACTACCAATCGACTGGAATTGGCGATGGTCAGCACTTCTTTTATGACCTCTGGCGAGGGCAGGTCAGAAATAAACAGCACGTCAATATCTTCCTGTGTTACAGAATGCAGTCCCTGCTCAAAAGAAATCGCGTCGCGGCCGACCTCTCGCTGTTCGATAATACTCTTTTTATTAGTGAAGATGTATTCGATTGGCTCCTCGATGCTCAAGATATAGGCTGAACGGTGTTTATTAATATAATCGATGATTGAGGCCGAGGTAGTAGTTTTGCCTGATCCGAATTCGCCGCTAATAATGATTAACCCTTCATCCTTTTTAGTTAGTTTTTCCATACTGTAAAAGGGTAGTCCCAGCTGGTCGAGTGGCCGTATGGTGTTGCTGACATAACGTAAATAGGCGGCCAGCACTTCTTTTTGGTAAAAAATATTTACCCTAAATCGCGCCTGTTTGTTGAATTGATACGAAATAACTATTTCCTTTTTTTCCTCTAATTTCTCACGCTGGTCAGGGGTAAGTATTGCTTCGACAAAATCCTCCATAAACCGTTTGGTAATGATAGTCTCATTTTCCAGCGGGACGAGTTGTTCATTGAGCCGGATAACCGGCGGATTGCCCACCGACAAATGCAGGTCAGAAGCCTGCTGTCCAGCAACCGTATTCAGTATTGTATCGATTGTCATTTTGCTTTGGGTATCCATATGTTTATACTAACTGATTTTGCTCGGTGATGCCATACTTCATCATATCTCGAATCAGTGGCTGTGTTTTTTCGACGATACGCTGGATCAGGGGTTGCTCATCTGGAGTAAACGGCTGCAGGACATAGGCATCAGTCGGCAGGGCGCCTTTTGATGGTGCCTGGATACCGATGCGGATCCGCCAGAATTCCTGGGTGCCTAGTGATTCGATAACAGACGCGACACCGCGATGGCCTGCCGCAGAACGATCAAAATTCACACGGATAGTACCTAGTGGTAGATCAATTTCATCGTGTATGATCCAGATATCCTCTGGATTGACGGTATAAAAATTTGCGATTGACGCCACGGCCTTTCCTGAATTGTTCATAAACGTCTGAGGTAGGGCAATCAGCACGCCTGGTAAGGGGCGAGCTATGTGTGCCTGGAATTTCTGATGCGGGGTAAATGAATAGAGCGGCGCCAGTACGTGCCAGGCGATATTATGTCGTGTGCGCGCGTATTGTTTTCCTGGATTACCCAGGCCGACGATGAGCTTCATAGGTTTTTTTCTTTGGTCACCGAGATGCTGATGGGCGTCCCCTGAAATCCGTGCGCAGAGCGCATCTTTTTTTCTAATAAATTTATATATGCAGGATGCACCCGCTCTGGCCTCCTGGCATATAGCGTAAACCGCGGAGGCGCTGTATCAATCTGTACCAGCCGCGTTGGTTTGCCGGGCTTTTTGCCCATGCTCGGCTTGGCCTGTCGAGGAGTGACCTGCTGGATGAGGCTTGCCAACTGGGCCGTAGTCAGCGTGCGCTGGTATTCCTGGTATACGGCTACTGCTTGCTGGAGTATTTTACCGATACGAATTTTTTCTGTGGCTGACGTAAAAATGAACGGCGCCCAGTCAATAAATGAAAAATAGCGGCGGTAGTTTTTCCGGTAGCGCGCTATGCTGTCGGTATCCTTATCAGCTATAAGGTCCCACTTATTAGCTATTACCAGTATAGCATTCTGCTGCTCGAGCGCGAAAGCGGCAATAGCCTGATCCTGGCTGGTCAGCGGCTGGCTGACATCGGTGACAATAATACTGATAGCAGACCGCCGCACCGCCGCGTGGCTGCGGGCAATCCCCATTTTTTCTAATTGATTTACTTTTGCCTTTTTTTTACGTAGTCCGGCAGTGTCCACAAAAAGCATCTTCGTGCCATGGTAGGTCAGGGCAATATCCTGTGGCTCGCGAGTCGTATGCGGCTGATCACTGACAATAATGCGTTCATCGCCTATCATCGCATTGATAAGAGAGGATTTGCCGACATTGGTTTTACCGATAAGTGATACCCGGATCTCGTATGCTGGTTCAGTCGCCTGACGCGGCGGCAGCTCCCTGACCAGCACATCCAACAGATCGCCAGTGCCTGTACCGCGGAGCGCTGAAATATAATGTGGTTCACCAAGCCCGAGCTTAAAAAAATCAGGCGATACGTGGCGGCGCAGGCGAGGGCTGTCAATTTTATTAATAACTAAAAACGTATTTTTGTGTCGTTGTTTCAGCGTTTTAGCAATCCGACGGTCTGCTTCAGTCAGATCATGCCGTCCGTCGATTACTAAGAGCACGACCGCGGCTTCAATAATCGTTTGCTGCGCCTTGGCAGCGACTGCCTTTTCCATCTTACCCAGCTGATCAGCGTCCAGGCCACCTGTATCGACTAAGACAAAAGCACGGTCCCTCCAGCGGACCGTTTGTGTATTGATATCTCGAGTAGTGCCAGGTATGGGCGAAGTGAGTGCGCGTCCTGTTTCAGCAAGCGTATTAAAGAGGGTAGATTTCCCAGCATTAATTCTGCCGATCAGCACAACGCGCGGCAGTGCAGGTGACATAACATTAATTAGCGTTAGTAAGCAATGGGATAGAGCTATAATCAGCTCCAAGTACGACCAGAATGTCGGCAATTTGGGTAGTGCCACTGTTAGTGTTTGATAGCGCCGTCTGGTAAAAATCAGGTGGCTGGGTCATTACCGTTACATCGAGCAATTTTTGCAAAGCCACAATAGTATAGGGCTTATTGCCGTTTGATAGATCATATATTGTTGTCCTGTCTAGCGGCTCTTCAGTATTTGCATTGGTAACGGTGGTGATGGCGTAGCCCCTGGCAGACAGCATGTCGGCAGTGTCACTGGCCAGCCCTTCGACATTGGTGCTGTTTTGTATAATTAATTGAGCATTTTCCTGCGTCACGTGATTTACTTCGAAAATATTTTCCGCCATATCCTGAATGGCAGTATAATCACCTGTCCGCGGACGCAGGATATAGGCGCCATCAAGAGTTGTTTCTGACTGCAGCAAGCCCTCGGGGCTGTTTTCCAGTACTTTGCTGATTACCTTTTCACGTTCAATATTTTTTATCAGATCGGCTAATCGCAGTATTTCCCATATTTCCATGTTTGTCTGGTTATGTTCGCCTAGACTTTCTAAAATATTGACGATTTTATTCGGATTGAGCAGGGTATTGAGCGAGAGGGCTTTTTCTTTGGCAGCGAAGAGTACTTTTTGCTGGCGTCTGGATCGGGCAAAGTCCGAACCCTCGCCATTCGTGCCGTGCCGTGACCGAGAGTATTGTAATGCTCGCTCACCATTCATATGTTCCCAGCCCTCGGTAAATGAAATAGTCTGATAACCGTAATTATAATCAGGGTATTCGTAGTCGGTAAAACCGTTTTCTACGTATACATCAATCCCGCCGAGATCATCAATTATTTTCCTAAATCCCTCAAAATCAACGCGGGCATAATAATGTATGGGAACGCCGATGACCGGTTCGAGTGCATCGATCAGCAGGGCCGGACCGCCGCCAAGATAGTCTCCCATTTCGCCAAAAGCCATGGCATTATTAATTTTGCGCCAGCCGTATTCTGGAATCTCGACGTACAGATCACGCGGTATGGATAGTGTGGCTACTTCTTCTGTCGATGGCTTAATACTGGCCAGAATTATCGTATCAGCCAAGTAAGCACCCTGGTGTCCTGCACCGCCTATGCCGACTAGTAAAACATTGACACGCTCATCTGCTTCGCCAACGAGCTGCTTATCGGGATTGGATATGAGGTGTTTAATCTGATCAAAAAATCCCACTTTATCACCAGAAATGCTGTTTGTGCTATTAATAGCAAGCACTGCCTTGGTCAGAACTCCCAGGCCGATAACCAGGAGAATAGCAAACACCCCAATAGCAATACGCCACCACCATGAACGCTTGGTGGCTGGCTGTTGGTACCAGTTTCCGGGCTTTACTTCCAAAGATGGCTGCGTATTTTTTTTGGATAACTGTGATCCAGCTTCGTTGTTTACAAATTCAGGCATAATTGTTCCTTCATTATAGTAAAAAGGGTATGGTACGTCAAAATAGGCATTAGCTATTAGCTGCCCGGTGATATTCGTTTACATGGCAGATAGCCCGTGATACAATAGCACTATTCTTATGAAATCGGTTATCATATTACCCACCTATAATGAACGGGAAAATCTACCGGGCATTGTTCAGGAAATACTCCGCGTGGCACCGGCTGATTGCGGTATTTTAGTCGTAGATGATAATTCTCCTGACGGAACAGGCAGACTAGCTGATGAGCTGGCACAGCGACACGACCGTATCGATGTCTTACACCGGGCCCAGAAGCAGGGCTTGGGGCGTGCTTATGCCGCCGGGTTTATGCATGTTTTGAAAAATACGGCAGTCCAGTATATTTTTGAAATGGATGCTGATTATTCGCACCAGCCGAAATATTTGCCGCATTTTTTCCAGGTCATACAATCGGCGGATGTTGTATTGGGATCGCGGTATATCCGTGGCGGAGGAGTAGAAAATTGGAATATACCGCGTCGCTGCATCAGTAAATTAGCAAACAGCACTATTCGAATTATCCTGGGCATACCAATCAGTGATCTGACGGGCGGATATAAATGTTTTCGCCGTCAAGCATTAGCCTCGCTTGATTTTCGGAAACTCGAATCACGAGGATATAATTTCCAGATTGAAGTGACATACCGCTTATGGCAACAGAAATACCGTATCAAAGAAATACCCATCACCTTTTTAGAGCGGCACGCCGGCAGTTCTAAATTCTCCCTGTCAATCATGATTGAAAGTTTTTGGCGAGTGATATTATTACGCTTTTCTAAAAAATAAAAGTTGTTAAGTTAATAAAATAAGCCGCACTATAGACAGATGGCATCTTTTTTGCTATAATTATGATATGTTCTTTGTTAAGTAGTATTGACTTAATGGCTAAAATTAGCCGATATAAAAAAAAGAGTGCCCGGAGGCAAGAACACACAAAAAACCATACCAAATTCAGGGGGTAAAAAAACCACCAATAGCAGCCATCGTATCGATTTTGGTTCACTGCCTAAACTCCTCACTATCAAACAAGTGAGTGAGATTTTTGGTGTTCATCCAAATACGATTCGTAATTGGGACAGGACTGGTAAGCTTACCGCAGTTCGCATTGGTTCTCGGCAGGATCGCCGCTATGAATGCGGAGTAGTACGGGAGCTATATGAGCAGGAGCATGGCGTTACACCTCCGCCACCAACGCCAGCTGATCCAGAACCATACGAGAATGGCAAATACGTACTGGATTCGAAGCTGTCCGTATCTAAAATAAAACTTCGTCTTGTTAGTAAGAAGTTTTCAGTATTTGTGTATTCCGCCGGAATAGTAGCCTTTGCTTTTGTTGCGGTCCAGGCAATATTTTTTAGTTATGTCTATACTATCCAGGCAGGCGCTCCAGAGCAAAAAGAGTACAGTATCACACTCGAGCCGGCCACAGTCAGCGGCTGGCAGTATCCAGACAATGCGCGGTATTTGGATTTGCCCTCTACTGCCGGCCTCGGCGCGTTTACTGATAAAAACTCCGCGGTATATGCTAATCGGCCGGTACAAACAGCGCCACTAAACCAAGCCTCGGCAGAACAGGGCACAACAGCACCACCTGAAACGGTTATGAAAAACACCAGCAGCCAGCCGTTACCGGCTACGGAATCAAATCCCCAGGTGCTGGGCGATGAGGTGTCAGTTAGCGACGAGCTAATTGCCACACCAGTGGAAGCACTGTTTGAAGCAGGCGATTACCGTTTGCCCGATACGGTCCCGGCTGATGTACTGCTGCAGCATGCCAGCGTACTCATATCATTGGCCGCGGATACGTATGCTGGTAATGAAGACGTAATCACTTTTTTACTCTCCGTAGATGATGGGCAAACCTGGGAAGTATTAGGAACCCAGCCGCTGTATGAAGCGATGAATAACAGCACGAATGAAGGGTATTGGAAATTTTCGCTCATGCCATATCTAGAATCCGCGGCTGATTTATCACGCTTGCGTTTCGGTGTGCGCTATGATGCGGCGACCGGTGATCAATCAGCTACGGCGTATCTCGATGCGGTGGTGATTGAAGCAGGACTGCAGGAGCCGCATCCGGCCAGCCAGGCGATCCAGGAGAGTGTAACTATCGCGGATACAGATTTGGCTGCGGATGAAGATCCGGTGATTGATGTAGCTGTAGAGGAAGAAGCATTTTTTGACTTTCTTGGCGCTGATCCGACTACGCGCGATATTAAAAAAGTTGAAATTATATCGCCGGATGGCGAAACAATTGATGCACCGCTCGAGAAGAAGGATGTCCGTGTCGGCGACGTGACAAAGGCTGAATATACTGTCGATACGTCGGTATTTGATAAACCGGGTAAATACCGGGTAGCACTGACCATTGAGCAGGATGGCGTTGTCGAGCAAGTGGTTGAGGAGTTCACCTGGGGTGTGCTGGCTTTTAACCCAGATCAGTCTATTTATCAAACCGGCCAGGACAGCCTGCTTTCTATCGGCGTTCTTGACGATGCCGGTGACATGGTCTGCGACGCAGAAGTAAACATGACCATAACCAGCCCGTCAGGCCGGGTCACCATGTTAACGACTACGAACGGCAGCATCAGTGTCAGTGAATACTGCCGTTTTAAAGGGGATTATCGGGGACCTGATTATTATGGTAATTATTCAGCCAACACGGTAGGGCAGTATGACGTGCGTATTGAAGCCACACATGCCAACGGCACGCGCGTGCTGGACGATTTATTTTGGGCAGAAGATGATCCAGCCTATACTATACGCCGAGACGGGCCGACCCGTGTTTTCCCGTATATTTACCAGCCGATGAAATTAGAAGTATATGCACAGGATGATTATGAGGGAGAAATAGTGGAAGTTGTACCTGGCGTGTATGACATAGAAATTCTGGATGACGCTACTATTCGGGAAGTGCCACGAGGTAACAAAACGGTTAAAGAAATCGTGTGGAATCGTATTATTTCTGCTGGCCAGACAATCGAGCTCAACTATAATTTCAAAACACCAGAAGTCAGCCCGGCGTTATATCTCGTGGGTCCGGCGCGTGTGGGTGACTGGGACGAGGGACGGCAGTGGCAAATGGCTATTGACGTGGTGTATATGTATGTATTGGCTAACACAGCCTCGGCGCCAACAGGCTGGACCGATGATACGGCCACGTTTGACAGCGATTTTCTGCGTGGAGCAGCTTCATTTAGCGTGACTGGTGGCGGCAATGCCACCCATAGTCATACTATCCATCACACCAGTGTGAGTGGGCCGTCGTCTACCTATGGCACGACCTGTTCCCGTCGTTGTTCATGGGTCGCCACTTCTACTCATACTCATCTTACGGTGGATCCGTCAGTAGACAATGCTGATAATAATCCAGCGCATCACACCTTTTATATATGGAAAAACGATACCGGTGTACCCACTACTATACCAGATAATTCATTCGGATTTTTTGATGCAGACCCTGGCGGCTCTTGGACCCGCTTCAGCAGCGCTGATAGCCGGCTGGTAAGGCTTGACAATTCACATACGACTGGCGGTAGCGATACGCATGAACATGTTGTGACCTGGAATTCTCTGGGTGCAGTGAGTGGTACTATTCAGGAATTAGACCCATTGCTTGGTGATTTTGCGGCAAGTGATTCGCATACACACAGCGCGCCAGATCCTTCTCGCGTTGCAGGAGCTACGTCTATTCCCGCCTATGTGACCAGTCTTATTTATGAGCAGACTAATACTACGGCCCAAACCATACCTAGTAATTTTATTGGGCTTTTTGACGGTGATCCGGGTACTGGCTGGAACGTCATATCTGACGGCGCGGCAGAGGATTATTACCAACGCTTTATCAGGGGGCATGCCACTACTGAAGGTACGCAGACAGGCGCAAACACCCATAGCCACAGCGGTACGACTAGTGGCCCTAGCGGTACGCCGAGCGCGACCGTGAGCGCCAGCGGTGGCTCAAACTACGCCAGCGGTACGCATACGCACACGATTACTGCTGAGTATAATTCTGCCGACCATACGCCGCCCTATGTAGATTTCGTTATCGCCCAGTGCGACGGCTGTGTGAGCTCTGGTATTACGTTGTCCGGCACTGCCTACCAGGAGGACGAGTCTACGAATGTAGGCTCCGGCGTGACCGTGCAGGTTGACGTGAATGGAGTTAGCGCTGGTTCTGATACCACTGATACCAATGGCGATTGGTCAGTGACCGGCGTATCCGCATCCAGCGGCGATATTATTACGGTATATTTGGACGACCACGGCACGTATGAAGGTACCACGGTATTTAAGACTGACGGTACTAATCAAACAAATATCGACGTATTTCAGAACGCGGTGATAGTACGGAATGACACGGGCGCATCTATCACTAATACTAATCTAGAATCCGGCGACCGCGACGCCGGGGACGATGATATTAAATTCGATGTCTCGTCGGGCAATGTTACGTTTGATTCTGGATTTGAGCTGCATGTGTGGACCGGTGATACGTATGATCCGGGCGGCACGGTCACGACCCAGGGCACGGGCGGCGATGTACACGTGGACGACGGCGCAACACTGTATCTGGATACGGCCACGAATACGATTGCCGCTGAAATCACGATCGATACCAGCGCTATCCTCAATGTGCAGCAGACGACGAATGTCAATGGAGCCGGTATAGCCGTAGATGTGACCGGCACGCTAAATCATACGGCGGCAACATTTACTATCGGCAATAGCACGGATGAGGATCTGCGGGTAAACAGCGGCGCTACGGTTAACTTAAGCGGGGGGACTACCGTTATTCAGGATTTATTGGATATTGATGCTGGCGATGTCACTATTTCTAACACCGTCGATATCAATGACAATATAGATATGGA
This sequence comes from uncultured Gammaproteobacteria bacterium, assembly GCA_964415025.1. Taxonomy (GTDB): domain Bacteria; phylum Patescibacteriota; class Patescibacteriia; order UBA10025; family JAHIVO01; genus CAYPXF01. The sequence goes on along the minus strand of CAYPXF010000006.1, from coordinate 8,468 downwards.
CGGCGGTACGCTGGAAATTTCTTCGGTGGTTGATGTGGCCGATGATTTTGACATGGACGGCGGTACGCTGGATATTAATAGCGGCGCGGATATAGATCTGGAAGGTTCGTCAGCTGATTTTCTGGTTGATGGTGCCAGTACCACTGTGAATCTAAATGACGGCAGTATAGATGCTGGGCGCTACTTCCAATGGAACAATGGCGCCACGATTAACCTCTATGGCGGCAGTCATCATACCGGAGCATACGGCGGCGGCACCAACGGCTCCTGGGAAATGCAGCGGTCAGGCAGTCTAACGTTTAATATGATTTCCGGTACTAATCCTGATGCCAATGGCTGTAATATTACCGCGTCTAATATTTTGATTTATAATGGCGGCACCTTTACTACTTCCACGGTAACAGGCGGCGCCATTTGCCAGGGTACGACCCATACCCAGCGTTTATTTTATGATGTTGAATCAGAATCCCACAGTTTTTACAATCTTAAAATAATTGAAGACGCGGCTATCCATACCAGCACCACGCAGACTATCCCTATTGCTAACAGCTTTACTATTGATTCGGGCGTGACGTTTTCTACGAATGATAAAAATATGAAAGTAGATAACGGCTGGATAAATAACGGTGCTTTCACCGCCGGGACGAGCACTATTACCCTGGCCGGCGGATCAATCAGCGGAACGAACGATACCACATTTAATAACTTGACGATCGACCCAGCCGATTTTTTGGGGGATGTCGACGTGGACAGTGCTGGTACAGACGACCCCATAGTTAGCGGTACGCTTAATGTTGCGACAGGTAATGTTTTGAGCATTGAGTCGGGTCGGACACTGACCGTAGATTCATCCGCTATCTTTACTTTTTCTGGATATATAGACGGTGAAGGCACCCTTGTCTATAAGTCCACGACTGCTTTTCCTACCACAGGCTCTATCGCATCAAACCCGCCGATTACTATCCGTTTTGATAGTACGAGTAATAATGTCACCATGTCCGAGCGGACTGATTACCAGCATGTGGAGATTTACGGTAACGCGACGTCGAATACAGTCACCGCGGCCAGCGGTACGATAGAGGTGGATCGTGATTTGACACTGACGCAGGACGGCGGGTCGGGCGATACAGAATTTAACCTCAATACAAATGACCCGACGTTTACTGTCACTGGGACGCTCACTATCAATCCCTATACTTCATTCGCCGCATCAAATACTGCTGCTCTTAATATTAATGGTAACTTTGCTTATAACGGTGGGTCAATTGTTAATAACCTCGGGCACGTGTACCTTGGCGGCTCATCACCCCAGACAATTAACACTGGTGCCGGACTGCTATCACCCAATGGCTTGTATCACATGACCATTACCAATACGTCTGGCACTGATCCTGACACTGACCCCGGGGTTATTTTCACAGGTGGTGATGTGGAAATTCAGGGCACATTAACTATTACCACACAGGGGGTTTATATACGTTTCAATGATGCGTCTGAATACAGTGCCTATGGTATTTCTATCAATGGCCAGTCTGCCAGTGGCGTGACGTTCCGTTCTGATAATCCAGGGACGCAGTATGATTTTACTTACGGAAACTTACACGGACAATCTATCGTTAATATTGATGTCCAGGATTCGAACGCGTGCGGCGGCACAACCATAGACGTAACTGATTCTTCGAACGTAAATTCGGGGAATAACAACTGCTGGGACTTTGGTCCGGTCAATATATCCGGTACGATTTACAGTGATACTGGCTCGACCCAGTATGACTGTTCTGCAAACAATCTGACGGTCAGTATTAAGGTAAACGGCGCAGGCACCAATACCGGTACCTGTACGGCAGCAGACGGTTCGTTTACAGTCAGCAGTGTCGACCTGTCTGCCGAAGGCGATATTATGACGGTATTCCTGGATAATGAGACGCCTAATGCCACCACGGTTACGGAGATACAAAATCCGTATGATGATATTAGTGATTTTGACCTGTACCAAAACAACCTGATCACCCGGACCGAGAGCGCGTTTGATGCATTAAGCAATACCGAGCTGGATAATTATGACAGTGGTAATGACAGTGATGTTATATTTACGGTGACGTCCGGTAATCTGACAGTATCGAGCGGCAGCGGACTGTACATATGGGCCAGCAGCGTATTCCAGCCGGGCGGAACAGTGACCACCTCACCGAGCAGTACGGCCAGCGGATCATCCGGTGATGTCGTCATCGCTACTGGAGCAAATTTGAATATTTCTAGTAACGCCTTGTCAGTGGGTGGTGATTTTGACAATAGCGGTACATTTGGACGCAGCATACCGCACACGACCACGTTTACCGCGACAGGCACTGGCTTTGGCATAGATCTCGGCGGTACATACTTTGACGATGTAGTATTCAACGGGTCAGGCGGCGGCTGGTCGTTTACCACGACTGGTAATATATACGGCGATCTGACCATGACCGCGGGCACGCTGTCCGGCACGGCTGATATATACGTGGATGACCATGTTACCGGTGACGGCACGATTAATCTGACCGGCGGCACGTTCCAGGTAAGCAATGGCAGTAATAATTTTGGTGGGGACACTGGCTGGACATTTTATAATCTAACGTTTGGGCATTCTGGTACAGTAGAGGTTGACACAACAGCTACCGGTTCGGGCAGTATTACTGTCACTAATGTGATGACGCTGGAATCGACATATTATGGTACCGGTGATGACTACCGCTCCCATAATCTCAATGCTGGCAGTAAGGACTGGATATTGAGCGGATCAGGCCGGCCGCTGGTAGATGAGGATGGCGTGAGCCAGGACTCATTTATAGCGCAGACATCCACCGTGCGATATATGGGCACTAGCGCGACCAATATTGAGCCGCAGACATATAATAATGTAGAGTTTAAGCCGACCGGCGGGTCGCCGACCTACACAGTCTATGGCACTTTTATCGCCGCGACAAGTAATATGGTAGTCGGCGACGGCACGAATACGGTCACGTTTGAAGCAGACACGTATGACTCTACCGTGGATGTAGATGGCACGTTCAGCTGTACAACCGGAGCTGGCACGAATACGGTAACTACTGGTACTGACGTCTGGACTATGAGTGGCAACATGGATTTATCAAATTGCGATACCTTTAACGCGACCAGCGGCAATAGTATTGTCATGGACGGGGCAAGCAAAACACTGTACGCCAGCGGCAAGATGCTGTATGACTTCACTGCGTCAGGCAGTGTGACGATTGACAGCGGTAATGTGACTGTCCATGACCTATCTATCGGCGGTAGCGGCTCATTGACCAGTACCAACGGTATCCTGTACGTGCAGGGCAGCTGGTCAAACAGCAATACCTTTACGCATAACAGCGGCACGGTCCAGTTTACGACTACGGCAACCGCCACGATCAGCGGAAGTACGACGTTTAATGATTTTACGGTCTCGGGTATTGGCGCGGTCAAGACCATGACGTTTACGGCCGGTACGACACAGACCATTTCCGGTACCTGGACGGTAACGGGCGCCAGCGGCCAGCTGGTGACACTGCAGTCCTCGACCACCAGCGCCTGGACCGTCAATCCCACGGCGGCTGACGTGTCATATGTTGACGTATCATACTCGACTAATACCGGCGTGGCCTTTTGCGCGACGTATTCGAATGACGGGGGTAATAATACAGACTGGAGTATTTCTGCCGGGGGAAGTTGTGGAGCCACTATTTCAGGGACATTATACAGTGACGAAGGCACGACCGCTATCGACTGTTCAGCCGGTGCGAAGACAGTCAATCTCCGCATTGACGGCGCCGGTGCTGATACGACTGAATGTTCAGCCGCAGACGGAGGCTGGAGCATCACCGGACTGACGATAGCATCAGGAGATGTAATCACCGTATACCTGGAAAATGAAACAGAAGAAGGCACGACAGTATACGTTTCAGACGGTACTGACCAGAGTAATGTGGATGTATATCAGGACTGGGTTATTGTTCGCGCGGATACTGGATCGATAACCAACGCCAATCTGGCTACTGGTGATGACAGTGACGACGACGTGAAGTATGCGGTATCCACCAATAACCTTACTATCGACGTAAATGTTGGCCTGCACGTATGGAATAGTGATACCTATGCCCCTGGAGGAACAGTAACTACGCAACAGGGCGGGGACATTCATATTGATAATGACGCGACATTTAACGCGACCGATCACGATGTCACCATAGGTGGATCTTGGAGAGCTGATACGATTGACGCATATATACCAGGAAGTAATACAACAAAGTTTACTTCAACCTCGACAGGGGAAACGCTTTATTTTGCTTCAACGCATAATAATATGACTTTTGACGGTGTGGGCGGTGAATGGGAATTTGAAAACGGCTGTGGAATCGACGGCAATTTAACCGTAACTAACGGTACTATTATTGGCGATTCGAATATCCAAGTCGATGATGATGTGACCGGTAACGGCACTATCAATATGAGTGGGGGTTCGTTTAATATCGTTAATGGGAGCAATAATTTTGGCGGTGATAGTGCCTGGGCATTTTATGATTTAATATTCCAGCACAGTGGTACTACTGATTACACTACTAGCGCCACAGGCAGCGGTAGTATCACTATCACCAATCAGCTGACAATACAGGCTAATTATTCGATGGTCAGTGAATATTGGTACAGTCACCAGCTTGCTGCCGGGGGCAAAGACTGGATATTGAGCGGATCAGGCACGGTATTTCATGATCAGGCTGACGGAGGCGCAGGTAACGGCAGCCTGGATGGCCAGACGTCTACATTTAAGTACACCGGCACATCAGCCACGACTATTGAGCAGACAAAATCATATAATAATCTGTATCTCCAGCCGGCCAGCGGCACGCCGACCTATACCTTTAATGCTGGTAATTATTTTTTGACAGGTGACCTCACTATCCAGACAACGGTTTCTGCGGATACGGCTGATTTGATATGGACGGACTCGGGTACGCTCCAATCAAACGGCGCCACGTTTAATAACCTGGTCGTGGATTCAAACGGCGGCGCCGCGACCGTGGCAGTGGAGACGGATAATATAACTATTGATAATCAGCTCTATGTGGATACCGGCGACATCTTGTCAATCGACAGTGTTAATGTAATCTGGACCGGCAGTTCATTTACGCTCAATGGCTCGATCGTTAATGCGATCCGGGATTCGGGGTATTTGGTTATAGATTCCGCGACCGTCATACCAACGGGCGGCGTGATTAACACGCAAATCCGTTTTGACGCGACCAATGGCAATACGAGCACCATGCCGGCGCGATCATACGGCGGCAGTGTGGAACTGTACACCAATTCAGGAACAACAGACCGCACGATTGAGCTGGGTGCGGGTGAGCATACGATTGCCTATAATTTAACCGGCGTAGTTGAAAACGGTAACAGCCTGACTATTGACGGCGCCACGAATAATCCGACCATGAATATTACTGGATCGCTTAGCTTTTCCGGTGTAGGTGACGGCAGTCCAACTATTACGTCTGGCACGGGCACCTGGACAGTGACTGATGATGTTGATTTTACGGGCGGAGATTATACGGCGGCGACCGGCAATGTATTACACATAGATGATGCCGCTACCCTGACTACGTCAGGTGATCCGTTATATGATTTCCAAACATCTGGTGCGGGTACTATTACCGTTGCCAGTGCCGTTACCGTGAATAATGACGTGACTGTCGGGTCGGGCTCAACCTTGTCCGGGTCAAACAACTTTACGGTCAAGGGCGGCGATCTCACCGGCGACGGGGTGGTGGATTGGACTGGCGCTACGTTCCGCATCGCGGGTACCGGCAATATGGGCGGTGCGAGCAACTGGACATTTAATAATCTAGAATTTTATTTGCCGGTTTGTGGTGCTTATACGACGACCGCTACGGGCACAGGGAGCGTGACCGTAAATGGTACACTAGCCGTGGCGTCATGTTTTAATCTGGGAGATAAAGAGCATACATTAAATGCCGGACCGAAGACATGGATTATCACCGGGACAGGTACACCTATTACTACAAATGGCCGTATTACGGGTGGCACCTCGACGTTCAGGTATACTGGAGCTGGCGCAACTAACATTGACAGCATAGATGGCGTGGTATTAGACGGCAGTTATTATAATTTGGAAATTAAGCCCAGCGGGACGGCCACGCATACGCTGCCAGTGTCGGGAGATTTGGATATAAATAATAATCTCATAATTGGTGACGGCACCAATGCGGCGACATTATCCGGTACGGAAAATAACCCGTCACTGGATATAGGCGGTTCGGTTTCCTGTGCTGGTACAGGCACCAATAATATTAATACCGGCACCGGCACCTACCAGGTGACCGGTGATGTCGATCTGACAAATTGTACTGTAACGGCAACCACCGATCATACTTTCCATATGGACGGCGCCTCCAAGTCTATCACGCCGGGCGGCCAGACTATTTATAATTATAAGGCCTCCAGCACCGGCACTATCAGCCAGGTGGGCGCTATGGACGTGGACGGCACCTTTGACCTGGCTGACACGGCCGCCTTTACCCAGGCGGCGGACAGCGACCTGAACGTGGCTGGTAATTTTACTCTTGCTTCTGGCACGACTTTTACCAAAGCATCTGGCACGGGTAAAGTCGTGTTTGACGGTGATCTCACCTTTACTGACAGTACGGCTACGCTCCAGGATATGGGCACGCTGTGGATCGGCGCATCGCCGGATACGACTGATTTGTCCTCGGACCTGAAAGCCAAGAGCCTGCGTGTAGGAAGCAGTGATATTTTCAATACTAATGGCTATGATGTGGCGATCGAGACAGATATACTTATCGATGGTGTTATGGATGCCACTGATGACGGAGAGGGCGATGCAACGTTTATTGAGCTGGGCGGTGATTTTACGGTGAGCTCTGGTGCCAGATATTATCCGGATACGTCTACCATTACTTTTAATGACACGACCGGAACGTCTAATCTGGTGATTAGCCCGACGTGCAATACCTGTGACCTGAATAATGTTACTGTCAATGACGGTGGCGGCGGTAGCCTGACCGTGGAAGTAGAAGATCCGATTACCCTCAATGGTAATCTCACTATTACCGACGGTACGCTCGATGTTGTGTCAGTGGAAAACAACGCGATCACGGTCGGCGGTAACTGGAGTAACAGTGATACGTTTGAAGCGCGGTCAGGTACGGTTACTTTTGACGCGTCGTCAGTCAGCGCCGGCACGGTGACTATTGATTCCACCGGTGCCACAAAGGATGATTTCTACGCGGTGGTGTTAAATGACGCGGCTGACGGTGATACGTTCCAGCTGGAGTCAGCGTTTGACGTGAATGATGACCTGACAATCACCGGCGGTACGCTCGATACGAAGAGTGGCGAGAATAACAGTATTGCCATTGGCGGGGATTGGACTAACAACGACACGTTTACGGCACGCAGCAGTACGGTGACGGCTGACGGGTCTGCGCAGCAAACTTTTGAGGGGACATTAACAGGAGCAGGCGGCCAGTTTTATAATCTCACTATTACCAACGCCGGCGGCAGTGATCCTGATGTTATTTTTGGCGCCGCCGCCCAGACTGCCAATAATTTCACGGCCAATACGGCCAGCACCCAGCTGCAGTTTAACGCGGGCAGTGATTACACCTTTAACAATATTGATTTCGACGGCCAGGCCGAGGGTACGCGCGTTTTCCTGCGGTCATCATCGACCGGTACCCAGTGGAACTTGATCAGCAGCGGCACCCAGTTTGTGTCAAATACCGATGTCCGTGATTCAAACGCGTGCGGCGGCGATACCATAGACGCGACTGACGGCACCAACTTCGACGCGACTAATAACGACTGCTGGAATTTCAATACATTATCATTCAGTATTGCTGATACCGGACCGGACATGGGCGTCGGCTTTGGCTCTTTATCCAGTACAGCCGCTACCTGGGCCACCGGCGATGAGACCGGTTCGGCTACTGCGACCCCGGCTCACACTCTGCAAATCACTACCAATGCGGATAACGGATATTCGATCACATATAGTGGATCGACGCTCACGAACGGGTCAGATAGCATAGACGTAGCTACCTGGACAAATGACGAAAACGGCACGCCCGGCACCGAGCAGTTTGCTATTAGTGCCTCGGCCGGCACTGACGCGACCATTGCCGCAGGCTATGATTATGATACTGGCGGCGCGGCAGCAGATTATACCTTTATTGCTGACAGCAAGGAGACATTAGTCTCTGAATCAACTGCTACTGCTACGGAGACAATTAGTCTGTACTATATTGCCAATATCAGCGGCCAGACTGAGGCAGGCCAGTATACGACCAGTATTACCTTTATCGCTACGGCGAATTTTTAGCTGATTGTACTCACGTATTTTGAAGAAGATGAGATACATCGGTAACACCTCTCGTATTAGGGTAGAATAAACC
>CAYPXF010000005.1:0-65666 GCA_964415025.1 uncultured Gammaproteobacteria bacterium | reverse complement strand
AACAGGTGTCACCCTATTATACCCCATGTGTCACCCTGTGGTGTTAACTGTACAAAACCTTGACTGTCCCACGCTAATGGTTTATACTATTTCGAACCCATAGTATACGGAGGACTACATGCTCTTTAAAAAAGCACTTCGCCAAATTTTCCAAATGGTGGATCAATCAATGTCAGACCAAACTATCGACGACGCGTGTGAAAAGATAAAGCACTTGAAAATGGAAAAAGACGTGCTGTGGCTGGCGGTCGTGTGCCATACCGAGGCAAACCGCCAGGGCAAAACAATCAGCGTTCCTGACGTGCAGAATGCTAGCCTTGAGCAATTATGCGCGGATCTGCAACAACGCATCCGGTGTTACCTCGTACGCAGTACCAGAAAACGCGCCGAGCCGACGTTGTTATCCCGGCTACTGACAGCCGTTGTCAGCACTAGTTACGAACTGACCATGATAAAAAATAAATGCCAGACGGCTATCAGTCAGGAAAATTTGGCAAAATTCATCAAAACAATGCCCACCACTGAATTTGGGAAATATACTCTTTCCTGAAGTAAAAAACCGCACAGACACTGTGCGGTTTATTTTTTTAAATACTGCTGACGCTTATGCTCCGGAAATTTTTCGATGGCGTACCGCAGCATAGTCCGCGGCATAATTTGATAGTGTCTGCCTAAAAATTCCTCGAGCAACCGCTGGTTACGCTTGCCTACTTCACGCAGCATCCAGCCGACCGACTTATGCATCAAATCATGCTCGTCATACAGCAACAGTTCTGCAAGTTTTAATGTGTCAGCGTAATCATTATTGCGGATAAACGTAAAAGTAGCCAGCATGGCGATCCGCCGCTCCCACAGATTTTTCGAACGGGCCAGTTTATATAAAATTTTCCGCGGCTTGTCTAATAAATATTCCCCGACAATATTTGGCGCGGATAAATCGACCAGATCCCAATTATTGACCTGTTTGGCGTTTTGTAAATAGAGATTATATATTTGTTTCCGCTTTTTCTCGTCTGCCCGTTTGAACTGATGTACCAGAATAAAAAGTGCTGTCAGGCGTTCTTCATGCACTTTGCTTTTCAGCAGCTTGGCAATATCTCGTAACGGCAGATCAGGATACTGTTTAGCAATACTTCTCTGTACTGGGACCTTAATACCGAGAAAAACATCACCTTCACCGTACTCCCCTTTGCCAGTCTTAAAAAAACGCGACAAAACCGCGGCTTGCTTTTTATTGCCGGCTTTTTTCAAATCTTTTTTAAGGTCTGTCAGGGCCATACCATAATAATATCATATACAATGAACTATTGGCCATGCGCATCAAGCTATATGCCATATGCTAAACTCCACTTGCTCACTACACTTTTAGCAGCCGTGCGTTGACTGCCACGACTACAGTACTCGCTGACATAAGCAGAGCGCCAATGGCCGGATTTAATATGATGCCAATACCGGCCAGGACACCGGCGGCCAGCGGAATGGCGATGACATTGTATCCCGTGGCCCAGATCAGGTTCTGGATCATTTTCCGATACGTAGCCTTGGCATAGCGGACCAGCTTGAGTACGTCCAGCGGGTTGTTTTTGACAAGTACCACGTCCGCAGTTTCGGCGGCCACATCTGTGCCGGCGCCAATAGCAATGCCTACGTCAGCCTGGGCTAATGCTGGTGCGTCATTAACGCCGTCTCCGACCATAGCCACGGTTATACCCCGCGACTGGACTTCTTTTACCTTATCTGCCTTTTTATCCGGCAGGACTTCAGCAAAATACTCGTCAATTCCCAGCTCCCCGGCTACGTTTTCTGCTACCTGCTTATTATCGCCCGTGATCATCATTACTTTCAGGCCGAGGTCGTTGAGTTTTTTCACTGCTTGTTTGGATTCTTCACGTACCGCGTCTGCCAGGGCAATTGCGCCCTGCGGTTTGTCATCAATTAAAACATAGACCACTGTTTTTCCTTGTTGTAATGCATCATCAGCATCATTACTGTCAATCGAAATATCATTTTCCTCCAAATAACCTGGGCTGACAATTTTAATCTCTTTATCACCAACCGTACCTTGCACTCCTTTCCCTGGAATAGCCTGAAAATCTGATACCTGCTTGTCCAAATCGCCTGCCTGAGCAATAGCCCGGGCTATGGTATGCTCGGACCGTGATTCGACCGCGCTGGCCAGGGATAATAGGTCGTCCCTATCTATGTCGGTAAAAGTAATAATATCCGTTACCTCAAACGTACCTTTGGTCAGAGTGCCGGTCTTATCAAACATCACAGCCTGGATATCCCGCGCCTGCTCAAACTGGCTGCGGTTACGTATCAGCAGTCCATTTTTAGCGGATAAAGAAGTGGATACGGCCACGACGAGCGGTATTGCCAGACCCAGCGCGTGCGGACAGGCAATGACCATGACCGTAACCGTCCGCTCCAGGGCAAACACAAATTCGCGGCCGACGACCAGGTACCACACCAACCAGGTAATAATACCGCTGCCTAGGGCAACAATAGTCAGCCAAAAAGCGGCTCGGTTGGCCAGGTTCTGGGTCTGGGATTTACCGGCCTGGGCTGACTTAACCATTTCTACTACTTGGGATAAATATGAATCTTTGCCTGTTTTCTTTACTTGGACAGTGATAGAGCCGTCCTGGTTCACAGAACCGCCGATAACCTCATTTTCTTTTTCTTTGGCAACAGGTTTGGATTCACCTGTGATCATAGCTTCATTGACTGACGTACTGCCTTCGGTAATAATACCGTCAGCTGGTATTTTTTCGCCTGGTTTGATGATAACCTTATCGTCCTTGTTAAGCTCCTCAATTGGTACGTCTTTGGTTGAACCGTCGCCCTGTAGTTTATGGGCGGTATTGGGCAATAGTTTGGCTAATTCTTCAAGCGCTTTTGAGGCACCCATGACTGATCGCATTTCTATCCAGTGGCCGAGCAGCATAACTACGATTAAGGTGGCCAGCTCCCAAAAAAACGTCTTGCCCGACAGGCCAAAGACTACCGCCGTGCTATATACATAGGCGACTGTTATGGCTACGCCGATCAGCGTCATCATGCCGGGCTGTTTTTTCTTCAGCTCATCATACAACCCATTAAGGAATGGCCAGCCGCCGTAGAAAAAAACAACCGAGGATAGCACAAACAGTACATAGCTGTCGCCCGTGAATGCCAGTGTTTCCTGAATACCTAACCACTCCTGGATCAGCGGTGCTAATACCAGTATGGACACGGTTAAAACCAGGGAAACCCAAAAACGCCGGCGAAAATCCCGGATCATGTGGGCATGATGATCGCTATGGTTATGGCTGTGGTTGTGATTGTCCATGCCCTATTATCCTATCATAAACCTGCGGCGGCCCCAACTGCCGCCGCAGGTCAGCTACTGATTATTGCAGTAAGCTGTCAATCGTCGCCTTAACCGAGGCAAACGGCTGCGCGCCATTAATCGGCACTGTCTGGCCGTCCTTAGAAATAGCTACTGAATACGGCGTGCCGCGTCCGCCGGCAGTGGCTGCGTCCTGTTCATCATCCTGAACCTTGTCAGCGTAGCGCTCACTCTCCAGACAGGTCTCAAATGCAGTTACGTCCAGTCCGGCATACTCCGCAATTTCCGGCAATTGGCTGGCCTGGAGCCCGTCGTTGGACGGCGTAATTTCCATCAGCCTGTCCAGGAATGCCCAAAATCCTTTATTACTTCCTAGCTCGGCAGCACATTCTGTGGCTATTGCTTCATTGCGCGCCTTGCTGTGCAGCTGATCAAGTGGAAAGTGGCGGTAGACCCAGGCAACCTGGTCACCGTATTCGTCCACCACTTGCTGCATGGTAGAGTGGAAGCGCTTGCAAAACGGACATTCCGTATCAGAGAATTCAACCACAACTACTTCAGCTGTATCCAAATCACCTTTGATATGGTCTTCTCCGGTTACCGGATTTACCTCTATGTCTTGAGACGGCTGGGCCGTCGGGGCCGGAGCTTTATTAACAGCCGTATTCGTATTACCGGCACCGGCAAATGTTTTATTCGTGTTGGCTGTAGATGCGGTACTCTCGCCCCCAACTAGCATCACGATAAATCCAATAGTCCCGGCCACTAAAACAGTGGCGATAACACCGAGCCAGAATGTTTTTTGCGGACCTAGTGTCTCGAATAACGTTGGTTGTTTATTTTTTTGCTCTTCCATAAAGTTATGTGTTACTTTGTATTACTTTTCTTTCTGGCGTACGCCAGATCATATGTATTAGATATCGAGTTCACAGAATTCCTCTGTTTCACAGCCGTCTGCGGGATACTTTGCATCAATAATCTGCTGTATCGTATCAATATGTTCCTCGCCCACTTCCTCGGCAATTGAAGCGGCAAAATACTGTGACAAATACGGATTACCGTGTCCCTCCAGGATTTCACCTATACATTCACCGCACGGATGCCTGCCCTGGACCACATCAGCCAAACAATCACAGGTAGCTCCTTCACCGTGCCCCGGGGTTTTTTCTATGCAGTAGGTGCAGGGCTTTTCCAGACAACAAGCATACTCACCCGCATCAATCATAGCCATGTGCATGGCATTGCGCTGGTCCAGAAAATCCTCACGGTGCATAGCCATATGGTCCATATGGTCATGTGACGGATTTAAATGCACAAACGTAGCTGGTGCGGCGAAACTTACAGCCAGTACTGCTCCGCCGAGCAAGGCGGCAAATCCGACGAGAAAATATTTAAGCGGTGTGTGATTTTTCATAGGTTTAGAGTTCTGTAAATGTTGAAATCTGACCGTCTGACAGTGCCTGCACGACAAACGGCTCTGTCTGCGGTCCCGGCATACCAGGCGAACCCGAAGGCATATCTGGCAGAGCAATGCCGTCAATGTCCGGCTGTTCGGTCAGCAGCTTGTCAATTGCTTCAATTGGAACATGCCCCTCCACTACATAGTCTCCCGTAACTGTGGTATGACAGCTTTGGGATCGCGATGGAATATTGTACTGCTCTTTGATCGCGTCCATATCTTCTGTCTTGACTATCTCTACCTCAAATCCATTTCGTCGCAAATACGCCGCGTGACTGACACAGCAGCCGCAAGTCGGCGATTTATACAGTGTTACTTTTTTCGTTTCTGTCGTGATGCTTTCCAGTTCACTGCCAGATAATGCCGTAACGCCCCAAAACAAGACTCCACTCAGTATGACTGCGCTTATCACATACGACGTAATTTTCTTAGATCTATTCATAGCAAAAAAGCGATACTTAATGATTAACTATCGTACTAAAGAAATTATTTTATTCTAGCAGCACCGTACTGCCGATGATACTGGGCGGCGGATGAAATATTTTCTGTTTGACTGCTACAGGGGACAGGAAACGAAAAACATAGCCACTATCATATGCCAGCATCACGCCCAGCAGCAGGGCAAAAGCAGTTATCACTGAAGTGGCCAGTATTTGTATATCACCTGCAGACAAGCAATGCATCAGGCACTGTTCCTCGCTCATGGACATACCCGACGGCATGGCATAGTGAAATATCAACACTGCCAGTCCGGTAATGGCTAAAAAGCTTGCAATAGTTACTAATGTGGTTAAACGCATAGGCAAATTCTAGTATACTCTGTATAAAAGTATAGGTCAAAACAGGTCTTACTGTAAAAACGGGCATTAAGTCCTAATAACAAAATTGGCTCCTAACGAATGAATAAACGTTCGCCGATAATTTTTATAAACCACGGGGTATACTTTTCCGGACTGGTTTTCATGTCATGCCGCAGGTCTGGCAATGATATCCACCGATAGGCATCAGCCTCGTCTGGATTAATCTCCGGATTCCCGTCAAAAAGGCCGGTAACCACATGATCTATCTCATGCTCGATCAGGCCGTTGTCAAACTCGGCGCGGTACGTAAACTTGTCTGTTTCCCGCAGGACACAGTTAAAACCCATTTCCTCCTGCAGCCGGCGGTGGGCAGCCTCTAGTATGCTCTCCCCCGACCGGGGATGGCTGCAGACTGTATTGGTCCACAGTCCACCGCAATGGTACTTGCTTTTAGCCCGCTGCTGGAGCAGCAGCTCTCCATTGCTATTAAAAATAAGCACTGAAAAGGCGCGGTGCAGCAACCCTTGCTCATGCACCGGCATTTTTTCACCCGTACCGATTTGTTCATCTTGTGCATTAACCAAAATAATATCATCGGGCATAATTAATAAGTAATGTTAAAATAATTTATATTCCTATAATATATAGACAGTAGTCAATCTAACATTCGAAGCAAGATGGGTCTACTTAAATATAATATTACCAAAATCTTATTTTATCTACAATCAGGACTAAATCTTGTTTTTTAATAAAATAGTTTGTTCGATATGACGGATTTTGTTTAATGCCAGCTCTTGTTTCTACGATTCTTGCAATGGAACGGTTATAAAGCATAATTGCTTTTATGCAGTATGTTATTTCTCTTCGCAATAGCGTGATATAAGAATAGTTACTAATTAATTTACTCTTAATATTTTGATCTAAAAAAACAACTAGGCAAATTATTGTATTGTCATCGTAAATTGGCAGTATGGCGAATATTTTTTTAAGTTTAATGCTCCAGTATGTTTTATTCATAAAATACCATTTACCAGACTTATTCTTGCGCAATAACTGCAAGGGATACATAATAACTGTTTCCCTTGACTCCTGTTCTAAGGCCTCAATTTCTTTTTTAGTTATGATGAGGCGATCGTGGGTTTTTGTATAGACAGTAATAAAATTAGTCGAATTTGCATCCTGCATTAAAAAGCATAGTTTACAGCAATTTATTTTCACCTGCATTTCCCGAGATATGCGTGCAAACAGTCCTTCTGGGGAAACCCTTTTTTGCTGAAGATTGTATTGACCTATATCCATAGTTGCCTATTTAGGTAACATATATAACCAACTACTTTATATCACCCCATGTTGCCTGTCAAGGCAACTTATCCACACCCCACCCTCTCGCCAGAGGACACGCCAAATGATATACTGTCTATACAACTATGCTTGGCGAACTGATAAAAATACTACGCACCGAACAAGGGATGGGCGTTATGGAGCTTTCCAAAAAGCTCGGCATTAACCGCATCTCGCTGTTTCGTATCGAAAAAGAACAGCGTCAGCCATCGGAAAAAACAGCCATTAAAGCGTTCAGGATACTCGGATTATCCGAGGAAGAAATTTACAAAATCTTTGTTTTCGACGGACTTCTGAAACTGGGTACCATTCCAGATATTGCCAAGAAAAAAGAAGCCAAGCTGTTTCTCAAGCGATTGAATAAACGCAGTCCGCATGGTAAAATTATATACAGGTACCTGCAGAAAATACTCAGTAAATAAACCACATGCCAAAAAAAGGTAAAAAACCGAACAAGGGCAAAATCCTCTTCGTGGAAGATGATAAATTTCTGTCAGAAATGTTCCGGCAGAAATTCGTTATTGAAGGATACACCCCGATCATGGCCCGGACAGCAATTTCCGCCGTGCTGGCCTTGCGGAACGAGCACCCTAAAGCGTTAATCCTGGACGTAGTACTGCCCGATTCAGAATGCTGGATGATCCTGGAGTATTTCCGCAAGAAAAAAGACTACAAACCGGTGCCGGTCATGATCCTCACCAACTGGGATAGCGCTGAATACAAAACCAAAGCCGAGCAGCTACATGCTGATACGTTTATCGTTAAATATACGACTACACCGGAAAAGCTGGTGGAAATTATGGAGGGATTAATAAAAAAGTACAAAACGAAGAAATAAACAAATAAGAATTACAGGAATCAAAAAACTCGCCGGATGGCGAGCTTTTTTATATATTAATTAAAGCTATTTCAGAAACTCTTTTATCCGAGACATCATTTCCCTCAGTGGTACGCTGGATTTGACGATGAAATCCTGGGCGCCCAAAGCCATAGCTTTTTTGGCTAAATCCTGCTTGTCTAAGTTGGTGACGATGACCGCGGGGATGTTCTTTGTTTCCGGATTGTCTTTCAGTTTCTCCAATACTTCAATACCACCCATGCCGGCCATCAATAAGTCAATCAATATGAGGTTGGGTTTTTCCTTGGTGGCCAGTTCAAGTCCTTTTTGACCATTTTCCGCAGAGATAAATGCATATCCTTCCAGCTCAAATTTAGCCTGGTAGAGTAGTATTTGATCTTGGTCGTCTTCAATCAACAGAATGGTTTTTTTGTTCGCTTTGTTATTCATAATCTTAATAGTTTTTTAACGCCACCTCTTGCCCCGTATACTGACCCTAAGCTTGCCGAAAGGAAAGTAGTATTTTTTTCATAGCTATTTTATTATAATGCATTTTTTCATTCATTGCCAGAGCGGTGGGCTAATACAGTTTGATAATTTTTAAGATGAAATATTACATCTTTTCTCAAATTCTTTTTTACCCATATCTTTTCTTTATCATTCAAAAGTTCACCCAGACCTTGTAAAATTTCATTGTCTTTTATTTTTTCGATTACCGAAATACAGTCGCCCAAATGCTCGGGAATGGTCTTCTTGATTCTCGTCAAAATTACCTCCTCGCTGATATCCCAATTATTTTTGGCGAAATACCAAATATCGTAAATATCACGCATCGCTGTGGTACGGCAATTTGTTAAGGCGACTAATTTGCTGGCAAACATATAATCCTTTTTGCCGACTAACATAGAAATTCCCAAATATTCCTTCATCTCGTAGTATTGCCTGATGTCTGGCATTAACATTCTGGTATTTATTTCTATTTTTATATTATGATCGGTATCACCGTATGAAAGAAGTGAAAAGATAGTATTTCTTTTGATGTAGCTATTTTTAATTTTACCATACTTCTTTGTTATGTTTTTGATTTTTTCAAACATTAACTTTTGTGTTGATTCGTTAGTAAAAAACAAATCAAAATCTAAATCAACCGAAAATCTAGAAAGGCTGTAGAAAAAATATGCACCGGTATCACCTTTTAAACCTAACAATGAAGAAATTGAAACATCGGCATAAATGTCCCTTAAAATCTGCCCCATAATTAACTGGTGTTTATTTTTATTTAACATATTGTTGCTGATATTTTACCAGCCGTTTGGTCAACTGCTGGTTACCATAAATATTTACCAGTTCAAAGCACTTTTGCCAATCAATCATCGCCAGATTATCAAAATAATATCTTGGGAATAAATAAATCATATCCAAAAAAGCTCGCTCTGGGGTTGCCATGCTGTAATTATTTTCATTTTTAATCCCGGCGGCGTTATATAATACACTGTCTTTTAATCGTCTGAATGTGAAAGCATATTTATTAATTTTTTTTGACAGTGGCCACGGACCAGCCACAAAAATTGTATCATAATGTTGAAAAATATTTCCCGATTCCCGAAGTACGGTTTCAAAACTAATATATGAAGGGGTATATATGCTGGTGGCTAATTCTTTTGGATTATAATTTTTATCCTTGGCAAATACACCTCTCGTTAGACGGATTAAAAATCCACGTTTAACATAATAGGCAATTTTAGATTTAAGATTACCTTGATGGGTTTCTCCCCACATCAAAGCAATATCCTTATTAGTCAAAATAGTCTTACTAGACCTATATAATATAGTTATTAAACTATCCATAAAGATATATTTGATGGAAGTAATACTTTATCTTACTTCCATTATACATTATTAATATAATAATGTCAAACACTTCAAATATAAATTTAATCATACAAAAAATCATAGCTTAATAACAAGCTACCTTAACTATATTTTTAACAACTTCCTAACTCTCTTCACCACATCCGACGGCATCATATTTGTTTTGATAAGAAAATCAGCGGCTCCTAACTCTATAGCTTTTTGCTCGTTATCTTTTTGCACCAAATTGGTGAGAATAATAACCGGTATATGTTTAATATTTTGGTCTTTTTTTATTTTTTCTAACACTTCAATTCCGCTTTCATTAATCAACACCAAGTCCAACAGGATGCAATCGGGTTTTTCTGATTTGGCCTTGGTAATGCCTGCATCACCATCCCGACTGGAAATAAAATCAAATCCCTCAATTTCAAATTTGCTTTGGTAGAGAAATATTTGATCCGAATCGTCTTCGATTAAAAGTATTTTAGGTTTTGTAGTCATTAGGTTTTAGGGATTAGGCGATTAGGTTATAGGGGGTAGGTTTTAGGTTAATAGGTTATGATCGTTAGTTAATTCTATCTATCTTTTTGCTTTTTGTTGTCTACATCCAACAAATCCATCACAAATTTATGCATCTTAATAACGGTTTTCCGTGTATAATCAAGGCTCTTTTCCGCTTCTTTCATAATCTCTGGGCCAGTTAACTGTTTTTCATAAGCTGACGATACATAACCAAAGGCAATGCCTCTATATTCCGCGGTGTCAAGCAATTGTTGAATCTTTATGTCATTTTTAAAAATGTCCGCCTTCCTGTTTTGTTTGATAATTTCAAAAGTCAATGGATTTATTTCCACCTCAACTATAGCGAAAACGCGACTTACCTTATCATCAAGAATTCTTTCTTGCATGATAAGATTGACTTGTGAATAGGGGCCTGTTTCACCCCATAATTTATCAGATGATTTTTTATTCAATTTCATTGTTGAAATTTTATGGTTAGAGTTTTTTTTCAGTGGCTATGCCTTTACTAACAATAAACTCTTGATGCCAATCCTATGTTTGTTTAATATATTTATCCACCGAGCTCTGATGCGCATTAATATCTTGACACAGAGGCTTGATTTCATTACTTACTGCCTGTTCAATCTCAGTTTTGATATAATCAACCAGTGTTTTTGAATCTTTTTTAATTAAAGCCATAAATTCATAATAATTTAGTATTTTTATTTATTTTTTATTTTAGTAATACCTAATTTCAAATTTCTGAACCTATTACCAAATTACTAAGACCTAACTGCCTAATCATTCGCCACCGGCAAACTAACATAAAATGTTGACCCCTTACCCTCCTCACTCTCCACCCAGACTTTTCCTTTGTGCCCTTCAACGATCTCTTTAACGATGAATAGTCCGAGACCCGAGCCGTCCGTATACATGGCCGTGGCATTGGAGGCACGAGCGAACTTGTCGAACAGATTTTTTATTTCATCTTTGGGAATGCCGATGCCGTTATCTTTAACTTTGACCACAACATTATTATCCTTTTGCTCAACCTCTACTTCTACCACGCCTTTTTGTTTACGCTGAGTTCTGGCCTCTTTTACCATCTCAGTTGAAGGGGTATATTTCAAGGCATTACTAACCAGATTGGAAATGGCCTCATTTAAAAATTTGGTATGTCCTTGAATTTTGGGAAGAATGGTTTTAGGTTTGTACCATTTTAATTCTATCTTCCTCTGCTCCGCTTCCATCTGGGATTCTTTGACCACTTGATCAACCACGTCTTCCAACTGAATAGCCGGGGTGTCTTTCTCTACCTGAAATTTCTGGGTGTCCAATTCCGAAGCGGCCAGGATGTCGTTGATAATGGTATCCAGCTTGGCCCCTTTTTCCCAAGCATTTTCAATAAATTTTTTCTGTTTGGCTTTAGGTAATTTTTCCAGATCCCCTTCCCTAATCATGGACAATACCCCGCGGATCATGGAGACAGGAGTTCTTAATTGATGGCTGGCAATATCCAGAAATTCCGAACGGATCTGCAGGAGTTTTTCCAGTCGTTTGTTGGCCTCTTTGATGTCCCTGGTTTGGTCTTCCACTTTTTGCTGGAGGTTCTGGTTGAAATCCTGCACTTCTTGATACAGACGGGCGTTTTCAATGGCCACCGAGGCTTGGTTGGAAAGAGTGGTTAATAGATCAATGTCTTCTTTGGTATAGGCTTCTTTGGTTATTTTCCTGCCTACAATACAGACGCTGTTAACATTATCTTGGACCACCAAGGGTAGGATTAATGCCACGCCCAGGTCTTTGAGATATTTAGCGTCTTTTATAAGGTGGGGATTATCTTTTGTTTCTGAGGCAGATAAAAGTTCGTCTATGACAATTGGTTTTTTGGCTGATTGGAGGTAGGAGCAGAATGTCTGGCGGTCACAGATATTTTCCAATTCCTCCTTATTAAAACCGATGACTCTGTGAAGAAGGAAGGGCATCTTATGTGATGGATCTGACAAGGCAATGGCTATGTTATCTACCCGCATGGCACCCTGGATGGTTTCTACTACTACATTCACCGCCTCATCCAGCTCAATGGTCTGGGATATTCTCTTGGCGAAGGTTTCTAATACTTCCTGATAATCATACAGACCGGTGAAAAAGTATTTGTTGGCGATATGCTTGAGCCAACGGCTCACATAGCCAAACCCCAGGAGAAAAAGGGGGGCGATGGCAATGGCCGAAAGATACCCGCCAATGCTGTATGACCCGCCAAACAAAGTATTATCCAGCCATAGGGCGAAGTAGTAGGCGAAGGAGACGAAAACTGCCAATCCTACGTAGATGAAGGATTTGCGAAGGATGAAGCGGATGTCGAGAAAGCGGTGTTTGATGATGGCGTAGGCGGTGAAGGCAACGAAAAATAATGTGAAATACGGTCCAAATCGCGATGCCTGAAAACTGCCTGTCAAGAGAGGGATAAAAATATTAGTTATTGACGCAAACAATGTTGCTAAAAACGTTCCTAAGAAAAAATAGCGGATTTGTATTTTTTCTATTCCCTCGGATAAAATATATTTTCTGATAAGAATAACAAAAGAAGAAACCATTAATACGGCGAAATAGATAATAAATATAAAAAATAAAGACCCCGTACTAACATTTACTTGACTGTCAACAACGTTAACTTTTTCTACCATGTGGGTGGTGAATGATAATGTAATAACAACAATGCTAGCAATTATTAATCCTGATGTAAGCATCTTTGAAAGTTTTTTCCGCTGTCGTGGAAAAAAAATAACAAAAACAAAGAAAAGACCAGCAATAATCGAGCTGGCTAAATATGTTAGTCTGGTATAAATTGTTGAAACTTTTTCATTTATACTGACCTCGGCAAAATAATCGCCAAAATAATTAAAAACCGACCACTGGATAATAAATAATGTAAGGAGAAAAAAAATAAGATTTATTTTCTTTTTAATGCCTTGATGAATCGTTAAATAACCAAGTGTCAAATTAGTGACGCTGACTAATATTAAAATAGAGATATCCATAAGCTTATTTTAATTTTTTTCAGATATAGTAAACAATGTAAAGTATAAATAAGTTTCTTGGTGTAAATTATGAAATCCACAATTTAATAACATTTCTTGAATAGCAGACTTTGTCTGGTAATCTGCGTAATCTTCATTGAAAATTTTCTTTAAAGCCACGGCCCACGTTTTTCGTAAAATATTATCCCTAAAAGGATCCAGGAGTATAAACCGACCTCCACTTTTCATTACTCTAAAAACCTCTTCCAGTACTTTGCTTTGACTGGGATAATGATGAAATGAATTAAGACAGAATACATAATCAAAGTAGCCATTATCAAAATTAAGATTATTTGAATTTCCAACCATAAAATTTACTTTATCACCAAGTCTAAAATATTTCTGTTTGTACTTTGCCTGCCTTATCATATTTTGTGAAATATCCATTCCAATTATCTGCTCTATAAATGGATTTTCTGTTAACAAAATACTCAATTTGCCTGTGCCACAGCCCAAATCAAGTACCTTGGATGTTTTTTGAATGTTCGCTAATTGCACTGCATGTTTTATGCTTTTTGTAAAATATTTATTCCAAACACCTTTTTCATATTTAACCGCCCACTTGTCAAATTGTTGCTCACTTATTTTTTCTATAGAATTTTTTTTATTCATAGTTTAGCGTAGTATTATTTTTCCCCATTACCATTAGACAAGCGTCTTTTGAAAACCTTATAAAATAATTTTAAAAAACTTTTAGGAGTAATTATTGCTCTAATAATGAATTCTTTATCGCTCCTTTTATCATATTCAATATATTTTTTACAAAATAAATTTATATTTTCGTTATAATGTCGTAGGGGCTGATCGTGTATAAGCCATGGGGTATTTCTGTACGAACCTTTAAGAACTAGGCCCTCTCGTTCAATTTGCCTACTCGGATCATCACTCGTCGTAATAATTTCCTGTGCAATTTTATATGTTGTATCATCTGCCTGCGAGATTCGACCGTTATCATCTGCCTCAAAAGGGTTCGGGTAAATAAAACTAGCGACCTTTGCTAAAGTCGCCAGCACTCTCATATTGGGCGTAATTGTTATTACTTCTAGACTTAATCCCCCCCCCTTAACAAATAAATTACCTAGAAAAGCATCTCTAATCAAAATATAGTTTAATTTAGAAAGAAGATTAAATCCCCTAAAGTTGGGGTGAACTACAGTAAATTCTAAATAAAGCATAGCCTTATTAATGATTTTTTTTTCACTAGCTGCGGCAATAGCTATAATTTTTTCCCCATTTCTTAATACCAGTAATCGCTTGGCAAAAATAATATGTTTTCTAATAAAATCTTTACTAAATTTCCCCCAACCCTCATTAATTATTTGATCAATATTTTGTAAAATAAAATTTCGGATATTGTATAGTTTCTTTGATTCATTAAAGCTTTCCAGTACAAACAATTTATACTTTCCATTTCCTCTTATTCTTAATTGTTTAATATAGTAATCTTTAAACATAACGTTGATTTATTCTATAGTACCCCTATTATACCCCAAGCAACCCCATTTTTCCAATATAATTAGGCTATATTTCACTAGTTTACCTACCAACTAACTTCCAAGCACACTAACCACAAAAACCTAATATCCTAATATACTAAACAAGCCTCTTTGATGTCCCTAGTCTGGTCTTCCACTTTTTGCTGGAGGTTCTGGTTGAAATCCTGCACTTCTTGATACAGACGGGCGTTTTCAATGGCCACCGAGGCTTGGTTGGAAAGAGTGGTTAATAGATCAATGTCTTCTTTGGTATAGGCTTCTTTGGTTATTTTCCTGCCTACAATACAGACGCTGTTAACATTATCTTGGACCACCAAGGGTAGGATTAATGCCACGCCCAGGTCTTTGAGATATTTAGCGTCTTTTATAAGGTGGGGATTATCTTTTGTTTCTGAGGCAGATAAAAGTTCGTCTATGACAATTGGTTTTTTGGCTGATTGGAGGTAGGAGCAGAATGTCTGGCGGTCACAGATATTTTCCAATTCCTCCTTATTAAAACCGATGACTCTGTGAAGAAGGAAGGGCATCTTATGTGATGGATCTGACAAGGCAATGGCTATGTTATCTACCCGCATGGCACCCTGGATGGTTTCTACTACTACATTCACCGCCTCATCCAGCTCAATGGTCTGGGATATTCTCTTGGCGAAGGTTTCTAATACTTCCTGATAATCATACAGACCGGTGAAAAAGTATTTGTTGGCGATATGCTTGAGCCAACGGCTCACATAGCCAAACCCCAGGAGAAAAAGGGGGGCGATGGCAATGGCCGAAAGATACCCGCCAATGCTGTATGACCCGCCAAACAAAGTATTATCCAGCCATAGGGCGAAGTAGTAGGCGAAGAAGACGAATACGGCAAGACCAACATAGATGAAGGATTTGCGGAGGATGAAGCGGATGTCTAAAAACCTATATTTAATAATGGCATAGCTAATTGCTAGTAGTAATGGTAATGAAAATATTGAATCAAGAGGAATAAATTCTTTATAGCCAAGGCTGGGGATAATAAATGAAGCCAAGGATGCGCCCAGCCCAAAGGTTACAAAACCTATAGTAATATATTTCAACTGTAGCTTTTTCTGGCCAATATTTATTTTAGTCCCGCGGACTACAAACCAAATATTTAAAACCGTCATTAATGCCGCAAAAATCAGATAGGGTGTAAATAAAATACCGAATTCACCCTCGAAACCACCAAAATAAAATTTTGTTGCCTTTTTAATTATTAACTCATCAGTTAATGATAAAATTGAAAAGATAATAGCTATAATGAATATAAGCCAGAGCCACGTTTTTTTTATTTTTGGGTATAAAAAATTTAATAACCAAATAAAACTGGCTGAATATATTAACGCGCCAAGAGCGTAAGCCATTTTTAGCCAGAAAATATTTTCGGTAACACCAATTAAATAATTAGATATCACCCAGACACCCGTAATGAAAGCAAAGAAAAAGAATAACAGATTAGTAATTTTTTGATAACCCTTTTTTAATACAAAAATGCTGAGTAGTATTTCAGCAATACCGATTAATAACAATGCGATGCCAAGCATAATATTGAATGGTTCTTATATTTGTAGGTCTTTTTTAATCTTCTGGCATGAATTTATTAGGTATTCTATATCCTCTTTTGAGTGAGTCAGCATGACAGAGAATCTAATACGACTTTTATCCCTTGGTACGGCTGGCCATTGGATGCAGGGTGCGATAATTTTTCGTTTCCTCAATTCAGTTTGAAATTTCAAAGCTATCATAATGTCTCCGATTAAAATAGGAATTATTTGCGTTTGGCTACCAAGTGTCGAAAATCCTATTTTGTTTAGAGAATCTCTAAGGTAAGTAGATTTTTTCTGAAGCTCATCGCCCAGACCTGGACTATCTTTCAAAATTTTTATAGACTCTCGGCTAACGGCCAGATCAGGGGGGGGGAGTGCAGTTGAAAAAACATACCCTCTTACCGCAACTTTTAGTAATTTAATAATTTCACAACTACTGGCAATATATGCTCCAATAGAGCCAAAAGCCTTACTGAAAGTTCCCATTATGATATCCACGTCTTTAGTCACGTTAAGAAAGTTTGCAACTCCCTTTCCGTATTTACCAATGACGCCAGTAGCGTGCGCTTCATCTATTAATAGCATCGCATTATATTTTTTTTTCAGTTCAACTATTCTGTCTAAAGGCGCTATGTCCCCATCCATACTAAAAATACTATCCGTAATAATGAGCTTCCGGTAGCTATCATACTTTTGTAACATTTCTTCTAAGAACTTCATGTCTTTATGCGGATATATTGTAACAGCCGATCCAGACAATTTAACACCATCAATAATACTCGCATGATTGTATTCATCGCTAAAGATCATCGTTTTAAAATCTGGCTTCTTGCTAAATATTGAAAAACTGTTTGCCAATACTGGTATCAGACTTACGTTGGCCGAATATCCGCTGGTCAAAACCATGGCCGACTCTTTTTCTTTGAAATTGGCTATCTCATCTTCAAGTTTAGTGTGTATATCATATGTTCCCGAAACAACACGCGAAGCACCAGAACCCGTGCCATACTTTTCTATCGCGTTAATTGCGGCGGTTTTACATTGTGGATGAGTTGAAAACCCCAAATACCCATTTGAAGAAAATAAATAATAATCTTCACCGTCAATTTTTACCTTCGGTCCCAGCGAACCTTCAATGGTATCGATACAAGGATAGTTGCCCAGTTTTTCAATTTCCTGGATGCTTCTTAATAATTGTTGCATGGTGTTATTTTATTAATCTATGTTCTTATTATACCCCAAACCACCCCATTTTTCCAGTAGATTTAGACGCTATTTCAATGGTTTTATTAGTCTGAAAACCTAACCTCTTAACACCTAAAACCTAATCACTTAAGCACCGGCATTTTTTCACCCGTGCCAATTTGTTTATCTTGTGCATTAACCAAAATAATATCATCAGCCATGTACTCTTTATAGCGTGAAAATACGGTTTTAGCAATACACTACCTTGACTTCATGAAATAACCATGTTATACAGTATAGTTTTTCAGAACTTTGACATAATCGCTACTATGTCTGTACAATAAAGACAAGCACGCCTCGAGATCTTTATACAAACACACAACTGGCGAAGGATCGCCAAGGAGGGTCATTTTGATGCAGCTTACCTCTCGAGCTATATTATTTTCTGATGAACAACCAGGCGAAACGGACGAGCCTGGATCCCGACAGGTAATTATTTCACCGCAGGAATTGAAAAAAAAAGGCGACGAGATTATCTTCACGTTCTCAGCTCCGATTAACGGCGCTGGCCCGCCGCGACAAATAGCTTTTGCTATCGACGCACGGTCAGTGCACGGCCGCAAACTATTACTGCTACGGCAGGATGGCAATGCGCTCGAGCCAATCATGCCGATTGATCTGTCTGGTCAGAATTTTTGCCTGCGATTCCAATCCACACCCATACCGGCTATAGAAAACGGAACACCGATCAATCCCCCCAGCCACCTGTTGGTTTCAGTGCAGGGAACAAACTTCATGAAAATCAAAGAATTCCAGATTCTGCCGCCGCGCACATCACCGACCACTGATGTACAGTACTTGATGGCTGTTCGCACAAGCAAAACAGCTCTTATTACCAATGCAAGAATTTCCGACACGAGCCGATTTTCCCGTCAATTGCCGGTAAACCTGCAGCCGTTTGCCCGGCAGATAATAAAAACACTGCCCCAGGCAGTGCCCACATTCAGATAATAATATTATGCATCACTCCCCACTGTTATATTTAACAGTGGGGATTTTTTTAGCTGAATATTTGCATTTATACAAAAGCGACGTATAATACAGGATACTATCATATAGTTATACGGAGGGATAGGCGCTTATTGACTTGTGGAACCAACCGGGGTGTAGCGCAGTTGGCTAGCGCGTACGCATGGGGTGCGTGAGGTCGCGGGTTCAAGTCCCGCCACCCCGATTGATGTCATACAGTACGAAGCGGTTCGCTCGGAACGAGCGGGCTACGTGCGGAAGATTATCGAACGCTTGCCTGTTTTGAGATATCCAGCATATATTCGAAAAAAATCCCCCTGCTGTTTTAAGCAGGGGGGATTGAGCATCCTTGCTCTGATTCATCCCTGAATACCACTATATTCTACGGTAATAACCACATATACGTGAAGCGCAGTACTGTTCCAGTCCGTTTGGCAGCATGGCGTCATGCGCCGGTCGGATATCCAGCAAACGTCCGCACTTGGGACAGTTGTTACTCTGGTCCCTGATCGTATCTTTTTTGGATCTTTGATCTTCTGGCCGTACCTGCATAGTGACTTCCTCCCTAAAAACTTTTTGGTGATTCTTTTTTATTAGCATTTTTCACTTGAAGCCCGTACTTTTTCGATACGGGATCTCTGACCAGTAAATAGTCGTCCCGGCATTGCGAGCAACGGACGCCGATACATTCATCAGTAATGATCATCTCACGCGGTGCCTGATGGCACAGGGATGGCTTTTGCGCCATGGCTTCGATAAGCTGACGAATCCCAGTAGGATGCGTGCCCATATAGTCCCTTCCTTTGTTGTAAGGTGCGAAATATTTTGGTGGTTTGTTTCTGTATAAATCTATATCGAAAAAACTAGCCGCTTGATGGCTAGTCTGTAACAGTGCGTATGTATAAATAATTACAGGCTGACCATCAAGCCGCTAGCGAGAATAATAATGCCAATAATAAGCGCCGCGCCGATGAGCGTGTAATTTGTATTATCTATTGTAGGTTTATGTATTTGCATGTAATATTTTTTCCACATGTATTATTCAGTAGTATACCAGTTGCTAAAAGTTTGTCAAATTAATTAAAATTCAAAAACTACTTTTTCAAAAAGAAGTTTTCAAAATCTATTCAAACATCACGTCTTCATCTGCCCGTTTATAGTCATGGATTTCATTTGTGCGGAACCACAGTTGTTCTTCAAATTCAGCTTCCTCGATCGTTCCGGAGGCATGTATCATGTTTTTAACCGTCCGTTTTTGCTGATTAGCTAAAATCGGGGAGTCCAGCGAAAAGTCACCGCGGATTGTACCTGCCTCGGCAAACCGCGGCAACGTATTGCCCACCATCATACGCACTGCATCTACTGCGTGTGTGCCCTGGAGCAATATTGCCACCACCGGACCCGAGCTCAAAAATGTCATATTCCACTCACGTACTTTCTTGCCTATCTCATAAGGATCTCTCGTGCCTAATTCCTCATTAGCATCACGGCCGTACTCTTCGTATGTTTTAAGTGTCTTCTCGCCAACTGTAGTCAAATACTCTTTATTATCCGGATAATGCTTGGCGACAATGTCCGCCTGCACCCAGACCATTTTGAGAGCTGCCATCTTGAAGCCAGCTTTTTCGAATCGGCCGATGATTTCTCCGATAAGTCCCCTTTTAACGGTGTCGGGTTTTAATAAAACGACTGTTTTTTCCAGCCGTGGATCTTGATGTGACATATGTTTTATGAATTTTCTTCTTTTTCTTTTTTCGAGAGGAGGTATTTTACCTTTTCCACGATTTCGGCCGGCGTATGGTTAGCCTTGATAAAGTAATCGTCTGCTCCCAGCTCCTGGCCCTTTTCTACATCCTCTGATTGGCCGAGGTTTGTCAGCAGGAGTACGTGTGTTTTGCCTATATCCGAATCTTTGCGCAGTTCACGCAGTACGGCAAAACCATCAAGCTTGGGCATGATAATATCAAGCAGAATTAAGTCAGGTTTTTCTTTTTTAGCTATTTCCAGACCCTGGGCACCGTCTTCGGCTCGGATAACCTCCATGCCTTCTTTTGAAAACTTGGTAATATACATATCAGCCAGCATTTTATCGTCCTCAATCAGCAATATCTTAGTATCGTATTTTTTGTTCTTTTGCTCTTTTTCCTCTGCCATAAACTGCACTGTAAATTGTTAGTGTATGTATAGTATACCGAGACTAGCTGCCAATGTCAATGATTGGCGGCACGCGCCGATGCCAGTCAGTGACGCGCTCATACGCATTACCAACACGGAAAAGCGTGGCCTCATCAAACGGCTGGGCCATGAGCTGGAGGCCGACCGGCATCCTTTCATCAAAGCCGCACGGCAGTGAGAGCGCGCAAATATCGCCTATATTTGCCGGTACCGTATAAATATCCGAGAGATACATGGTCAGTGGGTCTTCGTACTTTTCTCCGAGGGCAAAAGCTACCGTTGGCGCAGTCGGCGTGACCAGGCAATCCACTTTTTTAAATATATCAGCAAATTCGCTCCGGATAAGCACGCGTAACTTCTGTGTTTGTTGGTAATACTGGTCATAGTGGCCGGACGAAAGCGCGTACGTACCCAGCATGATACGCCGTTTGGTTTCAGCGCCAAAACCAGCTGCTCGCGACCGCGCATATACCTCATATAACGTGTCTGCCGGCTCGCGTTGGCCGTATCGTATGCCATCATACCGGGCCAAATTTGACGATACCTCTGCCGTCATCATGACCTGGTATACGGCCAGGGCATACTTAGTAAGCGGTAATGATACTTCCTGAATTTCTGCTCCGAGCTCTTTGAGTTTGTTGATGGCTTGCTCTACCAGCTGGCGCACTTCATGATCCATACCCTCTATAAAATATTCCCGCGGTACACCTATTGTCATCCCTTTGATATCCTGGTCCGCATTAATGCCGGGCGGCATGTGTGGTACGGTGGTACTGTCATTGCTATCCTGCCCAGCAATTGCTTCTAGTATATATGCGGCATCCTGAACCGTAGCAGTCAGCGGACCGATTTGATCCAATGAAGATGACATGGCGATGAGTCCGTGTCGAGACACACGTCCATAGGTCGGCTTCAGGCCGACGGTTCCGCAAAATGACGCCGGCTGGCGGATAGAGCCGCCTGTGTCAGACCCGAGTGCGCCGGCACATAACCGGGCAGCCACTGCTGCTGCAGATCCGCCGGATGATCCGCCCGGTACGCGACCTAAATCCCACGGGTTTTTCGTGGTAGCCAGGGTCGAATTTTCTGTGGATGATCCCATGGCAAATTCATCCAGGTTTGTTTTTCCCAGGAATACTGCCCCGCACTCGCGTAGGTTTTGTATTACTGTGGCATCATAGGTAGCGGTATAGTTCGAAAGGGTGCTGGCACCGGCCGTGGCAGTGGTACCCTGTATTGTAATATTGTCTTTTATCGCCAGCGGAATACCGGTCAGCGGTCCGGCCTGGCCGGCCTGGATCTGTTTATCGGCTGCCCTGGCCTGATCACGGGCCTGGTCTGTATGAATAGATAAAAATGCTTCCACCTGGGGGTTTACTTTTTCTATGGCGGCCAAATACGCTTCGGTTAATTCAGCCGAGGAAAACTGCTTATCAGCCAATCCCTGACGCGCTTGTTCAATTGTCAGCGTGGTAATATCCATTTTTAAAATATTTAGGTCTTTTTATTTCTCTCAAAAACCGACGGTACCTTATTCAGGCTGCCGACCTTTTCCGGGAACTGGTCAATGTTGTCCCGCACATTTTGGCAGGGCTCGACCGTATCCTCTCGCCATACATTTTTAGACGCCTGCTGGTTAACCGTATTCTGAACAGCAGATGTATCTACCTCCTGGATCTGTTTGACATATTCTAAAATGGAAGAAATTTGTTCGCTAAATTTCTCTTTTTCTTCTGGTGTTAGATTAATGCGCGCTAGCCGCGCGAGCTTTTCGACTTCGGTTTTGGTAATAGCCATACAATCAGTATACCAATAATTATAAAAGCTTCAAAAAATCTGCCTCGGTAAGCATGGTAACGCCAATTTTTTTTGTTTTGTCGGCTTTTGTGCCGGGATTGTTTCCCACCACGACGTAATCAGTGTTTTTTGAAACAGATGACGCCCATTTACCCCCGGCTTGTCTGATTTTTTGTTTTGCTTCTTCACGCGACAGCGTTTCCAGCGTACCGGTAATCACGATCGATTTGCCTGATAATTTAGTAGTCGCTTTCTGCTGCATCAGCTGGATATCGATTCCTTGTTCCAGGAGTTTTTTAATAAGTTTTTGATTGCCCGTATCCTGGAAATACTCATAAATACTGTGGGCCACCACCTCGCCGATGTCGTGCAGTGCGGTGAGCTCCTCCAAATCTGCTGTCATCAATTTTTTCAGGACACCAAAATGACGCGCCAGCACAATAGCCGTTTCCTCGCCCACATGCCTGATGCCCAACGCGTAAATAAAACGGGGCAGTGTTATTTTTTTTGAAGACTGTATTGAGGCAATCAGGTTTTCCGATGATTTCTCTGCAAACCGCTCTAGCGGCTCAACATCCGCCTCGCGCAGTACAAACAGGTCAGCCGGAGACTTAACTAAATCAGCCTGCCATAGTTGTTCCAGAATTTTCGGGCCCAGGCCGTCGATGTCAAACCCTTTCCGGGAAATAAAATGCTCCAGCAGCTCAATTTGTATGGCGTAACACTGCTTGTTTATGCAGTAATGCGCTACTTCACCAGGTCGCTGTTCAACCGGCGAATTGCATATCGGGCATTGCTTCGGCATGCGGAATTTTTTCTCACGTCCGGTGCGCATATTGGACAATACTTCCACGATGTCTGGAATAATATCGCCGGCTTTTTGGATAATGACCGTATCGCGGATGCGCACGTCCAGCCGCCCTATTTCGTCCATATTATGCAGCGTCGCCCGCGACACGGTGGTACCGGCGACCTGGACCGGCTTGAGATGGGCTACCGGCGTCAGCGCGCCGGTCCGGCCGACCTGCACCTGGATATCCTCGACTACGGTCGTAGCCTGCTCGGCCGGGTATTTATAGGCAAGTGAACCGCGCGGCGCTTTGCCTACCACGCCCAGCCGTTTAAATGTCTCCAGATTATTGACATTGACCACGATGCCGTCGGTCCAATAGGCAAATCGTTCCCTGATTTTGCCTACTTTCTTATGATACGCTTCAACCGCGGTAATGTCCTGGCAATGCTGGTTATGTTTGTTTGACCGGAAGCCGAGCTGCTGGACAATCTCGTGCGCCTGCTCATGGGTCTGCTGTCCGAGATCTGTCATCAGGTCATACGCGACGAAACTTAGGGTACGTGCCGCAGTAATCTTTGGGTCCAGCTGGCGCACTGAACCGGCGGCCGCGTTGCGCGGATTAGCAAATGTCTGCAGGCCTTGCTTTTCCTGCTCTTTATTCACCCGGTCAAATACCTTCTTAGTCATGTATACTTCACCGCGCACTTCTATCTCACCGGCAGCCTTTTTCTGAATAGCGGATGGCAGTTTTTCTAGCCGTAGGCCTAACGGAATTGCTTCCACCGTACGCAAATTTTGGGTTATGTCCTCTCCGATTTTCCCGTCCCCCCTGGTCGCGCCCTGCACCAGCATGCCATCGCGGTATAGCAGCGCTACAGCCAGTCCGTCCATTTTTATTTCCGCGTAATAATCCAGCTGTATATTCTCCGGTATAAGCTTTTGGTTACGCTCTTCCCATTCTTTTAGCCCATCAAATGAAAACACATCATTCAGCGACAGCATCGGAGTGCTATGTTCTACTTTAGTAAACTTATCCAGGGCTACCCCGCCCACACGCTGGGTCGGTGAATCATCCGTAATCAAATCAGGATATTTTTTTTCCAATTCATCCAGCTCGTGTTTGAGCGAATCCAGCGCCGCGTCTGAAATTTCCTGCTGATCCAGGACATGGTAAAGATAGCGGTGATGGTTGATTTCCTCACGCAGTTTTTTTATCCGTAATTTTGCTGCCTGTTTGTTCATAGCTAATATTTCATACGCGGGAAGTGTGGTGTAAGCTTCCGAAGTGAGCAGTGAGTTTGGAGGTTAGTGACGAGTAATCACACCTCTTACAACACGCATCCCGACTCACCCCTCACATCCAAAACACTCTTCTTTATTCTAAAACCAGCATCAAACAACCAACAACCAAACTAACTTCCCTCACAGTCATCAAATATCTTATACGAGCTGATCTGGTACCAGTCAATGTCTATATTATTTGCGCTCCTGTTGCTGAACATGATACTCCGTCCTGTTTCCCCGCTCAAGGGGAATGACTCGGCAATCGTGCACGTCTGCCAATCACTGTCCGCCGGAATATCGTGCACCAAACCCAGATCACCCTCTATCGGATCACTGATATTTAGTTCCAGACTTGTACCAGAAGTAGCCTTTTCCCGCAGACTGATATAAAACTCTGGTCCGGCCGATACTTCATCAGGAATCGGCAATGTGAATGAATCTACAGCGCTCGGTAGCGAACAATACGATGGGTTAGGCGCCGCCTGGATCGTGCATGAGGCAGTAAGACTGCATGATGTGGCCAGCCATCCTTCATCTGCACA
The DNA here is from genome assembly GCA_964415025.1 of uncultured Gammaproteobacteria bacterium. Taxonomy (GTDB): domain Bacteria; phylum Patescibacteriota; class Patescibacteriia; order UBA10025; family JAHIVO01; genus CAYPXF01. The sequence continues at coordinate 40,602 of CAYPXF010000005.1, read as the reverse complement.
TGAGCTACCGCCGGCACAGTTTGTACATAAACCAGCCGTTGTATTATCCTCCTCTACCCCGATGGTTCCAGAACTATACACCGGCTGGCTCAAGATAATTGTCTTCATAATTTCCCCTTCGCTGAACAGCACATAGTCATACAAACCAAACAGCGGCACTTTCCACGGCACCGTGGCGGTCAACGACTGCTTAAAGTTATTACGCTCACCCACTGACTTGATGCGGATGTGAGATGGCAGCTGGTCAGTTATCTGCGAACCAAACGTGTCATACGGCACTACGGTAAGTGATGAAAGGTCGCCAAATAGGGCCCGGATACGGATGCGGTAACCAACCGGATCACCGTCGAAAACATCCAAATCATTTATTGTCCAGCCCGGATCTTCCAGATCGCTTGGTCCGATAATTTTTCTGGCTCTGTCTGACGCCAGTAATGTGCCCGAATCATCCCAGGCAGTCCAGGATACTTCTGCCCACGAGCTGGAATCAGGGTTTGTAGTATCGCCATTTTTTATTTCGATTGATTTGACTATCGTATTATCTGGCAGCGTCGTATCCAACGGATCATCGACATCATAATAATCAGCCTGGGTATAGTTATTATGGACGATAAACTCGTTAGTGATGGAGGAGCTTTCTTGATCAGACTGATCGTTGGCATAATCAGCATTATTAACAAAATCATGGTCAGCGGTGAAGCCCTGAATCGTATTCAGTGTCGATGTAAGAGCGGCACTGTCACGGTTTATTTTTACTTCATATAATCCGCGCTCTATGCCTGACTCGGCCGCATAATACGCCATGGTTGCATTAGCCGAGGCCGCGCTTAGCTTGATCTCATTAACCACGATAATAGATACGGTGATGGCAATAGCCGTCAGCAGTGTAATCACCAGCAGTGAATACAATAAGACAGAACCGCGTTGTGAATAATGTTTACTCATAATTATTGTTTTGGATTTGGCCCTGAAAAATTCTGGATGAAACCATTGTCTGGAAATGAAGCGTGCGCGATTCCTCTGGTATGCGGCTATCAAGCGCCCGGGCCGTCAGCTGCATCTGTACTTTTGGTTGAAAATTATTTCCGTCACTGTAGTATAAGCAAGTGTTGGTTGCGCCGGCATCGCAGCGGTATGAGACATCGCAATCAGCTTGTCCTCCGCTCGAACAATCAACCGCTTCTCCGGCATTAACAAACGGATCAGCACTTGGGGTGATGAAAAATCCCAGGCTCGTAACCTCGACCCCGGAGGGCGTCACATTTTGCCACTGGTCATGATCAGTCAGATCACAGTCAATACTAGCGCTATCGTCTACCCGGCAGTATTGCACCGCTGTCCCCTGCAAACGGTAATACACCGGCACATGTAACTGGTCCTGGAGTGCTAGTATTGAAGTTATTCCATCGCCGCTTATGTTCGGATGCAGGCTGATGTTCTCTGTATCGTAAAAAGTATAATTGATAGTGCCGAGCCTGATTTCCTGGGCCATGGCCTCGTACAAATACCGCACGTCATCCTGCACTTTTTGCAGGGCCACGGTCCGGTGCTGGGCCGTGCTGATGACGAAGTAGACATTGACTCCGGCCAGCATGACCAGAATAAAAATCGACAGCGCGATCAGCATCTCGATCAAGGTAAATCCTTTATTATTCCTAGAAAAATTCATTTGAGTATTAGAACATTAGAAATTGGGGCTTACTTGGAAATTGTTGATTGAAAATTGGTAATTGTTTATAAAACTTGCCAATCATACAGCCGCTCCTCGAGCTGCACTTTTTTATCAGAATCAGCGCTGGGATACCGCACTTCAGCTATGACGCGCAGACCAACTTCCTGGGGATAGCCAGTATGAACCCCATTACCGCAGGCATCAGTATTATCCAAATCAGTGGCAATATTGTCATCACCAGCCGCGTCCCGGCAGATTGGATTAATATACAGCATGCGGTAATACCTGGAATTCCCGGTATCAGCACTATCCTGTACAAACGCTCCGCCTGTTTCCCGCAGTCTGGTCCACGTGGTATCGGTAAAATCACTTACCGTAAAATCAAGACTGAATGCACTCGCACCATCGATAATCGGCACGGCCGTGTTACCGCCGGTCAGCCCTTCGTGCCAGTCAGCAGCAGTCGGATCAGTCCAATTGCTGTCACGGATATTGCGCACTATTTCCAGCGCTTCGCGGGCCAGATTAGTACCGACCAGTTTGTCGCGGCTGTCCCGGCCGGCATTGATACTGGTCACGATCAAAACAATGGTAGCGGTGATGGCAACAATTAAAATAAACAGGGCGACTAACAGCTCCACTAAACTTTGTCCTCGGTTATCTTTATATATACGCATACGTTATAGACTGCAGGCGCTCTGATCTTCGCTGACCTGGCCAGAGACCCTGTTAATAGTAATTGTCCGGCATTGCTCATCCACAAAACTGCTGGCGACTAATATGCGCGCTACATTGATAAGCTGTCCAGTGCTAGTGTCGGTTGCTTCGATGCCATTGTGATAAAAGGTAATCGTGCCTACCGGCGGCTCAAAAACTATATCTAGGTATTCACTGGCTGATGGCACGACCGCGGCTTCATCGCCTAATTTGTATTGGACAAAGGAAATTCCCTGGTCAGTATAATATTTATCCAAGACAAGGTAATCAGTCTGATCAGTGTCATATATATTATCGTCGACTGTATCGCCGAATAATTTATAACTTGACGGAGAGCCGAGATGGATGCCATACCCGCCTGGCGGCACTGAATTAATACACTCGCCATTGCCTGCATCACATGCTGCATCATTGATACACGGATGGTACGCATCATCATCGCTGTTTACATCGCAAAAATTAACGCTATTGCCGCCGATAGTATAGCTCTGGGCCAGCCGGAAATTCTGAGACAGCTCGGTGCCGGCCCGGCGCAATTCCTGCACCCGCCGGCCGTGCTGGAAGTTTGCCATGATAATGATCGTCAGCAGGGATAATATGCTGATAGAGATGAGCAGTTCGGTTAGGGTAAATCCGGTTCGGTATTTCATAACAAAAATAAATCCCGGTAAAAATCAATTATCTGCGGTCCGAAAAAAAACGTAACCACAGTAGCCCCGGTTAAAAAAGTGCCAAACGGCACCTGGCTCTGCCATTTTTTCTGTCGCAATACAATCAGAAAAATACCCACGATCGAACCGGTCACATACGCGATAAACAGGGCAGCGACTACCTGCGGCCAGCCCAGCATCATGCCCATAAGCGCGCCCAGCCTGATGTCGCCGCCGCCGATCCATCTGCCCCGGGAAACCGCGTATTGCAGCAGGAAAAACCCGCCGCCGATCAGCGTACCGGCCATCAGGCTAAAAATGCCGATATCCAGGATAAAATATGACAGGATAAAGGCGACGATAATACCCGGCAGGGAAACCCGATCAGGAATGAGATAATACCGCAGGTCATACACAAACAAAACTATCAAAAATCCCGCATAAACCAGATACACGAAAAACTGCGCGCTCAAACCAAACTGCACGTAAAGCATAAAAAATATCAGCGCGGTCGCTGTTTCTACGAGCGGGTATTGCCAGGAAATAGGCTGGTGGCAGTATCGGCACTTACCGCGCTGCCAGAGGAAGCTGAACACCGGTATCAAATCTGCCGCATGCAGGTCATGACGGCAGCCCGGACAAAACGAGTGCCCGCGGAGAAAACTGACCCGGGCATGAATACGATAAATCACCGCGTTTAGAAAACTGCCGATGACCAGTCCAAAAACAAACACCAAAAAACCTATCATAGTCCCTCTAGTATACCAAAAAACACCCTGTTTGGGAACATGTTGAGAGGCTCATATCCTGATCATTCCAGTCCAATGCTAACAACCAAAAACGAATAAGATAACTAACACCAAAAAACCAACAACTAAAGCCCTCTTACTGTATCCCGTCCTGGGTCAGCACGTGCTGGCCTGCCGTCAGATTATAGTATTCCTTTTCCAGCTGAAAGGTGACGGCATAGGCATCATCGCCCGGCACCGTAGTGACTACATACTGATACTTGCCCGGATCACGGAACTGCCTGATGGCCGGGATATATGCGCTTAAATTACATTGGCTTGCCAGCATACCGGCTTGATCGCACCCGTCCTGCGCGGCCGCGGTATAACTGGCTGTTTGATTGTACAGAAATTCAAACGCGGCCTGAATTCTGGTAATATCAGATAGCCGCTTAGCATCCCTGGTCTTGGCTTTTTCATTATTAAGCAATAAAAACCCGCCGCCGATCAGTAAACCAAACACAGCCACCAGGATGAGGATTTGGATTAGCGATAAGCCGTGTTCTGATTTAAACATAGGTGTGCGCTATATTAGCTGCCGGGTAATGTGGGGCACGCATCCCCTTCGCCGTAAATCCCGGTAGAATAAAAATAAAACCATCGTTGATCATCTCCTTCTTTATGAAAACACAAGACATAATTATTATGCCCGGTATTTTGGTTAGTATCATAGTAATAATAGTGGCCGGTTGCGCCATTATTATTTGGATCTACAAACGGAGCGCTCAAATACCTGGGATACAGGGGATTGTCAGTATCCGAAAAAATTGTTCCGGTCGTGGTACTGACGCTGGTGTCTGGTCCGTCATGGCCGTTGGCTACCGGCATGGGAAATTGTTGGTGGTCATCATAGTACAGCATTAAGCCGAGCCGTAGCTGCGCCAGATCAGAAATGCGGCGCGAATCCCTGGCCGAAGCACGGGCACCCTGCAGGCTCACTAATCCCAGTACGGCCAAAATGCCAATGATGGAAATAGTGATAAGCAGTTCAACTAATGTAAAACCTCGTTTCATATCCTCAATATATACTCAATACTATTGTATCACAGGCTGACATAGTAGGCTACTCACTGCCTGATTCACCAGTCAGTTCGGCTAATGCCTCGATAGCTATACTAAATTCTGGTTCGCGTTCCAGCGCGTTCATATACTCCGCGATGGCGGCCTGTGTATCGCCCTGTTCCAGATGAGCTTCAGCCCGGAGGGCGTGGAGAAAAGCCAGATCCCGGGGCAGATTTGGATTTGAAGTCCGGGCAATACCTTCGTACGTATCTATAATCCCAGAGGTAGTACTGAAAACTTTCTCATACTCCCCTTGCTGAAAATAAATAAACGCCAGGTCATAGTAAAAACGGGGATGAAATACCGGATCCAGGGAAATCGCCTCCTGGTAATAGGCCGCGGCATCATCATACTCATCCAGCACGATATGAAGTCTGCCGAGTGACGACGGAATAAAATAATCAATCGTATTACGGCTGCGGAATTCTAATAAATACGTCTCTGCCTGTGTGTACGCATTTTGTCGTTCAGCAGTATCAAGCGGCGGCTGGTTAATAACCATGTCAGCATAGGCCCGGACAGTATCAGACAATGGATTGAACAGTATCGCCTGTTCATAAGCGGCCAGAGCTGTTATCCGCTCATCACGATCTGCTGCACGCTGACCTTTATCAAAATACGCCTGACTCATAAATAACGTGACGCCTCGTACTAACAGCGCCAAACCAATCAACAGCAATAGGCCGGTCGCGATATTTTTAACCGTACTGCGCTTTGGCTTGGCCTGGTCACTCGATACTACCGGCAGTGACTGTCCCCAGAACATGCCGCCAATTAACCAAAATAGGATAAAAACACCGGGAAACCGCCAGCCAAAATCCACCGCCGCGTGAATACATGAAGCCAGCAGCCCTAATCCGAGCCCGGTAAGATAATACCGCTTTTCTGGATCTGGGAAAGCCCTTTTCATAACCCGGTAGCTGGTCCGTAGCAGCAGGACCACAAACCCGGTAAAAGCCGCGAAACCGAATATCCCGAGCTCGGCCGCGGTTTGCAAATAGTAGTTATGCGCGTACCGCGGCTGTTCTATCAGCGTATGCGCGTATTGCGGATAAATATTTTGGAATGTATTCAGCCCCGTCCCAATAACCGGATTATCCAGAAATATTTCGCCAGATGAAATAACAAAATTCCATCGCTGGGAAAAACTTGTTTGCGCTGCTTCAGCAGTGATTGTTTTATGCAGCTGCACGGCCTGGCTGAAATTACCAGTACTCATATAGCGGAATCCAATCGCCGCGGCAACAACGGTGATAACCACCAGAATAAAACTGATAACCTTTTTTCTCTGAAAAAGCTGTGTTTTAAAAGCAAAAGCATATATCAAGAGCGGCAGGATAAAACTAACCCAGCCAGTATAGGAAAACGTGAGCAAAAAACTTAATCCGATAAGGCCGGTCCCTCCAAGTACAAGTACTTTTGTTTTTTTTTGCGTTGGTTTGAGAAGCAGGGTAATGCCGAGTCCTAGGCTAAACAATACATAACTGCCCAGGGCATTGGCATTGAGCAGTAATCCGCCGGCCCGGACTGTAGGATCTGTGGCAAACAGAATGATATTAATAACCGCAGCCAGTACACCGGTACTGAATATAATCCAGCTCATGAATTTGATCCGGCCAAAATCACGCAGTATTAATCCGGCCACCAGAAAAATAATAGCATAGCCCATCAACTGGCTGGCCTGGTGCAAACTGGCCAGCGGAGCACTAGAAAAAAACAATCCGCTGATGACAGCCACCAGCAGGAAAAGTATGAGATATAGTAGCGGTGACCTGGCTGAAAACCGAAGTATCGGTTTATGCGCCGCGTCCCGGATGACCATGATCATGAAAAACACCAGCGGGAACGACAGGATGAGCAGGACGCTCACGACCCAGTTATTCCATTCACCGGAAAAAAGTGAGCTAAACACGACTAAAAATAAAAAAATTCCCACGATTACATTGCGGCGAAACGAATTTATTTGTTCGGAAATCCGGTCGAGAATCATACAAATAGTATAGCAAAAAAAAATAGTCTTCTCCACTGTACAGACACCAACCAAAAGCAAAAAAAGACTATTCAGTCCTGTTTACGGTGGACAACTAACTGCTCCCGCCATTTTTTCATCTCCTGATAGGTAATAGTTTTCCGCTCCTGGATAATATTCCGCTGGATCAGCAAGCGCGGCATGTTTACTATGAGAGAACCTACTATTTTTAAATATAATTTCAGATTTTCTCCAGTACCTAATCGGTAATCGCTGTCCACCGACTCCCGTCCGCGCCATACAAATGGCCACCAGTGAATTGGATAATTCTTAATTGCGGCAAATATCCGGTTGCGGCCTGACTGGTAACGGCGGAACACGTAGGAAATCCGTTTGGTCGTGGCCGCTACCTTATGGTAGACCACGGCGTGCGGCGCGTACATGATTTTCCAGCCGCGCAATCGGGCTCGGATGGACAGGTCTATATCCTCGATATACGCGAAAAACTTCTTGTCAAAAAAATCAGTCCCCAGCCGGATATCCTCCAGCATGTCCCGCCGGTACAGCGCCGCTCCGGCCCGGGCCGCCAAACATTCCTCTTCCCTGTCATATTGGCCGGTGTCTTTTTCCTTATACCCGCGGGTGACCACTTTCAGCGTTCTCGGTAAGAAATAATCACCGGTAGAATCTATCACATCGCGCTTATCAAACCATAGCATTTTACTTGATACTGCCCCAATGTTATCGTCAGTCTTGATTAACGTAATTAACGCTTCTAACCAATCAACTTTAACTTCTGTATCATTATTCAGTGTGGCAATAAATCGAATATTTTTATCCTTCAGCACCCTTCTGATGCCAATATTATTCCCCTCGGCAAATCCCAGGTTTTTATTATTTATTATAATTTCAATATCAGGATAGTTTTTTTTCACAAAATCAACAGACCCATCATCAGAACCATTATCTACTACAATCACGCGGAATTGTTTATACGACTGCGATAACACGGATTGTAAGCACGTCTCCAAATGCTCGCGACCATTCCAGTTAAGGATGATGATGGATGTGTCAATCATATTTTTATTATAACAAAAGAAGTCGCCTTCGAGCAATGAGAAGGAGGTTATTGTTTTTTTTGATAATCAAAACCGTTCTCCTACACAGTTGTTTGTTTCTAAAATAGAAATACTCAAGACAACACACGGCTTACGCGGTCCGCTTGGAGACCACGCGAAAGCGTGTACTGATAACAAGATAGCCTATGCAGGCTTTCGCCTGGGCTCCCCTCGTTCGGTACAATTGAAAGTTTAACCGCGTAAGTCATACTACAAAATACCACCCATTATCCTTTACTGCGAACTATATATAAAACAAAAAGCGCCCCTACAACAAGAAGCGCTTTTGTATATTAGTATTATCTACTAATCTGGTGTTGAAGTACAACTTGGTACACCAGTTGTGTAATCATCGTCTGAAGTACCATCACCCATTATCCAATAATAATGGCCGCTAGCCTCTGGTGATTCTAATTGAGCATACAACACATAAAATGGTGATGCTATGCCGCTACCACATGATGCGTAATAATAATCACGAGTTGGGCTTTGTGGATCGTCCGGAACACGAGTGATATATGTAGGCGCCAATGCGCTTAATGCAGTAGAAGCTACGCCGCTGGTATTTGGATAGGTGCTGCCATAATCATCAGAATACAATACTAAACCAGTACGAATCTGACCGAGGTCAGATTTTCTGGTGGCATCACGAGCTTTTTCCCGGGCACCGTTCAGGGCGACCAGACCAATCGTGGCCAAAATACCGATAATGGCAATAACAACCAATAATTCAATGAGTGTAAAACCTTTTCGTTTCATGAATTCACCCCCTTCCAAATATTCCAACGAAAACGTTGCCGTGAAAAGAAATAATAATATATTCACAGATCACGGATCCGGTAACTGATCCGTGCCTATTTATTATTTCCGTACTGGACAGTACGCTGGCGCTGGATTAATAATTAGGATAAATGAGCGTAAAAGAGCAATGATGTATGTATATAATATCATATTTTTAGCAAAATGTCAAAGTAAAATACGCGCTCGTGCCTCGGTTTTTATATAGCATTAGATAAATTATACATCGGTAAAATAATTGCCGACACGAGGAAGCCGACAGCCACGCCCATCACCACCATGATGATCGGCTCGATCAGAGTGGTTAGATTACGCAGAGAATTATCCAGCTCGCGCGTGTAAAAATCAGCTATTTTTTCCAGTATTTTATCCAGCTGACCAGACTGCTCCCCCACGCTCATCATTTGCGCCAGCATGAGTGGTACTTCCTTTTGCCGGACAAAGACAGTGGTGATCGACCGGCCAGCCTCTACCTCTTTTATGGTTTGCTGGGTAATTTCTCTATATAACGTATTGCCGACAACATCCGCCACAATATCCAGCGACCGCGTCAGGGTCACACCGGATGCAAGCAGGGTGGATAAAGAACGCGAGAACCGCGTCAAATACGTTTTATTAAATATCGGGCCGAATATCGGCATCCTGATTTTCACAATATCAACAAACCGGCGGCCGCCAGCAGTTTTAACTACCGCGCGATAACCAAATAATAGTCCGCCGATAACCAGCAGTATGGCCCACCAATACCCCCGCAGCATATCACTGATGCCGATGAAAATCCGAGTGGTAATCGGCAATTCCACGTTGCTGTCAGTCAAAATCGTGGTAATCTGCGGTAGTACAAACATCATCATCAGCGCGCCGACCAGCGCCAGGGCACTGATGATAAAGGCCGGGTAAATCATGGCACCGCGCGCTTTGCTGCTCGTGTCATAGTCTTTTTCCGCCTGGTCTGCCAAATACTCCAGAATTTCGTCCAAACGTCCGGTGGTTTCCGCTGACCGGACCATTTGCACGAAAAAATTACTGAATATTTTTGGGTATTTTTTCATGGCCTGGGACAGTTTGGCGCCGCCGTCCACTTCATCCGCTATGTCGCCGAGCGCTTCGCTAAGGTATTTATTATCAGTCTGGTGCATCAGCACCCGCAGGGCCCGGACAATCGGCACGTCAGACGACATCATCACTGACAGCTGCCGGGAAAATATTACCACGTCTTTTGCCTTCACGCCGCCGGAAAGCTTCAGCCCCTTCAGAATATCAAGTGTTTTTTTCTCCTTCAGCGAAACAATAAACAAGTTTTTATCGCGCAGCATGCCATAGGCGACATTTTCGGACGGCGCCATGACAACACCGCTGACTTCATTGCCAGCTTGGTTTCGTGCTTTGTATAAAAACTCGGCCATGGTTATGTATAATTTTTATTTGCTTTGTTTTTAGCAGACTATTTTTTGCCCGCCAGTTTTTTTATTTTTTCGACAACTTCAGACGGCATGAAATGCGCTTTGATCAGGTAATCTTCAGCGCCCAGCTCAAGCCCTTTATTCACGTCATCGCGCTGGCCTAGGTTTGTCAGTAAAATCACGGGAATCTTTTTTGTTTGCTCGTTTTTTTTGAGCGATTTGAGCACATCAAACCCGCTCATTTTCGGTAAAATGATGTCGAGCAGGATAATCGTCGGATTTTCAGATTCAGCCAGTCGTAATCCTTCTTCGCCGTCATTAGCCACGATGACGGAAAACCCTTCGAGATCCAGCTTTGTGTTATACATACCGGCGAGAAATTTATCATCCTCGACGACCAGTATTTTCGTTGTTTGCTTCTGTTTATTCATAGAGTGCCATTATATTAATTATTCTTGGGTCACGCGGAGAACTTCTGATAATGACGTTTTACGGTCCAGCGCCTTGAGAATGCCGTCCTGGGCCATGGCAATCATATTCTGGCGTTTAGCGGTCTCGCGGATGGCATCAATAGTCGGATTGGTGACCACTACGTTTTTCAGCTCTTCGTCTACTTCTAATATTTCATCAATCAGCACCCGTCCTTTGTAGCCCGTATTCTCACACTTAGTACAGCCCTCGGCTTCATAAAATTTCAGCTCTGGATTTTCCTTGCCAAAACGTTTGACCATAATTTCTGGCGGGATTTGATTTATTTGCTTATCGAGGAATTGCTGGAGGTCTTCTGGCAGCTTTGCTTCTTTTTGGCAGTACGGACAGAGTCGCCTGACCAGCCGCTGGGCTACCACCGTGTTCAGCGCCGCGGTAATCAGGAACGGTTCGATATTCATATCAATCATACGGGGTATAGCGCCAAACGAGTCGTTAGTATGGAGCGTGGACAAGACCAAATGCCCGGTCAGCGCGGCATGTACCGCCAGCTCGGCAGTTTCATTATCACGGATCTCACCGACCATGATAATATCAGGATCCTGACGCAGGATGGAGCGCAGACCAGCAGCAAAGGTGAGGCCGACATCAGTATTTATCTGTGACTGATTCACGCCGTCTATATAATACTCGACCGGATCTTCCAGAGTGATAATGTTTGTTTCTTCATTATTTAATATAGTCAGTAATGCGGACAAGGTGGTGGATTTGCCAGATCCGGTCGGACCGGTGAGCAGGATCATGCCGACCGTTTTCTTCACCGATGCGCGCATGACATCCAGATGCTCGCCCTCAAATCCAAGTTTTTCTAGATCCAGAACAACCGCGGCGCGATCGAGAATACGCATCACCACTTTTTCATTATTAAACAGCGGCAGGGTGGAAACACGGTAATCGATAATACGCCCTTCCCACTCGGTACGGAAACGCCCGTCCTGCGGCACACGCGTCTCATCCAGCTTGAGATCTGAAATAACCTTAATACGGGCGACAATTGATGAGTGGACATAGCGCGGCAACACCAGCGAGGTGTGCAGTACACCGTCGACACGATACCGCACCCTGGTTTCATTCTCCACCGGTTCGATATGAATATCCGACGCGCCTCCCTCGACAGCATGTTTAAGGATGACTGAAACCATCTTTGATACTGGAGCGCTCTTGACCGTTTCCTCGCCTGACTTATCAGAGGATAACATTTCCTCTAGCTCTGATTTGCCTTCCTTTTCAGTACTGGCAAGAGCTTCCTCTACTTCTGCTCCCAGCGTAGCGTATTGTTTATGCGCTTCACGGAAGCCGTTCATGGATACAATATAGTATTTTATTTTCAGATTATTTTCGCGGGCCAGGAATTCCAAGGCTTCGATAGCCTTAAAATCAGCCGGATCAACCATCGCTACCGACACCTCATCGCCCTGCTTGTCAAAAGCGACAATATGATAATTATCCGCCAGCTCACGGGGAATAATATGCAGCACTGACTGGGAAATAGATTTGCCAAATAAATCAATATAGGGAACTCCCAGAACTTTGCTTTTTGCCTTGGTAATATCTTCCTCTGAAACAATCCCTTTTCGACTCAAAAGATCGAGCAGCTCTCCTTCGTCCTTGGCCTGCTTTTTCATCTCGGCGAGGCGGTCAGTCGGCACTAACCCCTCCTCGATTAGTACCTGGATGGCTGATTGTTTTTTTTGTTGTTGTGTTTGCTCCATAGTACCCTAAAAAACAATTGGTTCAAACGGATTAGCGCGGTACGGCACTGTCAGCAGATCGGTGCTGGATTGGTTACCCGCCTTATCAACACTGGTTACAGTATAATAGTAAACCACGTTCTGCTCAACATTTGTATCCTGGTAATAATAGTAATCGTTTTCCCGGTCGTACAATCCGATGAAATTATACGATTCCGGATTGATCAGCGTACCGAGCGACCCTTTTGCCGTAGAGCGGTAGATACGAATATAACTAAAGTCCGGGCTGTCTGGATTGCGCCATGTTATGAGCACGCTTTCGCCCGCCTCATCCACTGCCACCCGGATATCAGTCGGCGGATCTGGCAAGACAGTATCCGTAACCGTCTGGCTGGCACTGGCAGCCGCCTGTGACATGGAAAACATAGAATAGAAAATAACCGTATACGAGTCTGACGTTTGCCCGCCAGTGTCATAGGCAGTCCGCTGACCTTCTGTCATCACTGCCACCAGTTTTTCTTGTCCATCGCGCAGCCGCAGTACTACCCGGGCATCAATCTCTGGCGAATCATCAACGCTGATTCGCGCGGCCTCATCCTGATTGGCAGATACCTGAATGCCTGTTTGCGGTGATGATGCGCTGGTGACGCCGCTGACTCGATTCATTTCTTCAGAGCGCACTGACCGGACTGTATAGTAATACGTATTGCCTGGCTGGACTGCCGTGTCTACATATCCCGTTTCCTCTCCGGTGACCATGGCACGCGGAGCATAGCCGCCGTTAGCGTTTTGGGAACGGTAGACGATATATGCGTCAGCCGCTGTTGCCGGAGCAGTCCATGAAACAAAGAGCGCATCGCCATATCCAGAATTATGCACCGTGATAACGCCTGGCGCGGTTACAGCGTCTGCTGGCCTGACAGTGACATCCAGCTGTTCGCTGAACTGGGACGGTGTTTTTTTCTGAAACTGTAAAAACTGCTTATTGGTCAGTAAGTCCCCTTCAAACTCTGGCACGACCACGCGTTGTTCCGCTACTATTGCTCCGTCTGACAATAATAAATCCTCCGTATCACCAGCGGCAAACAGTACCGTATACGCATAATATCCGCCGCCGACCAGGAGAACGCTGAACACTGCCAATAGTATAATGGTTCGTTTGGAGAATTTTTTGTTTTTATCTATTGTGGCCATACTGCGCTTATTGGTAATAGGTTGTCAGGTTGAGGCTGTAGGTATCAGTACCCGGAACATATGCTAATGACTTCAGCTCCAGGATCGGCAGCGTCGTGCTCATCTGATCCAGAAAATCTTTTAGCTTGACATAGCTGTCAATGCCGCTGATAGCAACCGTAATATTCAGCGCCTGGATGCCCTGATCCGCCTCGGCCGCTACGCTGTCGCTGCCGGTGATCAGCGGACCGCTTTCGAGCGAGGCGACTGTTAGATCATTTTGTTCGATAAATTCCTTTATCTCTATCATCACCAGCGGAATATCGTCTTCCATGGGGAGAAATTTTTCCAGGCGTTCCACTTCTGCCGCGGTCACCTGCTTATGCCGCTGTTCCAGAGATTCGAGCTTGCGCAGTGTCCGCTGTTTGGCGTTCAAGACCTGATGCCGCCCCTCCAAATCGCTTGAGCCGGCCTGCTGGATATCTGCCATGATCCCACTGATAAAGATAAAATACCCAGCGGCCAGGACTAATATCCCGACGCCAATCAATACCGCAATAAAGTATTTATTGAAGAACAGTGAAATGCTTGTTTTTACGGAAGCGAATTTCATATTATTGATGGGAAAAAAGTAACGGATCGACTGTTAGCTTGATCGAAAAATTGACGGGACGGTCGACAATAACCGATGCTTGCGTTTCTGTATCCATAGCAGCGCCCTCGCTGACAAAGGATATATTCTCGACACTGGCCTGCTGGACAAAGTCAGCAGCGCGTTCCAGCACATAGAGCTGTTTGACAGCGGCCTCATAATTTTCACCGACAGCAGTCAGGGTAACCACGCCATTAACATCGGCGTTCATGCTGGTGAAATACACCTCTGGCGCAACATAGCTTTCGATTTTTGTAAACAACGGCGACCAGTACACGTGTTCGTCTATCAGGCTGGCGACATGTTCTGCCTGCTGGTTTATGTACTGGACCTGTTCAACAACGTTCTTTTTTTGATTTATCTGAATTTCTACTGATGAAATCTGTGTATTAACTTCACTGATATCAGTGGTGATGTTGTTGTAATACCAGTTGGCGGCTATCCACCCGCCGAATACCAGCCCGGCGCAGACAATACCGACCAGCGCCAGATATAAATAACGGCTCACCGGTATGCGCACCTCGACCGCATCCTCGGGGATGAGATTAACCTCCCACTGCAGTGCTGGCTTCACTTCCTGCTCCTGGGGACTGGTCATTGCTATCTCATTGTCTTTTTTTTCTTTTTTCGGCGGGTGCTTCCCGGGTTTTATACTCGCCGCAGGCCGTGATAGCTCAGTCGGCTGGGGCGCGGCATCTATTTCGCTTTCTAAAACAGGAGCCGGTGACGGATCGATGTCGTCGGGTACTGATTTTTTTTGTAGTTCCGCGGCAGGTGTTGCGGCTGCCGCCTCTGATGTATCCTCTGCAGGAGGCGATGGAGGGGGCGGTAAATCATCTAAGGCTGTTTTCCGATCGGCTGCTTCGGGAATGTGAATATTTTCAGTGCTTTTTTCTAGGCTGATCTTCGGCAGCTGGTCGCTATCAGCTTCCCGTCCTCGCTCTGTCGGCGGTGGGGAGGACACCGGCTTTTTCTCCCGGGTAAATAGATTCTTAATAGTCTGCAGCACGCCCTGCAGCCAGCGTATCAGTGCGTTTTGTCTGTCTGTGTCAGGTTTTTTTTCTGCTACGGTTTTGGATTGCTGATCGGTGTATTGTCTGTCCCGTGGAACTGGCTGGTCGGTACGCTCTAATTCTATTGTTTCTTTTTCATGCTTATCCTCCGGCTGCTGGATCGGCTGCGCTGGTGTGCTTGTGCGCGTCGGCCGTACTATCGGTTGCGCGCCTGGCATTTCCTCGCGCACGTCAGCTGGAACTGCCGCCGGCTTGGCTGCCTGCTCATCGTCAGATTGATATGAAGTTGTTACTTCGATTATCTTATCTTGTGAAGTATCGACATGATTGCTGTCAGATACTTGTTTGGTTGTGATTGGTTTATATGTTGGGAATTCCTCTTTTGGCTCCGGGACTGCGGCTGATTTCTCAGCAGGCTGATTGCGGGGTGTCCCTGCGGAAAACAAACTCCGGAAAAAGTCTAATACTTTTTCCAGTATGCCTTTGCTTTTATCTGCCTGCATGCCTTCGTCGCTCGGCTTAATATAGACTACCTTTTTATTTTGTTCTGGTTGCTTTTGTGTTTCTGGCTTATGGGCCGCTTTTTTGGCAGGACGTTCCATAATCCTGACCTTTTTTTCCGGAAACTTTTTTTCATCCGTTTGCGGTGCACCTGGCTTAGTAAACGCCTGTTTAAAAAATGTCAAAACACCTGACTCTTTAGCAGCCGGTTTTTTGTTTCCTCCTTGGCGCGGTCCGGTCATCTCTATTTGGGTAACTGACGCCTTATTGGTAGGTTTTATTTTTGATTTTTCCTGTTCAGGAAGCAGGTTAATTGACATAACCTAATTTTTGTTTTTTCCACGAATTATATTTGATTAATCACAAATATATTTGTGGTGATTTTTAGCTAATTCGGGATAATTTTTGTTTTATATATAGTACAATCCTTGGTCATACATATGCCAAGCATTATGCCAATATTTGAGCAATATATCTATATTTTAGCATATTTTTTAGCCAAAGTCAAGGTTTTTTAAGTTTTTTATCCTTACTTTAATTGTATTCGTAAACTAAAAAAAGTTTGCGCATGCAAACTCTTTTTATGGTATATATTTACTATTTTGTCAATATTTAGCTGATTTCTCTCATGGCTAGGCCAATACTGACAGACATTCTCGGTCCTAGGCCCTTTAGCAATCCGTCAATTTCCACTGGATGCACTACCCTGGCCCATGGATCACCGACAAATGACTTTATATTAAACACATCTTCTATATTTTCTGTAAGGTTAGCTAAAAATGCCGACCCGCCGGTTAAAATAATTTTTTTAATATGCTGGCGGTTTTGGTTTTGATAAATATTCAATATATAGCGGATTTCATTAATCACTGAATTAACAACATGGGCAACAGGCTGTGGTAAATCGCTGATTTTTTGACCGGCCATGCTAGTGCCCATATCACGTTTATATTGCTCTGCCTGCTCCTGGTTTAGCCCCATTACTTCTACGAGCTTATTAGAAATACTGGCACCTCCAACATCAATACTGCGATTCAGAATTGGAACACCGCCGCTGAATATTATAATACTTGTAGCGTTGTTGCCGATATCAATAATCATGATAGGAGAAGAATCATTGCCTATTAGGCATCGCTCCAGGGCAAACGATTCAGTCTCTAATCCGACCAGCTGGAGGTCTACTTGCTTAAACACCTCAACATAGCGGTTTACTAAATTTTTTGGTGCGGCAGTTAGTAACACTTTTATCGATTTCTTGTCACCGGATGACATTGATGGTTTTTTCTTTTTTTGATCTTTGTCTGAATCTTCTTCTGCGGCTTTTTCCTCTGCTTCGTCATCGTGCGCGTCTTCGGCGGCTTGTTCTCCGCGCGTGTCTTCCGCTGATTCTCCCTGTTCCAGCACTTCCCAATCCAGGATCATTTCTTCGAGTGGAATAGGCACGAATTTCTTGGCTTCCCAGCGCACTGCTGATATCAACTCTTTTTTGCTCATGGCCGGCAGGCTGATGATAGAGCTGAAGACGCTATAGCTCGGTAATGCTGAAACCACTTTATCAGTCGAAACACGCGAACTCTTCGTCAGCTCTTTCAAATGCCGGGCTACTTCGGCGCGGGCTGACGCGCTGTCATCCTTGATAATATTATATGTCTCGTCTATCAGACCATAGGTAACCAGCTGCGGTCTGTTATTGACGCTTTTGAGCTCGACGATTTTTAGGCTGGATCCTCCTAGATCAACACCCAGATAACTTGTTGGTTTTGCCATAACGTTTTAATATCGAAATTCTAATCTCGGAGCACGAAACAAATTCTTCAGCCACAGGCTGATCCTCCTTTGGTGGAAATTGCTAAATCCTAATACTTAAAACAGTTTTTGATTCGTAATTTATAAATTTGTGCTTGTTTCGGATTTAGAGTTTAGGATTTCCGTCTTACGGTGTTACTCGCGCGTATACCGGAAGCGCCCGTGTAAAGTCTGACAAGCCGGGCGGCGTATTGGCCACTACTCTCCCATCATACAAGATCTGCTCACTGGCAGCAAGGTCCTTAGTATACTTCCGGTCAAAGCTATAGCCGCGCGCCACGAACAATCCTGACACACGCAACGGGGTCAGATAGTCGACTTCGAGCCGTGACTGCCCGGTCTGTATAGTCCTGCTGGCTTCATTTTCATAGATCTGCTCATTTCTGCCTTTGCGCAGTCTGATGCCAATATCATCACCGGCGGTATAGTCTTCTAAATCTACCCAGGCCTGGATCAGCCGGCTGGTGTCAGCAAATGAAAAGATGCTCAAACTGTCCCATGAATCTGTTATTTCTTCAGCGATTTCAGATACTTCCGGTGACATCGTCAATTCATACGGATTATCAGTAAAGCCCGCAAAATCGGCTATGGCCGAGTCTAGCAAACCCTGCCGCGCCTGGAATCCGGCATCTCCACCTGAATACGGGCTCACGACAACATGAGATTCCAGAATTTCTGCCTGTTCAGGTATGGTGCTATAGTCCGAATCATACGGACCAAAGTGGAAAAATATCCGGCTCGCATCAGTTGTCAAACTGTATGAGCCAAATCCAAACCTATTTATTAATGGGTTATATACACAAGGCCCCCGGGTAGTATCATCATCATTTTGATCACATGTGCCCGAACCAGTGCCCCAGGCCGCGTAATCGCTCTGCTCATCCGGTGCGTCATCACCGTCTATATCTGCTAAAGAGTACACTGTCCGCCGCGGCGAATATTCGACCACTAATTCAGCATAGTTTGCAGCAACCGCATCATACGCCTCAAAACCGCGCCAGCCGTCGACGCCGGCCTCTTCACGTAATTCTATACCGATATAATTACCTGATTCATACGTCGGCTCATTCACGAATTTCTGCACCAGCGCGGAAATATCCGGACTGGTATTCCAGCCGCCAGTATCCCAGGTATCTTCATTGATATCATAGCTGACGCTGTTCGATGTATCAGCGTCAAACAAACTTTGGTTAGGATTAGCGGTAAAGTCATTCGATACTTGTTCAGCGTTGGCAGTATCTAATAAATAGATACGGGCCCGGAAATCCGTAGCATTACCATTACCGTCGCCGTACAGGCGCAGGTAGGCGTTGCGTATCTCTGCGCCAGCAGGAACATTGAGCTGCCAGCGCAGGAACCCGCGCTGGGCAATGCTACTGTTTTGACCAAACGAAACTGTGTCCGCACTTGAGCTATTCGTATACGCACTGTCTACTGATGTATCGTCTTCGCTCGCAATGATTGTTTGTGTTATTGGCGCTTTGCGACTCGTGTAGATAATACCTTTATCCACCTCATCAGTCGTATCAGGATCCAGAGCCACATACACGCCGGCCAGTTCATTGACCTGGGAATTTACATAAATATTACCGCGGACGATAAAGGCTACTGACGGCATTTCACTGACATCATCCAGCTCGACAGCACGGCATACTTCGCCGCTGTCACACTCGTTATTAGTCGTGCATATTGTCTCGCCGGCAAGTCCGTTACACCGCTTTTCATAATATATTGGGCTATTAATCTCCAGATCGCCGTCTATTATTACTAAACCGTGTCCGGCTGTCTGGTTAATCTGGCTTTCGCCTTTGTTAAAGCGGATAATATCGTTGACTTGATACAGGCCATTGTCTGCATCATGGAAATAGAATACCTCCCCGTTTAGCGGTCCGCTAGTCAAGTCTGGGCTGATATTAACACTGCTCGAGCCGGAATTATCATAATTATGCACCAGATTGCCGTACGCATTATTCTCATCGTTTGCGGCAATCAAATTATCAACATCGATCTGGGACAGCGCGTCGCGGCCGACCGGATACCCTGCGTCCTCGATCAAGGATTCCAGACCCGGTTCATAATACCCGCTGGTCGGCTCGCCAGTCTGCGAGCTGGTATAATAGCTGGGAATACCCTGGATATCACCGTTGGCCAGGATCAAATACGTGGCCGTGTACGTACCCGTGCCGCGCGGCGGCGGTGCCAGGCCGATATTTTCCTGGGCATAGATATCGCTGTACAGGGTCTGTACCCAGGGCACGCCGATTAGCGCGCCGACCGGCATAAACTCTACCCAGCCAATACCCGAGCGTACTCGACCGGGCAGCCAGCCAGCGTATTTAACATCAGCAGCACCGCAGTATTTATCCGGACTTCGTGTCATGCAAAACGGATAATCAGGATCGCCGCAATCAGCATGGCTCGAACAGATACAATTAATATCACCATTTGCCGCACATTCTGCTGCGTCATCATTCAGCTTATACCGGACATCTTGCCATATTACATGAGGGTTGCCTAAAGCATCCATGGTAAAATCCGGCAGTGTCGAGCCTATATTTGGCGATTCATGGATAGTCAGCGAATCATCATCAAAATGAGACCCGCTGACAGTATAATCTCCGGACGAGGTAACCCAAGCGCCATTGCCCGCCTCGGCGCTTGCATTCCACCAGCGGTATCTGATATCACCGCTACTGTCGCCGCCTGACGGATAATCGCCCCATACCACATGCGGCTGATCATCACTATCTATAGCAACCCGCGGTGTTTTACCTGAATGCGCCAAGTGCTCCACATCACTGCCCTCATGAATATTTATCCATATATCATCATCAGTATCCCCGTCGTCAGGATTAGCGTCTACCCAGGCACTGCCATTCCACTGGCGGTACAGCACCATGCCCGGATCCCGCCATATAATACCAGGACGGTTATCAGCATACAGGACTATGTCTGGATTTGCGCCCTCAATCGATATGCCTAACACCGTGCCAAGGTCTCCATTAACCGATACGTCAGTATCACCAGTATTACCGCTCGCTGTTACCCAGTCATTGCCGTCCCAATGCCGGTAATAAATGTGATATTCGGCGCCGACCTGTTCTCTCCATACTATATGTGGCCGCTGTGTTGTTTCATCACTTAAAACCAAGCGCGGCTGGTACGAATGTGGCGATCCCGTGTTACTAACATTTATGTCTGTTGTGCCAGTATCACCGCTCGCTGTTACCCAGTCACTGCCATTAAAATAACGATAATAAATTTCAGAATCATCATACGAATGGACACGGTATGCTACATGCGGACGGTTTGCTTCATCTATGACAAGTGAAGCGCCGCCACAGCTGGGTCCGGATGTTTCTATCTGCTGCATAGCAGTCCAGGTGTTTGTTTCGCTGTTCCACGTAGAGTATTGTAATTCTCCACCGCTGATATCAGCCTCGGTCCCTTCCTGCTCTTGCCATACCAGATGCGGAATATTACTGCTGTCGACCGCTAAAGACGGCATCCCAGAATTAGTGACTGTACTCACAATCGGTTCACTAACGCCAGGCTGGTATACGGAGCCATCCATCATTTGCCATTGCCCGCCGATCAGTCGCACATGGTATATATCATTAAATCCAGAATTTTCATTGAACTGTGACCAGGCAATATGAGGATTACCAGTACTGTCGATGGCAATACTGGATTCAGTAACCGGCCAACCGGCACTATGGTTTACTTTTTTCGTATTGCTGACATTAAGCGGATTTAACCAGGTTGATACCGGCCCAAAATCAGACACCTCCGCATTCCAGCCCCAGCCAAATAGGCTGTACAGGATGACGTCGTCTGGATTGACGTCAGGATCGCCCAGAAACAGCTGTGAATCCACGTCAGTGGCGGTAACGCCGTAGCGCGCCACTGCATCGGCTTCGTCTGTATACGTGCCGTCCATACTGATCCAGCCCCAGTCATCGAAGCCGAGCGCCGCGCCGCGCTGCGCCATGGTCAGCGAGCGGCCATAGCCCCGTACTTCGCGTGTTAACCCGTCAAAATTCGTGGTTGCCATAGCCACACATACCTCTGTTCCGCTACCATAATCCGGACAGGTATCACCGGTCTGGCATGTGTGATAAATACACGTCTCCTCTGGATCAGGGCAGGCAATGCTGTCGGTACAGACAGCACCCGTATTGACAGAGCATAATCCGTACCGTTCATCTGGCGTGCCGTCTGTATAGCAGTAGCCATAGGCCGTACTGTCTGGCGGCAGTCCGGCTGCTGGCTCACAGGTAGCTGTACCGCCGCAGGTATTACGGTCAGGGTCGCATGGTTTTTGCGCGTTATCAGAGCAGACGCCGCGCGAGTATGTCAGCCAGCCCAGGCCGACCTTATCCGGTGATACACCGGTTTCGAGCCGCTGCAGCGCTATATACTGTCCGCCGACCTCACCGTCGTCCGTACTGGCCCAGATATATGCGTCATCAATACTCATATGCAGTGGATCATAATTCCCGCCGACCTCATGCTCGGCGACCACATCCCTGCTTACTATATCGATCTGGTATATCGTATCTGCGTCCTGATCAGCCGCCCATATATAGCCATCAGCATAGGCTATACCACGGGAATCGGCTCCATCGGTATTAATAGTAGCTTGATCAGAACCATCCGGAGAAATAATAGTTATCACCTCCGTATTCGCATGACTGATCCAAATATGTTCGTTATCTGAACTAATATCATACGCGTTATCATTGCTAAGATCGATCGATGTCACCGTGTTATCCGCAACACTAATCCGCGAAACCTGGCCGCTGTGTGTCTCACCGGCGTTGGCCACCCATATGTATTTACCGTCATAATACGGATACTGAGGCTGGTCCCCGACATCAATTTGATCTACCTCACTGCCGGCCGCTGGATCGACCTGTAGCACGCGGTCATTGGTCGGATCAGTCACCCACAGGTAGGTACCGTCATATGTTATGCCCTGCGGTGTAGTAGTCAGCCCCTGGAGCTGTATCGAACCGCTGTCGACCGCGGCAACAGTGCCGTCGACCGGATTGACCTGGTAGATAATGCTGTCATTATACGAGCTGACCCACAGGTAGGTGCCATCATAGACTATATCGCGCAAATCATCACCAAAAGTACAGCGTTCCCAGTCATTAGACAGCTCGGCACTGCCGACGCACGTGTATTCCACGCCACTGGCCGCGTCAATGCGCAACAAGGCATCACCGGCCGTAGCCCAGATAAAAGAGCCGGCACGCGCACTGTGCTGTACGCGGCTCGGTAGGGCATAGTCTACTAATATATTGCTGCCTGTCCATACTTTGTCTATGGCGCGTCCGGACGCAGACCAGGCATAGCCCTCGATCGGATTCACGTCCCGTCCCTCGACAAAATCAGTATTCAGCCCCCAGTCATCAGCGCTGTCACAGCTGTACTGGTCGCCCGCGTAAAATTGGTTCAGGCAGTTCAGCGATATCCAGCCGCTATTAGACGACCAGGCCCAGCCGACTACGTTATTCTTCACCAGGAACAGTGTCGCTTCCGGGCCAAACGTTGTTTCAATGCAGGTCTCATTAGCAGTACAGCCAGAACTGTCAGCGCCGTTTTCTATATGGTCGCCGTTGCGCGCCTTGAATTTAAAATCATACCGGGCGGACGCTTCTAGACTACCGATAGTCACTCCGGCCGTATTGCCCCAGCCGTCGTATGACTGCCAATAGCCAGTACCGTTTCCAGATGCGCAGTCAACGCCGGCGTAATCTATCGTCCCGTCCGGCCGGACGTATTTTTCGAATTCTACCACATTATCATCATCGAATTTTGTGATACACAGGGCATATTGAGTCTCTCCGCCATTATCAGTTGGCGAGCCGTGCGGATTATCATCAGTATCACGTACCGTAATATTAATTGTTTCGCCGTCAATACGCTCCAGGATAGGCATGTTCGGCGTCCCTGCCAGCGTATACCGGCATTCCGCACTAGCCGGCACAAAACCGGTAATATCTCCCGGCCCCGACAGGTGCCCCTCGGCATTGCGGGCCCGCACCTGGTAGCAGTATTTCGTATTTTGGTCCAGTCCTTTGTCAGTTGTGCTTTGGCCGTTAGACAGCCACCCGGACGGCGTAAAACCAAGTTCGCCGCTGTCAGCACCGCCGCCGTTATGAGACGTGGTTTCCTGAAACTGCAGTCCAGTCGATCCGATCGAAAAATTACTGAACGTCCCGTCGCCATTAAGCGCGATCGTATCAGTCTGTACGTCATCAAAGGTAATACCGGTCGGTGTTTCAATAGCAGTGTAGGCCCATGCTTCTGCCGAAGGCCTGCCTGAGCGCCCCCGGCTGTCTGCCGCGCGCACCTTCGTACTGTACTGGGTGTTATTGTCAAACTTTGGTATACGCTGGTATTGCTCCTGGGTATACGAGAATAAGCAAAACGGCCCGGAGCACGAATCATCTATTTGCACATCAAACGGATTATCACAGTACAGATCGCTCGCATTACCCGCGTCACAATGGCGTGCTAGATATGTAGGTTCATACACATTATAGTGATGTACAGGATTACCAGTATAATCAGCGGCAATCGGTGCCCACCATTGCCATTGGATTTTGCTATATTGAGGATTATTAGCATGGCCTAAACTCCACGGCTGGCATGGCGGCAATGTGTCTTCCGCAGCAGGAGATGGGTCAGTGCTTGGTGACGAACTATTCCGTCTGGCATAGCCACGGAACATTTGTTTCATGTTGGCATCTTCACAATTCAGAAATGAATATCCAGGTGTATTTTCAGATACATTAATACTATCGCCGTGGTTATACGAATTCCACTCCTTGCCTCCTATGAGTATTTCCTGCCAGTCACCAGATCCGGCAGAACAATTACTCCCGCTCTCCGGCAAACAGTATTCGAACTTGTATTCTGTGCCGGCTGGATTACCGTTGGCATCCAGGGTGATATCGCAATTATAGTCGTCATCCGCGTCAGTGTATTGGCAAGCCACGGATAACGAAGGTACGGCCATTTTGGTACAGTATTGGCCAGTATCTGACCAAATCCGGGCTGGTGTTTCCCCCTCTATACTTGCACCATTGCGTGATTTTGCTTTGATACTGTAGCAAGTCCCCGGAGCAAAACCACCGTACGCAATACCGCCTGCTCCGCCCCAGTCAGATTCACGCCGCCATACGGCAGACGATGACAGTGTACCAGTATCAGAGTTAAAATACCTGTTAAGTTCCTCGACATACATAGCATATGTCGTATTGCCATTAGGGTCATTCACGTACTCTGTCGGGGCATACTGTGGCGTGCTGTCGAGCGCCAATCCCAGTGCGTTTTGCGTTGTTATGCCATTATTCTGGATTGGTTTAGACGGTACCCGCGCCCTGGTTTGCGCATACTCCGGCATAACAATAGGGGAATTTACAGTGCCATCACGGGTATTTTGCGATAAAAAGGAAAAAGCATAATATGTATTTGGCCGTAAACGATAACTATCCTCTACTTCGCCAATGCTATAATAAGGATACCCGCCAAAGTATATCCACTGAGCCATTGTTTTGCAGGCAAGATTATCGCCGTCATTGTTATTAATATAATCACGTCCATCATATGTGCCTTCTGAATATTCGTTCCAAACATCAGAATACGCTGCTGATGAATGATGATGATACCGCCAATCGTTTGTTGGAGGATTGTACCACCCAAGCATAGAGGGAGTATATGTCGCCATGCAATACTTTGTCGGCTCTGGGTCAATAGTTAAGAATGAACCCTGGTTTGAGTATTCATTACCGCTCCCAGGTGCCCAAATTTTAATTTTATCCCAGCTTTCGCTGCTGTCAGAATTTGGCGGAGCCTCTGGATAGGGATAAGCAAACGTATAATCATGCGCCACCGGGCTATAGTCAGATACATAGCCTGATGTTCCCACCACTCGTGCTCGGTACCAGGTATGCTTGTCAGAATACCGCGGTCCGCCGCCTGACACGCTGATATCGTCCGTCACGGTACAGTATCCGGACGTGCCTGCCTCGGTAATGCCGGTACAGTCATAGGTGATGCCTGACTGGCACGTCCCGCTCGCGCCGGTAGCAATATTACTGCACACCTCGGTCCACGGTCCGCCTGACCCGTCAAATGAGCGCTCCAATTTGTAGCTACTATCATCCGTAAAATCATCATCTATCTGAATTTCCATTTTCTTCTCACCCTCAGGAATAGCCATGGGGTCCACACGGATCGTCGGATCAGGATAGTAAATCACCTCCAGCTTAGGATACGGCATATCAGTAGATGATACTGGCCGCCAGCTAATAACTCCATGAAAATCATTACAGCTTGACCCCCCACAATTAAGGTACGAGGCTGATGGTGCATCCAACATTATCTGAGTATGATCCTGACTGCTGGTCATACCAATAGAATTTAGGTCTATGTCCACTACCCGCCGACACTGCTCCGGAGAACTGCCAGGATAGCACATCCCGCGATTAGTATAGGTTGGCAGTCCGGCAGTATCTATATCTACTTCCTGATGCATGCTGGTGAGTGCATTCCAGCGGTCTTCAATTTCCGCCGCAGTAAAAGATTCACTAAATGATTTATTTGGATCCCATGCGTTTGCCCCAGAATATACATTCACCGGAGCGAGATACTCGCCATCGTCATCACTCCTTACCATAGACACCTGGAACCGAGCCCCCACGACCTGATCCTGGGTATAGGGCGCACCTACGTCATACGTATGAAAAGTATAATGTCCATGATATTCATGTTGTATACAACTACTGTTTCCTAATGAACAGCCGTTTGTGTATTTTCCTGTAGTAATAAAAGGGTACCCATATATACCAGAATCCATCATGATACTCCAGGACCAGCTCGCGCCGCCGATTCTCTTATACCGCTTAGTCGAGCCAACAGCCGCATTAAATCCACCAATATACGTATTATCTATAATTATAGGGTAGTCAGCTTTTTCGAGCCACTCTTTCCCTCCGTCGTCAATAACTTTCGAAATTAAATACGTGTCAGTGTCTGTTCGCGATATCTCAAAATGCAGTCCGTAGTTCGCGTTCTGGCGCAATGTATCGCCGTCTTCATACAGCACCGGCCGGGGTATGACGAACACGGCGTGCCTGGTATCAGCATCATGGAACGTGATTGAGCCGTCATCCTGCTCGCGGAAATACACGTCATGCAGAGTGACCTGTTGGTCAAGCCGGTGAAAATTACTGGCGTCTTCCTTATTGTCTACTATCAATTCCTCCAGCATGACATCGTTTTGGATAGTATACCGCGCGTCCATGCCCGGATACAGCTCCGGATAGGTGGCTACATTTTCTGCTACGGCCCAGGCAGACTGCTGGGCATCAGGAAACGTAAAACCGACGCCGCGCTCACCCGGTATTTGGTAGGAAATAAAGTTCGGATCAGTGACATCACTGCCGAAAAAGGTGTTGATAACATTAGTAGTATTTTCATAGGCCACGCCCTCGCGCGCTGACTCGACAATAGTCGAATCAATAGCCGCGTACTCGCCCGGATTGTTTGTCAAATACTGGATCGGCCCCACACCGTACAATGCTGAATGCGTACCGTCGCCATTGTCCACGATTTCATAATTGCGCACCTCCTGGGCCAGGGCAGGATCCAGTACTGTTTCCGGATCTGTTTCAGTCGCGTCCTGCGTCTGACCGGCCATGACAATATAGAGCAGGCCGATAACCACTATTAGGCTGGCAATGCTTAATAATGCGAAAACAATTTTAGAAAAAGTATTATTGTGTCGTATTGATTGGTCCATGGAAATTATAATTCCCGGCAAATCATTTGGGTAATTTTGCCATTACTGTCAATAGTAAGTCCCTTGGCAAATTGCCCGGCGGCGCACACGGCCGTGTCGCCGGCGGCGTTCAGTGCCTGTACGTCATCAGTGCCGCCCCAGACATTATTGTCTGCCTTTACGTCAGTGCCCACGCGGCCGCCGCCGCCGACGCATTGCCCGTTGGTCAGGCCATCGCAGTCAGCGTCCTCGTCACAAGCACGGCTGTAGTAGTGTGTGCCATCGCTCTCGCAATGGTCGATCTGGGCAACCAGGCCGCCAGTGATATTCATATTGCCGGACTGACTAGAATATTGAGTGCTGCAGGGCCATGAGTTGGGGCAGTGCGAATCATAAACACACTCTATCTCTGTATAAATACTTTCTATCGTTGGTTGAGACAGATCCATACATACCCCTGTGCGCTGGCGCAGTACGACACTGCTACCAGTATCTACAGTGCCCGGCCCGGCACCGCTAAAATGCTTAGTAACTGACAACGGGCAATTAGTATTCCCGCTGCCTGGAGGATACTCGTCACAATTTGAATAACAACCTGGACCACTTGGATCTTCTGCACACTGTGATAAATGCCAGATATAGGTACCATCAAACACTAAATCGCCATCCCACCAACCGGTCAAGAGTGTATTAGTATAGGTGGAGATATCAGGACTACTAAAATCGGTTTCAGATGCCGGAATTCGATACATCGATCCTGTGGGATTACCATTACCAGATGCCCAGATATACGTGCCGTCGAAGACTAAATCAGTCACCGGGCTCGGCACATCAATATACCCCATCCACTGACCGTCAGAAGCGCGCACTTTAGCAATATATGTTTGGCTGGCCGGGGCTGTGGCATTTGCTATCCATAAATATACGCCGTCAAACACTATCTGTGCTGGATGAGTCATGCCGATATCGTAGCTGTCCAGGACAACTCCGGTTGTGGCATCCATTTTAACCAGCTGGGTAGGCTGATCTATGCAGCCGTCATAGCCATCTCCTGCTGGACAGTGCGTGTCATCGCTGCAATACCGTATGGCCGATGCTGATATAAAGGGATTTGTAGATGGAGTCGCGCCTGCCTCCCGGCAGATATTTGGTGTGAGTACCCATATATACTCATCAGCATAGATGGCATTGCTTACGCTTAACCGTTCGCCATCGCTATTGAGACGATTTTCATAATTACCCTCCCCAGTAGTACCGGCCGGATATACTCCCACTAGATTACAGCCTTGATCAAATTTCGTCACATCGCCGCCGCGGTCATTCGCCGTCCAAATATACACGTCCCCATCCTCAACACTAGTCGCCAATCCGGGCGATTCAGACGTGCCCCAATACATCAGCGGATCCCGTGGCGAAGGCACTGTTGAACAATCTGCCATTTTTTCCCCGGTTTGGGGGTCGACCTTGAAGAGCGCGTTGCCGTGATAATAACCTAGCCATAAATAGCGTCCGTCATACGCCATGCGGTGAGGCCATTCGTCGATATAATATGATTGCACCAACTCTCCATCAGACGCTCGCATTTTGAAAAGATTCCGGTCATGTTCATCATCGATTGTGCCATATTTATTCGTAGCCCATAAATACGTACCGTCAAACACTAAATCTGCAATACCGCCTGATACCGGCCCGTCAGATATTTGGTACGTACCGACCTTGTAGCCCGATGTCTGCGGTATGAGCGAACTGCCAAGTTTGGTGCTCAAAAACTGCGCGCCGGCTATGTCCGCATCACTGCCTAATCGTCCGTCAAAATATCCAGCCCAGCCGCCCAGAGCGTTCTCGCCGTACACTGCCGCATTAGTAGCCGAAGCGGTCTCGGCATAGATGCCGTACCCGTCCGGGCTTTCGCCGCGCACGCCCACACCGGTCTGGCTCGTACCCCGCACGCCCAAGCCATTGCCGAGTAAACGCAAGCCATACACGCCTGCTGTCCCTGTGCCGCCGGCATCAGCATAAATACCCACACTATCACTGCTGTAGGCGCTTAGCCCGCGTCCGGCCACTGACTCGTCGTTAGTACCGATCTGGACAGTGCCGCCCTCGACGGCAAACAAATAATCATCCCGCATAGCCGTGGTGCCAATACTGACCCAGTCGTAAATTGCGTTGGCATATAGTGTGTCCGTATCCACGGTCAGGATATCACTATATGTGGTCGGCACATCAAACCGCGCGCCCTCTCCATGCACATGGAGTGGCCGCTCCGGTCCAAAACTAAACGATGTTTCATCGGTCGGTGAATAATCAGGATCCAGCTCTATATATCCTTTCTTGGTCTGGTTCTCCGATCCGGCCGTGATCGGCGCGTCAAACTGCTCATTAGTCGGCGTGCTGTCAGGCTCAAGCCACACTGCCTGTACCGCCTGCGGAATAATAACACACGCCACGCCGATAATTACCGTGATGCCGGCGATGATATAGTGTGATTGTTTAGTATGGTGAAACATAAGAGATTATAATGGTCGGCATTGGGATTGGCCGCTGGTGGTGTCAATCCCTTTTATAAACTGGCCGTCATCACAGGCCGTGCCAAACGCCTTCACATCGTCAGCAGTACCGCCCCAAATATTGGTAGTCACGACCAGATCGCCGATTACCTCCAGGGCAGTATCCACAGTCAGTGAGCCATGGTAGCTGGCCAGTCCGATCTGTGCCGTGCCCGGAAAACTGCCCTGCCGCACGACAGTATCTGACAAATCAGTCCGCAGTCCAGTGCCGGCATAATAACTATGCACTGTTTCACGGCTCGTGGTACTACCATCTCCGATCCAGATTTTGCTGCCATCATATACTAAATGATTTGAAACTTGGGTATAGCGATCATAATACAGACTCTCAACCACTGCTCCAGTCGCCGGTATTATGCGCGTTAAATGCGCTGAATGCGTCGAAGGTATTGCCTCGCTAGCATCACTCGCGCTCGAACAGCCCGGATCTGGCTTACCGCTGCACCCGGGAGCGCCGACAGCGCCGTCATAGTCGCACAGTCCGTCGCCGTTATTATCCCAGCCGTCGCTGCATTCAGGATTGCCCTCGGCATCAGAAAATTCATCAGTACAATCAAGATCTGCCGGCAATCCATTGCACCCATCATGATCGCATGTACCATCCTGGTCATTATCCTGATCATCATTGCACCGCGATCCTTCATGTAAATCAAAAGTGTTTTCACACCAGCCGCCACGGTCATCATCCTGATCAGTGAAGTCACAGGTACCAGGAGTACATTCCGCGTCGCTCGTACATACCGCGTACGGCGAGATATCGCAATGTCCTACCCCGTCATTGTCTATGCCATCATTACACTCAATACTACCGGCATCATCATTCCTACCCCCATGCTTAATCCACACATGCGTACCATCAAATAATATATCGGTTACCCGAGAGCCTTTTGCGTCGCATGTACTGCTAGGACAGTCAGCATCACTGCGGCAATACTGATACTGCCGCTCACCAGCTAAACATATGCCCGAATCATTATATACAGTAAATTCATCAACAATTACATCTCCTGCTGGGTCATATTTATACACACTCCGTCCTTGCGTGTCCATAAATTTAGTGCCGATCCAAAGATAAGTGCCGTCAAATTCCAGCGCGCTAATATTATAAGCTACACCGCCGTCAATTATATCAAATGTCCTGGTAAACGCATTAGTTCCGTCCGATTGAACGCGCGAAATCTTATTATCAATATGCGATACCCACATAGACTCCCCGTCATACACGAGACGGTACGGATTATCAATACCATGGTCTGTATCATCATAAAAAGTTACACCGGAGGTATCGATGGTATCAGGATCAAATACGGCAATTTCATCACTGTCCGGAAAGGTAATCCATATATATTGTCCGTCAAAACGCATATCAATATATCCACCGCGCGCTATGTCCATTTCTCCGTTATAATTTGTGATTTTATACTCGTCTACGATTTCACCATTCACTGGATCAAATTTGGTCAGATCGTTTGTGTTTGGTTTATAGCCATATTCATCACTATTTACTGTCCAAATATAGCGGCCGTCATACACTATGCCGAGCGGATACCATCCGGCGTCATAATCACCCATTTTGCTTCCGTCAGCAATGTTAAATTTACTTAATTTGTTAGTATTACGATCTGCTGTCCAAATATAGGTACTGTCAAAAACCATTCCTCCAACACTAGCCCCCACGGGCAAAAACGCACGTTGGTAATACGGAGCATACGGGCTGTTACCGGGGAGCGCCACGCTCGTATCAACTAAGTGTTCGATAATACCGCCAACGTTCCCATGAGTAGTCCATACAGTCCGTTCGCCGGCTTCATTTTCAGCAAAGGCAAAATTATACCCGCTATTATAGAGGCTATACACATGTGCCGGGGCCAAAGTCTTTGTCACCGGATTTATAGAAAATTTTGCGAAATGAAAAGGATTAATAACCCAGAGATATGGCCCGCCTGCTGACTTCTCATCATATGCCAGGATAGATATTGTACCGCTTCCCAACTCACTTCCAAACGAGCCATAATCATCAATGCCCAGATACAGCGGATCAGCGGCTGGATCAATAGCAAATAATCTGACAACTTCGTTTTCCCGTTGTTTATCCCCTGCCCATAGCATGCCGCTGCCCCAGTCAATTGTTTGCAAGTTGCGATTTGGTCCGGCACAATGCGTTGTCGCGGTATTAACAGGATCGGCCGCGTCAAATGAAACCAGCCCGCTGGCATACGCGCCGCCGCCAGCAAAGCTGACCCAGATTTTTGTACCGTCAAAAGTGATGCCGCTGGGATAGCGCAGCTCGGCATAACCAAAATTTGCATCTGGATCCCAGGCGCCTCCGACCGAAGGGTTGGTGCATTCTGCTTCAGTATAATATCCAGGCACACTGCATGGTTCGGTAGTAGTCGTGCCGGTACAATTAACGCATACCGGACAAGTCGCGCCACTGAAATCAAGCTCGCTCAAGTCATCATACCATGTTCCAGTACAGCCCGCCTGCGTCAGCTGTGATGGGTCAGAGCAAAAACCGTATTCATCGGCCGCTGGCTGAAGTCTGGTAATATAATAGCGAGAAGCAGCGGCATTGTCCTCGTAATCACTGACTACCCAGACAAACGTATTATCAGGATAGGTAATATCATCATATATAAAATCAAACGGACCGTCACTTTCGCCGTCATCAGTATTACCATCGCCATCAGCATCATGGGTTCCGACAGAGTACAGCGTAGTGTCATAATCCTGGCTATGCGGGTCAATACGGTATATCCCTTCGTTGTCTTTATACGGATTTGCCATCCAAATATAGCCGCCAGCATAGTCCATAGTCCCCATGCCCGGGCTATTATAGGCGTGTTCCGCACCAGAAACCTTAAATGCTTCTACCTGTTCGCCAGTATAGGCATCGATTTTGTGAATATATGGAGCCTGACTCCAATAGGCTGTATAATTATTTATCCAGAGATACCGTCCGTCAAAAGCGATACTACTAAAAGCCGGTACATAGCTTTGGGCGATGTCCTGCGTTTTCCAGCCAACTGAATACGGAATACTCGAATAGGGTAATGCAGTCGGTAAAAATGTTGATCCGACTACTTCTTGCGTGCCATACACACGCTGGGCAAAATACCCGGCCCACGAGCCCAGCCCCTGCGCCTGGGCATATATACCAGCAGCGACCGGACTGCCTGCCGCTGCTGACACTGTTCCCCGGACCGCAGACGCGGATTCGCTCTGCGCCATGATGCCTGTACCACCAGCAGTGTGCAGACCGTAGATGCCTGAACCGCTATCACTCTCACCAAGCACTGAAGCAATGCTGTCTCCCTGTGACAGGCCATACGCTCCGTATTTGCCCACATCAGTCACTACCAGCGCATTGCCGCTGATTAGTTGGCTGTCGCTGCCTAGTGTCGCGCCATAACCGCGGATATCCAGCAGCTCGTCCGGGCTGCCAGTGCCCATACCGACCATATGGCCAGTACCGTCTACCACGAGCGTATCTGTATCGACACTAAGGTCGCCTTCGGCTACTATCTCGAGTTTATTGATATACACGTCGCGTGGACCTCTGACTTCGAGCGGATAATCAATTTCAGGTATTGCGCCCAGCGGATTGTACAGCGGGTCGAGCAGGAGGCGGCCGCGCTTAGCCTGGTTATTATCACTCACATCCAGCGGGGCAAACATGTTATCGTCAGGCGGTTCTGCCTGCGGTTCTTCCCAGGCAGCATAAGTTATCTTCACGGTTCCGACCAGAGCTAAAACAATAACCAGCAAACCTATTGGTAATAATATTCTGCGATTATACGATGTGACAAAATGTTTCATTATTCTTTAGTCTATAATGGCCGGCAATCAACGCGGATAACCTGGTCTATGCTATTAGTAGTGATGCTAGTAACAAAATGACCGTCCGGACAGCTGTACGTGCCTGCCGAAAGCGGCGTGATGGTCAGCTGAAATACGCCGGTATCATACGCAGTACCGGCCATGATCCGGTGATCACTTGTCTCGTACAGTGCCGTTGTCAGCGTCGCACTGCCCATTGAACCCACGATATCCCATTGGTCATTAATAAAGTCATAGGCATACACGTCCCCGTTGCAGTTTGTGCCAGCATACAGCGCACCGTCATTTGTTTCCAGCAGCGACCATACCCCGTTTCCGCACGGCAGCACTGCTAAACCTGTCCAGGAGTCGGTAAAGCGGTCGTACTCAAAGACCTGTGCATTTGGATGAGTGGCCGCATAGATAGTACCGTCAGCTGTTTCTAGTAAATCATAGACACGTGTTGCTCCAGCCAAATTTCCGGAATTAACCAGCGTGTCAGCGACTGGGTCGTATTTGTAAACATCGCCTTGGTCAGGCGTATCTGACGGACGAGCGGCAATATACAATATATTGTCACGAGCTTGGATCATATCGGATAAATGTATTGTCCCGGGTATTGCCACACGCTCTGTCCATATGTCTGTACCGGGATTATATGAAAACAGTGCCGTGCCTGCCGCACGTTCGACTCCGACATAGAGTACGCCGTCGCGGCCCAGTAATAAACTGGTAGCATCGACTGCGCCAGTTATTTCTCCGGTATTGGTCCACGTATCTGTGCCTGGATTATAGGTAAACACATCACCATTCTGGCCGGTGCTGGCGTATATTGTGCCGTCTGCTGTCTGGATAAGATCATACACATAGGTTGCGCCGGTTAAATCGCCGGTATTAGTCCAAGTATCTGTATCAGCATCATAGGTATACACATTTCCCTGATCAAACGTACCGGCATAAATCGTACCGTCATCAGTCTCTAGAAATGACAATACCCAGCGTTCACTGATGCCGGGATTGCCCATCTGCGCCCAGGTATCACCATAATCACTCATGATTACATCTCCTGATTGCGCCGTTCCCCAGCTGTTAGCGGCGGTAGTTATATCACCGGCAAATGAGGCATTCCCACCGACGCGTGCAGATCCGGTCAGAGCCGCGTAACCTCGCTGGATTATCGAGGCCGTGGCTGTTTGCAGGGCTAGAGCATTGCTAACATCAATCGTGCCATGCCCGACTCCAGAATACAGCTTCACCATACTGCTATCGCCTGAAATCCAGATATATGTCCCGTCAAATCCGATGCCGGTCGGTGCAAAATTCAGTTGAATATCTTTTTTTTGCGTTGGATCAGCAGCGAGTAAACGGGATACGCTCTGGCCATCCGTGTTCATAATCCATACATGCATACCATCAAAAACCAGATCAGCTGGTCCGGTGCCGGTCTGATAGGTATTAAACTTCCTGGCCATGCCGTCACGCAGGTAAAACGCAGTAACAGTATCATCATCCTGATTAATTACCCAGAAATAATAATTATCAAACAAAAGCCTGCCAGGATTATTACCACTAATACCCGCATACGCAGTGGCTTCGCTGCCGGACGGATTAGACGGATTTATGCTGATAATATACTCACTGATATCTGATACCGCCCATAAGTAGGTGCCATCAAAAATAATATCGGTCAGATTATAGCCGATAAAAATTGTCTGCACTTCGTTACAATCGCTGTCTAATTGGATTACGCTCCGTCCTTCATCAGTAGCTACCCAGTAGCTGCTACCGTCAAACGTGACGGCGGTTGGAGTACTGCTGGCAGTGTACGAACAGCTCTCGATACCGGTATCAGCGTTAATCTTTTTTACCTCCTGGCTCGCAGGAATGACTGCCCAAAAATTATTACTGTCATATAGCCCGTCAGTTGTTTCAGCGCCGAGACTTGCTTCCCACTGATCCTGCATATCACTGATTCTGCTTTTGTACAGCGATCCGGCGGTCGTACTAGTCCAGACAAAAGAACTATCGGCATGGACCAGCCGCCGTCCGCTGACCGTATACGAGCCAGCGACCTGGCCTGACGTGTTTTGCACCATCGCCGGCGGATATGAGGTAGGCACAAACTTACGGCCAATGACCTGCCTGGTTGATTCAGTTCGTCCGTCAAAATATCCGGCCCATAATCCCTGATAATTCGTGTTGGCGCCGTAAATACCGATGCCATCTGTACTAAATCCGGCCACCCCGCTGTAAGCATTATTAATATTTACTCCTTCGAGCGCGGTGCTTAGCGGACTTGATGCCCAAATACCATATCCGTCAGCTGATGAGCTAACCCCCTGGATACCGTACGTACTGCCCCAGCCATAGAGTGCTTGGCCAGCACTATATGACCTGATCCCATATTCAGATTGATCTGCGTCTATCCGAGTATTGCCGCTTACTTCTAATCTGGTATTTGATTGGTCCAGACATGCCCCTATACATACCTTATTATTGATTGCGTCCACATACAGAGCCGGATCACTGGCCGTATTTGACTCAACTCGTAAGTCTTTTTCTATGCTAGTATTAGATATTAATCCGCCCTCACCGACTACTTCGAGCTGGTATTCATACGGATCGCCCACAGCATCACTGCCCAATCGCAAGGCACCCTGCTTAGCCTGATGCTCACCGCCAATATTTATATAATCAGGCATATTTTTCTCTGGTGGCGCCGCCTCTGGATCGATAACTTTTGCATGGATTTGGTGCACGCCTAAAGCAATAATTACCAGACAAAAAAATAGGCTAAAAAAAGCCCATTTATACATACCTATAAATTGTTTTCGGTTTGTGAACACGGAATTCCCCCAATATTTTATTTTTTTGAATCCTGCCTAATGCCAAAGTGATAAAAACAATATTTGACAAAAAACCGATAACTTACAATAATTAAACTGAATACAGAATTTTTACGTGCATTAATTTTAAC
This sequence comes from uncultured Gammaproteobacteria bacterium, assembly GCA_964415025.1. Classification (GTDB taxonomy): domain Bacteria; phylum Patescibacteriota; class Patescibacteriia; order UBA10025; family JAHIVO01; genus CAYPXF01. The sequence continues at coordinate 3,938 of CAYPXF010000005.1, read as the reverse complement.
ACATTTTACCCCTTTATGTCAAACAACAAAACAAAACAAAAAATAGACTCCGAACAACCAAAGCCATCCCCTGCTAACATACATATTCCCGCTGCTGAAATTGTTTTTTTTATATCATTAGGGGTACTGATCATTATTACATTAACAATTGCTTCCTTTTCAATAGGAAAAAACAAATCTGATAACCAGCCGAGGAGTGCCCCGGTTATCGATGTCAGTCAAACGCAACATATTCTCGGCGCCAATACCCAAAATTGGTATGGCACAGTTACAAATATAAATGATAACGACGTACAAATCAGTGTCGATGACCATACCGCAGCTGCTTTGAATACTGATACTATTACTGCTATACTGAAGCCAGCTACAATCCTGACCCGCTGGGATTTGACAAATCCTTCATCGCCGGGCCAAAACAGCACAGAACAGGAACAGATTTTGCCGGAACAAATCAAAACAGGCAATCGGGTAATTGTTAGATCTGACGAGGATATGAGCGACTCGTTTGAAGTCTCTGCATCAGCCCTCACTGTGCTAATAACACCATAAATAACTAACCTAAAACAAGTATGCCCACAATCGTTTGGATCGTAATCGCCCTCATCGTCATGGCAGTGTTATGGTTCATCAGCGTATATAACAGCCTGATCAAGCTGCGTAATCGTACTGACGAAGCATGGTCAGATATCGATGTGCAGCTCAAACGGCGCTATGATTTAATCCCAAATCTCGTGAACACTGTCAAGGGATACGCTAAACACGAACGCGAGCTTTTCGAAAAAGTGACCCAGGCACGTTCTGCCGCCATGAACGCCCAAACTGTCAAAGAGCAAGAACAGGCCGAAAACGCCCTGTCCAATACTTTGAAAAGTTTGTTTGCCGTAGCCGAGAATTATCCTGATCTGAAAGCTAATGAAAATTTTGCCAAACTCCAGGATGAGCTGACTGATACGGAGAATAAGATTCAGGCGGCCCGCCGATTTTACAACGGTAATGTACGCGATTTCAATACTAAGATCCAGGTCTTCCCCAATAACATGATTGCCGGTATGCTCGGATTTAAGCAATACGACTTTTTCGAAATCGAAGAAGCAACAGAACGCGAACCGGTCAAAGTTGAATTCTAGACTCCGACATAAACACGCATCCTACTAGGCCGCTTAACAAAGCCGGCCCTTTAACATCGCTTAATATGGCCACACTGTACACACAAATCAGCAGCAACAAACGCAAATCATATTTCCTGATTGCGGTGTTTATAGTGTTGATCGGCTTCTTGGGCTGGGTATTCGGGCAATTAACCGAATTCGGGTACGGTGGACTGGTCATTGCGCTGATTATCGCCATTGGCATGTCTTTGTTTGGCTATTTTTCTGGAGATAAAGTTGCGCTGTGGACAGCCGGAGCCAAACCAATCACCAAACAAGACAATCCCTACGTATACCGCATGGTGGAAAATCTGGGTATTACCGCAGGATTACCTATGCCAAAAGTGCATATCATCAATGATCCAGCAATAAACGCCTTTGCCACCGGACGTGATCCAGAACACGCCTCTATCGCCGTAACGACCGGCGCCATTGAAAAACTCGAAAATGAGGAGCTGGAAGGGGTGCTTGCTCATGAGTTATCACATATCAAAAACTATGATATCCGTCTGATGACACTGGTGATTATCTGTGTCGGGATTGTGGCGCTGCTTTCTAACTGGTTTTTCCGGATATCAATTTTCGGCGGCAGCCGGCGCAGCTCTCGCGAAGGCGGTCAGGCGCAGGCGATACTCATGATCGTCGGCCTCGCACTGCTTATTCTGGCGCCAATCATCGCCCAGCTGATTAAGCTGGCAGTATCACGTAAACGGGAATTCTTGGCTGATGCTTCGGGCGTATTGCTGACGCGGTATCCAGACGGATTGGCTAACGCACTGGAAAAAATAAAAACTTCTAATACTGCCCCCATGCGCAAGGCAAACAATGCGTCGGCTCATCTCTATATAGCTAACCCGTTCGGCGGTAAGGCGAAAAAGGGGTTATCAAAATTATTTATGACACACCCGCCCATAGATGAACGTATTGCGGCTTTGCGAACCATGGCACAGTAAATATATGACACATCAACCACAACTTGAAACACAAACCAGGACTAAGGTAGCTAGTTCTACGAAAACTGCCATTGTAGTCATGATTGTCAGCGCACTGGTGGTCGCAGGAAGTATTGTACTCGTCCTGACAAAGGTGTAATCTAAAGAATAAATTTGCTTTATGTTAGTATAATTAATTGACAAAAGTATTTTTTTGTGCTACAATATTAATATAAATAAAAATAAAAACTACTCTATGGCACAAGACATTTACCAATGGTTAGAACAGGCTCGGCATGCGGGGCTGTCTAGTTCGGAAATCCAAAAAAGATTAGAGCAGGCTGGCTGGACAAAAGGACAAGTCAACCAGGTCTTCGCGCAAAAAGCAGCAGCCAAGGCGGCACCGTCAGTAGACACACGATCATATTCAGGTACTACCCTGCCAGGTGTCGGCGCGCTTCTGAAAAACACTTGGAGTAATTTTAAAAATAAAATTGGCAGATTTCTCGGGATTAGCGCTCTGTTTGTTATTGTAGAAATACTCTTCATCGTTATCGCGCCAATCGTGTTTGTCAGCTTTATCGGCATCAGTACAATAACTAATATGGCCTTTGGTTCAGAATCACTGACACGCATGATCGCCGGAGTGATTGTCCCGGCTCTGATCGCTGCTGTAATTATCAGTATCCTTTCCTCAATTATCCAAGCATGGCTTACCGCCCTGCTGATACAAACTATCCATGATACGACAAAACAAAAATCCTTCACTACTCTGCTCGGTGAATCCTTTAAATTGCTTCTCCCCTTATGGTGGGTGACTATACTTTTTACCTTTTTTACCCAGGGCGCCTGGCTATTATTTATCATACCGGGAATTATTTTTCTGGTCTGGTTTAATTTCGCGATATTCCTTCCAATTACTGAACAACAGCGGGGTTTCAGGGCGCTGCTCATCAGTAAAGAATATGTCCGAGGTTATTGGTGGCCGGTATTCGGACGACTGCTTGCCTATTGGGTAATAACTGTCGGCATCGGCATTGCTGTCATGCTCGCCTTTGTCATCTCATCTGTATCCTTCGGCGAAATATTGGATGCTAATTCAATTACTGCAAGTATTGGCCAACTGCTGGGCCTGCTGATCCCTTTTACAGTCTTCGCTCTCGTGGTACCTTTTGGCATGGCGTATAATTATGAGCTATACCGCGCTTTACGCAGCGCCAAGGGTAATACCACTCCTGATATTTCCTCCGCAAAAAAAGGTGGCATTATCACCACAGCTATAATCGGCTGGATTATCCCCCCGCTTATTATTGCTGGGATATTATTGTGGGGTATAAATATATTCAATACTTTTAAAGATAATCCTGATTTCCAAGCCCCAACTACCATTACGAACTCTACTATTAACACCAATACTGCAACTACTACAACGCAACCAAACAGAAGTAGGCTATATACAATCCGTACAGCGGTGTGGCAATACATTTTGTTTGAACAGGAGGTGCCCCAGACACTGGACGAACTTTCTCCTGAATACCTCTCTGATACCAGTGATTTAGATCAATACACCTATACTGTCAGAAGCGATAGTAATACATTCAGGATATGTACGGTGCCTGATGATGGCACATCAGAATTCTGCATTACCGCCGACATAGAGCTGTAATATCAGTACCATACTAAAAAACGCTCCTCTATGAGGAGTGTTTTTTAGTATACATGACCTCGTCGCCAACATAGGGCACACCCTGCCACTGGTAGTGGGGCGCGAGTGTTTTCATTTCATCCAGGATAAAAGGCTTAAAATCACCGATTGATGGTTCAAAGATACCACACTTCTCTTTAATGAGCATCATGG
>CAYPXF010000004.1:0-74938 GCA_964415025.1 uncultured Gammaproteobacteria bacterium | reverse complement strand
ATCAATCTCATCTACCGCCACCACCACTTGTTACCGATGACCCCTTCTGATACATATTTTTGACGATTTATTGATTATGTGATATACTAAGAACACCAAAAAAATAAAAGTTTTCCACATTTTATATATATTTATTAAAAAATTTTTAAAATTAAAAATCATGTCTATGCACAAATTAAGCCGTATATCTATTGTATTTATAGCGGCTTTTGTGGTATTTGCCTTAAGTTTTCCGGCATTACCAGCCCATGCCGCTAATCTGACCAGTATGTCAGATACGCTTTCAACCGCGGCCCAGGGCACCGCAGCTAACCATACTATTGAGTTTACGACGCCGACTGGCGTATCCGAGGGAGAGACTATTACTATCATTTTTGACAGTGATTTTACTATGGGTTCTGTGGCCGAAGATGACATTGACGTGGCTGATGATACGGTTGATTTAACCACGGCCGCTGATTGTACTGGCGCAGAAGAGGCAGGCGTCAGCGTCGCCAGTCAGACGATTACTATTGAGATCTGTTCTGGTGACGGCGGCGCGATTGACGCGTCAAGCGTGGTCGAGGTAGAGGTCGGTACTAATGCCACTTCATCTGGGACCGGCGCAAACCAGATCACAAATCCGGCTGCGGCTGAAACCTCAACTATTGAAATCGCCGGCACACAGACGGATTCAGGCACACTGGCAGTTGTTACATTGGCCGATGACAGCGTCGCAGTCAGCGCAACTGTTGATCCGTCCATTACCTTTTCGATTTCCGACACCTCAATCGGATTTGGTGATCTGTCCTCAACCGCGGCTCGCTTCGCCACTGGTGACGGTAATGGTTCAGGTAGTGACGATACAGCCGCCTTTACCATGGAGGTGGCGACCAACGCCACCGGCGGATATTCAATCACCTATAACGGCTCGACCCTGACCAGCGGCGCTGACACAATTGATGTGGCCTCGATTACGGACGATGCTGACGGTACGCAGGGCACAGAGGAATTTGGCATGGGCCTGTCAACAGGCGGTGATGCCACTATCGCCAGCGCGTACGATCATAACGCTACCCCGGCTAACCGGGATTGGACGTTTGTGGCTGACACCACGACGGAAATTGTCTCTGAAACAGGTCCGACTGCCGCTGAAACGGTCAGCGTGTTTTTCCTGGCAAATATTGCGGGCAATACCGAAGCAGGAAACTATACCACAGCCATTACCTATATCGCTACAGCCACTTTTTAACTAATCAGGAGCGCCTCCTGACCGCAGGTAAAGCATCAGGGAGGGAGGGTAGCAATATTTAATAACATAAACCCATGCGTATGTTTAGCAAGAAAACATTGTTCATTATTCCTATCCTATGCTTTGCCGTGCTGGCATTTCCCCAGCAGTCTGACGCCCTGCAAATCACTCCGGCAGTGCGTGAAATTACCCTAACGCCAGGCCAGACCACCAGTGTCGAGCTCCAGGTCGAGAACGATGAACAAGAAGCAATAAATTTAAATTTTGACATTGTTAATTTCACTGCCAAACCAGGCACTGGCGAGCCGCAATACCTGGAGGATGCTACTCCCACCGGAGCGGCCACCTGGGTCGATATTACTGATTATACGATTGTAGTCGAGCCGGGCGCTACTGAAAGCGTCGTAGTGAATTTTGATACGCCGACCAGTGCTGAACCAGGCGGCCACTATGTCGGCGTGCTGTTTAATATGAAGCAGGCTGGCGCCGAGGCCAATGACGGCCAGGTGAATATTGAATCAAAGATTGGCGTGCCTATGCTTATTACCGTACGTGGCGACTATGAACAGAGCGGCGATATTACCGCTTTTGCTACGGCGGATAATAAGGACATGTACACATCAGGGCCGATTACATTTGACCTGACATACAAAAACACAGGTGATGTCCATCTGAAACCAACCGGCACAGTCACTATCACGAACATGTTCGGCAGTAATGCCGCAAGTCTGACAGTCAATGATAAGGCAGTAGCTATTCTGCCGGATAACACACGTCCGCTTGAGGTATCGAGCTGGAGCTCTGTTGGCAGCAGCTTCGGTAAATACACCGCCGAAGTACAGCTGACTGACGGCACGGTGACCGATACCGCCACCATCAGTTTTTGGGTATTGTCTACCACTGGTATTATTATCGCCGTGGTAGTGTTGATCGTGCTGATTATTCTGATCGCTTTACTGATCAAGGCGTTGACACGCGGCAAACCAGAGCAGATGACCCCGGGGCAATAAATAAATCATTACTCCATGACTAATTATCAGCGTACAATGAGAAATTGCATTATCGGCTTGGTTCTGGCCATTGGCTTATGGTTTATCGGTATGGGTTCGGCTCACGCTATTACGCTGATACCGCCGTCACTGGAGATCGGACTCAAGCCGGGAACTGTCTATAATACAGAAATCAAGCTGTATAATGAAACAGCGGCTGCGATCGAGCTCTATACAGAAAAGGTCAACTTTGGCGCGGTAGGAGAGACAGGCCGGCCTGCATTTGACTTTAACACTGATACCAGTGTGGGACTGGTCAGCTGGATGGACATAGAGGAGGGGCCGATTACAGTCCAGCCCGGTGAACGCTACCAAGTGCCGCTGACTATCATTACTCCGGCAAACGCTGATCCAGGGGGGCATTATGCGACTGTATTTTTTGGCACGTCGCCGCCGGCTGACAGCCAGGTAAATATTTCCTCAAAAGTCGGTACACTGGTGCTGGCACGCGTCGATGGTGAAGTCATCGAGCAGGGCTCTATAGCCGAATTTGGCACCGAGAGTGGCGCGACAGTATATTCCCGACTGCCGATCGAGCTTTATGCCAGATTCCAAAACGCAGGCAATGTACATCTCAAGCCTGCCGGCACTATTACCTTTAAAAACATGCTGGGCCAGGAAGTAGATACCATAGAGTTTAATGCTAAAAACGGCGCCACCCTACCGGATACGATCCGTAAATATCAGGCTACCTGGGAAAAGGCGGCCGTAGTACAGACAACCGGCAATTCCTGGAGCAATTTTTGGGAGGAGTACAAAAATGAGAAAAATAATTTTAGTCTTGGCCGGTATACAGCCGTACTGTCTGTAACCGCGGGCTCCACTGACAGCGTGGCTGATTCAGCCACCACCAGCTTCTGGGTGCTGCCCTGGTATATGATCTCGGTCTGGGGCATCGGCGTGCTGCTGGTTATCCTGGTACTGGTGATCGGGATTAAAAAATATAATTCTTGGATAGTCAAAAAATCACAATCATTGAAATAATGGATGGCTAACATAGTATTCTATTGTACGAAGACTTTGCTATATGTGAGTATCCCGTTGATCGTTGTGGTCGCGGGATATTCTTTTGCCTGGGCGCAGGCCTCCCAGCAGATAAGCGTTTCGGCAGTAGTGCCGGAAAAACCCCCGTTTGAGGAGCCGGATACTATCGTGGTCTTCAGTGGCATTGCCTACCCCTCATCTACTGTAACTATCAGCCAGGACGGATCAGTCATTTCTTTAATTACTACTAATAGCCAGGCCCAGTTTCAGGTAGAGGCAATCGTAGATCCGGACACGTATACATTCCGTATCGCGGGCATAGACCAGCAGGGGATTGAGGGTAAAGTTTCAAATTTCACGTTGACGCTTTCGGAGGGAACAACCACGACTATCAGCGGAATATTTTTAGGTCCGACTATTATGATTGATGATCCAGAAATAGGTGTGGGTGAAAGTGCCACACTGTCCGGTACCACCGCGCCAAACAGCGAGGTCAATCTCACGTTCACTTCAACCGGCGCCAGCGCAGCCGCAGCCGGAGAAACGCGGACCGCTGTCCATATCGCCAATGCTGATACGAACGGACGGTGGCTCCAGGTGGTAGCGGCTGATGACCTGGTAGCTGACGTTTACGAAGCCAAAGCCCAGGCTGTCGAGCCGGTCAACAGCGCGGTATCAGAATTCAGTAAGACGGTCCAATTCACCGTGTTCGGCGGCGAACCCGACCAGTGCGATGGCGCATCCCCGGGAGATATAAACTGTGACGGTAATGTAGATTTGGTTGATTTTTCTATCCTCTTATTCTACTGGAACCAGACTGATCCGGCTAATGAACGGGCCGATATTAATAGTGACGGTCTGGTCAGTATTATTGACTTTAGTATTATGCTTTATTACTGGACTGGATAACATATGAAACTACTGCCGATAAAAATATTTTGCTGCAGTATACTCTGCCTTTTTGGAATAGGTATTTGGATGAGTGCTTCAGCGGCGACACTTTCGATCAAGCCGCTGTATGATGAGATGTATATTGGCGAGACATTTACGGCCGAGATACATCTGGACAGCGAGGATACGGTAATTAACACGGTTCAGGGGTCTCTGCAATATCCGACAGATTTACTAAAAGTCGTCAGCATTTCAAAAGCCGGCTCTTTCCTCACGCTCTGGGCACAGGAACCAGCGCACGAACCATCGGCTGGAGTTATCAGTTTTGCCGGCGGCATACCGAACGGTAGTTATGTTGTCGATGGCAAGGTTGTGTCCATCACATTTACCGCCAAAGCCCCTGGTGGCGCTGAAATCATTTTTGATACAAACAATTCGAGCGTGCACCTCAATGACGGGTTTGGCACTCCTACGCCGCTTACCGTGAAGCCGGGCGTTATCAGTATTGCTGATAAAAAATTAATTACTATTTTATCACCGACCCATCCGGATGAAAATACATGGTACGCCCGTGATGCGTTTACCGCAGAGTGGAGCTATGATGATAATGCCCAATACAGCTATACTTTATCGCAGGATTCTGACGAATTACCTGATACTAACGAGGATTTTGGGGAGGGAATAGTGACGTATCAGGATTTGGAAAGCGGTATATATTATTTTGTATTGTCATCAAAATCACCCGATGGTACCTCATGGGAAGTCATCGGTAAACGCCAGGTGCTTATCGATATTGATGCGCCGCGTATCAGTAATACGCGGGTAACCAGCGATCCGACGTTATTTGCTGGTCAGTATATTTTACTTTTTTCTGCCACGGATAAGGATTCAGGCATAGATTTTTATGAAGTAGAAGATAATGACACAATTTTTTCTCCGGTTGATTCTCCCTATGTCCTATCTGACCAAACACTGACCAAGCGATTTGTGGTGCGCGCGTATGACCATGCCGGTAATAGTGCGCGCGCAGTGGTCATAGCCGGATCAGACGACGACGGACCTTTTTTCATGTCAGCGACATATTTTCTTATTATTTTAATACTTACGGCAATACTGTGCCTGCTATGGCTGTTATTCCGTTTGTATGCTAAACACTAATACACGCTGCTATGCGTAACATCGGCATAGCTATTTTCACAGCTGTTATCTGCGTATTAATACCCGGCATGGCCGGGGCTGCTTCGCTGTATCTGGCACCGCCAGATGGCGCCCATGTTGTTGGTGACAGTTTTAGCGTATCAGTCGGTGTGAATTCCGGCGGTACGGCGATTAATTCAGCCCAAGCGACCATATCGTTTCCGACCAATCTGCTGACGGTTACCAATGTCAGCCAAAACGGAGTTTTTAGTTTATGGCCCGTCAGTCCGACGTATTCAAACGAGTCCGGCACGGTTACTTTTGCCGGCGGCTTGCCAAATCCAGGCTATAACGGCAGCAGCGGTACAATTATTACCATTACGTTTCAGGGTACGGCTGCAGGAACGGCCGATGTGAACATTGGTTCCGCGACCGTACTGGCCAATGACGGATTTGGCACGAATGTATTTGACGGAGCCAGCGGCGGATCATATGTAATCAGCGCGGCACCTGAACCAGAAGAGCTTGAATTACCAGCTGCGCCGACCATCACGTCGACCACTCATCCAGAGCAAGCGCTTTGGTACAATGTATCAGACAGCGCCTTTTCCTGGAACAGGGAAAACGGCGTAACCGGATTCAGCTATGTGTATGATGACCAGCCGGCAACAGTACCTGACCAAGTCAGGGATACGACTGATGCTGGCGTTAGTTTTGCCGGCACTGGCGATGGGACGTGGTATTTCCACGTGCGGGCCCAAAACAGTGATGGCTGGGGCCCGGCGGCCCATTATCAGGTAAACATTGACGCAACGCCGCCAGCGGCATTTAGTATTGACCTGCTCGATGGCAAGCGGACGACAGATACAACCCCGCAAATCAGTTTTGAGACTACTGACGCCACCTCTGGTATTCATCATTATGATGTAATCGTTGATAGCGGCAGCGCGGTCGGGCTTGACGTCGGAGAAACCACGCCGTATACCTTACCCGAGCTGCCACTCGGCCGTCACTCTGTCATTGCCAAAGCATATGACCAGGCCGATAATGTCACTCAAGCGGAAAACAGCTTTACCGTCTATTCGCCTGGTGAGCCGCTTCCCGCTGATACAGACGCGGATGAGGAAGCAACTGAAGAGGAGAAAAAGAATTTATCGGACCGGATATCCGAGCAGTTTGATAAACTGGCACCGGAGCCGATTAAAAACGTGGCACGCCAGATTGGCGAAACAGTAAAAAAAGTCCGTGAAAATAAGACAGCCAAAAGAGTTGTTGACGACGTAGCTGAACCAGTCGTTACGACCAGTGCGATAGTCGTGGCAGCCGGTATAGCTTCTTCAGCATCTGGCTCGACGCAGATTCCGCATCTGGCGTATTTATTATTCCGGTTCGGGTATTTCTGGCTGGTGCCGATATCTTTGAGCAAGAAACGCAAACCCTGGGGTACAGTCTTTGACAGTATCACCGGCGAGCCGGTGAGCCGAGCAGTCGTACGGATTTTTTCCCGGGAGTTTAATAAGCTGAAGTCCAGCAGTATTACTGATAAGGGCGGGCGGTTCGGATTTTTGGTAGAAAAAGGCGTGTACTATATCACGGTCAAGCATCCGGGATATAGCTTCCCCTCGAAGATTATGACCACGGCCGCGATTACGAAATATCCAAATATCTACCGCGGTGACACGTTTGAAATCAAAGAAGAAAAAGAAGGATTAGTATCAGCCAATATCCCGATCGACCCGGACACCAAGTCAGTGCCGCAGGATCGAGTGCGGTGGCTGCGTACTGTTAATCTTCTCGGCAATATCGTGGAAAAACTAAATATTCCTTTTCTCATTGCCGGTACTGTACTTAGCTGGGCCACGCTCATCCTCAAGCCGACTACTGCTAACGGTCTGATCCTAGGACTGTATGGATTCCTGATTTTGTTCCACTTTATTTCCTCGCGCAAGCTTGGTAGATCCTGGGGCCTGGTCAGGGATCAGGAGACTGGCAAACCAGTAGAACAGGCGGTGGTCCGTATCTACAATGCCGATACCAGCCGGCTGATGTGGACCCGGGTTACGAATACAAAAGGTCAGTTTAACGGTTTATTGTCATCGGGCAGATACTACCTCGTGATTATTAAGAACGGTTATCAGCCATTCCAGAGTAAGCCGGTCAAAGTAAGTAAACAAAAAGGCTATATCCGGTTTACTGCCGATCTTAAACCCCGCCGCAAAGCTGAACTGCCGCCAGCCACGGAAAAGGATGTGGATATCAGGCTGGAATCAATTAATACCGGAGCTAATACCGAACCGCCGGCACCAGAGCGGCCAAAACCAAGCACGCCACCGCCGACTTCATCCGCAGATGTTTTTAGGCCGCCTCCGCTGATTGAGCAGAACCAAGCATCAGCCAAAGAGCAGGAAAAGCAGTCCAAAAAAGCAACAACAAAAAAGAGCAAATCCAAGAAAAAGAAACAGGTTTAATATTGCTTTATGATTGGCGTTATGCGGTCAGGGCTTGCCGTAGGGGTGCTTGATTTTTGCTCATTTTGTGATATAATACCTCTAATTCTCTTGTTTTATAACATCTTACTCGCATCTGTTGCATGGCTGTGCGGCTCAATCCTACCCGCGTACCTTTTCAGTTGATTAGTTGATTTGAGGGTGATTAGATTAGTCTTGCCCCGCCCCTTCTCTGGGTCTGTAGCTCAGTTGGTTAGAGCGCACGGTTCACATCCGTGAGGTCACAGGTTCAAATCCTGTCAGGCCCATGGAGAGAAGGGGCGGGGTGAAGCTAGCCCGCCCGGCACGCCTGCGGCGTAGCCAAAGGCGGAAACAGCGACTCCTCTCGTCCCCACCAGAAAGTTCTTGGCAACAGGCGAAGCGGTCCATAGAGCTGTCGGTTTTTAAAAATATTGCACGGGCTCGTAGCTCAGTTGGTTAGAGCGCTACCTCGACACGGTAGAGGTCAGAGGTTCGACTCCTCTCGAGCCCATTTAATACTATGCATGCTGTATATTTTTTACAAAGCGAAAAAGATGAGCGGTATTATATAGGTACGAGCAGTCGCGTTCAGAAACGTTTCTGGGAACACAATCAAGGCTTTTTCTAAATCAACAAAGCCATGGCGTCCCTGGAAATTAGTAGGTATAGAGGAATATCCGGATATTCAGTCGGCCTATAAAAGGGAACGTTTTTTAAAAGCCAAGAAGAATAAAAAAATAATTTACAAAATAGTGAACGGTAGTCCCGATGTTCGCCAAAAGCGAAATCGGGATCCCGACTCCCGACGTATGTCGGAACGTCGGGAGTTAGCCCGCCCCCGCCTGCTGTGCCTGCGGCGTAGCCAAAGGCGGACACAGCGACTCCTCTCGAGCCATTGAAACAAATTTATTTTTTGTTTGAGCGGCAGTCCTCACTATTACGATACTATAATGAGACTTACATTTAGCGGTTCAGAACCCGCAGACATAAAAAAGAAAAAATCAGAAGAAGAGATTCCGGAGTTTGCCAAATCCCCGAAGGGATTTGTTATTGAGCTGCTCAAAATAATATTAATCGCCCTGGCCATTATCATTCCGGTACGCTACTTCTTATTTCAGCCGTTTTATGTGCGGGGCGCTTCGATGGAGCCTTCGTTTTACGATAACCAGTATTTGATCATTGATGAGATTACGTACCGTTTTACCGAGCCAAAACGCGGCGAAGTCGTTGTTATCAAACCGGTTACTACCCAGACAGATTATTTGATCAAACGGATTATTGGTCTGCCCGGAGAAACACTGGAGATTCGTAATGGAGAAGTGATGATACGAAATCAGCAGTATCCTGACGGGATTGTTTTGGAAGAAACATATTTAGGCGAAGGAGTGTATACCAGCGGTACCAAATCCGCTACACTCGATAGCGACGAGTATTATGTCATGGGCGACAACCGATCGGTCAGTCTGGATTCGAGGAGTTTTGGCCCGCTGCCAGAAGATAATATTGTCGGCCGAGCCTGGTTACGGGTGTGGCCGTTTGAGGAATTTAGCCACTTTGCCCCGCCAGTATATTTATTTAATTAATCCATATCAAGGATACTATGAGCACTAAGGGAAACAACAGAACCAAAAAGAAAAAATCATTCCAGTTATTACGCGGCATGAAGGACATCCTGCCCGAAGACCAGCCGTATTGGGAAAAAATTAGGCATATTGTAGATACCATGGCGCAGGCCTATGGGTTTGGCCGGATTGATACTCCCTTGCTCGAGGAAACAGATTTGTTTATCCGTTCTGTTGGCGAAGCGACTGATATTATCGAAAAAGAAATGTATACCTTTACTGACAAAGGCGGTGACAGCGTCTCACTTCGTCCGGAGGGGACAGCAGGGGTGGTACGCGCCTATATAGAGCATGGCATGTTGAACAGGTCCCAGCCGGTGAAGCTCTACTATCGCGGCCCCTTTTTCCGGTATGACCGTCCCCAGGCCGGTCGGTATCGGCAGTTTTTTCAGTTTGGATTTGAGGCTATCGGCGACAATCATCCAGTCATTGACGCGCAGCTCCTGATGATGGCGTATCGTTTTTATGATGAAATAGGACTGCCAGTCTCACTGCAGGTAAACAGTATTGGCACGCCAGAGTGCCGTAATCAGTATAAGAAGATACTGCTGGATTATTATAAACCTCGTAAAAAATCATTATCAGAGGAAGACCAGCAGCGCCTGCAAACAAATCCGTTGCGCCTCTTGGATTCAAAAGACCCCGACGCCCAAATTCTGGCGCAGGACGCTCCGCAGATTGTCGATCATTTGGACGAAGAATCACACCAACATTTTGTAAAGGTGCTGGAGCATCTCGATGAACTCGAGATTCCCTATGTCCTCAATCCGCGCCTGGTCCGCGGTTTGGATTATTACACCGGTACGGTGTTTGAGCTCTGGCCGCAGTCGGATCAGCCAGACGATGAGGCGGCCATCAAATCGTCAGCCCAATCAGCCCTTGGCGGCGGCGGACGGTATGACCTGCTGATAAAAATGCTGGGAGGGCAGGCCACGCCGGCGATCGGTTTTGCCAGTGGTATTGAGCGCCTGATCATGGCGATGAAAGAGCGCGATGTCCCCAAACCGCCAGCAGCACATCCAGATGTTTTTGTGGCGCAGCTCGGTGACGCTGCCCGTAAAAAATCCCTCAAACTATTCGAAGAACTTCGGCAATCAGGATTTCAGGTCGGGGAAAACTTTTCCAAGGACGGACTCAAGGCGCAGATGGAGCTGGCGAATAAGCGCGGGGCCAAGTTTGCAGTTATTCTCGGACAAAAAGAAATCATGGATAATACCATCCTGATCCGTGATATGGAGAGCGGCCTCCAGGAAACGGTTGATTATCAGCGGCTGGTGCCGGAGCTGGAAAAGCGCCTCCAGAAAAGCAACGTCGTAGAGAAAAAAGATAATTCATAAATATTCATCACTTATGTCAGATAAATGCATTTTTTGTAAAATTGTCCGCCACGAAACAGAAGCCGATACGCTGCATGAAGCAGAGGATTTTATCATATTTAAGGATATCCAGCCCCAGGCTCCGGCCCATATATTGGCCGTACCAAAAGAGCACATCCCGTCGCTCAACCAAATAGACGCGTCTCATGATGATCTGGTTGGCCGTATGGTACGCCAGCTGAAGTCTGTGGCCGCAGACATGGGTATAGCTGAAAGCGGATACCGAATCTTAGCTAATACTGGCCCTGATGCAGGACAGCAAGTAAAACATTTGCACTGGCATTTGCTGGGCGGCAAACTCTTGCCACCGCTTGGATAGCCGCTTATACAGCCTATATGCAGGCCCTGTATCCGAAGCCGTTACCGATTAATTGACACTAGTCGGTGCAATATGGTATATTAAGTCTAGTTTTATTCACAATAATTATTAATACCCTATTCAGGGGAGGTGACAATATTTCGTGGTTGAAGTAACCAGAAAAGACGGCGAATCGCCAGAAAATTTGATGCGTCGGTTTACGAAAAAGGTGCAGTCCAGCGGCGTGCTGTTGCGCGCCAAAGGCAACCGCTTTTATCAGCCAAAAAGCAGTAAGCGTGAGGAGCGCGAAACCGCTGCCCGCCGCAAGGAGATAAAAGAGAAAAAAGAATACCTTCGTAAAATTGGCAAGCTAGAAGACTTTATCGATCCACGCAGGCCGAATAAACGCGGCACGATCAAAAAATTGCTGCAGGCAAAAGTCCGCAAATAGGACAGACGCCCGCTCACCATAAAAAACAAATCAAATTTCGGGCATGAGCATCGCTGACAAACTAGCGGCCGACATCACAGAGGCCATGAAGCAAAAAGAGGCGGTAACAGTCTCTGTTTTGCGTATGCTCAAGTCAGCTCTGCATAATAAAGCTATCGAGCTGAAAAAAGACGTTCTGTCAGATGCAGAGACCCTCAAAGTATTAGGCAGTGAAGCCAAGAAGCGTAAAGATTCAATCCAGGCATATGAGCAGGGCGGACGCCAGGAACTGGCTGATAAGGAACAGACCGAGCTTAGTATTATCAAACAATATCTGCCTGACCAGCTATCCGAGGAAAAGATCAGTGAGATAGTAGATGAGGTTCTGGACTCTATTGATCAGGCGGAGAAAAACATAGGCGGAGTCATGAAACAGGTCATGGCTCGTATCCAGGGCCAGGCTGATGGCCAGGCAGTTTCAGACATTGTCAAACAAAAGGTCAATAATTCATAAATATATTCCTGTCCGTGAGGACAGGCCGTTCGGTACCATACATACATTATGGGAGGAAAGAATAAAAATACTTTTTTTGCCGGGATCGTTCTGGGCATCGGCTGCTGCATCATATTACTGATGTTGGGAGCGTTTTATCTGGGTACTGATACGGCCATTGCCCAGGTCGATGTTGATCCGGCCATGGGTACGACCTTTGGTCTGGGTACGGCGGATCTGGTTTCGACTATTATTAGTATAGTCCAGTGGGCGTTGGGCTTTTTGGGTTTGGTGGCCGTGATCATGATATTGTACGGCGGATTTGTGTGGATGACCGCGGCTGGTAACCAGGACAAGGTCGCCAAGGCGAAGAAGATTATCACCAGGGCAGTGATCGGTCTGGTGATCGTGCTCCTGGCCTGGGCTATAGTCACCTTTATCATCGAGCAGACACTGGATCTGACCGGCGGACCCAGTCCGTGTGTTGACGGTACATGGCGGGGCGCTTGTGAGTTATGTATTGGCGGTGTGTGGGTATGGCAAGATATTTCGGGTTGTATGCTTACTCCACAACAATTCGCCTTGCGTGAATTTCAGACAGCCCATGACGGGGCTGATCCGCATCTGGACGTGCACCGCTGCAGCGCGGTTAAGTCGCTGTTTAACCATGATGTTGATGATCAGACAATCCAAGATGCCATTACCAATAACACTATCCAGGTACGTGATACCGGGTCCAGCCCAGCGGTGCAGGTGACCGGGGATTGGGTTACCCGGCGCAAATCAGTCACGTTTAAGCACCCGAACAGCTTATTTGAAGCATTTCACGATCATGCATTATGGATGCCGGAGTCTATAGCTGATACGGCCGGGCTGACATTAGATGATTGTACTGCGCCATTTTGTACGTATAATGGCGGCGAAAGCAGGTATGAGTGGACATTTGAGACAAACGACACGGTCGATGACGTGCCACCGGAAATAGTAACCGCGTATCCGCAATTACGCACCCATCCACAGTATCCCAACAGGTACGTCGACCGTACCCCGATTATGACCGTAAAATTCAATGAGTCAATCGATGATACAACTATTATTGACGCCAGCGGCCGGCCGATTGCCGGTAACTTTGTATTGGAGCAGTTAGACGGTGAGAACGGTGCAGTTGTCGGAACATACCCAAATAACCAGCTGTCAGTTTCTCAAACGGCGGACGGTACGGGATTTGAGGTATATATTGAGGATCCCATGATTAATCCGCTGGAATCATTTACCTGGTATCGCATTATGGTTGCTAATGTCGAAGACCTGTGCAGTAATCCCATGGCTGCGGGTGTGGACTGGGAATTCCAGACCAATGATAAAATGCCCGGCGTAGCCACCTGGTATCCGAAAAACAATAAGGCGTGTCCAGATACTGATATCGGCATTGTGTTCAATACCAGCATGTTTTACCAGGAGGTGTCATTTACCGTGACTGATGGAGCCAGCTATAACATCAATATCGGTCCGATTCGGCCGTATAATCTGGAACAGCAGATAACTGACGGCAATGGTAACAGATTAGAAGTGGCTGATTATAATCCGTCTACTCCGGCGCTGGAAAACAAACATTTTGTGGTACATCCGGCAGTTCCTCTCCCGACGAATACGACCTTTGACGTACTCGTGGATACGAACATGGTCATGGATATTGATGGTAATACGCTAGATAAGACATGGCAATTTACCACAGCGACGCAAGAGGCCTGCGCGTGCGAGCCGGTTATTGCGGGATTAAGTCCGAACCAGGGCTTAAACGGCGAATGTCTGACTATCAGCGGACGCTGTTTTAAGGGGACGACAAATCATAGCGCCGTACCAGAGATTACGTTTGATCATAGTAATCACGGCGAAATCACGGCTACGGTTGAGGGATCAGATGCTGACGGCACGTGGCTGACAACCACGGTACCAAATCCGCCGTATGCATTTGTCCCGACGCCAGAACATCCAGATATTACGGTGGAGATAGATTATGACGATCCAGAATATGATCCGCCGATTGAGAGCAATCCTGCCACTTTTTATATCAATGGCACTGGCGAGGCCACCGGACCGTGTCTCTATGATCTGATTCCGGACGTCGGCTATCCTAATCTCACTCCTGTCCGCGCGACCGGTATCCGGTTTGACGCGGCCAGCGCTATCCAAGATATCCATTTTGAATTAATGAATGATAAATTAGCGACGGTGACAGCCTGGGCTGATAATGAAGCACGTGGCGACACGCCCAATGTCGTGGATCCACTGGATTATGGATCAAATGACGTCTGGATACAGAATGATGCCGGCTCAACCAACCGGTTGCCGTTTGAAATTCTGCCAATCCCGCCAGAGGGCTCTGTCATGTTATGGTACGCTCCTACCTGTAGTAGCGCCTGTGTCAATGCTAATATCGGTGGACTAATTAGTAAGGACGTATCAGCTAGTATGGATACAGCTAACGTACATGTATATACGTGCGGCGATACAGCTTGCACTGTGCTCACACCAGTAGCGCTAGACAGTATCGTAGCTAGTTATTTGAATCCGTACACAATTTTTCAGGTAGTGCTCGATACGCCGCCCTTTGTCCAGAATCAGCGGTATCGTGTGGTGCTGGACGGAACGATTACTAATAGTACGGGAGGCAGTCTCACCGGATTGAATTATGATTCTAATGATGATAATGTGAATGACGCGTTTTCCTGGACGTTTCAGACCAAGGACGACCCAAATCTGTGCCAGATTGCCAGTATTGATATTACACCGGAGACAAAGCAGGAAGCGATTAACAATACGATTAATTATCATGCCCAGGCGCTCGGCTCACCGGACAGCTGTGATCCGTCCGGCCAGATCCTCGACCCAACTGGGTATTCCTGGAATTGGGGCATTACTGATCCGCTGGCCCGCAGTCCTGACCGGGCTTTAGTCAGCACTACTATTTTGAATACCGCGGAGATTTTGACCGAAAACCGCACTGACAACGATCCGGTCTATGTTGATGTCACTGCTACAGACGGCACAAACAGTGCCATTACCCAGGGCGAATTAACTATTACTGATTGCGAGACAGACCAGCATTGCCAGGATAATTGCCCAGGCAGTAATTCAGTATGTGATCCCGTTACCAACCGCTGCACGCCGGCAGTAACAGCACTAAGCCCCTCGTCCGGTCCGCACGAGACAATCGTGACGGTGAATGGCTGTTATTTTGGTGATACGCAGGGGTCTGGTTTTGTCGAGTTTGGCAGCGACATTGCCCCGCCAGTATGCGGCAATACCAGCTGGACTGACTCACGGATTATTGTCCAAAATCCGATCCAGGCAACCGGCATGATCCCGGTGAGTGTAACGACTGACAGCGGGCATTCCCCAGAGTCTGGAGATACGCGTGATTTCACTATCACTAACTTATGTGCCGGGGGTGCCAGTGTACCAGCATCAGGCCTGCCTGGTTTATGTCCGCCGCTAGAGCCCCCGAGCGGCAAGGAGGGCGATGTTGTGAAATTTAACGGTTTTAATCTCGTTGGTTCGCCGCCAAACACACACGCGCAGTTTTCTGATGGAGCAGGTGGTTTTATAGATGAAAATTCGGGCAGCGGTACCGGCACTACATATGAGGGCGCTCTCGTACCGCCTAATGCCCAGACCGGACCGGCTAGAGTAGAGGTACAGGGATGCGCTTCAAATGCGTTGGAGTTTGGCATCAGTTGTGCTGCAGATACTGATTGTGCCACTGGCTGCTGTAAAAATAATATTTGCCAGGACGCGGCCGAGTGCAGTAATGGGTCGCCTGGTCAGCTATGCCGTATCAGGGAAAATGATAGCACTCCCCAGACACCGGAAAATCCGAATTGTGCTACTGGTCCGGCAGTCGCGGCCGGTAAGTATGATTGCTACAGTAGTACTGGCGACACGTCATCACTGGTGCCGCCCCCGCCAGAGCCGCCGCCTTACGGTGATGACTGCCGCGTGTGTTGTGACGCTAATCCGGCACAAACACACGGCAATCTCGAATGTTATCCGGACAAAGGGTTATGTACGGGGTCAGAACGAGGATTATACTGCGGCTGTGTTAATGATAATGAATGCGGTGATCCAACTGTTGTCGGCTGCGGTAATGATAATCCGCGGTGCTGCTACCAGCGGCCGACGTTTGACAGCGCCATTCCGACTCCAGGCAGTACGATACATTGTACAAACCAGGTAATAAACTACACATTTGATACGTTTGGCGTGGACATGGACCAGGCCAGTATGGATGATACGACTATTAGTGTTACTGACCAGGGTGGAAATAGTATTAGCGGATCAATTATTCCGAATAACAGCGGATTCAGGTTCCGGCCTGATCCGGTGTATGATCCGGCGGCAATCAGCGCCATAACAATAGCTGTTTCCGAAGGTGTTACCAACCAATACGGCGTAAAAGCCGTATCGAATTCCCAGACCTGGACACTGGCCAATGACGCTACGTTGTGCGCCATTGACCATATCGCCTGGCAAATAGATACTGCCACGGCCCAGTACTCTTCGCCAGACCGGTTTACCTGCGCGCTGGAGACCGGCTGCAGTGATGATTTGTTAGGTGACCCCGGCAACCAGCATTTGTTCACGGCCCGGGCAGTGGACGCAGACGGCATAGAGGTGACTGCTACGTATTCGAATTGGACCGAGGATGACCCCAATGACATCATTGATTTGGCCGGCAGCGGCGGGCGGTCTGATTACGTGACTGCTAATCCGACGAACGGCCGCGCCTATGTCGGCATTATGGCGACTGATAATTATACCGGCAGTACCAAGACCGGCCGAGCCAAGGTAACGGTCGGTATATGCCAGCGGCCGTGGCCACATCCCTATGCCCCGGAAAACGACACGTTCCCATTCATTGCCAATGGCTTGGTGGACACGGTCGACGGAGCGCCGGCTACGCCTATGGTCGCGAATTTCTCGACCTGGTACTGCCGCGACAACACTGATTTGCCGCTGCTCAAGCCTACCAGTGACGTGATTGTGCGTGAGTTTAGTCCAGACAATAGTAACGGTGACGATGAAGTGGTCAAGGAGTATTTTCTGCTCCGGGATAATACGTCTGACGGCATTGGTATCCGGATTTTAGAAAATGAACAGACCCGTTCACCGCGGCAGTGGTACCGCAATCAATTCGGCGATACTGCTCCAGAGCCGCAGGAGCTGACCGTGGACGGATTTGAAGCGGTGCGGGCCGGACGCTCGGTATATGTCGGTGTTATGAACCTAGAGAACAGCGCATTAGTGCCGTATATTTATCTGATATCATATAACGAGGGTGCTTCGAATGATACTATCGCAATTTATAATAAATTACTGGCTAATTGGGTGTTTAATCTCAATATGTTGCCCACGGCCAGGGAAAAAATGCAGCGTGATCTGCAGCGGTTGCAGGACTTAGAGGAAATCCATTCATATGTACTGGATTATAAAGAGAAAAACGGCACTATGCCCCTGCTCGAGGGCGGTACGTTTGTCCAGGGGATTACTACCTCGGCCTGGCCCTCATGGCAGGACACGCTCGGCAGCCAGGTATTGGCCTGGGCAGACCAATTATCCGGCCGGTCGCTGGTCCAGCGTCTGCTGGTGCCGGCTGTCCTAGCCCAGAGCGGTCTGCCGACTGATCCGCTCAACACGTTTGATGTGCCGGATCCTATAATATGCCGCGAAGCAGATGGATTTGATCAGAATACGTGCTGGAATGATCAGACCAAGGTGTTTGAGTGTCCGATTGGCTCTCATATTTATATGTATCGGGTTCATTCAAACGGTGATAGCGCTGATTTATTTGCTACTATGGAATATACGGGGCCTGGTACGCTGATTAATTATGCAGGTGACGCCTGTCAGGGCAGCGGCGGCAGTCAATGTCCCTGCTACAACTATCGGTACGACGCTACTGGAACAGCCCAGGACCATGAGGGGCCGGATATTCAGCAGGTTACTCATGAGAACGGCACGCCAGTAGTTGATGGGATCAATATGTCAGGTACGTGGCCGCTGGTAGTAACAGTTGTTGATCAGGGTACACCGCCCAGCGGCGTGGATCGGGTGGAGTTTTTCGTGGATGGTATTCGCAAATATACTGATACGGACAGCGCTTCATGGAATTGGAGCTTTGATACTACAGAATACGCGCCGGGTGATTACATCTTCTCAGTGCATGCGTATGATAATGTCGGCAACGTGACACGTCAGGATTATGCTATTATTATTATTCCGGACACAAATGATACGTCAGCGCCGTTTGTTATCTTTATCGAGCCGGCCGAGGGCGCTACGGTTTCCGGGACCGCGGAACCGGTAACGGCCCAAGCTACTGATAATAATACGATCAGCAGCTTTATCATGCTCGTTGTCGGCAAGTCATCCTGGTCATGTCCAAATGGCGCGCCGTCAGTGACCTGTACCCAGTCGTGGAATACGGTCGATACGGACGGCAGCGGCGATCCACTGTATCCTAACGGTGCCTATACATTGCGGGCAGTCGTGACCGACGCAAACGGCAATTCATATACCGCTGAAATTCCGGTGACCGTACAAAACGACGACATAGTTGATCCGTCAGTCAGCATTGACACGCCGACAAACGGTCAAACACTTAATGCGAATATTACGGCGACCGGCTCGGTAACTGATGACCAGCACGTTAATCGGGTCGAGGTATATGTGGATGATATTTTACGGGGCAATGCCACAATAGACGAGGGTGCGAATACTTGGTCGTGGGATTGGCAGATCGGGCAGTTTACTAATGCGCCGCACCGGCTGACGGTGATTGCCTATGATGATGCGGGCAATACCGCCGCTGGACAGATCAATGTGATTATAAACAATACGGCTGATGATAATGAAAAACCGCGGGTTGTCTTTACCCGGCCGCAGACACCGGTCTATGGCGCTGACGTATTTGGCAATACCACACTGACCGTCGATGCCACCGATAATATCGGCATTGTACAGGTTAATTTTTACCGGGATTATATTATCCGCCACACTGACGTGGCGCCAGACTATGCCTGGACATTTGACCCGGAAAAGATTTCGGCCGGCTGGCATACCTTCCAGGTGGACGCGATCGACGCGGCCGGCAACCGCAGTGAGGCCATCGAAATCAGGCTCAATATCCGCGGCGGCGGCGCGCCCATGTGCGGTGACGGCATCGTTACCCCGCACCTTGGCGAGGAATGTGACGGCGAAGATCTCAACGGCCAATCATGCGTTACCCTGGGATATGACTGCGGTGATTTGGAATGTGTCGAGGCTGGCGCGGGGAATGAATGCCGGTTTAACGAAAGTCAGTGTGTAGATGCGACTTGCGGTAATGGTATAATCGAATGTAATGAACAGTGTGAAGCTGCTTCAGACTGCAGCTGTGGTACAGGCGTACCGCAATGCAACAATTGCACCTGCTCGTGTACCGAATGCACGCCTAATGATACGCGCCAATGCGGACAGACTGATGTGGGTGAATGCAGTTTCGGTACGCAGACGTGTACGGCTGCCGGTAATTGGGGATCATGTATTGGCGCTATTTATCCTACCCAGGAAGAGTGTTTCAATAGTCTGGACGATGATTGTGATGGTGCTATAGATATGGCTGATTCTGATTGCGCGACTACGTGTACTGACGGTGATACCCAGTGTGTGGGCAGTCAAAAAACTCAAACTTGCGTTGGTGGCGTGTGGGTAGATGACACCTTTGAGAAAATAAATGATTGCAGTTTTCCGCGGTGGAAAGGGGATTGTACTCTGGGTAGTTCTTGTTACGGCGGCACGGTAGCGTGTCAGGATTACGGGCAGGCACAGGTATACTGCATGAACACAAGCGGCACAATTCAATGTAATGCCACGTGTCAATCCGGCTTTTCTGATTTGTACCAGACATGCTGCGTTGACTGTAATGCCCAGGCTGATCCTGACGGCTGGTGTGCCGATACTGACCCCTGTACCAATGATCAGTGCGAGGCTGACGGCAGCTGTAGCCATACGCCAGTAGCCGAGGGTACTTCCTGCGGCACGGGCCAGCTGTGCTGTGGCAGTCCGCCAATTTGTATGACGACCGCCAGCTGTGGCGAATGCTCTGGCCAGCCGGACGGTACTACCTGTACAGATGATGGTAATGTATGTACAGACGATACGTGTCAGGGAGGTACGTGTACGCACAGCGCTAATAATGCATCATGTGATGATGGTAATCCGTGCACTACAGGAGACCAGTGCTCTGGCGGGTCATGCCAGCTAGCTACTGATCGTCACAACGTGCTCGAGCCGGCGTGTGGACCGTTAAATAACATGTGTTGTAGCGGAAACTGCGCATACCGTTGTCAGAACGATGCGGATTGCGATGACGGTAATTCTGGCACTACAGATACGTGTGTTAATGGAGGAACCTGTAATGCTATCTGTCAATATGCCATGGCTTCTAATTGCGGTAATATAACTATTGATCCAAATGAAGATTGCGACGGCAGTAATCTAAATGGCATGACATGTGAAGATTTTGGATATGCTGGCGGAACTCTAGGCTGTGTTGCGCCGGGTAGCGCCCAGGAATGCACCTATGATTTTAGCAGCTGCACATTAGGCTGTACTGGTCAGCCGGACGGAAAAGACTGCAGAATTTCAGGCAGTTTGCGTAATGGTGTTTGCAAAAGTAATGTCTGTCTGGACTATAGCTATCGTATTGATATTAGTTCTACCGGCGCGCCAGCTATTGTAAATGAATATCTCATGATCGAAGACCAAGGCATCGCTTCAGCAGTTAGTGATAGCGCTCCCGGCATCGTCTATGTGGCTAATAACAATAGTGCCAATCCTGAGCTCAAAGAAATACTCTTGGTTCAAGCAACTATTGCGGGAATCCGCTATGATTTGTATGGCCGAAATAATTCGGGTGGCAGTTGGACGTCAGATGTTACAGTAGAAGTAAAAAACCAAGCTACCACGCCAATATATTCAGTGACCCCAGACCTAACATGTGCTGCCTATCCGTGGTGGCAGATAGCTCGGTTCACGTTTTCTACCGCGGGTGGTTTCGGCAGCTGGAACGAAGTTAATCGGCAGGTAAGCACATATACACCAAATGCTAGCAGTGCAAATATGGATATCATGGGAATGCCGTATCGTGGTGATCGGGATTACTGCTGTGTCGACAATAGTCAGTGCGTTATCGAAACGACGTGCAATACGGGCACCAATAGATGCAATCGGTACTGCGGTGACGGTGTCTGCGACTATATTGTAGAAGATCCCAATACGTGCCCTGATGACTGCGGGACGGACTGGTGTGCCTATGAGTGTGATAAGAGCTTTGGCCCGACAAATGTATCAGGCGAAATGTGCGTCGCCACTAAAGGAGAATGCGGCGACCAGAAATACGAATGTTCGCCTCCCGATGATACTTTACCAGGTTGCTTTAATTATTGTTGCTGTTTATTAAAAAACAACGACTGTCCATTTTAATTTATGAAGATGAAACAAACATTTTTAATTATAATAGGAGTTTTACTGGTTATAGGTATTGCGGCGATTGTATTTTTTTCCGTACAGCGCGAAGCACCAGATAATGAAAACAATACAAATACCAATACCGCTGCTTTAGGTAATGTCGATAGAGCGCCGCTTCCGGAGAATCGTGATATTACTGACCAGGAACGCGTGGAATACAATATTCCGGCCGGTATTGAGGGGACAATACAGTATTCCCACGATGAATATGGGCAAGTAGTTTCCACGTTAAAGATTACTGAAGATACGAGGCCTACGGATAGTGATTTTGACGGTATCAGCGATCAGGAAGAGAAAAATATCGGCACTGATCCGGAAAATCAGGATTCGGATTATGACGGCTGGCTTGATGGAGGGGAAGTGGAATATGGCACAAATCCTCTGAAGCCAGACACTGACGGAGACACATTGTCTGATTATGACGAATTGATTATTTATAAAACAGATCCGCTGAAAATCGACTCGGATGATGATGGATTTGATGACAATGTTGAGATTAACAGCGGGCACGACCCCCTGAATTAAATTCCGCTACATGACAGCGCAGAAACGTAACAATAAAAAACAGGAACCGGAGGATATTTTCGCTGATGTAGAAAAAGGACGGCAGCCAGTTGCGCCGCCGCCCACCGCACCGCGCGGCCAACAACAGGCAGCCGAACAGTCAGCACCCCAGCCGACAATCCGCCCGAAAAAGCGGAATAAACGCATTCCTTTTGTGCTGGTTATCATATTTGTTATACTAGTAGTATTGGGATTAGCTACCATTGTAGCCAGCTTATTTCTGAATGATGAAGAGCCAAATACTGTTGCCGATACGAATAGACCGGTAACGGTTAGTGATACGGGGGTGGCTGATCAGGGAGGCTCCCCGGCAGTATTGCCTACGGTGCAGGCGCAGGAGATAGACGAAGACGGTGACGGCCTTTCGGACGCAGAGGAAGCCGAGTACGGTACTGATCCGCGCAGCATTGATACAGACCGTGACGGACTGTTTGACCGTGAGGAAATAAAAGTATACCAGACAGATCCTCTAAATCCGGATACAGACGGCGACGGTAACATGGATGGTACCGAGGTCAGCAACGGGTATAATCCGCTCGGAACCGGCGAATTGCTTGATCTGCAGGCCGGGATCGCCAATAATAATCAATAACTAACATAATCATATAGTATGGCCGATACGACATCACCAGGTCAGCCTTCAGGTAAAAAAGCCCGCATCCACACTATGCCGGAAAAGTTTTATACGGATGACAGCAAAAAAAGCGGCAGTAACAAAACGTTCCTCATCGTCAGCATTATCATCATTATCCTGCTCGTACTCGGCGGGGGAGGTTATTATTTATGGCAGACTATGGGAGATGGCGAACAAACTAATACTAATACAGCCGTCAACACTACGAATCAAGTAAATACGGCTAATGCCGCCAATACTAACACCAATCAAAACCAAAACGCCAATACCAACACTGTTGCCAATATTAACGCGGCCAGTAATACAAATGCCGGTACAAATATGGTGAATATCTTCGAAAATACAAACCAACATACCAACACTGCGACCAACACGATAGGGAATGTCAATCAAGTAGCCAGTGCTGTTGATACTGACCAGGATAATCTGACTGATGCTGAAGAGGGGCTGTACGGCACAAAAGTATCAGTACCAGACACAGATGGCGACAGCTATAGCGACGGCCAGGAGATTATTAATGGCTATAATCCCAACGGGTCCGGGGAAATCGCCCTGAATACAGGTGTTACCCGCCATGTCAGTGCCAGTGACCCGTTTACGCTGTACTATCCGTCTGACTGGACAGTAGGAGACGATCCCCAAAACCCCAGTGGTAAAATATTCACGACGACCGGGGAATTTATCAGCGTCAGTGTCCAGGATAATCCAGCACGGCTGTCAGCCCGTGATTGGTATATTTCCAAGTCGCCCGGCATTAGCTCGGCACAGATAGAATCAGTGCGGAATTGGGATAACACCCTGACTGGCGTCAAAAGCCTGGATGGCCTGACCGTGTACTACACGCATGGCGTCAGTGCATATGTGATCAGTTATAATATCAATATTTTAAGCGAGGCGGCATACCTGTCTACCTTTACCATGATGTACCGCAGTTTTGGTATCGCCAATACCAATTCCAATACTAATAGCACTGCGAACGTAAATACAAACAGCATCATCAATATCAATTACGCCACCAACGCAAACTCTAACACCAACACTAACACAAACCAAAACACAAACAATACCAATCAGTTTTATCTCTAAATGCAGGTCGAGATCGCACAAGCAGGGAAGTACCGCGTACCCAAACAGTTAATTACCAAGTTATTTGACGCGGCAGCGCAGTGCCTTCCCCGAATCCAGGAGGCCAATGTCTCTGTGGCTTTTGTCTCCAGCCATGCTATCAGAGACATGAACAGACGTTACCGTAATCAGGATCGGGTCACTGACGTATTGTCTTTTGCAGAACAGGATTCTGCTCCGATGCCGAGCCAGTCGACTGGCTATCTCGGCGAGATTATAATAGCCTACCCGCGCGCACGGCGTCAGGCACGCGAGCAGGATAAACCAATTAGCGAGGAAATAGTATTTTTATTGGCACACGGATTACTGCATCTGCTGGGGCATGATCACCATCAGGCAGCTGCTGCCCGTCGGATGAAGCGACTGGAAGCGTGTATCATGGAACAGCTCCACAAATCATAAGCCATATGGCAATCATAGATTATAAAAGGTTAGGAAAAAGTTTCCGCTATGCCATGCGGGGGTTTTGGTTCGTGTTTAAAAGTGAACAAAACATCCGCATCCATCTGATCGTCAGCGCAGTAGTTATTATTTTGATGATTTATTTGCAGGTGGCGCTATGGCAGGCTATTAT
This sequence comes from uncultured Gammaproteobacteria bacterium, assembly GCA_964415025.1. Taxonomy (GTDB): domain Bacteria; phylum Patescibacteriota; class Patescibacteriia; order UBA10025; family JAHIVO01; genus CAYPXF01. Next base: position 50,492 of record CAYPXF010000004.1, on the reverse strand, counting down.
TTTATTTTTGGTAATGTCGCTGGTCATCATTCTAGAGCTGATTAATACGGTGTTTGAAAAATTAGTGGACGTGCTACGGCCACGAATCCACTTTTATGTGCAGGTAATAAAAGATATTATGGCCGCGGCAGTGCTTGTCGCTACGGTTGGTGCGGTTATTATCGGAATCCTGATTTTTGCACCGTATGTATGGCCCTACTGATGGTTTGAAAGCGGTCTTGTATAAATTATGTGTTCAGTTTGACCCGGCGCATTGCATGATTGTATAATATATTTTATAATACAGCTATAACTCATAACATACTATTACCGCTTTCACTATGGCAAAAGAAGACATACTAACAGGTCTTGATATCGGTTCTACGACAATACGTATTGTTGTTGGCCAAATCAATCCCCATGACAATAAAATCCAAGTACTTGGCGCTGCTGAAAGCTCGGCTGAAGGCGTGAGCAAAGGGGCGATCACGAGTATTGAGGACGCGGTTTCAGCCATATCAAGCGCCCTGGAAAACGCGGAACGCATGACCGGCATACCTGTTGAGCATGCTTTTGTGGGTATTAATGGTAATCATATTACATCCCAGGATTCACACGGGGTTATCGCGGTATCAAAATCCGACGGCGAGATTAAGGAGGATGACGTCGAGCGGGTAATTGAAGCGGCCCAAGCGGTCGCCACACCGCCAAATTATGAAATTCTTCACGTGGTGCCGCGGAGTTTTACCGTCGATAACCAAAAAGGCGTCAAGGATCCCATCGGCATGACCGGCATCCGTCTGGAGGTTGATGCGCAGATCATCCAGGGACTGTCATCACAGATTAAGAATCTGACCAAATGCATCTACCGTACCGGTATCCACATTGACGATCTGGTACTCGGTGTACTGGCCGCGTCAGAGGCAGTCCTGACCAAGAAACAAAAAGATCTCGGTGTGGCTTTTCTCAATGTCGGTGGCGCGACTACCAGCCTGCTGGTGTTTGAAGAGGGAGACGTCCTGCACAGCGCGATCATTCCCATCGGTTCATCGCATATTACGAACGATATCGCTATTGGCTTGCGCACCTCGATTGATATTGCAGAAAAAATTAAAATCGAACACGGCTCCGCACTGCCCGCGGAGATCAATAAGCGTGACGAAATCAGCCTCGAGGAAATTGATTCCCGTGAAGAAGGCATGGTGTCACGCAAGCACGTGGCGGAAATTATAGAAGCACGCTGTGAGGAAATATTTACCATGGCTGATAAGGAGCTGCAAAAGATTGACCGTTCTGGATTACTGCCGGCTGGCGTAATCATGACCGGTGGCGGCGCGAAACTACCCGGCCTGGTAGAGGTAGCTAAAAAACAGTTCAAACTGCCAGCCGCTATTGGTCAGCCGGTTGACCTGGCTACTACAGCTGTTGATAAAGTAAACGATCCGGTTTTTTCCACTGCGGTTGGCTTGTTGCACTGGGGGCTTGGTTTTTACACGGGCGGCAATGACAGCGGCCGACGCGCCTTTTCAAAAGTTACCTCTGTTTCAGAAGCGACTAATAAGATGAAGCAATGGTTCAAATCATTAATACCTTAATTTGTAATTTTCATACTATATGGCCCAGCGAACTAATAATCGGGAAATAAAACCAGAAATTGAAACTTTTGCCAAAATTAAAGTTATCGGCGTGGGCGGTTCCGGCGGCGCGGCTATTGACCGGATGATCAGCGATAAGATTCGCGGGGTCGATTTTTTAGCAGTTAACACGGATGCCCAGGCACTGCATCATTCTCGGGCGGCGCAGAAAATCCATGTCGGACGCGATACCACACGCGGACTGGGCGCCGGTATGGATCCAGAGCTTGGCCGCAGGGCAGTCGAAGAGAACCAGGAAGAGGTGCAAAACTCGCTCAAAGGCACTGACATGGTTTTTATTACCTGCGGACTGGGCGGTGGTACTGGCACTGGCGCATCACCGCTGATTGCTGATTTGGCACGCGATGCTGGCGCCTTGACCGTGGCCGTGGTTACGAAACCGTTCGCCTTTGAGGGGGCGCAGCGCAAAGCTATCGCTGAAGAAGGACTCGGTGAGCTGAATGATAAGGTCGATACGCTGATTACCATACCCAATGATAGAATCCTGCAGATAATAGATAAGAAAACTTCATTGCTCGATGCCTTTGCCACGGTTGATGAAGTATTGCGCCAAGGCGTTCAGGGTATTTCTGACCTGATTACCGTACCCGGCCTGATTAATGTTGATTTTGCCGACGTAAAATCGATCATGGAAAGCGCGGGATCAGCACTGATGGGCATAGGCCAGGGCACTGGCGACAACCGCGCCGTGGATGCGGCTAAAGCGGCTATTGACAGCCCGCTGCTCGAACTCTCAATAGAGGGGGCAAAAGGTATTTTATTCACTGTGACCGGCGGTCCTGACCTGGGCATGTATGAGGTCAATGAAGCGGCTCGGGTTATTACCGCTTCGGCAGACCCAAATGCACGGGTTATCTTTGGTTCGGTCGTGGATGAGAACATGAAAGACCAGGTAAAAATTACCGTCATCGCCACCGGGTTTGGCGGCAAACAGCGCCCGGTCAAAAAAGTAAAGCCAATCGAGTATAATTTTGGCGAGCCAGAGCCGCAAAAATCTGAATCAGCCTTTGCTTCATCACGCGTACGTGAACCAGAACCAAAACCGGCACCCCAGCCAAAGCGTCCTGAACCAAAACCGGCACCCCAGCCAAAACCGGCACGCGAATCACAATCGCCGGACGAAGAACAGCAGGAGGACGAAGATCTGGAAATCCCAGCCTTTATACGTAAGAAAATGATGTAAGCGTCTAGACTTACGGAACGCCGTCGCATAAGGTAACCACTCACGTTTATGAAATGCCCTGCCTGCCACCATACTGACACAAAAGTCATCGACTCCCGCATGGTTAATGAAGGGATGGCAATTCGCCGTCGACGGGAATGTCTCAAATGCGGATTTCGTTTCTCCACGTATGAAGAAGCAGAGATTTTAAATCTCACGGTGATTAAGCGGGATGGCCGGACAGAGCCCTATAATCGCGAAAAACTTGAATCCGGATTAAAGCGATCTTTTGAAAAACGTCCGATAACACAGGACGAATTTAAAAAACTGCTCAATAAAATTGAACGTGATATCCAGACCGAGGGTAAAAACGAAATCAAGAGCAGTCGGATCGGTGATATTGTGATGAAACACTTGCGAAAAGTGGACGCAGTGGCCTATATACGGTTTGCTTCGGTTTACCGCTCGTTTAAGGACGCCAAAACGTTTGAACGCGAGCTGAAAAAAATTATTAAGAATAAAAAATAATTATCACCTATTATTATGGCACAGCATCAATCGTCAGCATTGCATTGGGAATACATCGCTATCGCGGTAGCAGTGTTTGTGATTGCCCTGTCCATGATCGGTATTAGCGCGTACCAAACTGAAGCGCAGATGGCAGTATTAGGCAGCCGTACGGTAGACTTATCGCGAGGCACTGTTGCCGGGGCGCATACCGAGCGGATGATAGTCGGCATTGATTACGGTGACCGCACGACGGCCATGATAAATATCGAAGCTGAAGCGATGACGATTGCCAAACTCCTACAGGCGGTGCGCACAGAGCACGATATTGGCGTCCGGCTCGCGTATGATAGTGACGGAGTCAGTATCAGCGCTATTAACGGCATTGCCGCATATCCACCGGCCAATACGTGGCATGTGTTTGTGAATAACGTACGAGTAACAGGGTCGCTTGATACCGTGGTAGTGCGGGCAGGTGATTATATCAACCTCATTTTTGCTGACGTCTATTCTACCGAATAACCATCTCATAGGCAGGTATACGAAGCGAAATTTTACTTATCGTCTGTTTTTTAATATAATAACAAAATAGGTCTGTTTTATGGCCAATTATAAACAATACCAGCGATCAACCTATGCCCCAAAACCACCCCGGAAAATCCGCGTGGTTCGGATTTTGCTCCTTGGCTTCATCCTGGTCGTATTATATTTTATTGGCCGGGCATTATTTAGTACGCCAACATCAGTAGAATCTAATCTGCCGGACACAGCACCGGTAGCCAACAGTAATGAAAACAGCAATACTAGTCAGACAGCAAATACAAATGGTCTGGTGAATACGGACGCTAATACTAACATCAATACAAATACCGACAATAGCAGCCATGTCCCAACCAGCTTCACTGTCAGTGATGATTGTACCGCAATTTTTTCACGGGGGAGCGGAGATCAGGTTGTTTTGACATTTAATATTGGCACTGCGGCTGAGGGTGAAATACAAAGTGTACTGGAGTCCTTAACAGGAGCCGGCGTGCCGGCGGATTTTTTCGCACGCGGTGACGTGGCTGAAGAAAATCCTGATTTGATTACCCAGGTAAGCCAGGCTAGTTTTCCGATATATAACCTAAGCTATAGCCATCCGCGGTTTACCGAGCTCACGGCCGCAGAGACCGCGGAAGAGCTGTCCCGGGCAGATGCGGCTATCAGTGAGGCGACCGGTATTTCTACCAAACCGTTTTTTCGTCCGCCATATGGCGCCGTGGATGACGAAGTCCTTTCTGCTGTGCAGGAAAGCGGGTATTGTCCGGTTACCTGGACGATTGATGCGCTGGATTGGTCGTCAGACTATACGGCTGAACAATCTTTGGAGCGGGTGCTGGATAATGCCGGCCCGGGCGCTATTATCCTGATGCAGGCCAGTAATGCTATTACTGCAGCTATTGTGCCTGACCTGATCAGTGCGTTTCAGGAGCAGGGGTATCAGATTGTTTCGCTGGACACATTATTATCATCATAAAAATGCCAGACGAAGAGCTGAAAAAGCTTATCAAACAAAATATTTCCCTGATGGAGGAAATTCGGGCATCACTCGAAAAACAACGCCGCATACGCATATGGAGCCTGGTCATTGGAATAATTATAATTGTGCTGCCCTTACTCGCTGGCATAATCGCTATTCCCTGGATGATGCAAACTGTTGAATCGTATTATGGCGGGATATTAGGGATGTAGCAGTGCACGATTTGACATTATGAAATAAGATTACATAATAAGGAGTGCTAGGTGTATAAACGCTTTATTGAACAACTATGCAAAAGAAAACAAATAATAATAACACGTCTTACCAACACGCTGCCAAGCGGTCGGCAAAATCTACCGTTACGTTTGCCGCTGATGTATTGCGTAACTTGGTTATTGGCGTGGTCGTGGCTAGTATTATTGTCGGAGGATTATCCGGCCTTGTTTTTGGCACGCTTGCCAGTACGAACAGTGATGTCTCGACATGGATACAGCGCAATGTGTTGGGACAGATTAATGCCGGACAGGTAACTACAGATGCGGTAGATACTGATACTATTATTACTGTAGATGAGGATTCGGCGACGATTGATGCGGTCGAAAAGGTAACGCCCAGCGTAGTCAGTATCGTGGTGACCCAGGATTTAGCCGCGCTGTATGATTCTACCGGGCCGAATGTTTTTCCGTTTGGGGATTTGTTTAATTTTTCATTGCCTTATGAGCCGCCGCAGGGTGAGCAGCAGGTCGGCGCGGGCACCGGATTTATCATTACTAGTGACGGCATGATCGTGACTAATAAGCACGTGGTTGACGTGACCGACGCTTCGTATACGGTTATCCTGAACAATGGCACTGAATACGAGGCTACGGTATTGGACACGGATCCGTTTAATGACATAGCCATTATCAAGATTGACGCAGACAATCTTACCCCGCTGGCGCTTGGCGATTCTGATGATCTCGAGATTGGACAGACGGTGATTGCCATCGGCAACGCGCTGGGGCAGTACCAGAATTCTGTGACTCGCGGTATTGTTTCAGGCCTGTCGCGGACTATTACAGCCGGCAGTGCCAGCCAGTCTGAAACGCTGGAAAATATTATACAGACTGATGCCGCCATTAACTTCGGCAATTCAGGCGGACCGCTGATTAATCTGGCCGGCCAGGTAGTTGGCGTGAATACGGCTATCAGCCGTGAGGGCCAGCTGCTGGGATTTGCCATTCCTATTAATCAGGCTAAGCGCGCTATTGACAGCGTCCAGGAGTACGGTGAGATTGTCCGACCATATCTAGGAGTCAGGTACATGTTACTCAATGAGCAGATTGCCGAACGAAATAATTTATCGGTAAAACAAGGCGCGCTCCTGGTGCGCGGCGACGAACCAACTGAATTAGCCGTGATTCCAGGCAGTCCAGCTGATAAGGCTGGCCTGGAGGAGAATGACATCATTCTCGAGGTAAATGATCAGGAGATTAACGAGGGTCGCAGCCTGGCCAAGCTCTTGCAGCAGTATAATCCAGGGGATACTGTTACCCTGACCGTATTGCACGACGGCGAGGAAAAGCAGGTGAGTGCCACCCTGGAGCAGGTAGAAAATTAATCTTACTTATTAACACAACACTATGCCAGAACGCATCGCCTCTGAACGGGGACATATTTCCACAGAACCGGAATCAGAATTCGAAGAGCCGCCTGGTGCGGGTCGTGATCCAGAATACCGAGATGAAACAGCGCACCAGGACCGGGAAGCTATTTTCAAAGCAGAGATAGAGACGTTTAAGGATTTTTATGAACGCATGAAGCCTTACCAAAATGGGGAACAATGGGCACTCGGCACAATAGAAGAAGCCAGTACCTCGCTACGTGAAGTGTTCAGTGAATTTCGCGATACGCTTGATGAAGCCGATCTCGCTGATCATGAACACATTGACCAACTGCTACAAGCATTAGTTGATGCAGCTCAATCAGCCAAATCAGAGAACGAGTTTATCCGGGCCATTTCTGAACATGAGCGTATGAAGCCGGGCGAGCCGCTCGAAGAATTTTACCGGTATTTTGCTGATGGGATGATTGCTAAACAGGAAGAACAGCACAGGGAAGAATAATCGTATTGTTATAAAAAATACCCCCGCACTTATCATGAGTGTGGGGGTTTGGTATAGCTCAATATTCTGCAATGGTATCAGCTACTTCGCGCGGATCAATCCGCAGGCGGAAGCGCTCCCATTCCTGGCTTTTGTTGTCCAGAAATGCCCGGAAAATATGGCTGCCGAGGGCTTGCCGCAGAAACGAACTATCCTGTGTACAGGTTATCGCTTCTTGCAAAGAGCCGGGCAGTGTCTCAATGCGGCGCTTGGCCACTTCAGCCGGAGACAGCTCGAAGATGTTATCCTCGACGCGCTGCGGCAGTTTCAGATCATGGGCTACCCCGTCCATACCGGCTTCGAGCATGACTGTAAAAGCCAGGTAGGGATTGCACAGCGGATCAGGTGAACGCAGTTCAATACGGACCGCAGCTTCTTTACCCTCTCGGTAGCCGGGAACGCGTACCAGCGACGAACGGTTGTGCCGTCCCCAGGAAATATAGACCGGCGCTTCATAGCCCGGTACCAGTCGGCGAAATGAATTCACTGTCTGGTTTGTGACGATCGTAAACGCGCGTACGTGCTGCAGTATCCCGGCCGTGAACGAACGTGCCAGCGGTGACAGGTTCATCTCATGACGCGGACTGAAGAAACAGTTTGTACCCTCCTTGCTAAACAGTGAAAGGTGGGTATGCATGCCCGAGCCGTTTATTCCTTCGATCGGTTTTGGCGTAAACACTGCCTGCAGTCCGTGCGAGTTGGCAATCAGTTTGATAATCCAGCGAATAAGGATCAGCTGATCGGCCATGGTTAGCGCTTCTTGATGTTTGAAATCGATTTCATATTGGGAGTGGGCTACTTCATGGTGGATCGCCTCGACCGCAATACCCATCGATTCCAGTGTTTCAGTAATCTGACTGCGCAGGGCGATTGATTTCGTGTTCATGGACGCGTCGAAGTAACTGTCAGCGTCAATCGGCTGGCCGTCACAAAACAGGAAAAACTCGAGTTCGGGACCCACATGCAGCCGATATCCCTGGCGAGCCAGCCGCCGCAAAGCACGCTTCAGGCACTGACGCGAATCGCCGGGGTAGATCCGTCCCTCAAACGTCCGGATATCGCAGAAGAAAATGCCGATTGGTTTTTGATTGCCGGCCAGTTCTGCCGGCAGGAGGCGGAACGAATCAGGCCTGATATCGAGCTGCAGGTCTGATTCCTCGAGTCGGGCAAAACCGCGTACTGATGAACCGTCAAAACCCTGTCCAGTATTTAGCATATCGAGGAATTCATGCTTGGTCAGGGTTATTTCTTTGATCCGCCCCAGCACATCTACAAAGACGAGCATGATGTTGTCTACTGATTTAAGCTTTTCTTGAATCCAGCCTTTTAATTTTTTTGTCCGAGCCATGCGGACCTCCTTGTTTTTTTAAAGGTTCAAACGTTATTTCCAAAATCAGAACAGGAGCCCTCCCGGCTCCTTATGATATGGTATGAAATTTTTCAGACGAACAAGTCTGTAGCTACAGTATAGGGGCGGTTAGTGCCGGTGTCAAATTTGCCAAATAACTTTGTTTTCTATATCATTACATACATTGAGGAACCATATCTATGAAGGAATTAATTGAGAGGATTAAGGCACTGGACGCCAAAATTCTCCGTACCTGGAGGTATCTTTGACCTTGATACAGTAAAAAACAGGGTCACGGAATTAGAGTATGTCATGGCCGAGCCTGATTTTTGGGGTAACCCGGATCGGGCAAAACGTACCAGCCAGGAGTTTGATGAGCTGACATCAGAGCTGGATCGCTGGCAGTCTATCAGTGATGAAGTGAAGAGCATCCTCGATATGGCGCAGGAATCTGAACGAGAAAATGACACCTCGCTGCAAAAAGAAATCGAGAAAAAAATTGCTGAATTAGAGGAGCAATTCGCATCACTGGAATTCTATATTCTCCTCGCCGGAGAACATGATCAGAAAAACGCGATTATAGCGATTCACGCCGGAGCAGGTGGCGTGGACGCCCAGGACTGGGCCGGTATGCTGTTACGGATGTATATCCGGTACGCCGAGCAAAAAGGATGGCTGGTGCGTGTGCTGCATGAATCGAGCGGCGCTGAAGCGGGAATTAAGAGCGTCACTTTTGAAATACAGGGACGCTATGCCTACGGCCATATGAAGGCAGAAGCCGGCGTACATCGATTAGTGCGGATATCACCCTTTGACGCAGAAAAGATGCGGCACACGTCATTTGCCCTGGTTGAGACACTGCCTGATCTCGGCGAAACAGCCGCAGCCAAGCTCGATGACAAAGATTTGCGTATAGATACCTTTATGTCGTCAGGGCATGGCGGACAATCGGTCAATACCACCTATTCCGCGGTCCGGATCGTGCATGAACCGACCGGTATTACTGTTTCATGTCAGAATGAACGCTCTCAACAGCAGAATAAGGAAACTGCGTTGAAAATTCTCAAAAGCAAACTACATCAGCTGCAGCAAACAGAGCAGCAGGAAGAAAAACAGAAACTACGCGGTGAATATCAGGAAGCGGCCTGGGGCAATCAAGTACGTTCATACGTACTGCACCCCTACACCATGGTCAAGGATCACCGCACCAAGCACGAAACAAGCGATGTCCAGGCGGTACTTGACGGTGACCTCGATGTATTTATTGAGCACTATCTGCGACTGTATGCACATAAGCAAAATTCGAAATCCTAATATCCTCCGCCACAAATATCTATTTTTAAAATAAGCAGGGTAGAATCCCGCCAGAGGCGGGAGAAATTCGAAACAAAAACCAAAAATACAATTTGATTAAATCATATCATAAGAACTGACATTATTAATATTGTTACTATATGTGTGGAATCGTCGGATATATTGGCACCCGGCCGGCAATGCCGGTGCTACTGGAGGGCTTAAAACGTCTCGAATACCGCGGCTATGATTCAGCTGGTATGGCCACTGTTGATAATGGTCTGCACATGAAAAAAACCATCGGCAAGATTGTCTCACTGGAGCAAGCGCTGGCCCAGCAGGCATTATCCGGATCGATCGGGATTGCTCATACCCGCTGGGCAACGCACGGAGAGCCATCAGAAATAAATGCTCACCCGCACCATGATTGTACTGGAACTATTGCCCTGGTTCATAACGGTATTATCGAAAATTATCGATCTTTGCGCACGCTGTTGCAGCAAGAGGGACACACCTTTCGCTCTGATACGGATACTGAAGTAATCACGCACCTCATAGAAAAGTACTATCCTGGTCACGGTCTAGAGCAGGCGGTTCAGCGCGTCCTACCGATGCTGCAGGGAGCGTACGGTATTGTCGTGATTAGCAGTAGCGAACCGAAAAAAATCGTCGCAGCCAGGAATGGCAGTCCGCTGGTGATAGGAGTGAAGGAAGGGGAATATTTTGTGGCTTCAGACGCGTCGGCGATTTTACCCTATACGCGGCGGGTTATTTATTTGAATGACGGAGAGATGATCACTCTCAACAGCACTGGTTACCGCATCAGCACACTGGATAATAAGGAGATTAACAAGGACGTAGAACAAATTACCTGGGATTTGGAAATGATCGAAAAATCAGGGTTTCCGCATTTTATGCTCAAAGAAATCCACGAGCAACCGGAAGCGATACAAAACACTCTGTCTGGCCATATTCAGAAAGATGGCACCAGCATACGACTGCGCTGCTTGGAAAACGGTTTTGCAGAGGCCTTGCCCCAGATCAGTAATATTAAGCTGCTGGCGTGCGGCACCTCATGGCATGCCGGCCTCGTAGCGTCATTTCTCATGGAAAAGATTTTACGGGTACCGGTGACGTGCGAACAAGCATCAGAATTCCGCTATCGTGAACCAGTGTTTTTGCCAAATACATTGGCGGTATTTATCTCCCAATCAGGCGAAACAGCCGACACAAAAGGCGCCCTTGATCTAGCTCGCCAAAAAGGGGCTCATACCCTGGGTATTGTTAATGCGGTCGGTTCGACCATTGCTCGTGAGGTAGACGGCGGCATCTATCTGCACGCTGGCCCGGAGATCGGCGTGGCCTCGACCAAGGCGTTTTCGTGTCAGGTGGCCGCCTTATCACAGCTCAACCTGGGATTGGCGGAGTATTTAGATCGGGTACAGCCGCTGGATAATAGCCAGCCGCGCATACCACGAATAGATTTTCAGAAAATTGTTAATGAGCTGCTGTTTATTCCAGAAAAAGTGATGTGCGTGTTACAGGCAGTTTATAATAATGATAACGGCAGCGTGATCAAGAAAATTGCCCGAGAATTTAGGGACAGCGCTCATTTTCTCTACCTCGGCCGCGGCTATAATTTTCCCATTGCCCTGGAGGGCGCGCTGAAGCTCAAGGAAATATCATATATCCATGCCGAGGGATATTCTGCAGCTGAAATGAAGCACGGTCCGATCGCGCTGATTGATAAGGATATGCCAGTAGTGATTATCGCGCCAAAGGATAGCGAAGAACCGATCAGCTATGAAAAAATCGCTTCCAATGCCGAGGAAGTGAGGGCGCGCGGCGGACGTATTATTGCCATTGTGAATGAAGGAGACAGTGACATCGCCAAAATGGCTGAATGGGTTATCGAAATTCCTAATACGCTCGCTCATCTCGTGCCGATTATTGCCGCTGTACCGCTGCAGCTATTGTCCTATGAAATTGCGGTGTTGCGCGGACACGATCCTGATAAACCGCGCAACTTGGCAAAGTCAGTCACGGTTGAGTGATTTGACGGCATCTATAGCCGTGTGGTAAAGTAATCATAATTAAAAAACTACCAAACCTTCCCCACGGGAAGGTTTTGTTTTTATGGTATCAATGCCAAAGTATAATGTTCCAGGGCGCGTCCGTTTTGTTGCTACTGCCGCACATAAACATTTTCCTTATTTCAATAATTATGTGTGCAGTTTAATATTGTTGGATAGTATTGCGTATTATTGGAAGAAATTGGGATTTGAGATATTGGGGGATTGTATAATGCCGAATCATGTATATATTTTAATTTGGTGGGAGTGGCAAAAAAATAAAGAGTTGGATATATCGACAATTCTTCATCGGATTAAAGGCAGGTCAGTTAAAATGATTTTTGATTATATATCTGTCTATGGGTATCAAGGCTTTTATGCCGTTGAATAACGGGCAGGGCATTAAAATCTCGCCCGCCCACAAAAATAAGTGGGTGTTCAAGCATAAACGGTCAAAAGCAGTTAAATGCGTGGCTACTAAAAAAAATATTACATTCCGTGAGGCTATTAAAATTTGGCAAACTTCATTTTATGACTTTACTATTTATTCTCAAGAAAAATATTTTCAGAAGCTTAATTATATTCACAATAACCCGGTAAAAGCTGGTTTGGTTAAACAAGCCATTGGTTATACTTATTCGAGCATATCAAGTTATTATTGTGGCAGCGGTATGATAGAAGTTTTAACACGATTCGGTACCTAGTCAATATGTCACAACCATCCCAAACAAAACTCACCAAAGCCAATATATTTTTAATCAGTTGTTGTGCTTTTATAGTCGGAGTTGGCATATTTTCGTTTGCGGCCGTACCTATATATATTGCGATCACGCTCGCGTGTGTCGGAATAATTATTCTCACGGTATCCTGGCCAAATCGTAAGGGTATTGTTATCGGGTTAATATTCATAAGTATTGGTTTGGGGTTTATCCGTTCATCGCTAACAGTGCCGCAGGTCACTCCAGGTTTAATCCAATACTATAATGGCCAGCCAGTCGAAGTCGTCGGTATTATTAGCGGTGAGCCCGACGTACGGACTGATCACGTGAAGCTGACAGTAGACGTGCGGCAGGGAACTGATACGCTCCCACAAACCATGCAGGGCAAAATACTCGTTAACACCCCACTGTATCCAGCATACCAGTACGGGGATGTTATTAAATTGCGCTGCACGCCGCAAACGCCAGAACCAATTACTGATGAGGAGACGGGGCGGACGTTTTATTATGATAAATATCTGGCCCGCTATAATATATATTCACTTTGTTACCGGCCGCAGATTACGCTATTGGCGTCAGCAAAGGGAGATCCGCTTATGCACGGCATGCTGGCAGTCAAGCACCGTTTTGTGCAGGCGGTACAGCAGTCATTACCCGAACCGCAGGCGTCGTTTCTCGGCGGGCTCATTCTGGGCGCGAAAAAAGCAATTCCTGATGATATTATGGAGCAGTTTAATCGTACGGGGACGACGCATATTGTTGCTCTATCTGGATATAACATTACAATTATTGCCGTACTGGTGCTGAACCTGTGTAAATATATCTGGATATCACGACGAGGCGCATTTTGGGTGTCATTGGGCGCTATCACGTTTTTTGTGCTGATAACCGGCGCCCAGGCATCAGTGGTGCGCGCCGGTATTATGGGTATGCTGGTATTGCTGGCTACGCAGATCGGCAGAGCCAGCCGTATTACTAATACGCTTGTACTGGCAGCGGTGGTTATGCTCCTGGTGAATCCACGGGTGCTGGTTTTTGACGCCGGGTTTCAGCTGTCATTTTTGGCTACTATCGGGCTGGTGTACATATCGCCAGTTTTAGAAAGGTTTTTTACCTGGCTGCCCAGCACTTTTGAAATACGTGCCAGTATGGTAGCTACGCTGTCGGCCACGCTTATGACTTTGCCGCTGATTGTGTATCAGTTTGGCCGATTATCCTTGGTGGCGCCGATTGTTAACGTACTTATTTTACCGGCTATTCCAATAGCCATGGGCGCGGGATTTATCATGGGTATATTGGCCTTGCTATGGCCGGTACTAGGGTCAGTATGTGGCTGGCTGGTATGGACTATTTTGAGCTATATTCTCTACGTTGTTGAGCAATTCAGCCGGCTTTCTGTTGCTTCGTTTGATATGGGGGTCGTCAGCTGGTGGTGGCTGGTAATTGGGTACGGCCTTATCCTGTTCAACATGATAGTGTTAATTCAAAATAAAAGAAAATACCAGCAGTATGACTAGGAGACTGAAAAAGACGATTGGTATTTTGGCTGGATTATTAGTAATTGCCGGTGTATTATTATTTCTGCTCTGGCAGGATAGTGACTACCTCGAAGTGCATTTTCTGGATGTGGGACAGGGAGACGCTATCCTGATTCAAACGCCATCAGATTATACCGTGCTTATCGACGGCGGCCCTGATGCAAGCGTAGCGAGCAAAGTCGGACGCGTCTTACCGTTTTATGATAACATTATCGAACTAATGGTGCTGACGCATGCGCACGCAGATCATGTGGCCGGGCTGGTAGAGGTTCTGAAACGGTACGAGGTGCGGCATGTGCTGTATGCTGGTGTCCAGCATGAGGCTGCTGAATTCAGAGCCTGGCATGAGCTGATTATTGAGCAGGCAATTCCCGTTACCATTGCGCACGGTGGCCAGCGGTTTGTTTTTGAACAAGCAGCATTGTCGGTGCTGTATCCGCTGGCCGATATCAGTGAGCAGGAATTCGATGATCTGAATGACAGTTCGGTTGTTACGAAATTAACTTACGGCAGCACCTCCTATCTATTTATGGGCGATGCGTCGATTGGTATTGAGGAGGAATTGTTCCAGCATCAGCACGCTTCAACTGTTCAGCTAAAAAGCGACGTGGTAAAAGTCGGCCATCACGGCAGCAGATATTCGTCTTCACTTGAGTTTTTACAGGCGGTCGCACCGCGGTTTGCTGTTATTCAGTCAGGCGAGGGCAATCATTTTGGCCACCCTCATCGGCAGGTAGTCAAACGGCTGCACGGGCTGGGTATTGTTACGCTGCGGAATGATGAGCTAGGCACAATTACACTGAAGAGTGATGGGAGTGAGGTGTGGCTTGAGGAGTAACAATCAGGTCGTACACACGAAAGTGTGTTACGAATAATTCTATAACAGGCTTTCGCCTGTACAACCTTGTTTAAAGAAACTATGTATTATCCAAAATATCAAAACATCCATAGGCCGCCTCATTTGTTGCTTGATGATTGGATTTATTTTATAACGACAAAGACTTTTGATATGAAAAATTTTTTTAAATATGATGCTGATAAATTACGGGTATTCCAGGTGCTTAAGCAGTCGTGTAGTAAGTTTAATATAGGAGTATATGCATGGGTTGTACTGGATAATCATTATCACCTTTTAGTAAGAGTAGTAGACGGTCCATCATTACCTCGGTTTATTCAAAATTTTCACGGCAATGCTTCACGTCTGCAGAACAAAGCTGACAAGGTAATAGGTAGAAGAATTTGGTATCAATATCAGGATCACTGCATCCGTAACGACCGTGATTTCTGGATTCATTTCAACTACATCCATCATAATCCAATCAAGCATAATTATGTTAATGATATGGCAGCCTATCCCTTTTCGAGCTATCGGTATTGGCTGCGGTGTAAGGGCGAGAAATGGGTTTATTCTTGTTTTTATGAGTATCAAATCCGTGATTATACACGGCGTAGCAATGTTCTATAGGCATATTGACAAACGTGATGGTTCTTGGTACACTCGGGAGATGCTTTTTTGACAATTGAAAACAAAATAAAACTCATAGATCAAGGAGGATTGCATGAGCAATCAGAATACTCAATCTGTAGCAACGACAGAACAGGTAGCGCCTCCGAATACGGAAGCACGGCCTCAACAGCCAGGTAGATTGTCACGTATGTGGCGATCAATAAAAATGCCGAGCAGTATTTTGTTTGGCTATGCAGTGACTTTTGTCACAGCCCTGATCGTACATATCATGATCCACAATGCGATATTTACCGGTACTATTATCATACTTAATATAGTTATCTGGGGCATCCGGATAGTGCCGACTGTCCATAATGGACTGCTGCTTTTGTTCGGTAGCTACCGGACAAAGATTGGGTTCTGTGAAGGGATTGTATGGATTCCCTGGTTTTTGGGTGGACGACTCCAATTGGTTGATATTCATCGTACCAAGCTGGATATTCCCGAGGAAGACACCTATTCAAAGGGCGATTGGCATATCATCTATGACATTGTGCTTACCCTTGGTGTTGCTACGGTCACGGCAGATACTATCTGGAAGAATCTATTCCGTGCCTTTATTTGTTTTTTTACGGGAAGGAGTAACGCTGTTGGTTTGTACAATTTTATCAGCATGAATAGTAAGGATGAATCAGTCGGTATCCTGGAATCACACGCTTCAGAATTGACGCGTGAGGCTATTAATAATCGGGAATTCAAGGATATTTTTCATCCCGAGAGAATGTCGCAAGACATGGCCTTACTACCGGAGAATGCCAAAGCGAGTATACAGCTGGAAGTATTGCCAAAACTACAACAACGTGCCCTAGAGAGCGGTCTTGCAGTCTATGAATTCACGCTTCGCGACACTGACCTGCACACCGCCAGTGCACATGTAATGGAACAGCGCCGCATTGCCGAAATTCAGGCTGAAGCAGTCCGAATAATGTATAGTACAATCAAGACTGTTTCAGAAGAATTAGATGCCAGTGGGGTATCGAAACAGGCAATCATGCTACGTCTGGCTGAAGCAATTCATAGTGCTTCAGAAAAAAAAGGTATACTTGGCGGTCTTTCACAGATGCTGTCAGCTAAAGTTGCCGGCGAATTAAGTGAGACAGTGCCGCAGAAAGAATCCGGGCTGGTTCTTTTGTAAGAGAGGTGAATGATGAAAGAGAAAATGTATCTTGTTTTTGCCTCAATCTTCTGGGGGATACTTGCTTTGATGTTATTACTCCGTGTTCTTGATTCGTTGCCAGTGGATGAACCCGCTTCAATAATATTAGGGGCAATCATCGCTGTACTGGCGGGTGTGTTTACTTTTCTCATGTCGGGAGCAAAAGCACCTCATGAGGATTCAGACTAAAGTTTTTTTCGTACCTTACTAAGCACCAACAAAAAGTTGGTGCTTTTTTTATACACAGCACTACCCTTGACAAAACAATGCTTTTATAGTAAGGTGAAGAGCTGTGATACAATGCATAGAATGTATTTATCACAGGTCAGTCAGAACATTGAAAATTAAATATATATAACTCATCCCCCTAGGTTCTTACCGGGGTGAAGAAAGGATGTGCTTATGCACCAGAAAGCGGATTGTTATCCGTCGAGTGTTGATTTGTATCAGCACGTTAAATACGAACATTCATTTTTGAATCCCCAAAGAAGAGGAGGGGTGAGTATACAAAATTCATGGTATAACGGTCGGGAGGAGGTAAGAATCGATGCCGCGTACTACAATTAAATATGCGAAGGGTATATCGATCAGAACCGTACTCGATATGGCCGGTGACCGTATTGTGAGGGAACTCAAGAAGCATAAAGGTACAAAGCAGGTAATAAGCGAAGTACAAGGCTTGCTGAAGGAGCTTCCTGAATTTGGCGGCAAAGCCATCAGAAACGCAATAAGAGAGTGGGCAGACCGCCTTGGCCACAGGCGCCCATTTATTAGTTCGGCGATACAGCCGATTATTGAGGATGTGCTCCGAGAGGTAGGTACAATTACGCCAGATTCTGAATCCAAAACAAAAGGAGAGGCCACTATGTCTCCAAAATCAACCAAAGAACAGTCAGGGTTGAGTGATATTCTGGCCTCCCGCGTGAGACAGAATATTTCTGGTTTAGGAGATCCTGACTTGCGGCGTGTGTTACACACAGAGCTTGATAATATTTCGGGCACCATGCTTGCCTATACGGTCAATGATGTATTGTCCCGCTGGAAAAAGAATGAACTGCAAAATCTTGCCTCTGATCTTAAGTCGGAAGGTGATGATGCGGACATTGTCCAGCGGTTAGGCGCTGATTTATTACGTGCTAAACCCACGTATGAGCTTAGCATAGAAGAGCGTGCACTCGTACTGCAGGCCCGTATGCCGATCGATATATTGGACAAGCTTGTCCATGCCATGGGTGGCGCTGTATTCGAAACTAATGAAGCGGATGAAGCTCGATTTAATCGAAAGCTATCCGCCCTCTACCGTGATGGTAGTAATGAAGCACTGCGTGATGCGGAAAAAATAATTCGCAGTGTGGCGGACCTAGACGAAGATGAAATTCGCAATTGGTTTAATATTGACGAAAACCCGTGGCGGACATTCAGTGTATCGCTCGTACGTCATATCAAACCGAGAAAGCGGACACCAGTGAGCGAAGATATGATTCTCGCTGCTCGTGACCGGCGAAGGCAAGCGGAAAAGAGAAATTCGGAACACCATCAAAGACGTAATCAGAGGCGAGATACTATCGCAAAAATTGTGATAGCGTCTCGGTATGCCCGTGTATCAGATAGGAGTAAATAAAATGGTAGATAAAGTAGTAGAGAAAGAAGAGAAAAAAACCCAGCGGAAAACAGAGGCAGAAAAACCGACGTTATCCGATATAGCTGGAGATTCTGTCTCTGGTGCTCTCGAGGGAGGTGGCCAGGCTTTTCGGGAATTTATGCTCAAAAGGAATATCGGTGAAATTTTTCTCGGGTGGCTAATGACGATCGCTACTGGCCACATAGCCATCAAAGACATTGGTCAATTGCTAAATGATGATCCGAAACTGAAGGAATTGAATCATGAACAGCGCATAGAAATCATCGAAAAGGTGACCATGCACGCGCATCTTTTTCTGGATAGGGGTCGTGACGGTTTTTTGGCGGTTAAAGAGGAAATCGAAGAAAAGCTAGAGCACTTTTACCTCGAATTACTTCGTATAGCCAATCGCCGTTCTGCAGATGTATTGCTGTATTTCAATGAAGTTTTTCATCTCGAGGGTGACAATCGTTTGACTAAACAGGCGCAGTTAGTTGCTTTCATCACGCAAAAAGTTCCCTCGTTGACTAGGGTGATACAGCAGTGGGAATGCCAGCCGTTGGCTGAAAGTATTACCGCCGCACAGAAGCGCCATGTCGCGACAACCGGGAATTGGTGGACGTTTAAGTACCTGGGACTAGCTATGCTTATGCTTATCCCAATGATACTACTGGGCGGAACCGCGTATAAGGCGTACGGCCGGTCCGGAGGAATAGTTGGTTTCATTGCGCCCGTTGTATTTGTTGCTATCATTTATTATCTGCGTCGGATTATGCATGACCGGGCGCAGAAAAGCCTGTATCCGGATGAAGGAGGTGTAACTCATGTCTGAAGAACAGACTAATAAAACAACAGCTCCGCAGACGGAGCAGGAAGAGCCCACTGTGTTAGCGGATGAAGAAAAAAAGACCGGCAATGAAACCAAAACGGCCGATCTTAAAGAAAGCGATACAACTAACGAAACAAAGGGGTGGGCACGGTTTTTCAACTCGATTTCACTGCCAATTTTCGGTCTGGTAGTGCTCTGGTCATTCAATGTGAAATCAGTCCACCAGCTTAAGGAAAAGGTAGAAACAGAAGCAAAGTCACTTATTGATGTGGTATGGATCGTTCTCGGAATAGTCTGGGTGCCGTTAGCTACAATGACAGTAGCAGCTACTGCATCGCTGATTGGCTACCTATTAGTAGGTGACGGATTCACGCTCATGTTGCTTTGGGGAACGGTTACCGCTGTTTTGACCTATCTTATTTTATTGGCTGTTATGGTAATCCGTTTATGGGGCAGTTTCGGTGCGGCTAAGGAAGATGTGGGCGCAATTCTTAAGGGCACTGGTCAGTTGGCCGGCCAGATAATTTTCTGGAACATGGTACTCCTGGCCACCCTGTTAGAATTCAAGCCAGCTTTATCTGACCATAAATTGGAAATGTTTGTGGGGATGCTAGCTGCTGAAATCGGATTGATTGCGCTCCATAAGTTCTTCCGCACGAAAATCAGGATAGCTGTAGCTTGCTGGGCATTACTTCTCGGGGCTAACTTTTTTATAGCTCTCCTGACAGGAGTTGACCTTATGCATCATGGGATTAATCGTGCCGTCACCTGGTTCCATGATTCTTCGTTGCCCATTCATCAGCAGATTGTTGATATAAATGGGGACGAACTGACTGATGGAATTGATGTTCGGCTGGTGTTTCAGTCAGCTACTGACTCAACATTGATTCGCTATGAAGTAATTGACGGTATGAACATACCGAAGGGAGACTATAATGGCGATTTTGATGTTGACAGCGCAGATGGTAACCAATATCAGCAGTGGCTCAAAAGCCAGGGGCCGCCACCAGCGACGATTAAGCAGAGATCAGCGTTTCTTCAGCAGGTACGTTTGCCTGAAACGATAGTATCTTCGTCAGTTCAACAGCAAAATCCTTTAGCAAGTGACTCTAGTACTATACCGGTTTCCGGTCTTAGTAATGATACACTTCGCTATGCGATTAATGAAGACTTCAAGGTCGACAGCTATCCACAGGCTTTCTTTACTCTGCGGGCAGAGTATGTTGAGATCACTCCATACGATACAAAAGTGGGTGTGGTCTGGTCTAATCCTCGGTCTGCAGATAAAGAATGCGCCAGTGTACACAGTGGCAGTTATCTGTTTCACCAGAAACAGCGTCTATCACTGGTAGCAGTAGAGGATACGCCCGTATTCCATAACAGCGTACCGCTCCGGCAAGGGGAAACGGTGCGCGCAACGCTCATTTTTCCGCCGCTAGATCCTGACACCCGTGCATTCGAAGTGGTAGTCAGGGATATGTGGGACCATGCGTTCGAGGGTGAAATTTATCTTCCCCGAAAGACGTTTGCACACGAAGGTATATAGTTCTTTTTATTCAGGGTGATACATACGTATCACCCTTTTTTTATCCCTTGAAAAAATGTTATGATTATGCTATACTGGTAGGGTAAAATAAAAATAAAATTAAAAACTAATTATCAAATATATGAGGAAATTCACTCATAGTTTTATTGGCCTGGTAATAATTACCAGTGCGTTTTTGGGTATGCCTTTCCAGAGTGACGCCGCATATGGTGATGTGACGACCTATGCCGGGAGCATATACGGCGGAGATGGGGTCAGCCGTTTGAACGCATATTTTGATTTTCCGCAGGATATTGCCCGGGACACGAGCGGTAATTTTTATGTGGCAGATACATATAATAATGTTGTCAGAAAAATTTCTTCAGGTGGTACGGTCAGTACACTGGCCGGTACGGGCAGCTACGGTGATGCCACAGGCAGTGCCGCGAGCGCGGCCCAATTTGCTCTACCGCAGGGGGTGGCCTGGGGATCTGATGGCTCTGTCTACGTAGCTGACAGCGCTAACGGAAAGGTTAAAAAAATAAAGAGCGGCAGTGTGAGCACCATTGCTACTGGTTTGTCAGATCCACACGGCGTTACGCCGTATGGGTCGACAGTATATATTGCCGATTCGGGGAATAATGCTATCAAAAAGGTTTCTACTAGCGGCGGTACAGTCACTACGCTGACGTCAGGTGTGTCTGATCCGCGCTATATGGCTGTTTCAGACGATGGTTCGACGCTGTACGTCGCAGATAACGGCAACCACCGTGTGGTAGCGGTTAATACTTCCAGTGGTGCCGTCAGCGTTATCGCCGGATCCGGTACTTCTGGATATGTCGAGGGGACATATACGACAGCACAGTTTGAAAACGTGTGGGGTATGGCGCTGTCAGGCGGATATTTGTATGTATCAGACCATGATAACTGGACAGTTGACCGTATCCGTAAAATAAACCTTTCTACAAAAAGAACTTCACTTATTTATCAGGATACACGTCAAAACGAGCTCATATACCCCTCTGGACTCGTGGTTACTGGCGGCTATGTTTATGCAGTCAATGCCGGCCTGGGCACGATCCACAAATTCAATGTTAATGACGGTGACGATAACGCTTTATTTGCCGGAGCAGAGCGGTTTGGTAATAAAAATGGATCAGTAGATGAGGCGTTGTTTGGTCGGCCGTACGGTACAGTCATTACCAGCGACGGTAATACTATGTACGTGGCTGATAATAATAAAATTAGGAAAATAAATTTAACTACAGACACGGTCAGCCATGTGATTGGTTCAAGCGTGGATAATTACCGCGGAGAGGGGACTGACGAAGACGCACTGCCGGTCCGTTTTTCAACTATCCAAAGTTTGACAGTCAATTCGACAGGGACCCGATTATACGTCGTTGACCGATGGAATAACCGCATCCGCGGTATCAATCTGCAGGCTGATCCGGTCAGCTCATTTTTGGTCTCTGGTGCCGGGCTGATCAATACCCGCGGTGATGACAATAATGGCTATGCCGAGGGCGACCGCTGTTCTGAAGATGTACGGACAACGGGCGTGAGCGGCTGCGCATATTTTCGCGCGCCGGCCGGCATTGCTATCGATCCGACCGATACCTATCTTTACGTAGCCGATACGGGTAATAACCGCATCCGCAAGGTGAGGATTTCTGACGGCCAGACATGGCTGGTGGCCGGTTCCAGTGCCGGGTTTGCCGACGGCACTGGTTCTGCCACTAAATTTAACCGCCCCTGGGGGGTTGCTATTGATCCATCGGGCAGCAATTTGTATGTAGCTGATTCAAATAACCATGCTATCCGCAAGATTAATTTAAGCACAAACGTGGTTACCACCTTAGTGGGCAATGGCAGTTCAGGATATTTGGAGGCAATTGGTACAGCGGCCCGTTTGTCCTATCCAGAATATGTCACCATGGACGGGAGCGGCAATATTTTCTTTTCTGAAACCGGTTCACAGCGCATACGTTTAGTAGAAGCCGATACTGGCCTGACTAAGCTGGTGGCAGGCTCGGGTACGCGTGGGTATATCAATGGCGCTAAAGCCACTGCCCAGTTTAACAATCCCAAAGGCATGGCCGTGGGTAGCAATGTGCTGTATGTCGCTGATTCATGGAATGATGTTATCCGCTCTGTAAATGTAACCGGATCAGCGCCCTATACTGAACCGGCGCCACAAGTCTCCAGTGTCTCACCAGGACAGGTCAATCCGGCCTGGGACAAGGGCGACGGATTGCTCGTAAAAGTGGAAGGGGCTAACTTTGCCCACGGTGTGGTAGCGTATGTGGGTAATTATGAAGCTCTCAAAACATATGTTCAGTCTAGTTCATCATTAGCAGTACAATTACCCCTATCACAAATGAGTCCAGGCTGGTATGATGTGACGGTGATTAAGCCTGACGGTCAAATGATTACCCTGGAGCGGGCGCTGGCTATCACTGACAGCAATGGCAATGTGCCTGATATATATTATGAATATTCTGGAAAAACAGCGAGCACTATTATGGGCGCTGATGCCAGCGGACCGCGGCTCGCCCAGGGCAGTTCGTTCTTTGTCTATGCTTCACATTTACGCGGTGGATATCACGTGGCTGCCGGTAACGTGAAAGGCACAGGCGAAGATGAAATTATCGCTGGTACTGACACGGGTATGGGCCCCCAAGTCCGTGTGTTTGATAGCAGCGGTACGTTACAAGCCCAGTTCTTTGCCTATGATTCGGTATTGCGGAATGGGGTGACTGTTTCTGCCTGCGACGTCGATGGGGATGGGTATGAAGAAATCGTGACGGCTCAGGGTCCGGGCGGCTGGCCGATTGTCAAAATATTCGACGGCCACGGCAATATTATTAATGACGGGTTTTCCGTACTGGACGGGAAGTTTACCGGAGGCGTTAACCTTTCCTGCGGTGATACGGACGGTGATGGGACTAGTGAAATCGTCGTGGCGGCCATGCAGGGCGGTGGCCCGCATGTGTTGGTCTATAATGTCGACGGTAGGATTTTGACGAACTTCATGGCTTATGACCCTAATTTTCGCGGCGGCATTAACGTGGCCACGCTGGACATGGACGGCGACGGCCGCGATGAGATTGTCACCGGGCCGCAGTTTGGTGCGCCGCATGTTCAGATATTTCAGATCAGGCCAAACGAGTTAAAACGGCTCTCTCCTGGTTTTTATGCTTTTGACTCCGGCTATCGCGGCGGGGTATCTGTGGCCGGCGTTGATACGGACGGTAACGGCGTCAAAGAATTGCTGGTAGGTGTGGGTGAAAATGCCCTGTCTATGGTCAAGGTATATAATATCCGCGAAGTATTGAGTAAACGGTTTTATACGTATGCCAGTTCATTTACCGGGGGCCTACGTTTGAGCGGTGGGGATATTGACGGTGACGGCGCTGACGAGTTGTTAGTTATACCGCGCAGCGGCGGCGGTCCGAACGTACGGATGATTAATGTGGACGAGGTGGAGTAATTAATAATATATTTTTATAGTATGAAAAACAAGCAAGTATCATTATTAGTCCTTATTTTGGTTGTAGTGTCTACGGTGATTGGCGGCGGTGCCTGGTGGTATTACCAAAACCAGGAAGACATTACCCCAAAAACGTATGTTGAACCGATGGCCAAGAGCGATATTGTGGCCACATTGTCGTACCAGCAGGGCGCGGTAGAGGCGCGAAAAGACGGGGCTGATTGGCAGACCGTGGAAACCGATACAGTGCTGCATCAGGGAGATAGTGTCCGCACTGGAGCAGATAGTAAAGCAATCATCGAATTAGAAAATGGCGACGTAGTGCGTCTCGGGTATAATACAGAAGCAGCGTTAACCACATTACAAACCGGTCAGATTGTCATTGCCCAGGTATCTGGCGCGAGCTATAACAGGGTCGCCAAGGACGTACAGCGCAGCTACAAGGTGGTAGTAGACGATATCACGGTGACCGCGCTGGGCACCGCGTTTGATGTTGTCGAGGAAGACGCAACAGTTAATGTCAATGTTGTCGAAAGTAAGGTAAAAATTAATACCACTGCAGTACAGAATGAGGTACAAGAGGGCAAAACCGCCCGCATCCGAAAGCAGGAACAGGCGGTGGCTGTTGAGGATATGGATACGACTAAACTTGAAAACGAATGGTATACCTGGAACAAAGAGGAAGATTCTAAAAAAACTGATAAGCTCGGGGTATTATCTGAATACGCTGGTCCGGCCGTCACTATTTCTAGCCCGGTAAATGGATATAAGAGTGACGCGTCACCGATCAACGTGATGGGGAGTGTGGCTGATCCGGCTGCTGTGGTAACGGTCAATGGTGAAACGGTGATGGTGAACGACAGCGGGGCATTTTCAGCAGCTATAATGCTGTCTGCAGGTAAAAACATAATTACTATTATCGCTACTGATACTGATGGCCATAGGTCGCTGAAAGAGATAAAAGTGCAGTATCAGGCCAGAGCGTCAGCTACCCCCATACAGCTAACAGCTGACACACAGTCAGACGGCGTGCATTTGTCCTGGAACGCATCGGTAAACGAGACATTCCAGTACTATAAAGTCGTCCGTTCGGAAACAAACGCCAACCTCGATTATCCTGATGACGGCTATATTGTCCTCAAAAATGCTGATGAAGAAAGCTATGTCGATACTGATGTCAGTGCTGATAAAGCATACTATTACCGCGTCTGTGAAGTAATGTCCGGTGATAAGGTGTTTTGTTCCAATGTAGTGCATATGCTCGGCAAAAAGAATCAGGCAGAACATACAGAGCAAAATCAGGAAGCCAATCAGGGTGAAATACAGCATCAGGAGCAAAATAAAGAGCAAAACGCTGATACTGCCCAGGAAAAAGCGCCACAAGATACCGGACCGGTTATTTCAGCCAAGGCAGAGGACAGTGGCGTGGGAATCTGGTGGACTGACGCTTCGGATGTGCTGGGGTTTAAATACTATAAAGTCGTCCGGTCAAAAACAAATGCCAACCTCACGTACCCCGATGACGGCTATCTGGCCGCTAAGGACGCCAGTATTAACTCGTATCGAGATTATTCTTCAGTCAAAGGCACCAGCTATTATTATCGTGTATGTGCTGTTGGTGATGAGGTGTACTGCAGTAATGTAGTGCAGGCAACAGCTATTAATAGCAATACCGAGCCTGATGCTGTTACACTGTCAGCGAGCTATACTGACGGGGCAATCAGCTTGAGCTGGAACGTTTCTACAGAAAATGACTTCAAATATTATAAAGTTGTCTGGTCTGATGAGGACAGCACGCCTGAATATCCCACTGATGGCTATTTGACCGCCTTATCAAATGCGGATACGACAGTATATGAGGACGACGGCTCAACAGCTGGAACACGAAAGACCGCAGCTATGCTGTCGGCTGGGACGCACTATTATTCAGTCTGCGTGGTAGACCAGGCCGACCAAGTTGCCTGCAGCAATGTGGTCATATTGGCGGACGGCGTTATACAATAACAGTTACAAAGTATAAAAATAAAAAAGTGGCCCATAAAAGGTCGCCTTTTACGCGCTTAAAAAGCACCAATATGCATAGAAGCTGCGTGCTGCTGAATCAGGCATCCTCATGAAGGCAGCACTAGACAAGAGAATATTATTCTGTTATTATGCTTTCATACTGCTGCCAGTATATGTATGGAGCGGTAGTTCAGTTGGCTAGAACGCTGCCCTGTCACGGCAGAGGTCGCGGGTTCAAGTCCCGTCCGCTCCGCCATAAAAAATACCACTAGGAGTACTAGCGGTATTTTGTTGTAATATGATTATTTTACCTCTTTGATGATAGCCTCAAAAATTTTCGGGTGGTTGGCAGCCAGGTCAGCCAATACTTTGCGGTCCAGCTCGATCTTCTTTTTCCGGAGCGCATTTATGAATTGAGAATAAGTCATATCATGCTGTCTGACTGCAGCATTGATCTTGACGTTCCAGAGCTGACGCATGGTCCGCTTCTTAACGCGGCGGTCGCGATACGCATGAGCGCCTGCCTTGAGCGCGGCAGTGGTTGCTTCTTTTACCTTTTTCTTGCGTCCCCATCTATATCCTTTTGTTTTTTTCAGCAGGTTGCGGCGGCGTTTGGTGTGGGTAGTACCTCGTTTGACTCGCATATGGTTATTTCTTGTACGGTGTTAATTGCTTGATAATTTTATTCTCGGTGGCGGCAGCAGTAACATCACGCCGCTTGCGGCGCTTTTTTTTGCCAGATTCCCGGGCATTGAAATGATCCTGGCCAGTTTTACGACGCTTGATCTTTTTCGTACCCGTATAGCGGAAACGTTTGGCTGTTGCCTTATGTGTCTTCAGTTTCGGCATGGTAATTGTATTAATATATAGTGATAGCAGTATATAAAAAAAGCATGAGTAATGCAAGTATGGCCTGCTGGTGGCTATTGTTTGGCCACAATCATGAACAGACGGCCGCCCTGCCGGGAAACGTCTTTTTCGGTAAGCAGCTCTGTTTCTTCCTGGAGGGTGTTGGCAAAATCACGCATGAGCTCCTTGGCCCGATCAGCATGCGCTTTTTCACGGCCGCGCAGGATGAGCTCAACCTTGACTTTATTGCCCTTTTCCAGGAATTTCAGCGCCTGGTTTTTACGGAGTTCTAGATCATGCGGTCCGATTTTAAGTGAAAGCCTGACACCTTTGATTTCAATCTTTTTTTGCTTGGCTTTTTGCTTACGTTCCTTTTTCTCCTGTTGGTACTGATATGAACCGTAGTCCATGATACGACAGACTGGCGGTTCAGCAACTGGTGATACCTCGACCAAGTCAAGTTCCCGCTCATTGGCCAGGGACTGGGCCCGGCGGATATCAACAACACCGAGCTGATTGCCTTCGTCGTCGATCAAACGCACTTCTGGTACCCGGATCTGCTGATTGACTCGCAGTCGTTTGATCTTCTTTTTTTGTGGTTGTGGTCTACGTTTTCGTATAGGGGTGTGTTAGTTGGTTAGGTCTTCTTCTTTTTGGTCGGATGACCGTGTTTAATAAGGTTTATTTTTTTCTCCCTGCGCCACCCTTTTATCTGTCGTTCACGTCGGCGGGCGGCTACGAGTGTTGTAAATGTTTCGTAATATACAAGCTTCAATGGTAATCTCTTTCTGGTAAAATTAGGTCATTTACCACGTTTATGTTTAGTAAGTCTGTTTTTTAAATTATCTGATGTGCCCGAGTATAGTTCACCATCATTGTACTGCGAAGATGTAGAGATAGTAAAACATAATTATTTTGCGCTTCGGCTTCGTCCCTTCGGTTATACTCAGGGACTTCGCTTAGCCCACCACTCGACTTTGTTTAAAAAAGTACTCATTTTTTTTGACTATTCTTGGTCGAAGACCACGAGCGACGAGCATTAGCGAGGAGTCGAGCTACTATGGGCTTCAGCTTCATTCAGCCCACTATTCGACTCGCTGCATTAAACTTGAAGTACCATTATGAATAGGGTTGTTGGTCAGAGACCATGAGCGAGCCACAGAATGTGGCGAGTCGAATGGTGGAGGCGAGGGGAGTTGCACCCCTGTCCAGATACGACATGATACCAGCGTCTACAAGCGTAGCTTATTTAAATATTTCTGCCATACGGTCAAAAATAAGCAAAATCCGTATAACAACAGGCTTCATTAGAAATTCAACGTCTGTAAAAGCCTAAACCAGCCGTCTACACTCGAATTATAACACCGCGATTTCCCTATCGAGCATCAGGAGAGCGATGGCAGCCGGTTTTAGGCGACTACTGGCGCAAAGGAAGGCGCAAATGCGTTAGCAAATGCGGTTTTCACTTTGCTTACAAATGTTTTGGCATTTGTCATTTTGCCCGGCATGAGTTTTACGTCGTCAGCGAACGTCGGACGGCTTGCGGCTTATATCAAAGTGCGTCTGTCGATTATAAACGCCCCCGCTTCAGAGCAAACCCGCTGTTTGCTATTAAGCGCGGCAGTCTATGCCTTGTTTCTCAATAATCTACGGATCCGGCGGTCAGATTCACGTTTTTTAATAGTTTCTCGCTTATCATGTTGTTTTTTACCGCGGCATAAACCCAATTCGACCTTTATCAGACTCCCTTTAGTATAAACAGAAATCGGCAGTAATGTCAACCCTTTTTGTTTAAGTTTACCGATCAAGCTGGCGATCTCTTTTTTATGTAATAGTAATTTGCGGTCATGCGTGGGATTGTATTCTCTGTGCCGGGCCGGGCGATAGGGGCTGATATGGGCATTAATCAGCCACATCTGTTCATCACGAATACTGACATAGCTGCCCTTGAGATTGATTTGTCCGGCTTTGACTGATTTTACCTCAGCACCGTTCAAGACCAGGCCGGCTTCGTATGTTTCCAAGACCTGGTAATTATGGAGTGCTTGCTTATTTGTAGTTATTCTGGGCATGTATATAGTATATCGTAATTAGGTTGGATAATAAAACTCGTCCACGAGGGACGAGTTAGTGTATCACATCATCTGGATCTGCTTCAAACAGCGGGATGATGTTTTCATCAATAAATAGTGGCAGGGGCCGACCTGTTTTATGTGCGATGGCATACATCCGCAGTCCGTGTGCCAGGGTTGGTAGTAGGCTGGGGCTGTGCTGGGTACTCATTTTAAAGGCTGCTTGATAGTGGTCGTCTTTTTCGAGGATAAGAATTGACTGAATATCCGGGTTTGACCATTCGTCACAACCGAAATGCATAATATTGAACAGCTCATGAGCCAGCTCATTATCGATAACGATTTGAAACAATTCATCATCCTGATCGCCATAACATATCGTCAGGATTCCACACTTGAGCATGTAGGACTGCCCGTTATCCTCTTGTTCGATTAAAGCATCACTATCAGGAAGAACATAAGCAATATAGGCTTGTATTAAATTCAGAGGCGGTTGGTGCGTAACCGAATCAGAAGACATAATTCCTCCTTTATTAAAGTGCATAAATTATTCCAGTGTAACAAAGAAATGAACAGATGACAACTTTGCCTATGGTATGTTTTCCAGTATACTACAATCATGAATATTAAACAGGAATTAGCACAAGAGCTACGAGAAGCCGCATATCAGCTCTATTCCGTGGCAGCGGAACAACAGCTGCAGGCAGCGGTCAGCTATCCGCCGGAGGATAAGTTCGGTGATTATTCCAGTCCGCTGGCGATGCAGCTAGCGCCGATCGCCAAGCAGTCACCGCAGGCAATAGCTGAAGCGATCAAATCCAAGCTCGGCAGCATTCCGGCTATTGATCGGATCGAAGTGGTACCGCCCGGACATTTGAATTTTTTTCTAGACTGGCGCTGGCTATCCCGCCAAACCGGCGTTATCATACGTCAGCAGGAACGGTTTGGCCGCTCTGATATTGGCGCGAGGCAGCGCGTATTAATAGAGTTTGTGTCAGCTAATCCCACCGGTCCGCTGCACATGGGCAATGGTCGCGGCGCGTTTATGGGGGATACACTGGCGCGCGTCATGAACCTGGCCGGATATATTGTTGATCGTGAGTACTATGTCAATGACATGGGTAACCAGGTCGACATATTGGCTGAATCAGTTTTGCGTCGTTATTGGCAGCAGCAAGGAATTCGGATTGAATACCCCGAGTATTGTTATCAGGGCGAGTATGTCCGGGAATTGGCGGAAAAATTATTCGTGCCCAACTATAAACTCAACAACGCGGATAAATTAGAACAAGTTCGCGATAAGATTAAAGGTCGCATTTTGGAAAAAATGCTCGGTCAGATCAGAAAATATTTAGAAAAACAGGCGCAAGCACACTACGACAAATGGTTTTCAGAAAAATCATTATATGAATCCGGGGAAGTTGACCGCATACTCCAGTTACTGAAAGAAAGAGGGCTGCTGTATAAAAAAGAAGGCGCCATCTGGCTGAAGACATCGCATTATGGCGATAGCAAGGATCGTGTACTGATAAAGTCTAACCAAGAGCCAGTGTATTTTTTGTCAGACCTGGCCTATCATTGGGATAAGTTGGTGCGCCGCTCGTATGATAAGGCTATCAATATCTGGGGGGCGGATCATCATGGCTACGTTGGGCGGATGCAGGCAGCCATGAATATATTCGGACAGTCAGGCAAACTGGATATAATTATTGTTCAGCTCGTGCGGCTGATGAGCGGGGGAAAAGAGGTGAAGATGTCGAAGCGTGCTGGTACCTTTGTCACGCTCGATGAATTGACCGAAGCAGTGGGTATTGATGCGGCCCGTTTCTTTTTCCTGATGCATGATGCACATACGCACATGGATTTTGACATGGACTTGGCCCGGCAGCAAAGCAAAGAAAACCCGGTTTACTATGTCCAGTATGCACATGCCCGGATATGTAGTATACTGAAAAAGGCCAAGCAACTACACGGGGCAAAACAAGTACGGCCGCGTGGACAACAGCTTCATCCAAGCGAAGTAAAGCTCATAAAAAAACTACTACAATGGCCGGAACATATTGCTGATATTGCGCAGACGTACCACGTGCATCGGATCCCGTTTTATGCACTGGAACTGGCCACAGCCTTTCATGACTTTTATACCCAGTGTCAGGTGATAGAGGGAGACAAGGTTAATCAGCGACGACTTAAACTGATACAGGCCGCGCAGATTGTCCTACAAAACGTACTTCATACTATAGGCGTCAAGGCGCCGGAACAGATGTAATGAAAAATTTCTAATTCCTTAATAACTAATTTCTAATCAATACCTGATAATTAATGAATAAATTATTTAATTAGACATTAGTTTATTGGGATTTTGATAGACATTAGAAATTCTTAATTAGATATTGAGCATGAAGATAGGTATCGATTGCAGAACAATTCTTAATCCAAAATCAGGCGAACGCGCTGGCGTCGGCCACTATACCTATTATCTGGTCAGACATATTTTGAAAACAGATACAAAGAATAAATATGTCCTGTTTTTTGACTGGCGGTTCCGTGATATGAAAGAATTCGAGCAGAAAAACGTCCAGATAAAAAACTTCCCGTTTTCCCAGTATAATAAATTTCTGCCGTTTGCCTACTCCCACATGCTTATTTCTGCCTATATCGTGAAATCAGGCCTGGATATTTTTCATTCGCCGATTTCATCATTGCCACTGACGTATCCGAAAAAATCAGTCATCACCGTCCATGATTTGGCCATATATAAAAATCCCTCCTGGTTTCCATCGCAGATATTTAGCACCAAGCTTTTAGTACCCCAGAGCCTGCGCAAGGCAGATAAAATCATTGCCGTGTCAAAAAGTACCAAACACGACCTGCAAGCCTTATTCAATGTTGCAGCGGCGAAGATACAAGTTATTTATGAAGGCGTCGAGGCTAAGAAGATTCCGGTGAAGAATAAAAAAATTGATGAACTGAAAAAATTTAAGATTACTAGGCCGTACTTATTTTTCGTCGGCACACTTGAGCCGCGGAAAAATTTACTGGCGCTGCTCACGGCGTATAAAAAATTAATTGCCAAGGGAGCCCGGTATAAGAAATACCAGCTGGTCATCGCTGGCGCCAAGGGGCATAAGAGCGATTTAGTGTTTGATAAAATCAAGTCACTGAAGCTGTCTCGTCAGGTAAAATACACCGGCTATATCACCCATAATCAGAAAATGGAGCTGATTAAGCAGGCAGTGTGCTTCGTGTTTCCGTCACGGTATGAAGGATTTGGTTTACCGGTAGTGGAAGCGATGGCCCTGGGCACACCGGTTATTACCAGTAACATATCTTCGCTACCAGAAGTGACAGGCGATGCCGCGCTGCTTGTAAATCCGGACAAAGAGATTGACATAGTGAAGGCCATGCAGCAGCTGCTAGACAGCAAAACGTTACAGCAGAAGTTGGTGACACGCGGCAAGAAGCAAGCCCGATTATTTAACTGGGACAAGGCGGCCCGTGAGACAGTGAAGCTTTACCAGAGTCTGGCTAAGTAGGATGTGGTACCGAACAGTTGATGGCGGAGTACTAGTATCCGTAAAAGTCATAGCCAGCGCGCCGGCAAATGAGGTGTGCGGAGTTATTGGTGGTACACTAAAGCTGAAGGTAGCCGCTGCACCGGAAAAAGGCAAGGCAAATACCATGGTGTGCGTTCTTTTGGCTGATTATTATTCTGTATCACCAACCAGGATTAAAATTATCCGCGGCCAAACTTCACCACGCAAAAAGGTATTTATACCTCTCAATCCAGAAAATATACGATCAATCCATTGACGTGTTTTGCTGGATTTGCTAGGTTAGTGAGGAAGGAGTACATTTAACAGGAGCGAGGAGGAGCTATGGCGGACAAACAGATGTTTTATAGTGTCATGCCCGAGATCGGTAATCTGTTGGAGATACGGATCATTTCAGGGGATAGTATTAGTACGATATACGTACGCGCTATCATGCGTAAGGGTAGTGTAAAAAAAAGAAAAATTACTGTCCAGGCCAGAGCCGACAGTCAGGCGGTGCCAGTGTATCTGATCTGGAAACCGTCTACTGGCTGGATCTGCTGGATTGCCGGCAAAAAAGTCAACGTACGTTCTATTATCATACACACAGAATAATAAGAAAAGCGTCTTCATGACGCTTTTTTATATGATGGTGAAATACCTCTTTTACTGTTATCCGGGATAATGATATACTACAGACACTATGCAGGAAATTACCATTTACATTAAAACAGGCTCGCCCCGCTGTGATGAGGCATTGCAGTATTTCCGTGAAAAGGGGATGGGCGTAACCGTGATAAATGTGGCGGAAAACCAGTCAGCGCTCAAGACCATGATCGATAAATCGGGCCAAATGGAGGTACCGGTCATCGTCGTGGCCGAGGAAGATGGCGAGGAAGTGATGGCCGGGTTTGACAGGGAGCGTTTGGAGGAGTATCTGCAGTTTGACCCGCGCCGGTAATAGCGTGCAGAAATATTAATAGAAATGAAGCGTACTATATATTATGGGAGTGCCGCTTGATTGTAGTGAAAAAAGTGACGAAGAACTCGTGACGCTGGCGCTTCAGGATCCTGACTGGTATAGCTGCCTGATGCGGCGCTACGAACAGCGGTTGAGGCGGTATGTCCGGCGTATTGCTTCTTTTGATGAAGAGGACGTTGAGGATATTCTCCAGGATGTTTTTATCAATGTTTACCGTAATCTCCGCGGCTTTAATCGTCGGATGAAGTTTTCCTCGTGGATTTATCGCATTACTCATAATATGGTTATCAGCCAATACCGCGCCAGTCAGCGTCGGCCGCAGACGATTGGCGGTGAGGATGGCGAACATATCATGGCCATGATCGCTGACGACCAGGATATTGATCGCCAGGTTGATCGTCATATCGATACCAGCAGATTACAAATGGTTTTCCGAAAACTTGACCATAAATACCGAGATGTATTGGTCCTAAAATATCTGGAAGGACGAGGATATAAGGAAATTTCTGATATTTTGCAAAAGCCAGTCAATACAGTAGGGACATTATTATTTCGCGCTAAACAGCAGTTCCGTGAGAAGGCAAAAGAATTGAATATCACATTCTAAATACTATGACAGAATTAAGCGAAAAAGTATTACAGGATATAAAGGATAACAATATCGCCCCCAAACCGCGCTGGCGTTTTCTGCTGCACGATGGCCTGATCGCCGCAGCTACCGTGGTTTCGGTGCTGGTTGGCAGTGTTGCTTTTAGCGTCATGCTGTACCATATTGTTAACAATGACTGGGAGATTATGAAGCTTCTCCCCCAGACGCCGCTGCAATATTTTTTCAGCACCTTGCCGTATGTGTGGCTGGTGGTTCTGGTACTATTTGTCGGGTTAGCCTACTATAATGCCCGCCATACTAAGGGCGTGTACCGGTATCGAGCTTATTGGGTATTGCTCGCCAGCATATTGGTCAGTATTTTACTGGGAGGCGTCATCTACAGTGCCGGCCTGGCTCCGCCGATTCATTCGTTTTTTGTTGATCGACTGCCCGTTTACAACAGGATAATGCACGACCGGGCCCATTTCTGGTCCCAGCCAGAGGAAGGGTTTTTAGCCGGAGGAATTACGCGTATCAGGCCGGCAGAGCAGTATTTTGAACTGCGTGATTTTGGCGGTACTCTATGGATAGTAAAGATCGATGAATTATCCATGCCGCCACGAATTACTGAAGGGCAGGTTGTCAGGATTATCGGTGAGCTGAAATCTGATTCTGAACAGGAGTATTTCCAAGCCGAGCAGGTACTGCTCTACCACCATGGTCCGGGCCGAAGGTATTTTCATCCACCGCACCTCAATATGCAACTGCAAATGAGGAGAATATAGCTGGTGTATGAAATATTATTTATTCACATGCGTATAAAAGATTGCAAGGTCGAATTGGCTAGCCTCTCTAATTATTAATTCTTTTTACCAACCTTTTTATGAAAAAATATATTCTCGGTTCATTGCTTGGTCTCGTTGCTTTCGCCATCGTTGGCGGCACAGTCGCTCTGGCCCGCGGAGGGTTTGGTCCGGGTTTTGAAGGCAAGGCAGAAGTGCTCGGTATAACCACCGAAGAACTGCAAATCCAGCTCGAAGACAAATCTATGGCACAAATCCTCGATGAACAGGGTATAACACACCAACAGCTGTACGAACTCCGGCAGCAAGAACGTCTCGAGGAACAAGCAGATTTGCTGGGTATTACCGTAGAGGAACTGCAATCAGAGCTTGAAACAAAGACATTTGCCCAGCTGCTGGATCAGCGAGGCATTTCCCATGCCGAAGTCATGAACCAGCGCCGGGCGCAGCACCAGGAGCGCATGCAGGAATACCTGCAGCAAATGGTAGACGAGGGAACTATCACCGAGGAACAAATGCAGGAGCGCCTCGATCATACGGCCGTGCATGAAAGTCGGGGATTTGGTCGCGGCCATCGCGGTCTCATGATGGAATTATAATACATGACCCCTCTTTTAAATAATCACCGTCCTTTGGCAAGCGAAGGGCGGTGGTTTTTTAGTATGAGCATTGACAAATGCGTCTTATCCAGTACACTTGACTAAATAAAGAGAAACAGTTCATTAGCACACCCAAGGAGGAACCATGCGACAGGGAATTACACCGGCCATGTTTGAATCAGGCGCACAGCATTTGCCGTATGCTAAAGTACTGAAACGCATTAACAGTTTAGTACGTGAACGTACCAAACAGGGAGGCACGGTATTAAACGCCATGTGTGGGAGTGGTATTTTAGCCGAGATGATACTTCGTGAGCGTCCTGATCTGCATGTAATCGGGATGGATAATTGCAAAGCAATTATCCAGGCAGCCGAACAAAAAAACAAGGACGCTCGGTTTGTGTGCGCTGATCCGCTCGACTGGTCGTGGGGCGAGGGGCAACTATTTGACTGCATCATCTGTTATGACGGGTTGGCACAAATGCCGCGTGCCAAACAGCCGCGGTTTGTGTCTGCCATACGGCAGTGGCTGGCGCCAGACGGCATAGCCATTTTTGGCGAGTCATGTATCGCCCCCTGTAGTAATACGGTTGAGCGCCGCGCTGCTATCATACAGTTTTGGCAAGCATACGCCGACCGTGACCAGCTGCCAGAACTGTGCCGTGCGCTGATTGAGAAAACAGTAACTATGGACAAATGCGCAAAGGGCTATCGTCTTAATGTTGATGAAGTGGCTGCGCTACTGCAGGAATCGTTTTCAGCTGTCAAAATACCCAAGCAGTGGCCGCCACGAGCCACATCGTATGGTGATTATGTATTTATCGCCAAACCATAAGACAATCATCCACATAATCCACCGTTATTACTGCGGTGGATTTTTATATATATAAAAGAGCAACACTGTAGCTGTGTTGCTCTGTATTAGCTTGAATTCTCCGGAGGCGGTCTGATTTTTTCACCGCAGTGGGGGCAGTAGATATTTTCTTTATTATAACGGTGATGATACTCTTTGCACCGGGGCACTCCGGAGTTATTTGCATCGAGCAGATCTCCGCAAAAGGGGCAGTAGCGGTAACGTATACCTGATTCTGTTTTTAAATTGTGATGAAGATTAGCACTGCATTTTATTTTGGCTTTTCCGGGCATAGATCCTCCTCGTCTCTGTCCGCACCTACTGTATCCTGGTCCTGGGGCCTTGTCAAGTCACATAGCTTGCACAGGGGGGGGATTTTTACTACAATATAGATTACTAGTCCTTATGGCAGCAACTAAACGTACACAATCGAATAAGCCAGACTTCCCAAAACTTGAAGAGGATATTCTCGCATTCTGGGAAAAGAAGGAAATATTTCAGCAGTCGCTTGAGAAGACTAGAGACGGCAAGCCGTTTGTTTTTTTCGAGGGTCCGCCGACAGCCAATGGCATGCCCGGCATTCATCATGTCCTCGCCCGGGCTTATAAGGACGTCATCCCCCGGTATCAAACGATGCGCGGCCGTTTTGTCGAGCGTAAAGCCGGCTGGGATACCCACGGGCTCCCCGTCGAGCTGCAAGTCGAAAAAGAACTCAAAATATCTGGCAAACCAGAAATTGAAAAATATGGCATTGCCGCGTTTAATGCCAAGTGTCGGGAAAGCGTATGGCAGTACCAGGATGCCTGGGAGCGGTTGACAAAACGTATCGGGTATTGGATCGACCTGGAGCATCCCTATATTACGTATCATAATGACTATATCGAATCACTGTGGTGGATTATTAAGCAGGTCTGGGACAAGGGGTTATTGTATAAAGGCTATAAAGTCGTACCGCACTGCCCGCGCTGCGGCACAGCATTGTCTTCACATGAGGTAGCGCTCGGGTACGAAGAAGTGACCGAAGAGTCAGTCTATGTGAAATTCCGTCTCGTAAATGAGCCGGACACCTATATGCTATCCTGGACTACCACCCCCTGGACCCTGCCGGGCAATGTCGCCCTGGCCGTGGGGCGGGATATTACCTATGCTAAGATAAAAGTCGGCAAAGAGTACTATATTGTGGCCCAGAATATTGCTGATTCATTATTTGGAAAATACAAAGAAGTTGATACTTGCCAGGGGGTTGATTTGGTAGGCATGTCGTATGAGCCGCTATTTTCCATAGCCGCACTGCAGAACGCAACTGCGCATAAAGTGTATACGGCTGATTTTGTTACTACTGAAGAGGGAACCGGAATCGTGCACACCGCGGTCATGTATGGCGAGGACGATTATCAGCTCGGTGAAAAAGTCGGACTGCCCAAACACCATACCGTGGACGAAAATGGCAATTTTACCGCAGACGTGGCGCAGTGGGCCGGACAGTTTGTGAAAGATAAGGACGTAGAGCGTGGTATTATTAATTATTTAGAGGAGCAAAATTTATTACTCCGTGCCACACCATATAAACACTCGTATCCTTTTTGTTGGCGCTGTGACACTCCACTGC
Source organism: uncultured Gammaproteobacteria bacterium (assembly GCA_964415025.1). GTDB lineage: Bacteria > Patescibacteriota > Patescibacteriia > UBA10025 > JAHIVO01 > CAYPXF01. The sequence continues at coordinate 12,532 of CAYPXF010000004.1, read as the reverse complement.
TGTATTATGCGAAGAATTCCTGGTTTGTACGCATGAGCGAGCTAAAAGACAGGCTTATTAAGGCAAACCAAACTATCAAGTGGACGCCCGCGTATATCCAGCAGGGGCGGTTTGGCGAGTGGCTCAATGAGCTGAAGGACTGGGCCTTTTCCCGGGAACGCTACTGGGGCACGCCACTGCCGATCTGGGAAGCGGACGATGGCGATTGTGTTTGTATTGGTTCACGTGAAGAATTACGCGCCTTGGCCAAGCAGCCAGATATGATAACCGATGATTTTGATATGCACCGTCCGTATATTGATGATGTCGTCGTGCTCAAGGACGGCAAAGAGTATCACCGCGTACCTGAAGTGGTTGACGTGTGGTTTGATTCTGGGGCAATGCCGTTTGCCCAGTGGCATTATCCGTTTACCAATACAGAGCGCATTGATAAGGGCACGCATTACCCGGCTGACTATATTGCCGAGGCGATTGATCAGACGAGGGGTTGGTTTTACACCTTATTAGCTGTTGCTACCTTGCTAGATAAAGAGCCGCCGTATAAAAGTGTCACCTGCCTTAATTTGATCCTGGATGAGCATGGTAAAAAAATGTCCAAGTCACGTGGTAATGTCGTTGATCCATTTGCTGCTATCCGAAAATACGGCGCTGATCCGCTACGTTGGTATCTATACACCATGAATCAGCCGGGAGAGACGAAGCTATTCAGCGAAAAACAGCTTGAGGATGTAGTAAAAAAGGTGTGGCTTATTCTCTGGAATGTGCTGACCTTTTGGCAGATGTACAGAGGAGAGGACACTGATAGTGAGCAAGCATCCGAACACATTCTGGATCGTTGGGTGACGGCCAGGCTGCAGGCACTGGTCCAGGATGTCACAATCCAGCTGGAGGGGTATCAGGTGACTGAAGCAGCCCGCGCCCTTACGGCGTTTATTAATGATCTTTCTACCTGGTATGTGCGTCGTTCACGGAATAGATTTAAGTCTGGAGGCAGGCAACAGCAAGCAGCTGCCGCTACGCTGCGACGAGTATTATCCGTGTTAGCACAGCTGATGGCGCCGTTTGCGCCCATGTTTGCCGATATAATTTATCGTGCAGTGAAAAGGAAGAAAAATCCGGCCAGTGTGCACCTGACTGATTGGCCAGAACCAGAAAAATTATCCCAGGACACGGAGCTGATCCAGACGATGGAGCTCGTGCGTAAGGCCGTAGAGCTCGGTCATAACCTCCGTAAACAGGAGAAAATCAAGGTACGTCAGCCATTGTCACAGCTTATCATCCAGGGAGCACTTGACCAGGAGTATCGCAATCTGGTGCAGGAAGAACTAAATGTGCAGGAGGTTATCGCTGTTGACACGCTACCGTCTGGAAGTGAGTTTGTGACGGCCTATGACCATGATGTCAAGGTAGCGCTTGATACGACTATTACTGATGAGCTGCGCGAGCAGGGACTAGCCCGTGAAATTGTGCGTCATATCAACGCTATGCGCAAAGACGCCCAGCTGACGGTAAATGACAGCATCACTATGTATTATGAATCCAACAGTGACAGAGTCATCGGCGTTATCCAGCATTATAAGTCTGATATATGCCAGGAGATTATTGCCAAAGATTGTCTGCCCGGTATTCCTGAAAATATTGATGCGAGGACTGTTATCGAGCTTGATGGCAGTAAGGCCAGCTTTGGCATAAAAACATAAAGAACAATCACCGCTGTAATCCATGGGCACGTACGCTGCGACTGGAATTATACTGACCCATCGGGATGTCCGCGAGACTGACCGCCTGGTTACCCTGTATACTACATCGCACGGCCAATTGCCATGTATAGCAAAAGGAGCACGCAAAATTAACAGTAAATTGGCCGGCAGTCTAGAGCCGTTGGTGCAGACACAGCTCGGTATTGTCCAGGGAAGACGGTTTGATATTATCACCAGTTCTGATGTGCTGCGGTATTATCATATACTTCATAGCGACAGCCGCCGCCTGGCTTTGGCAGAATACTGCGCTCATATTACCGCGGCGGCAACCAGCCCGCGTCAGCCCGACAGGCGGATATACGCGCTGCTTGATTCGGTGCTCACTATGCTGGACGACAGCGGACAGCGGCCTGTTTCACAGATAGGGTGGTATGTTACCTGGCACATACTGGCATTGAGCGGTTATGAACCACAGCTCGATAGATCGGTCGTGAGTAAGGAAAAGATCCGGCCCGGCCATAATGTATTTCATATTGCCAAGGGCGGCTTAGCTGGCCGCGACGAAGCAGGTGATGATAAGCATTGCGTGCCGGTATCTGATAATACGATTAAAATACTTCGCTTTATCCTGAACCATGACATTACCGAGGTACGGCGATTGCGAATTTCGCCCCTCGAGCAGCGCCAAATAATCTCCTTGACCGATAGTTTTTTCACATATACCCAAGAACGGCAGGTGCTGCTGGCTAGTTTTTTAATCAGCGCATAATCTGCTATACTTATAGTATGGCTACAAATAATAAAAAAAAATCTACAGATTCACCCTCCTCTAAAAAAAAGACGGATGCTTCGTCGGCAGAATTTAAAAAGGCACGTGAGGAAATCAAGGAGCTGATAGCCGAGACCGGCTCTCAAGCCAAGATTGCCCGTGAGGCGGATCAAAAATCTCACCAGCCAGCAAAAGAAACCGTATCGAGAGAGACGACCGAGCCAGAAGCGGAAACAAGAATTAAAGTTACACCGGCGCCACCGGAAAAAGAACAAACAAAAAGTAATATTCAGCCGCCATCGGAAAGAAAAACAGATACGCCAGGTACTGAACAAACACAGCCAAAACCCCCACAACAAGTGGTCCGTAATTTCGAGGATCTGTATGGCCGCGGAGCGTCAAAGAGAGAAATGGGCACCATCGATCGCCATGATCCAAACAAAAAGAAAAAAATAATTGTCTGGACAATCGGTATATTAGTACTGCTTGCCGGTGTTGCCGTTGCCGGATTTTATTTTTTTGTTAATGGACAGCCGACCTTTACTGGTGACGCTGTCAGTATAGATATGAACGCTCCTGTCTCGGTAACTGCCGCTGAAGAGATGTCAATAGTATTTGCGGTGGAAAATGGCGAAGCAGTCGATCTGAAAAATGCCGAGTTAACCATGCAGTTTCCCAGTAATTTTAGTGTCAGCGCTGTACAGCCTGCGGCTGTCAATGCAGCCGGTAATGCGTGGGATATTGGCACCGTTTCAACAAATGGGCGTGAAAAGATTACTATCCAGGGCAGTTTTATCGGGACCCCTGGTACGGCCGGCGTGTTCACTGCCCGGTTGAGTTATTTTCCCGCGAACTTTAATGCCCAGTTTCAGGCTACCGAGGAATTCACTGTGCTCATCACCGAATCTTCATTAACAGTTGCGCTCGATGTGCCGACAAAAATATTAAGCGGCAAGCAGGCCAGCTATAGCGCAATCGTTACCAATAACTCCAGTTCCACGATATACCGTCCGTGGTTGGCACTGACAATACCAGAGACGATATCGATAATCTCGTATGATCCAGCCCCGGACGATGCTGACGATCTGCAGTGGGAAATCGCGGAATTAAATCCAGGCAGCTCATATACCGTCACCTGGCAGGGGACGACGACCGGTGATGAAGGAGTTATGCGTGAATTAGCGGTACGCGCCGGTACCTATGGTTCATCAGGCACGGCCATAACGTTGGTTGAGGAATCCTCAATTATTTTTCTCGCCAATCCGCAGTTGGCGCTTACCCTGACGGTGTCGGGGGCTGACGATGAATACAGAGCGTCATTTGGCGAGACATTAGAATACGCACTGCAGTATCAGAACGGCAGTGACGTAAGGATTAACGATGCTACGATACAGATAGTGATAGACGATGATAAGGGGCTCTTGGACTGGGAGGGCCTGACAGATGTGCATAATGGATCAGTGGAGTCGGGGACGATTACCTGGACCCCTGATGAGATTGAGGCATTAGCCGCGATCGCTCCGGGTGATGAAGGCGCGATTATATTCAGTATCCCGGTTCAGGACAATACTACCGTATCAGCGGACAGTGAGCAGGCGTATACTATTATCAGTTCCGCTACGGCGCGGTCAGAAAGTATACCTGATCTCGATGGGGACAGTCTCGAAGTTAGCAGTAATACCGTTACCGTACTGATGAACACCAGGCTCGATTTGCGTGTCGAGGGCCGGTACTATTCTGACGAGTACATTCCGGTGGGCGAAGGTCCGTTACCGCCCGTTGTCGGTGAACAAACAACCTACCAGATATACTGGTATATCAATAATAATATTAACCAGGTAACTGATGTTACGGTGCGAGCGACGTTGCCGGATGAAGCCGCCTGGACCGGCGTTAGCAGCAGGTCTGCCGGGGATCTCACCTATGACAGCAGCAGCCGGACAATTACCTGGACCATCAATAAAATTCCCTCCGGCGTTGGCCAGACAATTGCCGAGCTGGAAGCGAATTTTGCCGTACAAATAGAACCAACAGCGGCTGATGTCGGCACTGCCATGACGTTATTAGAACAAACAACTATCACTGCGCGTGACAGCGTCACCGGTACAAATCTAAAAACAAACGCTGGTCTTATCACGACGGCGCTCCCCGATGATCCACTGGCCGTGGATAAAGAAATTGTGCAGCCGGCTACACAGACAAATACAAATACCCCGACGCAGTCAAATACAAACAGCCTTTAGTTGTTGGTATTTTTTTTATCCGCAGGGGTATAAATATGCAGGATAATGCTGGCAAGGGCACATACCGCGGCAACCCATAGAATTATTTCAGACAGCAGCGCCATCACATCATTATTCTGTCCCAGTAACAGTACGATAATTGCTGTACCCTCGAGTGACAGTTTTATTTTGCCTGCGTTATTAGCTCCGATTTTACGCCGAATATGAAAAAACCGCGCTAGAACAGGGCTAATAACAACTGCCAGTACCACGAGTGCGCTTTCTAAGGAAATCAGCGTATACAGCACGGGTTCGCTTAAGCGGCCGGGAGCCAGAATGACCAGCGTGCCGATAAAAAGAATCTTATCAGCAGCCGGATCAATCAGCTTGCCTAATTTTGACTCGAGCTTATAGTAGCGGGCATGTACACCGTCCAACAGGTCAGTGAACAGCGCCACGAAAAATAAGACGAGCATCCATCCATAGGCTGCTTGCTGATACGCGAAATATATAGGTATAATAAATAACGCCCGGAGCATTGTCATCATATTCGGGGTAAATGATGCGGGTATATATTTTATCAGGCGGAAAAGCAGAGCATCTTTTGCGGCTATCATGCGCCCGCCAAATAAGTCATTAATCTTATGAGAGTTCATACTCCTACTGTATAAAAAAAGCATCGGCTTGTCTATATGTCCCGATTTCGACTGATAGTAAACAGTAAAAAATCAAATGCACGGACAGCAATTCTGACTACTGTTCACGGCACGGTACGCACGCCTTGTTTTATGCCGATCGCTACGCGCGGGGCGGTAAAAACAGCATCCAGTGCTGATGTGGCCGACCTGGAAGCGCAGGTTATTCTGGGTAATACCTACCATCTATGGCAACGTCCGGGCTTGCCAGTAATCCGCAAAGCCGGAGACCTGCATAATTTTATGCAATGGTCCGGACCAATACTGACTGATTCTGGCGGGTACCAGGTATTTTCACTGGCAAAAAACAGAACCATCACAGAACGCGGTGTACGTTTTACTTCAGAAATTGACGGACAACAATATTTGCTAACACCGGAAAAAGCAATCAATATCCAGCAAACCCTGGGTAGTGATATCATGATGAGTTTGGATGAGTGCCCGCCACATTCTGCCACTCGGACGTATACCCAGCGTTCCCTAGAGCTGACGAACCGCTGGGCTCGGCGGGGACTGCAGGCAGCCGGTACGAAAAAAAAGAAAAATCAACTGCTGTTCGGAATTATCCAGGGGTCGGTATATCAGGATCTCCGCCGGCAGAGCGCTACCGCCTTGACAGCGCTGCCTTTTGACGGTTTTGCCGTCGGCGGACTGGCTGTCGGAGAGGCCCAAGCCGAACTGTATCGTGTTTTGGATTGGACTGCCCCGCTGTTGCCACCGAATCGGCCGCGCTATGCCATGGGCATTGGCAAGCCTGAACAAATTGTGCGGGCCGTGACTACAGGGATCGATATGTTTGACTGTGTGCTGCCGACCCGCAATGCCCGCCACGGGGTATTGTACACTTTTACGAAAAAACCGATTTCTATCCGACCTTCATTTTACCGGGAGCTGCGCATTAAACAGTCAACGTACCAGCATGATATGCGGCCGGTTGCCGCTGATTGTGATTGTCCGCTCTGTAAGGCATATTCCCGAGCGTATCTGCGACATTTGTTCATGGTGCGCGAACCTTTGGCGGCCCGCTTAGCCACGCTGCACAATATCAGGTTTTATATGCAGCTGATGCAGCGGATACGGTCTGCAATCCGCACTCATAGCCTGTAATAACTGACTGTGCTATACTAGAGGTATGCAACATTTCTTGCGCCCAACAAAAGCAAAAATAACCATCGCGCTTGTTGTACCGCTGTATATTGGCGTGGTCGGCCAGGTGGTTGACGGAGTGACACATGCTAACGTCCATCTTTCGTTTGTGCCGTACATATTTCTTCTGGTGGGCACACTGTATTTGATGGTAATTGATGAAACTTTTTTCAGTCAGATACCTACCTTTTCTGTCGGTGAACAAATTTTGTATTTTTGTACAGAAGTGCTCTTGCCGCTCCTCATTAATTATGTCCTGGCCTGCTTGGTTGTCTATTTGTATCATACGTTTAGGCGCTCTCAATAAGCAAACCGAGAACAAGGCATGAAAAAGGGTTATCAACAGTTGCCCTTTTTTTATTTATTTAGTATGATAGGGAGCACATCATAATTTATTACATGTTTTTATGCATACAGATAAATCATTAACTAAACGGCAGCGACGTGAGTTGCGCAAACAGGAGAAAGTACAGGCCCAGGCAAAAATCAAGCAAAAGAGAACGATGATGCGCTGGACTGTCTGGATAATAATTTTCCTCGTAATCGGGGGCGGAACGTATTTTGTGTTTGCCGCGACAGACCGTCAGGCCGATCAGTTGTCAGGAGGGGATATTGACAATCCCGTCTACGGGTCGACTGATGCGCAGATTGTTATTACTGAATATTCGGATTTTAGTTGCCCGGCCTGCGCTGTCGGTGCGCCGATTGCCAAGCAAGTTATCGATAAATATAAAGGGCAGGTAGCCCTGGAATTTAACGGATTTGATCTGCGACATACCTGGTCTAATCAATCGTTGCAGGCGGGGGAATGCGCCTATCAGCAGGGCAACGACGCATTCTGGAACATGCATGATTTATTATTTGCCAATCAAACAGCATGGGTACAGGCCGATGATGTTCTGGACCAGTTTATTTTATTTGCCGGGGAAGCCGGTTTGGATACAGCACAACTCACAGCTTGTCTAGAAAACGGGAAAACAAGCGCGGCAGTGGCAACAGACACGGCCGCAGCCCGGAGCGCTCAAATTAATTCGACGCCAACTTTTATGATCGACGATGAAAAATTGGTAGGAGTGCAAAGCGTCGAAGATTTCAGCCTTATCATAGATCGAAAACTAAAAACTAATTCAGCTGCTACTGAAACAGCAGAGTAGTGCTGTTATCGGTAGCATCGATAGAAAGGAGGATACCTTTATGATATCTGTACGCAAGGCCTCATGTGATGACGGCTCTCGTATTGCCAAACTCTTACAAAGCAAGTACAGCTTTATCTCTGCTGATGAAGCGGAAAAAGCATATACCCATGAATGCCGAATACAGCATTTTCGCGTGGCTGAACAGCATGACCGCGTCGTCGGATTAGTGAGCTGGCGCCCGGCCGGCCTGTCCCGGCACGGTGTCGCTGAATTAACACGGATTGCCGTGGATCGTTCGGTCACCAACCACCGGATGATTAAGGAACGGCTGTTTGATGTGATGATTGCTGAAGCTGATTACTACTATAAACAGCAGGGTCACAAATTACGCAAAGTGTTTTCCATGATCCATGCTGATGACAGCTATATTAAGGAGTTTTTTCTGGACAAAGGAATGCAACAGGAAGCAGTACTGCATAACCATTTTCATCCAGGCACTGATGAACTGGTCTTTTCACTGTTTTTGGCGTAAACTGTAGGCATGCGTGATTTTATGCGAAAAGCAGCAGTGCGCCTGGCCACTGGATTTGGCAGTGGATATCTGCCCTATGGGGGCAGCTGGGGATCGTTGGTCATGCTGATAGCCTGCTGGTGGCTGCTGCGTCTGCCGTTGGCTTGGTTTGGCCTGATAGCTGCAGTTTTGTTTTTTATCGGCGTGAGCATAGCGGATATTGCTGACCGTCATTTAGTCAAACGCACCGGTATAGCCCATGATAATAATCAAGTCGTGATTGATGAGTTTGTCGGCATGATGATTACGCTTCTGCCCCTGTATATTTTTCCGGTAACGCTGCTCAATCTGGCCATTGCTTTTGTGGTGTTCCGTTTTTTCGATGCGTTGAAGTTTGGTTTAGCTAAACTGGCTGACGATTTGCACAATCGATGGGGCGTGATGTTAGATGACTTGGTGGCCGGAGTGCATAGCGGCATAGCATTGTATGTGATATTATTATTGGTAGAATAATAATAGTATAGAGCAAAAAAAATCCAATTACGCTGGTGACATGTTTTGCAGATGACCCCTCGGGCACGGAGACAGTACCAGCCGATCCGGCATGTCGCTATCTGATAAAATTAATATAAAGCAGACACGATTTCGAGACAGTTCAGGAGTTATTAGATTAATGCATACTTTTACCATTAGTAAAGAAAGGCTTATGGGTACGAAAAAATCAGCGCTCATCATCGAAGACGATAAAGCCCAATTATGGGTTATTGCCAAGGCGCTCGAACGCGCTGGCCATAAAGTGCTGAAGGCAGCCGACGGTGAACAAGGTTTATCCATAGCCTTGACCAAAAAGCCGGATCTGATCCTACTCGACATTGTCATGCCGAAGATGGACGGCGTCAGCGTGCTCCAGCGACTGCGGCAGGATACTTGGGGCAAAAACGTACCGGTCATCATCCTGACAAATCTAAGTGAAATAGAAGCGGCCGACGATCTGTCCGAGAGCTATGGTGATTTTCTGGTAAAATCCGACTGGTCGCTTCAGGATATTGTCAGCAAAGTAGACATGTATTTACAGAACGAATCAAAGTAACAGTGCGCGTTTCCACAATACAGCTGTTACCGGCGCATAAAAAATAAAATGTCATTTTCTGCAATACGTAATTCGTAATCAGGGTTGTTTTTAATTTCCTCGATAAATCGCTTGTAATCATCGGGTGTAGCTTCGCAGTATTTTAGTTCGCCGGGCGGTGTATAGCAGGGGACATCAGGCGTGCTGCTGATGAGGATATAGTCAGCTGAATGTCTCATCGGCGTGTCGATGAGGTACAGCCCGTGGCGATTGGCCAGATGAGCGCCGATCCGCCAAGAGGCAACGACCGAAGCGGTATCCGGTATCTGGTCTATGGCCTGCTCTGCTGTAGCGATTTTTTTCGGGTAGAATAGTGGAGTTTTTATATCATCAAAAACTGATAGAGAATTGGATAAACTAATTACGAACAGAAGTATATTTGCTAGTAATACGATCAGAGCGAGTGTTGCTACTATATAATTTTTATCCTTGTTTAATTTTTTTGCCACTATCAGTATGCCGTAAAGGGAGGCAAGTATAAGCGGAGCCGCAAGCGGCGTGCTGTACTGGTATTTACCATATAATAAATTTGGAGCTGTACTTAAAAAGATAGTAGCAAAGGAGAATATTCCCGTGAATAATAATGGTGGATATGCCAGAGCCAACAGCGCGGTAGGGGTTAATAAAAACAAAACATAATTTACTCTTCCGAGACAGCCAGGGTATATACAGATGCTGCCTGGATTTGTTATGACTGTGCCGATTACCTCAATAGGAGTATCTCCTAGATGATCATATTTAGTGTATTGCAGGGGCTCCCCCGTAGGGCTAAATGCGGGGATGATGAGAAGCAACGTCGCTAATCCCCAAAGTAAACCGGCGCCGGCAATATATAGGCCATAACGTTTTTTTAAAAATATTGTAATAAATAATCCAAATAAAAAAACCATAAACGCGATTTCCTCGCGGCACATCAGGGCCAGCATAAAAAAAATAAAACTATTGCCGGCCTTGTTCTTAATAGCGAAGTAAAAGCCAAATAGGATAAATGTCGGAGCTAATACCAGCGGATGGAAATCAAATAAATTACCCTGATGTAGTGCTGGCAACAGGAGATAGGCGAGCGCTATAAATAGCGCGGGTAGATATTTTTTGAACTTTTCTTTAGCGATCAAAAATATCGGTATAGCCCCCACTCCCAGGATAATACTTTGCAGCAGTAGCAGCATCCGGGGGTCTTGCCACAGTGCATAGAGCGGTGCCAACAGAAAAAATATTGGCTCAACATGAAAAAATAGCCTGGTTTCTACCGGATGATAGGTGGTCATACGTAATGGTTCTCCGTGCAGCGTATTCCACACCGCCTGGGTCATGTTACCGAGATCATATATACCCGTATTGAATTGAGTGTGTTTGTACCAGGTTAATGTTGTAAAAAAGACGACATAAACCAAAATAGCGATGCTTAGTATTATCCAAGCTTTCTTTTTATCGACAGGGGGAGACTTTCTATTTTTATATATGTGATAAACTATCAGGCCAGCTGTCCACGCCAGCATGACGATAATAATATTTACGCTAATTGTCTCCCCAAATATTCTGGCAATTTTATTAATATCAATCATTATCTCGGTGAGCTACTAGTATTGTCCAGGGAAAGGCAATATGAACATCCGCCACAGTATAGTACGTATTAAGCAAAGCCGTAATGCCGTGTTTAGTCCAGTGGTTAATATGTTCTGCATCATTACCAAGGCGTCTGATATTCCGTCCCCGCAGCAGATTCGACAGCCGAAACCACGGTTCCCACGGTACGCTGATTAGCACGTACTGTTTTGTAAGCTGCTGCATAGCAGTTAAAGTTTTTTCCGGATGCGGCAGATGTTCCAATACTTCCAGTGCCATGACCAAGTCATATTTTGGTAATTGTAAATCTGATAATGGCTGGGTAATATCTGCCCGGTGCGTGGTAATACTAGGAAACAGTTTATTGAGCCGATGCAATTGAGCGGTGTCCTGATCTATGCCGTGGAAAGTGACGCGTGGATAGCGCTGATGCAGATAGCCGCTCACAAAACCCTCGCCGCAGCCGAGCTCGAGAACTGACTGTGGCTCTATGTCCTGGTATAGCCGGTCTATCTGCTGCAGAAAATTGGTAATAAAAAAACGTTTTAGTCTGGAACGCTCTTTATATTTCTCGGTGACAAATTGGTCGAAGTAGCTGTCCATGTTATCTATGGGTCAGCACTTTACGGATCGGTGTTTCCTGCCGCTTATGCAAATGATAGTTCAGTGATTCGCCAAGCAGGCCAAGCGAGAAAAACTGTATGCCCAGGATAATCATCAGTGTACCCAGCATCAGCAGCGGACGGTCACCAATTGCTTGGCCAGCGAAATGGAGGATGGCTAAATAAGCATCAATAATTATACCACCGAAGAAAAGCAGCAATCCCCATAGGCCAAAAAAATGGAGCGGTTTTTTACTGTATTTAACGATAAAAAGGATGCTGGCCAGATCAAAGAAGCCGCGCCAAATTCTCTCCAGCCCGTATTTGGATTTGCCGTATTTGCGTTTGAAATTATCGACTGGAATTTCAGTAATGCGGAAACCGCGCCAGTGCGCCAGTACCGGCAGGAAACGGTGCAGTTCACCATATACATTTATTTCATCCAGTACTTCACGGCGGTAGGCCTTGATACTGCAGTTAAAATCATGAATATGAATGCCGGTGGTTAGTGATACTGTTGCATTAAACAGTCGTGTCAGGATTTTGCGGAGCGCTGACGCTTTCCATTGTTTGCGGCCGGCCACGACATCATAGCCTTTTCTTATTTTATTTACTAAACGAATAATATCTGCCGGATTATCCTGTAGGTCACCGTCCATGGTAATAATAATATTGCCCTGCGCTTGATTAAATCCTGCGGCTAAGGCAATTGATTTGCCCCGGTTGGTGCGCAGTGAAACACCACTGCAATGCTGTTCGTGGACATGGAGGTGCTGAATATTATGCCAAGTCGCATCTGTACTGCCATCGTCAACAAAAAGCACTTCATATAAATATTGGCCATTAAGTTGTTGGACAATACCATGATAGGCCTCCTGGATACTTTCGGCTTCATTATATACCGGCAGAACCACGGATATATCGAGTGGTTTTTTTGGTGGGTTTTTTGATAATGACATAGCGTTATTATAGTTGCATATAAGGGGTTTGGCAATGATAAAATGTTTTAGGCACATACTCTTGGCGGTTTTAAATTACTATATTCCGCCAGGTACT
>CAYPXF010000003.1:0-109007 GCA_964415025.1 uncultured Gammaproteobacteria bacterium | reverse complement strand
GACACCAAAACTAGAGCCATCCGTTACGCTCTCGATTTCACCTGAAAATACAACGAGCAGTGCAACATTAAGTTGGACTTCTGAGAATACAGATTCTCTAACAATAGACAATGGGATTGGCAATGTATCGATTCCTAGTGGAAGCATGGTGATCACACCAACAGAACCTACCACCTATACAATCACTGCAATAGGTTCTGGGGGTACTGTGAATTCCACTGCTTATATATTTACACCCACCTATCACACCAATTATCCAATAGCCCTCTCTTTCGGTGACAGCCTTGGTAACATACAGCAACTGTCGCAATACAATCAATATATCAATTCATGGCCGCAGCCATTTCCGACACTGAGTGTCGGCGACACTATTACACTGACCGTGAACGCAGTAGATCCAAATGATGATCCATTAGAATACTATTTTGTCGGGCCAGTTATACAAGGCTGGTCATCGGACAATAAGGTCACATGGACCATAACGGATGAGGATGTTGGATCGCAATACTTTCGGGTGTGGGTTCGAGACAATGATGGCTACAATCGAGACGGTTCAATCGGCGACGATTTAATACAGGCACACTACGAAGTACTTATTCCGCAATGAATTACTTTCTATAGGAATCATCCCATGGATATAATTTTATCAATAATCGCAATACTAATTTCGGCAGTTGCAATTGTGATATCTGTAACGGGATGGCATAAATCAAGGGCAATATACGACATTGAAAAATTCAAGTTTCCTAAACGAGTTGGCGATGAAAAAACACAGGGTGATATAGAACACGAATCCGCCTTGAAGGAAAAGTTAAAAACAGGCCAGTGGCAGATTCTGCATATTTATGAAAATGTAAATCCGAGAACTGGTGAAACTACCGAACTAATGGTTGTGATTGGAAAAAATAGTAAGTAAATTCAGTCAGCAAAGAAATCCGATAGATTTTTTACACGCGTTCTCTTGCTAGAGAACAAAAGAAAAGGAATACGATCAGCTAACAGCGTGTATCTGGTTCCGGCTCGCCTGACGGCGAACCTCCACCCATACCCCGCTACGCGGGGCATCAGATACACGCAAACGTTATGCCGCCATCGCTTCGCTCCTCGCGGCATAACGTGCCGCATGCGAAAAAGCTTATTATATTTTCAAATTATTTAAGCACCTGGCAGAATTGTGGATAAGTAGGGTTTTGTTTTATGTAAAAATTATGTATACTACACACCATACTATGCACACACCCGTTGTGAACAACCCCTTAAATTTTTTTCTCTTTACTGATCCAGGAGATCAGGTGATGTTGCGTATTATGACTTAGTAAAACAAAAATTTCACATAAAACGCAAAAAACTGGTCTCCCAACAGGATCAGTTTTTTGTTTATCTAGTAAAAAATCGTTCTTTTGTAACCAAAAACCGCTCAATCATGGAGGGGTATCATGACTACCAACAAGGCAATATGCCGCCAATGCGGCCAGTCAGTACATTTTATGCGTTCTGGTATAGGCCAATACCACCGTCAGTGTGGGTGTCAGGACGAGGAACAAGGCCGAACAGCCAGGGAAATGTCTACGTGCACAGGTAGCCCAGTTACTGTGATCATTAAACGAGCAGAAGATCTGCTCCGCGTGGACGTTTCGCCGTAGTTTTTTCCTAAGCAAGCGTCAGAATTTATTCTGGCGCTTTTTTTATAATAAATTAATAGGATCTCGGTCAATAATCCAGCCGTTTGGCACTTGCCCCAGCATCGTTTTTACCTGGGGCAGCTGTTCAGTTTTGAATTTAATAATAATATACATTTGCCACTTACCGTGTTGATAGGTGCGCAGCGGAGTCATGATGTGTACTGATACAGCCCCTGCTGATGATAGTAGCTGCCGGTGGAGCTGCTGGGTGTGCTGCATGCATGCATGCTTATCGGCATGCTGGTATGAAAGCTTAATCAGACTGCCATAGGGAGGATAGGCTAGAATTTTACGATCTGATAATTCGCTTGATATAAACGTGCCTGGTGAGGAAGAAGCGATTGCCCGCAGGGCGGGTTCGTTTGCTGAATAAGTCTGGATAATAACAGGGGCCTGGCTCATGTATTGGAGCCGAGTCAGTAGCTGCCAGGTACGCTCATTAGATCGATAATCAGGCAGGTGTAAAAATGTATCAGCTGACACGATACCAGTGAGGCCAATAGCATCCCAGGGAAGAGATGGTAAAGCAAATTCAGTCCCAACAATAATATCGGCAGTGTTTATTTGGGTATGCGAATTCTTATCTTTATCAAGTCTGACAACACGAGCCTGCGGCCATATTTTATTTACTTCGTGTTCGACTTTTTGCGTGCCCATGCCGGTGAATTTGAAATGTGCCCCGCTACAGTGAGGGCAAAACGGAGGCATATCATGTTTGGTGTTACACTGGTGGCAGTACAATATGCCGCTTGCCTGATGCCATAAATGCGGCCTGTTACACACAGGACAGCTTAATACGGTGCCGCAATCACGGCACACTACTGCCGAGGCGCTGCCCCGTTTGTTGATGAATAGGAATATTTTCTTTTTTTGGACGAGGGTCGCGTCAATCCGTTCCCGTAATGTATCAGCGAATATCTGGAAATTACCGCTTTTTCGTTCGGCGCGCATATCAATAATGCGCGGCCGCGGTTTGGCAGTCTGTTTTGTTTTGATCAGAGCCAGCCTGCCTTGCGCGATATCGTGGTGCATGGTTATTGACGGGGCAGGTGTAGCGTAGACAACTCCGGCTCTGTGAAGCTTGGCGAGCTCGGCAACAGTAGCCCTGACATCATACCGCGGGTTTTGATCAGACTGTTTATGGCCATAATCATCAGCCTGATCTATGATAAAGAGTTTTGGTTTTTGTAACGGTAAAAAAACCGCAAGTTTGGTGCCAACTATGATAGCCGCTTTAGCATCTCGAACTTTGGTATAGGCAGCGTATTGTTGGTTTTTATTCAGCTGACTGTGGAAGAACACTGTTTTTGGATGTAACCGCTTAGGTATGAGACCGGCGATATGCTTCATATCGTCGTTATCAGGAACGATAAAAACAATCGGATAATGCCTTTTCCATATCATCTCATAGTATAATTGGTATTTTTCCGTTATGGTATTCGGACAAAAGGTAAACTGTTTTGTGATGGCAGAACTTATTTCCTGTGCGCATGTCTTGATGTGGGTTGGTGGCTGTACCGGGGTGGTAGGGGGCCAGTCTGCCTGGATTGAGCGTGCAGCACGTTTCGGCATCGGCGGTAGTATTGATTTTATAACTGTGCCGAGTGATACAAAATAGTATGCCGCCATCCATTGAGCCATAGTTATCTGTTCAGGAGTGAGGAATGGCTGGCGTTCGATAATTTTGTCTATAGCTTTAATTCGTTTACCGGTAATACCGGTCGGTTTTAGCTTGATCACTACTCCTTCGCGTTTTGAACCGCGAAACGGCACACTGACGAGCTGGCCAATCTGAATAGTGTCAGCCAGTGCGGCCGGTACCGCATAATCAAAAATGCCCATGTGTTTCGGGAAGCGCTGCGATAAAATTACTTCAGCGAATTGTTCTTTCATAGGCTCACTATTCACGGTGACGCTCGACAGTAAAGGCGTAGAGCGCTGGATCGGATTGTCCCGGATCAATACCCGCTTTTTGGCAACACAGGGAGAATTGTTCGGCGGCGCTGGGGATGCCGATTCCTGGTAGCAGCACGCCCGTTTTATTTTGGTGTTTGACGAGCAACCCGTGCGTATCCGGATTGAGCGAATCTATACTGGAAACGGGCCTGAGCGGCGAAAGTACGTCAACTTTTATCTCGATGTGCTGCAGTTCGTCTGCTGTAAGCGGGACAAACCTGGGATCTCGAAATGCAGCGCTTACAGCATTAGCGATGATTTCTTCGGCAATAGTATGTTTCGTAGGGAGTATAGTGCCGATACAGCCGCGGAGCTCTTCTGTTTCCCGCCGGTGCAGTGATACAAAAACCCCAGATTGGTGTTCGAGCAGCGGAGGTGATAAATCAGGCGGAGGGGCGAGCAGCGTCCTGGACTGGAGATAGGTACTGATTGATTGTCTGGCTAATTGCGTATACGCATCCATACCTATAGTATAGCATTATTACGGACGGATAAAAAAGCAGGCGTTTTAGACGCCTGCGTTGTATTTATTATTATAGGCGCGCGAGCAGTTTTTTCGAAAGGGTGTATTCTGGGCGCACCAGGCGTTGTAAGGAAGTAATACGCAGCTGATTCGCGATACGGGCCAGGACGGTATTAAAGGCAATGTAGCTCGCCATCATGCCGGCGGCAAACAGCATGCGCTCCACAAACACGATTGGTATGAGTCCTATCCATACCGCCGCCGGCAGATTAAAGGCATATAAAAAAGTGATACTGCCGATCGCATGTGCCGTAAACGTACTGCCAATACTGCGCAGCGCCAGACTGCGGGGCGCAAATACCGCGATCATCGGTAGGAGCCAGTACAGGCTGTAATACCAGGCTTGACGGCCCTCTGGATGCAGTACGAAGAGCGCCATAGCCACGAGTGGTATTATCGCTACCACCGCGCGCCACCTGCGAGCACCGAAGTAGAGCGCGGCCAGGGCCAGCGGGAAAAAACGGATGACCGTAGCAGTGTCCAAAGTCTGATTAGTGACGAGCGCGTCGATTACCTTGACACTGATCACGGCAACCGCGCCCCATGCGGAGGCAAGGAAAGCGCCGATGGTCGGCGCGAAAAAGTCAAATAATGTAAATTGCTGTTCAGCGCCAATTATATTAGTAAATGGTATGTGCAGGGCGATAAACCCTAATCCGATAAAAACACTTAAGTAAAATATTTTTTTTGGCATAAGGTTATTTTTTATTTAATTTAAGGTTTATCACGGCATAGCCGACGCCAAATGGCCCTTCATATGAGTATACGTCTGGATTATAGTTCATGCTGTTCAGCATACCCATCAGGATAATAATTGAACGCAAACCGCATTCGCCAGCTTCCTCAATAAAATCCGTATCCATATTGATGAGCGCTTCGTGGTCCTTAGCCTGGACTTTTTCGAGCAAGGTCTCATCAAATTTCTTCGCCCAGTGCGAGTAGCCAGCCGGCGCATCCTCTGTCAAGCGGTGGGATAAATCGCCAGAAGCAATAATTGCAATCCGTTTGGTATCATTGATAATATCTTCCTGCAGTTTGCGGCCAAAGGTAAAATGCGTAGCATAGTCAAGCAATGAAAAGGACATCGGTACCAGTGAAAATGAGTCAGCGGGCATGGCCTGGAAGAAAAAGTGGAGCGGGACGCCGGCGCCGTGGTCTAGCGCTGGCTTATTGACCAGGACAATCTGCATTTGGCTTTCGAGAATTTCCTTATAATGATGGATCAGTCCGACATCACCTTTGACTTTATATTCTGTGGCTAAATCGCCGAATTCTTTAAACCCTACGGTGAATTCGGGCGCCATATTCAGGGCAAAGGCATCAGCCAGCATCGGGCCATGCGGTGAAATCAGGATAACGGTATCAGGCTTAGCCGCGTACAGTTCACTGGCTAGTCGCTGCATACTTTTAACTGTTTGGCTGACGAATTTGGTATTTTCTTTACCAATTTCCGGCAGCAGAATGGGTGGGTGCGGTGTTACTCCGGCAAAAACTATCATAATAAATTACATTAAGTTAAGGTCAATTGGCTCACCAGTCGGGTGAATTCGGACAGCCTCGTCCGATGTCCAGGTAATATTTTCCCATCTAAACCCAAGTCCGTCAAATGTGTCTTTATTGGCTATGCCGCGTTTATAACCGTTGGAAATGAAATATACGCCGCGTGAGCCGGGTGAAGTAATCAGCTCTCCGTCCTTGAATTTGACCGGATCTCCTTTGGAATATTGATCAATAGTGGATTGCTCTACGATAACTGGCGTGAGATGGCTATAGCGGTTTTGTAAAATTTCTCGGGACCATATGGAATGGCGTATGCCGTTTTCAACGTACGTGATACCGCCGGTTTCTTTTGACTGTAGTAAAACGCCGGTCGGGTGGATGCTCTGCATGTTTATGTTAGTCCCGAAGTCATACGGCGACAGTTCTGACTCATTGACTACGATTATTTCCTCTGGATTAAATCCGATTTTTCTGAAAACTTCCGGCGACTCAATATAGCGGCGTTCGTTGCCGTCAATCAGGAACACGCGGCCTGACTGCGCTGAACGTACTAGTGAGTAATTAGCGAATTTGAAGGGCTGGCCGTTCTCGTATGCGTCTATGTCGCTTAACGATACCTGGATAATACGGGAGGGGTCATACCGTGTGACCAGCGCTGTCCTAGAAGTGAAGGCGCGCTTTTTACCATCCTGTATCAGGTATACACCTGGTTCGCCATGGACCTGGAGCAGTGAGCCATCAGGATATTGCTTAGTAAACCAGTCATTCCAAAAACGCCAAATATTATAATTAGCATTGTATACATAGGGGGTATAGGTATACAGCGCGGCGGTGGCATTATTCGCTGGCGTGACGTCAAAATTATCGCCGGTACGCTTGGTTATTCCCGGACCCCAGCCAGTAAAAGTCATGCCCTTATTTTCCAGATCAGTGAGATAGCTTTGGCGAACTTTTCGGGCGGCCCAGTTTACCTGGTTAAAAAAGCCCTGGTACTGCTGTATCCGAGGATCGTCTTTTGAGCAGCCGTCACATACCCCGTAGCCGGTAGCCCAGTCCAATCGGCGCTGGGTAACAGAGCCGGTAATCAGACTTTGTTCTATCTGCATACGGACCATGAGGTACTGGGGACTGATACGCCAATGCTTAGCCGCGTCATATATGATTTGCGCGGCCGTTTTAGTATTGCCCCAGGGATCATCAGCCCGGATCGAGCCTAGATTTCCCTTGTCGTCTAAAAACCGCTGAATGCGTTCTACTGACATACCGGCACTCTGGAGATCGGCGTCAGAAATAATAAGATGCGGTGAAAAGCTGGCAGCCTGGACAATGCTCGGTGCCAGGAGTAAAAGTATTGTTATGCTAGCGAATAATTTTTTGTAGGGCATATTTTTATATAATCATAGCTATTTTATAACCGCAATCCGGGCAAACACCTTGGTTATCATGGCGTTTAGCATGATACCCGTTACGGTCGATTACTATACTACCACATTTTGGACATTTTGTGTGCTGTGAGCCAAGGCCAGAAACGTTACCGCTATATACATGCCGCAATCCTGCTTTTTTTCCGATGGCTACGGCCCGCTCAACAGTTTTTGCCTTTGTCGGCGGCAGATCGCGGAGTTTGTACGAGATTTTCGGGAAAAACGCAGATACATGCCACGGTGTTTCCGTACCTAGTTCATGAGCAATAAAGTCGGCAATATTCCTGAATTGTCCCTCATCATCGCTCAAGGTAGGTATTGATAAGGTAGTTACCTCTACCCACACATTATTTTGTTTAAAGAATTTGAGGTTACTCAGGATTGGATCTAATCTCCCGCCGCATGTTTTCTGGTATTGTTTGGTAGAGAAAAATTTTAAGTCAATGTTAATCGCGTCAAGGTAGGGAAGTATGGCGCTGCGGGTCTGCTCGGACATGTAGCCGTTTGATACCCATACGTTACGGATATGTTTATCATGTGCCAGCTTCATGCAGTCAAGCGCATATTCCATCCAGATCGTGGGCTCGGTATAGGTGTAGGCAATACTGGCGCAATTATGCTCCGCAGCATCAGCGACGACTTGTTCAGGCGGCAGGTCTTCGCCCATAATTTCCAAATCAGTGTATCCGGTCTGTTTCGAGGCCTGGGAAATTTGCCAGTTCTGGCAATTATCACACCGGAAATTACAGCCGACCGTCGCGATTGACAGCGCGGTAGTGCCGGGCAGGAAATGGAATAATGGTTTTTTCTCAATTGGATCGATTGATGCTGAAATCGCCTTGCCATATACCAAAAGGTCGAGCCGACCGTCATGGTTTTCACGGACAGCGCAAATACCCCGCTTGCCGGGTTCGATCGTACAGTGGTGGTTACATACGTGGCACTGTACGCGGTTTTTGTCTAATGTGTCGTAATGTAGTGCCTTTTTCACGTATGGTACAGTATAGCAAAATCAGCAAATAATAAAAAGCCCCCATGATATGTACCATCGGGGGCTGATAATTAATTTGAGCAAGCGATAGCTACGATTATTGCTGTCATAGCAATAATTATAAAGCCCAATCCGGGCCAAAAAGAAGTATCCATATTTTCATCCTTGGCTTGCTGGATTTGACCCATTTTGTACGTTTTCAATAGTGCCTCCTTGCTTGTATAATGTACGATTAATAGTAGTTTTACTATCTAGTGTAGTAAAGCTATTGTTTATTGTCAATGAAGCTCTGGAACGATATAATGTAGCTATGAAAAACCGTTTATTTTTAGCTATTACCTTGCCTGAACAGACGAAAAAGGCCATACTGGGAATCCAGCAAAAATTAAAAAGATTTGACTGGCCAGTACGCTGGGAACCGCCTAATAAGTGGCATATCACGCTCCGTTGGCTGGGGTACATCACAGACAGTGAAATTCAGCGGGTACAGAAAATCGTTGCGCGCTATATAGCAGCCTATGAGCCCTTATCTGTTCGTATACAGGATTTCATCGTATTACCGTCATTTGCTTTACCGCGTGTTATTTGTCTGAATATCACCGGGTCGCAGTCCCTGCAGGATATCAGTTCTGACATCAATACCGCTATTGACGCGCGGGGCATTGGACAGCCTATGCGGCATCTGGCAGCAAGCCATATCACGTTAGGACGGATGCAGCCGATACGCGTAAACTTCCGGGCCTTGACTAAGCTTCACTTTCAGCACGCATTTACAGCCAATGAAATCGCACTGGTCAATAGTCAAACCAATCCCAAGCAAGCCGTATATTCAATTATTAAAACCTTTACATTATTATAAAGATATAGCACAGAACGAATTACACCATTTGACGTTGAAGATGACTGCGCTAACTATGGATTTATAACCCGAGCCAGCCATAATTACATATTAATTACAGGCAAAGCCGGAACGCTGTTTGGTCGGCATTGGTATGAGGGCGCGGTGCTGTCCAAGCCCACGGAAACAAAGACAAAAATGATTTGTGTTGCCGATATTACTTTTATTGAATTGGGGGCAGTAGCTGAATATAAAAAACATACCAGCCGCAAGTCAAATTATTTTTCAGTCTAGAAGTATAGAACAAAATAACAACAAAAGCGGGTCATGGACAAGAGGCCCCCACCCGCATGTATAACACAAAAATAGTCAACAAATATATCACGACACATTTACCGTATGAAACTTAATATTCTAGGAGTGACAATCGACAACGTTAGTAAATCGGAAACGCTGAAGCGCGTACAGTCGTTTGTTGACAGTGATAACAGCCATTATATCGTTACCATCAATCCGGAGTTTGTCATAGCCGCGCGGCGTGATGATGAATTCAGACATATTTTAAATCACGCTGACCTGTCTGTGGCTGACGGTTTCGGTCTAGTCCTGGCCGCGCGGCGCCAAGGGAAAAAATTAGCTACCCGAATTACTGGCGTGGATTTGCTTATGGATATCTGCCGGCTGGCCAGTGAACAGGGTAAATCAGTATTTTTACTCGGCTCCAAACGCCATGTTCCTGAACAAGCAGCGCGTGAGCTAGTAAAACAGTATCCAGCCCTCAAAATTGCAGGCGCGGAAACAGGTTACCGGCGCTGGCACCGGCCAATAAAAGACAAAAAAATCGTCAGGATGATTAATCGAAAAAAACCAGACATATTGTTTGTGGCTTTTGGCCAGGTTAGGCAGGAAAAATGGATTTACCGTAATCTGCCGAAATTAAAAACCGTGCGCGTCGCCATGGGAGTCGGCGGCTCGTTTGATTATATATCTGGCCAGGTCCGGCGAGCGCCCCGGCCAATGCGCTCCATGGGTCTCGAATGGCTGTATCGGGTCATGCGCCAGCCATGGCGGTTGCCCAGGATTATTACTGCAGTCATAAAATTTGGCTGGCTGGCTGTGATCAGAAAACCATGAGATACAAATACTTTGACATCATCCTTGGCGTATTTGTAGCCGTGCTGCTGATTTCAAACGTTGCCTCCACAAAAATAGTCCAGTTCGGACCGTTCACGTTTGACGGCGGGACGTTATTATTCCCGCTGGTATATATTTTTGGCGATGTACTGACAGAAGTATACGGGTACCGGCGGGCACGCCGCGTGATATGGACCGGATTTGCCAGCGCTCTACTGATGTCACTTGTGTTCATCATCGTCGGCGCATTGCCGGCTGCCACAGACTGGCACAGTCAGGCAGCCTATGACGCTATTCTCGGTCTTACCCCGCGTATTGTAGTTGCTTCACTGGTTGCTTATTTGTTTGGCGAGTTTTCTAATTCATACATTTTAGCAAAAATGAAGCTATGGACTGGCGGCAAACATCTGTGGTCACGGATTATTGGTTCGACTATAGTTGGTCAGGGACTTGATACGGTATTATTCGTTACCGTCGCTTTTGGCGGGATATTGCCGTTCGGATTATTAGTGACTATTATAATATCAAATTATATTTTCAAGGTAGGTCTGGAAACTATTTTTACGCCAGTGACATACCGGATCGTCGGATTCCTCAAACATGCCGAACAGTCTGACGCGTATGATTACAGCACCAGGTTTAACCCGTTTACATGGAAATAGCAGATAAGCAGTTATCCACATTGACTAATAAATAGTGCATCAGTATTATATAAATGCACAATTAAACAAGTGTTTTGGACGTTTTCAGGATCGGCGGAAAACAAAACCAAACACAAAACAAAAGCCAATACAAAGTATGAAAAACGTGTTGGTTTTTTTGCGCCTTTATTATTAGCAGCGTGTTCGGCGGGACTGCTTCGCATGACAGGGCTGGTATCAAGTAAGGTACTAGGGAATAGCTCCAGAGCTACTTCGTACACTTGTTTGATCCGGATTCCTGCAATAGCCAGGACTCTGTATACGAAGAACAGAATAGAGTCCTGCCGAGCACGTTGGTATTAATACCAGGAGGCTATGAATAAAAAAACAAAGCAAGAGCTCGTGGAAGATGCGAAGTTCCAGCACATGAAACGGTATCTAGGTATCCGGCACGTACGTAATTATTGCTCTGGCTGCGGGGAGCAGATACAGGAGCCGGTCTACTGTGATGACTGTCATCGTGCCATCGCCACGCTAGGTGAAAAGGATTTTATTTAGGTATGGGCAAAGGATAGCGTCTCATCATAATCCGTATTTTCGAGATGGTGCTTTTATGGTATACTGGAAATGAGATTATTGAGCACAGGCTTTTATGAAAAAAGTCATTATCACTGCACTGGTTTTACTGGGCGGTTTTTTATTTGCCACGGCCGTTCATGCTGAATCAATCACCAGTTGGCAATCCGATATTACTGTTCAGCAGGATAGCACCGTCAGCGTGACAGAAACCATAGAATACAGTTTTGGCAATCAGCAACGGCACGGTATTTACCGTAGTATTCCCTATAGCTACATCCGTGATGGAGCGAAATACAATGTCCGGATCCAGGTGCAGTCAGTAACTGATGAGGATGGCGCGACTCAACCCTACAGTACGACCAAGTGGGGCGGTGAACTGGAAATTAAAATTGGCGATGCAGATATTTATGTCAGCGGTACCCACACGTATGTTATCACCTATACTATCCAGCGAGCTATCAATTATTTCGACGATCATGATGAATTGTACTGGAATGTAACCGGTACTGAATGGGATGTGCCGATCCATAACGCCTTGGCCACGGTATCCTTATCCGGGGTAATCGACAAGCAGGACCTGCGAGTGGCATGCTATACCGGCATATTCGGTTCTACTAATCAGTATTGTAATTGGCAGATCGGCAGTGACGGCATTATCGCGATATATGCTGATCGACAGCTGGACTCATATGAGGGGATGAGTTTTGTGCTCGGTATGCCAAAGGGTGTCGTGACTCGGCCAAGCACATGGCAGCAAGTGCGCTGGTGGCTGGCTGATAACTGGCCCATCGCCATACCCTTTATCGTGATTATTGGCATGTTCTATATCTGGTTTACCCACGGCCGTGATCCAGAGGGACGGGGGACAATTATCCCGCGATATAAGCCGCCACGCGATATGACTGCCGGTGAAATGGGTACTGTTGTGGATGAAAAAGTCGATCTTAATGATATATCCGCAACGATTATTCAGTTGGCAATCAAAGGTTATCTGAAGATCAAGGAGATTGACCGGAAAAAATTATTAGGAAAAACCCGTGATTATGAACTTATAAAAATTAAGGAAGCTGATGATACACTGGGCAAACACGAACAGGAAATACTAAAAACAGTTTTTGATACGGGTGATACCAAAACAGTCTCCCGCATGAAAAATAAGTTTTATATCCATCTTAAGGATATTAAAAAAGCCATGTACGAACAGGTCGTAGCTGATGAATATTTCCCGACAAATCCAGAAAAGGTACGGCAGCGGTACGGTTTGTTTACCGCACCGATTGTCATCCTCGGCGCCATAGTGCTGTTTGCTTTTTCAAATATTGTTGCCGGGGTGGCGATTATGCTAAGCGGTGGTGTGGCACTGATTTTTTCCCGGTTTATGCCCCGGAAAACAAAACGCGGTGCCGAAATACACGAGCACATCGAAGGCTTTAAACTATTTTTGTCAGTTACCGAAAAAGAACGGCTTAAATTTCATAATGCGCCAGAACGTTCGCCCAAGCAATTTGAAGAATATTTACCGTATGCCATGGTTCTGGGCGTAGAAAAAGAATGGGCAGATCAGTTTGGGGATATGTATGTGACTCCCCCAGAATGGTATGAAGGGCATCCGACATCATTTGGCGCGCTCTACCTGGCTTCGTCACTTGGCTCTATGAATGCCAGCATGGGTAAAGTCATGGCCAGCCGTCCAGGCGGCAGTGGTGGTTCTGGATTTAGCAGCGGTGGGGGATTTTCCGGCGGCGGCTTTGGCGGCGGCGGCGGCGGAAGTTGGTAGCAAACAATTTTTTAATTGATAAAATTTAAATACTTACTTTTGTCAGCAGGCCAATACTTGCTTGACATTTTTTGGAGTATATAAATTCATGGTCCTTTTCGGCGGTTCGCTCGTTATTATTTCGCTCCGGCGAAACTCAAATGGCGTTTCACGTTCTGCCAAAAAGAAAAGGATCACCAGACCACTGCGAATTATCGCGCTTGCTGTTGAGATAACTGTAACACTAACCGGCGTTACGGTGCCTGCCTTTGGTCTCATCGGCTATCTGCGATAAAGTGGTATACCAAAAACTTCAAACATATGTTTGAAGTTTTTTCATACTGTATTATAATAACAGTATAAGGATTGATTATATGTTCAAAGTAACCATTATTTCAGTAGGTTCGCTCAAAGAGCGCCACTGGCGGCAGGCGGCTGACGAGTATATTAAGCGTCTAGACCCGTATGCTAAGGTGAAGCTCGTGGAGGTAGATCAGGAACCAATTAAAAAAGTGACTGATCGCCAGAAAATATTAGAGCTAGAAGGCGAACGGATTAAGAAACATATTCCGGACGGATCAATAATTTTAGCGCTGGATCGGGCCGGAGCACAGATGACTTCTCCGGAGTGGGCGGAAAAGCTTGAGCAGTGGTCTAAGTTTGGTAGCGAGATCGCGTTTATTATCGGTGGACCGCTCGGATTATTACCTGAACTGCTGCGCCGCGCCAACCAGTTGGTTTCTTTTTCGAAGATGACGTTTACCCATGAGATGGTGAGAGTGATTTTGCTCGAACAGCTGTATCGGGCGGGCACCATACAGCAGGGCAAACAATACCATTACTAATAATATCAGGAGATAGTTGACATACTGATTCAGACGTGGTAGCAGTGGCTCACTGCATAATGATATTGGCTGGGGAGGACCGATTGTTGGCGGTGGTACTGGTTTTATCGTAGCCCTTGTACTTTTCTGTCAAAAAGACACACTGAAAACGCACATAACGGAGTAGCAAGACTGTTCTGTTTTTTATTTGGGCATAATCAGAATCTCCTTATTTGTTCAGGGCAAAAGTTACGAGAGGCTTGACCTTCGGTTATTCTTCGGTTATAATAGCAAGGTATGCATGTGGAAAAGATAGATGAGCTCATCCGCGTATTTGCGGATTTTCATGGGAAATGCGTAAAGCCAGTGGCCTTTTTGCGCCCCTCTGGCCGGCGTTATGGTATTGAAAAGGTAAACCTGGTTTACCGGACTAAGGTGGGGGATCATTACCACTGGTGTTTTGCCTGCTCGAGCCAGGGGAATACGTTTGTACTGTTTTATAATCCCGAGGCACTGGAGTGGCATTTGCGGGAAGTGCATATGGAATAAGCGGAAAATCCCAATTAATTAATAATCAAATGATACATTAGATATGAGCCATTCAAGTATTAGGGTTTGATTAGTTATATTGTCTATAGGCACTACTTTTTTGTAATCAGCAGATTAGTTGTTGAAGTTGGTTCAGTGTAAGCAATAAAAAAAGTCCGTGTGAAATAGACACACGGACAGGACCATGAAAACGTTGTTAGGCTGGGTATGCTACCAGATAGTAGCCAATAAGTTTGCCATCGGTATTAAACATCGGCGCACTGGCTGTAATCTTTAGACCTTTCTTTGCCAATTCACCTCGGGCATTACGTAAGGTGTCAAGGACCCCATTCTTTAGACACTAATTCTCAGACTTTTAAGCGGCTGGCTATAGTAATGGATTGTAAGTATTCATTTACTGCACAGCAGCTTGTTCAGATCCGGATAAATACAGAAAAGTACATTATTTAATTAATTTTATCCGTACAATGATTTATGATTTAAAATTAGGAAAATAATGCATACGTGGCAATTACAAATTTACTGTGGATAAGCAGATTTGCCGTAAAAAGGCAGTCATGATAGTCTAAATAAAAGAGAGGGTATAAAGGTCGTATATTGCTAATCTTTAATCAAGGACAATACTATGACAAAAAAATTTATAATTAGCATGTTGGCCGCCATTATAGTCAGTGCCGGCATTCTTGGGTTTTATGCGTATGATGCAGATGCCCGTGCTATGGCAAATCAGGAAGGACTCGATGATTGCCATGAAGTATGCATTGAATTTGTAAATAATGGTGATGCAGAAACAAACGAATGTGCCAAATGGGTGACACAATGCTTTAGCATTGACGGAACATCGTATTTAGCCCAGTAGTATTTCAGTAGTTGGTATGCCAAAAATACCCTCATCTGCGAGGGTATTTTTGTTTGACAATAATGGATATTTTAGGTAAGCTGAAAGGCTCTATTAAATTGTAAAAATGAACGTTGACAAAATATACAAGGAGGTTTTCCATGTGGAAACTGATTGCCGTAATTATTGTGCTGTTGATCGTATCTATCAGCGCTTGTGCCGGCAGCAAGCAAGGGGCGAGAACACTGTCTGAACGTGCAAAAAAGGCATGGATTGCCGAGCGCGATACAACTGATGCTGAACGTGAGCTGATACGCCGTGAAAAACTAATCCAGGTATTCCGTATATTACGGACCTCGGCCAATGATGCTCATGGGAAGAGCATTTATGGTCAGATCAGTGATAAAGACATACTTACCGAATGGGATGAGATTGACTCTATCATCCAGGCATATATACAGTATATGGATACCAGAAATAATCCTGACACTCCGGAAAATGAGTGGTATCGGGATTTACAGAAAAGGATTAAATGGTGCGACCAGTTTGCCGGAAAGTGGTGGGAAACAAATGACCGGCGCGCCTATGTTGCCATTCAGTTGGGCGTACAAGGATTATTCTATTCTAGGGAATATGAAGGTCCGTGTGTCTCCAGTAGTGGGGAATTAAAACAGTGGAAGAAATGTATTCATTGCCAGATGTCATATCCCCGCCGCAGTACCTATATCCAGCTCCAGGGCAATGAAGCCCTCGGGTATTTTGACCAAGTGGTGGCTTGGATTGACAAAGACGATCCAGCCGGCTACGCTCGGTATTCACCTGATGAAATGCAGACCCGTCAGCATCGCGCCATAAAATCATTTCACCGCCAGGTCAGCAATCGGGAACAACCACCACTGTATGAGGCATTGCCAGAAGCGGAAAAAGATCTGAATATGGCCATGCAAATATTCCAGCGCAAGGTAGGGCGTAATACATACGAAGTATGGTCGACAGTAGCTGTGCCGCTAGATCAATTCGGTGCTGATACTAATGGTAGTATTAATTTTCGTATTGAACAGGTTGTACGCAGTACGCTGCCGCCTTATTCCATCAAGGGTAGCAGTGCTACAGAAACGATTCGCATACCCCAACGCCAGTGCCCGAAAGGTAGTTATTACTTCGCTGCGTTACGTACGACAGTAAAACCAGGTACCTGGCAGATCGCAGTGACGCCGCAGGAAACCGGCACTGACAATAAGACAATTTACAGTATTGACCTGGAAGTACCAGGTCATAATGTTAAAAATGGAATAAGCGATATTGTCATGTATTACGACCGCCGCACCGGAAAGCAAAATCAATTAATTATTAATGAAACAGACTATACTGCTTTACCGTTCAGATCATTTCGGCATACTGATTCATTAAAAGCATTGGTGACAAATTACGGTTTACCAGAAGATGATTCATCGCTGGTTGTATGGTATCTCTCTCCAGTTCAGGCCCGTAAGCGAGTCGGCCGGACAAGCGTCACAATTGATTCAGTATTCTGGTCCCAGATGAGTGACCATGCATTTCCGGTACTTAAGTTTTTGGAGAAGACAGATATAGTCATCGGTTTTGAGCGGACTAGCAACAAGCCTGTCTTCACTCTAGAAGCTGACCTGCGTAATGTTCCGTCTGATGAGTATATTTTATACTGCTTGGTAATCGAGCCAAGATTACGTCATCCAGCCCGGGTTACCAGTACGCGTATTATGATCAAATAGTACATTTATAGCACAACTCCCGTTACTACTAACGGGAGTTTTTTTAATAAAAAAAGAACCGAAGCTCATGGAGCTTCGGCGGTAATGATGTCGTGCGAAATAATATCCGCAATTTCCTCTTTTTGGTGCTGTATGTATGTGCGCACAGGCGGATAGTTTGGCTCGCGGTGCGGCTGGATCCAGCAGTGCAATAGAACTTCTGTAGCATCGATATAGCTGTATGTAGTCGTGTCGACGACGCTGGTTAGTATGTCATGGTCGCTGTATGCAGATACTATTTTACCGGGCGTTAGCTCACGGCGGTCCTCTCCGGTATAACGGATTATGATAATATAGCCGGCCACGCATTGCCAGGAAAATTTATCACTCTTCAACTCATTTTCGTATACAGAAACATAATATGTTTCATGTTCCAGATGAATCGTATCGAGGATAACATACTGCGCGTGCATCATGTACCGCGCTGGCATGGTGAAGCTAAACGTCTTTTTCTGTTTAATAGCAACCGTACTATCCGGTTCTGCACGGCTACAACCTAACAACCCTGCCAGTACAATAATGATGGTAAAAAACAAACGTACTAAACATTTACGCATGATCCCTCCTCATGTATGTGACGGTACAAAAAAAGTATTATTACATGCTAACACAGTCTAATGAGCGATGTCAATTATTAGCTAATCCCTTGTTTTATAGCCTAAAAACTGGTATAATCATATTATGGAACGCAGTCAGAGAATTATAGTTAGCATCATATTACTGTGCATTGTCATTATATTTTTGATTGGTGGTGCGCTTTTTTATTACATGGGATTGTATTTTCCGTTTATTGATAAAGTTATTACCGTACCGGTGGTAGAGCAGCGCCCTACAAAAGTATTGGATACTATGCTGCAAGCAATGGCCGAGGTGAATACGGCACACTATGTCGTTACCGGAGCTGTCAGGTCACAAACTGAAAACGTGCCGTTTTCGCTATATACAGAATTATACTTTGACGGCGGTTGGCAGGAACAAATGACAGGCCAGGGACGCTGGAGCAATCAGATTCAAATCCAAAATTTGAGTTTTTTGATTGACATGGAATTACAGAGTACTGATGAAAAGGGGTATTTTCGTATTGAGGAAGTGCCGGCCGTACCATTCCTGGACATAGACGCAGTCGCTCATACATGGTATGCATATACGCCGCAGACTGATATTGCCGCTGCGTTCCGAGATATTGGTTCACTGAAACAATCCCTGGCCCAGACCGAGCTGGTGATGTTTATGGAGCGTTTTCCCGATGAGCTTTTTGACGGCAGCTTATGTTATCGATATCAGGTTCGGCTAACACGAGCAGGTGCTGATGCGCTGGTACAGCATGTACCGTGGTTCCCGCTGGAATCGGATGAATTATTTATTACCGCTGGCGCAGCAACTATAGATTTATGGATTGATAAGCAGGATGCATACCTTCGGCGTATAGAACTATCCATACCAACACAGAAACGGGCATACGAATTCCAGGCTGTTATCAATATGTTTGACGAAACGGTTACTATCGAAGAACCGTTATCCAGTAAATCATTAAGCGAATTTAATACGACATTATTTACAAAAACAAATTTTCTCAATCTACCCCTGTTTGGATATTTGATCGGTTTGCCGGCTGAAGAGCTGGTCAGAGACCAGGATAAGGACGGACTCTACGATGTGTGGGAGCCACTGTTCGGCACCCGTTCGGACATGGTTGATACTGATGGTGACGGGTTTATAGATAGTGATGAACTGGAGAACGGATACAATCCTGCCGGCGAGGGAAAATTTTTCAACGCCCCATGAAAATACCTCCTGGCACAAAAGCTGTTTTTAGTAAACGCAAACAGCGGTCGCATAAACACACGTACGGTCATGTCTATATCGTCGCCGGATCGCGTTCATACTCTGGTGCGGCGCTGCTGACTGCTGAAGCAGCGTTACGCGCTGGCGCAGGACTTGTCACCCTGGCCTATCCGGATGTTTTAGAAAACCCGTTTCGCCGCCGGTTACCAGAAATTATTCATCAGCCGCTGTTTACGACGCGCGGCGGTAGTATTGACCGCAGTAATCTCCAGGCTGTGTGCCGCCAGGCACGCGCTAGTACTATCACCGTATGCGGCCCGGGATTAACACGGCAATCAAGCACTTGCATGTTTGTCCTGGAGTTTATTAAACAGTACCCTGGACCGCTGATACTCGATGCTGACGGAATAAATATTGTGTCAGCGGCTGAACCAAAAAAAATATTTACAAGCAGAAAAAATTCAGTGACTGTTATTACTCCGCATCCCGGAGAAATGTCAAAATTAGTTGGTAGTAAAATAGGGGAGACTGATGAGGAGCGGCAGCGGATAGCTAAAACATATGCCAGAGCTTGGCAAATATACTGTATTCTGAAAGGTGCTGGTACGGTAGTTGCCTCGCCTAAAGGAAGTACGTACCGTAACACGACCGGTGGACCTGGCTTGGCTACGGCCGGCACCGGCGACGTGTTAGGCGGTATCCTAGGCGGATTTGTCGCGCAATACCCTGACCATATTTTTGCCGCGCTTAAGGCGGGTGTATTTATCCATGGCCTCGCCGGTGAACGTGCGACTCGGGAACACGGAGAGCGTTCAGTCATCGCCAGCGACGTCATCAAACATATTAGCAGCGCGCTGCGCCAATGCGCCAGCGCTTGACAATGCCCCTGCAGTATTGTAGAGTATTATATTATTCCTACTAAGTCATTGAGTATTATGCCCGTACCGATATTTGAGCAGCCGATTATAGAACAACAGAGCCAAAAACAGCCGCAACAAAAACAACCACTCAAAGAAAAAATATCACCGTGGACAATATTTTTAACTATCTTGATTATTGCCGTGATGATAACGCTGGGTGAGTTTGCTTTCCGCGATATAAATGAGCTGTTCAATCCGCTGCACGATCAGTGCGGTACCGAGACTTCGATTTCCCTGGAATACCCCTATAATTTCAGCAGGACGGAGCCAGCAGAGTCAGTCTGCAATTTACAAGGCTATGAGCAGACACGGCTCATATTGCATGCTGATCTGGCAGTGCCACTTATATTGTTCAGTGCGCTGATCTTTTTATTTATCCGGGGCAGGAAGCTCGGCCCGTCAAGAAAAGCAATATTTTATGCTCTGGTGATTTTTTCCGGATGGTTAACTGCTCGTATTGTCATAGAAACAGAGCATTATTTCGTTAAGCACCATCCGCTGATCGGAAAATACATCGTCGGCATGACGATAATCATAGTCCTGACAGTATTGATTGTATTTATCCAACGGATGATCAGAAAAAAAATTCAGAGCAATAAGGATCGAACATCAGCCGAATAATAACAGCACGGTTTAATACTTTTTTTAATACTGTGCTGTGATACAATACATGTATGGGAACAATCGCACTCACCCAAGGAGACATTACAAAAGTAAAGGCGGACGCTATTGTCAATGCGGCCAGCACGGACCTGCTGCACGGAGGAGGCGTAGCAGCAGCCATAGTTGAGGCCGGCGGTAACAGTATCCAGGAAGAATCCAGCAAAATAGCACCCATCCCTCTTGGTGAAGCCGCCATCACTACGGCCGGCAAACTTGATGCGCGCTGCGTAATCCATGCTGCCTCGATGGAATTGGGACAGGACGCGGACGAACACAGTGTTGCCAGCGCAATTGACAGCAGTTTCCGACGAGCGCGTGAGGCCGGCTTAAAATCAATAGTATTTCCAGCAGTTGGTACGGGTATCGGACGTCTGCCAATGGAGCGGTGCGCTGATATTTTATTGCGTGCCGCGCTGCGGCATTATGACGAGTTTGCTTCTATTGTCTTCGTCCTCCGTACCAGGGAGGCACTCGATATATTTGACACAACCTATAAAAGACTAACGCAAAATCAAGAAAATGCATCTGCGTCATAAAAAAAGGGCCGTAGCCCACATCGATCAAGGCGCGTCATCGCGACAGCGCTTCTGGTATGCGCTGGCAACGTATGTCGGGACGATTATAGGAGTCGGAATATTCGGTTTGCCATATGTCGCTGCCCAGGCTGGATTTTTTATTTATACGCTGCTGTTGTTGTTGACCGCCGGTCTGGCGATTGCCATGAGCTTATTCTACGGCATGGTCGCAGCCAGTACTGACGGACTGCATCGGCTGCCCGGCTATGCAGAGATCTACCTCGGCAAAAAGGGTAAAGTGTTTGCCTTTATGGTAAAGGTATTGAGCATGTACGGATCATTGCTGGCTTTACTCATCATCGGCGGGCAGTTTTTAGCAAATATATTCGACGGATCAGTTTATTTATACACTTTTATATTCTTCCTGCTTGGTGCCCTACTGATTTGGCGCGACCAGCGTTCTGTCGGTCCGGTCGAATTAATCCTATTAGTGGTTTTTTTGGCAGCCGTTCTGTTTTTATTCATCGCCGGAGCAGAACAGATTTCAGCAGCAAATCTATCGACAATCAGCTGGCCGTATTTTTTCATACCTTACGGGGTGCTGGTATTTGCTCTGGGCGGAACGTCAATCGTGCCGGAGATTAAGGAAATGGTACAGGGTAATATTAATCAGCTTAAACGTATTATTATTACCGGGGTGAGTCTTTCGGCCCTTATATATTTACTATTTGCCTTGCTGGTGGTCGGGGTGTCTGGGACGCAAACTACTGATGACGCGATTTCCGGTATGCAGGGTAGTTTAGGCGCGTGGGTGCTTACTGTCGGTTTCTTTTTCGGCATTATTACCACGTTTACATCATTTATAACACTTGGCCTAACTGTCAAAAAAATATTTTGGTATGATTATAGGATGCCAAAATCAGCAGCCTGGGCCCTAGCGTGTTTTGTTCCGTTGCTTGGGTATATTGTCGGATTACGTGATTTTATAGATATTATAGGACTTACCGGCGCTGTCATGGTTGGCTTGAACGGTGTTGTTATCACCATGCTTTTTCTCCAATTGAAGAAGCGCGAAAATAAGAAACCGGTCCACAAGCTGACAATACTAGCGTTCAGCGTGATCATACTACTGGTAGGCGGCGTTTTGTTGGAATTATATTTTTCAATTAAAGCCTGGTGATTATGGCTGATGTACGGGTACGATTTGCGCCATCGCCGACCGGATATTTGCATATCGGCGGTTTGCGCACGGCACTGTTTAACTGGTTATGGGCGCGTAAACATGGCGGTACCTTCACCCTGCGGATCGAAGATACTGATCAAAAACGGTTTGTTCAGGGCGCTACCGAAAACATTATCGAGGCGCTTAAGTGGTACGGATTAACGATTGATAAGGGACCGCTCTATCAATCAGAAAAATTTGATACATATAAACAGTATGCCAAGCAACTCATCGAATCAGGCTATGCGTATTATTGCTTTTGCAGCCCCGAGCGCTTAGCCGAGCTGCGCAAGCTTCAGAGTATCAATAAGCAAGCTCCGGCATATGACGGACACTGCCGTTCG
The DNA here is from genome assembly GCA_964415025.1 of uncultured Gammaproteobacteria bacterium. Taxonomy (GTDB): domain Bacteria; phylum Patescibacteriota; class Patescibacteriia; order UBA10025; family JAHIVO01; genus CAYPXF01. The sequence goes on along the minus strand of CAYPXF010000003.1, from coordinate 86,533 downwards.
CTGACTCGAGATGAAATACAGCAGCATTTATCAAAAGGCACACCGCACGTTGTCAGGCTACAGGTACCGGTGAGCGGCATTACCCAGTTTGACGATGTGGTGCACGGTGTGGTAAAAGTGCAGAATAATACAATTGATGATCAGGTGCTGCTGAAATCAGATGGTTATCCAACTTATCATTTAGCTAATGTGATAGACGACCATGAGCTCGGCATTACCCATGTTATCAGGGCAGAAGAATGGCTGCCCTCAACACCGAAGCATACCATAATATACCAGGCCTTCGGCTGGACGCCGCCTGTTTTTGCTCATCTGCCCATGGTGCTAGGTCCAGACCGGGCAAAGCTGTCAAAGCGCCACGGCGCTATGCCAGCTCTGGACTACCGGGATCAAGGCTATCTGCCAGAGGCAGTACTTAATTTTATCGCGTTTCTGGGCTGGAACCCAAAAACCGAACAAGAGATGTTCGCACTCGATGAATTAATTCAGGAATTTGATTTAGCTAAAGTCAATAAAGCGAGTGCGATTTTTAACCTCGAAAAGCTGGACTGGCTCAATGCCAAATACATTAGGAATATGGCTGATGCAGATTATATTACAGTTTCGAAACAATATCTAAGTGAGCACAAAGACCATTCGTTAGTATCTAAGGCCGTACTGCTGGTAAAGGATAGGATTCGTAAGCTGACTGAATTGCCTGAACAAATAGATTTTATATTCGAGAAAACCCTGACCTATGAGCCAGACATGCTAATTCCGAAAAAGAGTAACCATAAGACGACTAAAACAGTATTACAACAGACAGCTGAATATGTTAGCCGATTATCAGAGGATCAATTTCAAGTCGACGAACTTAAGGAGCGGATGATGAGTTTTATCAATGAGCATAATCTAACTAATCGTGACGTGCTGTGGCCGCTGCGAATTGCCGTGACCGGACAAAAAGCATCGCCCGGCGTGTTTGAAGTTATGGCGGTTTTAGGTAAGGAAGAAACAATAAGTCGTATAAAACACGCGGTGACGACTTTACAGTAGACGGAGTGCGTGGTATAATACCGTTACTCAAATGTACTATTTGTTATGGGTAATTTGGTAGCAAACAAAAATAAAAAACACGTAATGTGGGCATCACTTTGCAGCCTGTTGCTTGGATTGGCTGTATTTTTAGTTATTGCGCCATTACCCATGGCCGCCCAATCAACAGACGATGGGGATACCGCAGGAGAACAAACAGAGCAATTATCAGGCCAAAACCAGGCAGAAATTGACACAGGAGAGGAAGCAGAACTTGATGATTTAAATACTGAAATTGACGCCCGACGCGAGAAAATTGAGGAGCTCAAAAAAAAGGCCGATGTCTACGAAAAGAACGTCAAATCCAAACAGCAGGAAGCAGTGACACTGGAAAGCCAGATGTCAATCATTGATTTACGCGTCAGCCAGACCGAAAATGACATTACCAGAGTACGTGAGGAAATTGAAAAAGTGAGCCTCGAGATTGACGGACTCCAACTAAAAATTGCTGATAAGGAGGTAGAGCTAGAACAGACAAAAAAAATCTTGGCCGAGTATCTGAAATTAATTTATAAATACGATCAAAAGACGTATTTGGAAATATTTATGGTCAATGAATCATTTTCAGAATTTTTTGACCAGATGAAATATACCGAAGACCTACAGGGCAATGTCGAGAAAGCATTATCTGAACTGCAGCAGGTAAAACAAGGCCTGGAAAACGAAAAAACTGAACAAGAGAACAAACATGCCGAGTTGTCAGAGCTGACTGATAAATTACAGATCAGTATAGCTTCACTAGGTGACCAAAAGGTGTATAAGGAAAACCTCCTCGAACAGACAAAGGAATCCGAGGAAAAATTCGCCGCTATGCTGCAGGAGGCTAAGCGTGAACAGCAGGCCGTCGAAGCAGAAATATATTCACTGGAAACAAAAGCCCGCCAGCAGCTGCAGGAAGAGGGGATAGAGCTGGATACATCAACGGCGCTGATGTGGCCGGTATCACCGACCAAAGGCATTTCAGCGTATTTTCATGATCCGACCTATCCATACCGCTGGCTGTTCGAGCACCCGGCAATCGACATCCCGCAACCACAGGGGACGCCAATCCGCGCCGCGGATAACGGGTATATTGTCAGGGCAAAGAATGCCGGCCTTGGTTACAGCTATATCATGATTGTGCATAATGACGAAATTTCTACTGTTTACGGACACACGAGTCGCATAGACGTGGCAGAGGATGATTATGTTGTGCGGGGCCAGCAGATAGGTCTGATCGGCGGCACCCCTGGCACGCCCGGTGCCGGACGATTGACTACCGGCCCGCATCTTCACTTCGAAGTCCGTTCAAACGGCATTCCGGTCAACCCACTGGATTATCTGCCGTCATTATAATAAACTAAAAAAAAGCATAACATGTAAGGTGGGCATGTTCTTAGTATGCCGTTATTCAAAATTGACTGGCACCGTAAGGCTGGCAGCAGTTTGTTCGAGTCCGGATGGATTACTATTTTGGAGCATGAGCGTGCCAGTGCTCGTATCAGGCGTATCAAACTCAAGTGTAGTTTCAAACGGCACAAAGTTTTCAGTCATCCATTCGCCCTGTGAACGGGCTTGGGTATTAGCAATAACTTGACCACTGGCATCCAGGAGATAAATAGGGAATTCAGCCTCAAAAAACCAGTATCCGACTGCCTGGCCGCTGATAGTCAAGGGACTGGTGATAGTATCATTTGGACGCGGCGTATCAAGCTGTATCCGATCAGCTGCATCTAGTTCATTTCCAATATCCTGTGAATAAACAGCGCCATCCGGGGTGGTGCATTTGGGTGGATATGACTCCATCACCGGATAACCGGCCGCCACGCATTCATCATATGAGGTAATGCTCGCCGACGCCATATTGGTAGCAAGATCCGTATTCACAGGCGGGCACAACTCGTGTGGCTGGGAGTTTGCTGGCTGTCCCTGTTTGACCCATTGGCCGTTTTCACATACCCAGGAACCTTCATCTCGGGCAGTATTAAAACGAACAACAATAAATAGCACGGCTATCATAAACACGATCAGTGCGGCGATGGCGTAGGGTTTTGTATTTCGTTTCCTAGGCATGCATACAGCATAACTTATTTTATGTTTTTTGACCATAAAAAAGCAGGATTATGGTTAATCCTGCAGTATAATTCAGCTAATAGGTTCCAATGTAAGCGAAGCTTCCCCTAAATTAGTTATGCCGAGACGTTGTTTGAGCGCGCTATGGCAGTCATCACAAAGCCAATCCCGGGCTAAGGCCATGGCCCTATCGTGATCAATCGGTTCATCCCAGATAAGGGTAATTTGGTCATAGGGTATATGGTCCACCTCGACCTGCTCCAAAGCAAGGATAAATTTAATGTGCGACATAATACCTCCACGCGTGTGCATTATCAAGTACATGAGCAAGCATGAATATATTACTATACTGTATCAGGATCTGGCACGCTGTCAAATAAAATCACTGCGCGAACTTAATTCCAGCGTCAGAAGGTCGGTATTAACGCGCAGTGGAAGAGCTATGATGTTTTACGTTTTGTTTCCCAATTGCGGACTCGTGACTCGTCCATGCCAAAATAATGCGCTATCTCGTGATGCACCACACTGCGGATAAGCTGGGTTATGGGTTGTTTTGTTTGACGGGCATGCTGTTCAATAGCGTTTTTAAATATAGTGATCTTATCGGGCAGGACACCTGAATAATTTCCGCTGCGCGCTGGAAGCGGCACCCCCTGGTACAACCCAAGCAATGTTCCCTGTGCTCTGATTTCCTGCTCCGTTTTTTTCGCGGCTCGCGGATCATCCTCTATCACAAAAGCTACATTGGTAATTTTATCACGCAGTGCTGCTGGTATTTCTTGTATCGCGGCGCTAATATGCGATTCAAAAGAGTGGCTATCCATGCTATCGGTGTTCAGTATAGTATTTATAAAATGTTTCAGTACGTGTTTCGTCATCGCCAGTCAGTACCTGGCAGGCGCAGTAACGCTGATTGTCATGGAGTACTTCGATAACCGTCCGTTTACCAGTCATAATCAAATGCCATGACTGCTGTATCGTCGGTGTGGTGGCATCGGGCGGCAGCAGGCACACCTTTTGTTTGCCCGTAGCGCAGTAGTTAAAACACATCCACCGGTCCCAGCACGGACGTTCTGACGGCGGTGTATGCAAAATACGAATACCAAACAATACTACTTGGAATAGAATACAGGCGAGGACAACATACCAGATGACACGTAAAATTTTGTTGATAACATTCTTAAGTCTGTAAGTGCGCAAAAAGCCCTTTGGTTTATGGGCAGTCGGGTCAACGGTATGTTTTGTCGGTTGATGATTATTCCTCGACATTAAAGAGTTCTGACAAATCATCGTCCGCATCAAAGCACAGCCACACCGTGGCATCACATTGAGCACAGGTTACCTGTTCCACCAGTTTACAGCGGTTGTCAGATTCGCAATCAACGCCTTCATTTGGACGGTAATCTGGCGTGGATCGTTCTGTGCACGGTACTATTGTTTCAGTAACCGTATTGTTTTGGTTGTTTGTGTCTGTAGTCGCCATCACCGCTATTATCAGTATCATGACAATAGCTGCAGATAAAGCTACAGTAAGCACTTTTTTCATAAAATACCTCCTAATAATAGTATATAGGTATTTTTGCACGGGGTAAAGCCAAGGAGTCCCTAGAAAAAAAGCAAGAAGAGTGTTTTTACGAATATATCGTATTCATCCTGCTTTGGCCCACCCGGGATCCGGTCAAAATTCATGCTCATATACAAAATCTTGGTTGCTAAGGCCTTTTGCGTGCCATGGTATAGCCGGGTGTCAATCTCTGCGTAGTCGCTGGATACAAGTATTTCAGCTGCTATTAAGCGGGATAAATAGTTTTTTTGGTTCAGCCGCTGATACAATATTTATTCCGTCAGCGCAGTATAAACGGCCAAAGTAATATCATATATTATTCCATGTCATTGATTTCTTGCCGTACTCGAAATAAACGTTTATCGCCAGCCTGGTTCAGTCCCTGGGCGAAGAGCCAGAGCTGGACGCGCTCGAGCGCAAGCAGCGTATCGATAAACTCTTCTTTTGGTTTTGTCTGTAGCGACTCGTGCTGGATTGTTTGGACCACTGATTCGATAACGGCCGGACCAAGCTGCCGTAATTGTTCGTTGGTGTTGATGGTTTTTTCTATAGTTGCGTTGTTTAGTCCTTGTCGAGGAAGTATATCATAGAGTTGGCCAAAGGCATCCTGGATTTGTTCGCGTACTTCAGCGATTTCATTTTGTTCTTCTTCACTGATCTCGGCACTCGGTGGATTAGGTTTAGCTTCAGGCACTCGTGATTGTTCAGAAGTTTTCGGAAGAGGCTGTTCCTGCTCTGGCGCAGGATTAAATAATGGTTCTGTTTCAGGCATATACAATATTAATTATGAATCAATGCATTAATTAATTCTGGTTCGTTCCCGCGGAAGGCATGGCCCATACCCGGTACCCAAATGAGCCGGCCGGGGTGGCGGAGCAATGCGTGGAATTTTTTTACTATATCGAGCGGCAGTAGCTGGTCTTGCTCGCCCTGGACGATGTGGATTTTTGGTTTTAATTCTGCGGCAAAATCAATAGGATTATGGTGTTCCAGTACTTTTGCTATTTCAGCGACGTAAAATAAATCAGTATTCAACTCAATGACACTGGCGGCTTCCTGCCACAGTTCCCGCATAATCGGCGTCTGAGTAAAGCTAAAGTCTAGCAGGGGATTGAGCAGGATGATTTTATCGAACAGATCAGGCAGTTCCCTGACGGCATTGAGCATATAAAATCCCCCGGCTGAATAGCCCAGGCCAGTAATAGGTCTATCCGGGAATTTTTCCCGTAGATACTTGACCATGGCCACAATATCCTCAACACTGCCCAGAAAACTGAACGTGCCTTCACTTTCTGCGTCGCCGCGGTAATTAATTTCCTCAAGCGTATACCCGTGTTTGTTCAGCGGCTGGGCCATAGCCTGCAGGCGGTATGCTCCGGGAAATCCGTGGCAGAACAGGGTAACACCCTGCAGTTTTTGGCCGGTCGGGTATTCGAAATACGCAACTTTATTTCCGTTTACTTTTAAATAGTATTTAGTGTACATAAATTTAGTCTATGATAATCGACGGAATCAAAGCAAAGAATAAAATAATATACAACACAGTAAAACCAAGATACATCAGTTTATTTTTCCCACTGCTCAGCAGGATAAAGATCAGTGACAAAAATCCCCAAAATGGATTAATAAAAAGTAAGGCATACCCGATCCAGGCTGACCACGGAGAAGCAAACACGCCCCCGGTAAATAACCCGATAAACATAATTACTGCCGATACCGCGGCCGGCGCTGCCACGATCAGTTTGGTCTTAGTAGAATTGTATTTGTTGGGTACGCTATTCTGCATACAGTTTAATAAAAAAATTGACAGTATATTATATTTTTTTAAACCACGTGATTATTAAACATTTTTGGAAATGTTTAAATAATAATTAATATATTACACATACTTTTTACCCACATAACGAACTAAATTACTGGTGCTAATAGCTCGCTCTTTTGGCGTGGAGCCGTGTTCGTCGACCTCCAGTATTTTGAATTTCTTGGCAAACTCCTGGATTGATTCCTGGGAGAAGAAGCGTTTCTGGACGCCCTCAACCTCGTAGAAATCCGTATCTAGTTTATGGCCGGTTTTATATTCCGGGTCATTGACCGAATTGGTAAAGAGAGCCATGATACCGTCCGGCTTCAGGACGCGATATATTTCATCAAAAATCTGTTGCGTGGTTGCTTCATCAAAATAATGAATAACCAAGTGCGAGTAAACAATATCAAACGATTCATCAGGGAACGGGAGTGGCTGGCTGATGTCATGCTGGACAAAAGTAATTCTGTCCCGTAGTTCTGTCGGTGTTTTTTCACGGGCTAATTCCAGTCCGCGCGTTGAGATATCCACCAGCGTAACCTGATACCCTTTGGCCGCGAAATAGCGTGTGTCCTGCCCCTGTCCGCCGCCCAGATCGAGCAGCGATCCGGCCTTAGGAAAATAATCCATTACCCACTGCGCAAACTCCGCGGTTTGGTTTATCCAGTCCGTGTTGGCGTAGTAATCGTGGAGTTTGTCCCAGTTTTTATCTTCGGTCATGTTATAAAAATTATTTACAATTTATTTTTATCCCTCGAATCACTTAGAACATTTGAACATTGCAATTTAATTATTGTTTGGAAATTGTGATTTGTAAAATTGGTAATTATAATGCGGCAGTGGGGGGGGGGATAGTTAATTACCAATAACCAATTAGCAATTTCCGATGAGTTTATTATCTAATAATAATCACCAAAAGTATCGATGAAACTAAGAGTGTGCCAATGAGGATACAGAGTAACTTAGTTTCCTCTTTTCTGGAGCCGCAATGTTTCGTCTTATCATGCGTGTCTGTGGTGGCTGTTACTGCCTGGTTTGTGTTTTGATTTTCATTGACGGCGGTTTTCTCAATTGCTTGCGTTTCCTCTTCGCGCTGTTCTGCAAGGTTAGTATTTAGCTCGCTCGCGTCTGCACTAAATTGTATGCGGCCGATGCCTAGATATTGGTCACCACCGCCTACGCCAGGATAGGTATCCAATATTTCTATTTTAAGGCTGTCAGTGGTTTTATCGGTAATAGTAACTGTTTGATACTGATTCGGCGTGTCATCGAGTGTAACATCTTGCGTCGTGCCGTCAGAGAAAGTCAAACGGACATTTTTCGGGCGCTGGAACGTGTTGTAATGCTCCCCAGGCCAGCCGGCCAGTATGCCCGTCTTGATATCCAGCGAGTGCAGTGTTATGTTGCCGTTGAAGCTGTAAGTGAGTGAGCTGGTGGTGCCTGCTACCGGCTCGAAGAACCAGCCGCGGTATTCATCAGTGTCATCAGATAGGGTATTGTATGGTCCGGAGGGATAATAGCCACCGGGCATTTCTTCATCATCTCGGATACCAGCACTAATCCAGATTTGTTGTTCACTTACTGGGCTGCTGCTCATACTGCCCAAAAAAGTCGGTCGGTCAGCCCAAGCGGTCAGCAAGGTTGGATCAAAGGATAGCTGTATATCATCGGACACCTCCGGCTCCAGGTTTTGGAAATTCCAAATAAGCTTACCATCTTCTGCGGTGAAGAAATCGTTTTTTTCGGCAAAATAGGTATTGTCATCAACCGGCTTCCAAAAATTGAATATAACGGTGCCATCCTCAATCACTCCAGCCCAGTGTGATCCGGTATGCATGAGATACTGAAAAGAGATGTTTTGACTTTTTGGCTCATTGACTCCGCGTAAATTATATTTGATGACAATTGATGTTTCGGAATCCGCCGGGAATGTCGCCTCAAAATCACCAGAAGCGATAGTGTCGTAGGCAATCGTCTGGTCAGACCAGGAGTTTTCTATTTGATACTCACTATAAGTAACATCCGCCGGCACGCCGTTTATCTGTACATAATCAAGTACTCCTTGTTCCGTCTCCTGTCTGTAGTTAAGATTTGCATGATGAAACGGGAAAATAAGCTGTTTAGTGACATCGGTATCAGTAAGATTAACCATAGTGAACTCCGCAGTAACATGTGCGTAGTAATCATTATATTTGAACTTATCGCCACTTTCGCGTATATCGAAAGTAACAGTTTCCGACTTCATTTGGATTTCATCGGTCTTGTCACCGACTGTAATTAATCCACCTGGTGCTGGCGCTTCACCGACATCGGCCAGGGCAGGCGAGACAAGTGCCAATCCAGTGAGAATTGCGAGACAAATAAGAAATTGTTTCATCGTTTTAATATAATAGTTTACAATTTATTTCCGCGAATGAGAGCAAGCAAATTATGGTTTTAAATATCTCGTCACCCTGAACTCGTGTTAGGGTCTGGACTCTGAGATGCTGAAACAAGCTCAGCATGACAACGGTGGGTGGTATATTATTCAAATTTGTTTTCTTTTATTTCTGCGCCACGGCAGTGGGGGAGAGAGGAAGAAGAAAAAAATATCTAATTTCTAATCAATTATTTAATTAACAATTTTTAATTAGTTTTGCTTTTGGTCGGGGAAGGTTGGGTGGGCATACTCTTCCAACTCCTGTCTGATATCACTCATATCTTTCATCGACTTATTTTCTTTTCTTCTAGAAAATTCAAAAATAATCATGTAAGCTATAAAAAGCGCAATTGTCAAATACCAATTATTATATACTTTTTGTACCAGAAACAAACTAATAATTTGTAAGATAAATACGGTAATAACGGTTGGGGTAATTCCTATCCTTATAGTTTTATTTACGGAATCAATATATTTTAACAATTTATAATTTTTATTATTTTTCATAAAATATCTTTTAAAATATTAAATTAATTTTTTGTTGGGGGTTTAGAAAGATTACGGAGTAGATGCATTTTTGCAAGTCCATTTAAGTATGTTTTACGTTCTTCATATTCTTCTTTGCTAATTTTTTCCTGAATTTGGGAAAGTTCATATGCAATCACTAACCAATGATTACCAATATCTTTTTCAGGCAGATGCTTAATAATCTTGTTTTCTATTGAAGATAAATCTACATTTTGGTCAAAAAGTTTATGTATTACAGTATTACGAGTTTTTTGGAAGCCTCTAATATTTATAATTAATTCGCTGTATTTATTATTTTTATTTAGTCGCTTTTCAAATTCTTTAATTAATTGACCTAGAGTGTACCTTTCATCATTGCGTAAAACATCCTTTGTTTTGTACATGTATTCTTGAAGACTGTTTTTATTAATAAGCCCCGTTTGTCCAATTAATCTATCATAGGAGGCAATTACACCAAGTAATTCATTTTCGATCAATTGTGAGTACCAAAGAACAAGTTCGATAAAATAACCTTTATTTTGAAGATCGTGTATACGATCAAATATTTTTCGAATCCTTTCCGCGTATTGTCTTAACTCTTCCATAGTCATTAGTAATATCATTTTTCAAAGAATGGTATTTATACCCCTCGACTCTTCCTCGAGTCGCTCGGGGCGAAAATGATTATTTATTATCTCTTAACGGATGGAATTTTCGATGAGTTTTCTCGGCGTAGCGGTCGGAAGCGTTGATGTAACGGGTGGTGGTGTCCAGATTTTGCCTGTGGATAGTATGCCTTGACATAAGTATTAATAGGGTATATAATGCCTGCAGAATTACCACGAATCAGCACTTCTATGACGTCTCGTCGTCTAGCGGTGCTTTTTCATTTTATACTCAAGTTTACCCCTTAGATTATTCATAAAAAGGAGTTTTTCTTTAGCTGATTTTTTCAATAAAGCAGAATATTTGTGCTGATTAGGGACAAGTACGTATCTGAGCTTATCCTGCTGATAAAGGTATTTTACCAGACAGTAAAAATCACCATCACCAGTGATGATAACTGCTTTGTCATATTTATCGTATTCTATCATTGCCTGCATAACTAATTCAGCGTCGCAGTTACCTTTGATTTTCCCGTCCTTATATTTAAGGGTTGGTTTGAATATTAGGATATAACCATAACTTTGTAAGGAGGTATATAAATCCTGATTTTCGGAAAGGTAGCCTATAAAAAGGTAAGCTTTCGTAATTTTATATTTGTGCTTAAGATAGATTCTAAACTTATTAAAATCTAACTTCCAGCTGCACTCCTGGATGCTTAAATTTAAGTTTTGACTGTCTATAAATGCGTAGTTATTTTCTTGATTCATAATTATTTTTCTAAGGGATGATATTTATGATGCGTCTTTTCTGCGTATCTATCCGACGCATTAACGTAGCGGGTGGTGGTGTCGAGTGATTCGTGGCCCAGAAGGATTTGGATGGCGGCCGGGTTGGCGCCGGATTCAGCGAGATATGTCGCGAAGCCGTGGCGGAGACTATGGGCCGAGGTCGGTACATTTATTTTTAACCGCTCGCGGTATTCTTTTATTTTCATTTGTAAATAGTTATCAGAGATACGGGCCTCGCCAGATGAAGCATTAGCACCGCGGTAGGGGATAAACAGGGAAGCATGATTATCGCCTCGTGAGTGGAGGTATTTTTCTAGATGTGTTTTAGCGCGCTCGGTCAGATACACGAAGCGCTGTTTGCGGCCTTTACCCTCGATGAATATTTTACCGGTGTCATCGATCTGGTTTTTATTTAGGTTGATCATCTCGGAAATACGCATACCTGTGGCAAATAGTACTTCTAGCATAGCTCTATTACGCAGGGCAACCTGCTTATTCTTTTCATATTCAGTAGGAGCCTCTATGAGTCGTATAATGTCACGGAGTTCAGCCACTTGGGGGTGCTTTTTTGTGGTCTTAGTTAGTTTAATTATTTGTGGGGAAATAGGGCAGTTATAGTCATTGTCCTGGAGGTATTTGACGTACGAGCGCAGGCTGGACAGCATCCTATTGATGGAGTATGAATTCAGCCTTTTTAAGCTCTTTTGGTCGGTGGCGGTAATTCTATCGCGTGAGGTTAGGAAGGCCTTATACAGCTCAATATCGCGCCTCTGGAGCGATTTAAAGGCCTTGTGCGACTCACTTACCAGGTAATGTTCAAATACCCGTAAATCGCGCTCATAATTGTAAATAGTGCGGTCAGAGTAGTTATTTGTCTGCAGATTGAGCAGAAAATCGTCTAAATGGGGTAGTTCTATGGTTTTACTGGTTTTTGGCATAGTCTAGGGTTATTTTAACGTGTATTAAGGTATTATTCTAGTTTGATGTTAGTAAGTGAGTAACAAAGTAATTACTAATTTAGTAATTAGGGTTTCTCGATGTGTTTGGAATGACAAAAGGAAGGTGATTTAGTAATACTGGTATTAAATGCCATAGGGGGTTTTTAGCAGTTTTAACTGAGTGTAAGAGATATTATACCCAGTTACTATTATATCGTACCATAGGCTTTTTCAGGGGTCAAATACAATAAAACAAGGTCCTATTATAGTAATAAGGTCTGGTGTTGAATGTGGATCACCCTCCGTCAGGAGTATTATTAGAATGTTCGGTTTTATCGCTGACGACGATGGCACATCATGCGACGCCGAGATGAGGATGATGGGGTTACCTGCGTATGGGGCGGTTTTCTGCCATTATGTTTTAATCGGACCGGCGTTATGAACGAACCGTTGTATGATGGTTTACGTTCTTGGTTAAACATGTCTAATATCTGCTGTATCGCCCTGGTAAAGTACAAAGTATACCTCCTCGAACAAATATTACCTCACTATAGTATTATATGTTTGTTTGTCAATAATGGCTACACCAGCCGCATACACCATTCTCATAAATAAAAAAGGCAGCCATATGGCGGCTGTCGGTACTTATTATTTTTCCTCGGCCTGACAATGCTTGCATAATCCGTTCTTTTTTGTTCGTTGTTGCTTTTTACATGCTTTTGTTCCAGGCTCATTATCGCATAATTTTGGCCGTCCACTAACTCAATGTTTAGTCACAATTCCTCCTTACGGTATAGTAGTAAAAGTTTATATAATTTTTTTATGGTGATAATACTCCCCTATTTTTCAGGGTAATAATTTGTAACTCTTATTATTTAGCTAATATTAGTTATAAAATAGCATGCTAGTTGTCCACAGTGCAGAATACCCAATAAACATGGTGTTTTTTGCTGTTTTTGGTATACTGTATTAAAGGTTGAATGTTTAACATTAATTTATTAAGGGATACAACACATGTCAAAAATGACCAAGTCCCAGCTCATGGCACACCTGGCAGAAAAATCAGGTATGTCCAAGAAAGAGGTCCAGGACTTCATGGACCTCATGGCCGAGGTAGCCTATGAAGAGGTTAAGAACAGCGGTGAATTCACCATCCCCGGCATTGGCAAGCTCGTGAAAAAGCATCGGGCAGCACGCCAGGGACGCAACCCAGCCACTGGTGAGACGATCCAAATCCCGGCAAAGACGGTTGTTAAATTCCGCGTTGCCAAGGCTGCTAAGGACGCAGTGCTCTAAGCAACTTTTACAAAAAGATCCTTTGCAACACGAGGATCTTTTTGTTTTTTTATCGCCTTTGTTGTTATTTTGTGATTATATAAAATCAAGAGCCTTTTATTTAGGAGAGACATTGCCGGATAATCTTATTACCGAAACATATCATCGTTTATGCCGGTGCGAATGGTGCGTGCGTATACGAAAATAGATTTTTATTTTAATTCTTTTTTTATTGTTTCATGCCAGTCGCAGAACGGACAATCCTTATTTGGGTGCGGGATGTTGCCCTCTAAAATACTGATGGATTTCATCAGTTCAGTCAGGGCGCGCTGGGGTTTGACCTCCAGGGTCTTAACCGTTACCTCCATAGGAAATCCTTGGTGCAGCTCTTTTCCGTCTGCCGGATAAAAATAGATAAGGTGGCCGATACCTGACGGCGGGCGGTCGTTTTTTTTCCAGGAGCAAGCCGTAGCTGTCCAATTGCGTTTGGTAGGCCGGAATCATCGGTTTGGTCTTGGGATCAGAGCTGGCTGTTTTATGGTCCACTGGCGTATAGTGTTTATCTTCTGTAACTAAACATTCATCCAACTTACCCCAAAAGCCGTACTTTTCATTGAATGAATAAAAATATTTCTCCTGGAACGGATGCTGCATTGTCCCCTGAACTTTGTCCTGTACCATTGGCTGCAGGTTGTCGGTGCCGCGGTAGAGGTCAAAATAGCATTTGACTACTCCGTCGAAACGGTTTGCCAGTCGCGAAACGATGCCTTCGGGCTGGTATATTTTCTTATGGTAACGGAGCCAGAAGCAGCGGGGGCACTGTTTGGACATTTCAATGCCGGTTGGCGAAAGCCAAATCTTCTTCTTTTTATTAGTAGGTGCTGTTTGGTCGGCATATTATTTGATATAAACTTTGTCGCCGATACGAAGATCGATATACTGCTGTGGTGGCTGGTCAGCTGCCTTTTTTTCCATGATTTCACGCAGTTTCAGTATTTGGCCGTCTACAGATTTTGATGAGTCGAAGTAGAGTGAATAACCGTTATGCGTCGATACGTTAATACGCGGACTTAATTGGTGCGGCGTATAAAAATGTGCGATAGAAGGTTCGGTGAATTCAGACAATGATTGGTATAAAATCGCGGTAAAGGCTACCTTATCCGGTGATAAGGCCTGGTCGCCTGGCTGTACCGCGGTATTTGACTCATCGATTAGTACAGGATATGCGAAGCTCTCCTGCCCCGTCTCTGCTGAAACAGTTGCGGCCGAGACAATACCCGCAGGATCTATATAATAGTACTGATCTTCTGTTTTCCAAACGAGTGATGGGTCTTTTTCGGTTATAGTAATATTAATCGAATCCGGAAACTGCTTATCAATTTGTATGGATTGGGGGTCAAATTCCTGGCCGATGTTTTCCCGGAGCCAGTTTTTACTGAACATGATGAGATTATCCTGTGGAAATATTATCCAACGTCGCTGCTGCATTTGCCAGAGCACCATATCGTCTCTGACACTGATAGCCTGCGCATCTGGGATGCCGCTGATTTCCACACGGTGTATTTGTAATACTGGAGAGTATAGTCCAATATATAGGATCACTAAAAAAGTCAGTACTGATAATAAAGCGAACGTACCAAAATGCTCGATCACCACATGCCGCCATGTTTTTCTGGTGAACATGGGGTTAGAAGAGGTGTGGCGGACACGCTGGCGAAAGTTTTTTGATCGTGGGGACATTTATTGCTGGTGCCAGTTATTCTTAGGTAAATATGTATGAATAAGATTTTGATTATTTTGGTGCCGTATAATACCGAGCTTAATTAGTTTCTGTAACAGCTTCCGGTACGGTAAGCCGCTGGCTTCCCATAGTTTGGCATACATAGAAATAGAGGTAAATCCGGGAATCGTGTTTATTTCATTACAGTACGATGCATAAGTTTTTTGGTGCACGAGGAAATCCACCCGAGCCATGCCGTTGCAATTGCAGACCTGAAATGCCTTGATCGCCATTGCTTGGAGTGATGACAGCACGTCTTCAGGCAGTTGGGCTGGTATAACATGAGTGGATTTACCGTCTACGTATTTTGCGTCGTAATCGTAAAATTCGTTTGAAGCAACAATTTCTCCAGGCACTGATGCGCGCGGTCGTTCATTGCCGAGCACGGCAATCTCTATTTCATGCACTGGTTCGATGCCTTGCTCGATGATGGTTTTGTGGTCATAGCGCGTGGCCAATTGAATACCTGCTATCATTTCGTCATTGGTGTGCGCCTTAGTAATGCCGACAGAAGAACCCAGATTAGCCGGTTTAATAAAAAGCGGGTACCCGATTAATTCAGCCTGACGGAGTGCTTGTTGTCTTTGCTTGTCAGTATCTGCGGTGTGCACGGCCACGTACGATACGACGGGTATATTATTTTGTTGGCAGATTTGTTTTTGTATAACTTTATCCATAGCCACTGCTGCGCCAAGCACATTACTGCCGACATAGGGTTTATTGGCCAGTTCGAGCAATCCCTGAAGCGTGCCGTCCTCGCCATAAGAGCCGTGTATCAGAGGGAAAAATACGTCAATGTCTTTGTGGGTATTGCCTGACAGTATGGCGATACCGGGATGGTCTGGTTCTGGCATGATGACAGCCTCGGATCGGAATTCTGTTTCAGGAGTGGCGTGCGACAGGCGTTTAAGCGGATTATTATGGACAATACAAGCGCCGTTTTTAGCTATGCCTATCTGAATAATGTCATATTGATCGCTGCTTAGTGCCCGTATTACCGAGCGTGCTGAAACAAGCGATACTTCATGCTCGCCAGATCGTCCGCCGAATATAACACCGACACGTTTTTTTTGTGCCATACTGTTGATAATTAGGCAACCTGCTTACGCTTGGGGTTCGCCGATTTTTTCCCAAATAGCTGACCCCTCGACAAACTCCGGATCGCCATCAGCTGAACCAGCCAAACAAGAAGTGCATTCGCCAAATGTTTCCCCGGGATGGTAGGCGTGTTTATACCCGCAGGGTACGCAGATATACTCCCCTGCTTCGGGCACTTGGTCACCTTTGTTAAACGTTTGCTTTTCCTCGGCCATAGATGATAATTAATTACTTAGTATATATTCGAGGCAGAGATGGATGGATACGAGCGACAATTTCGTAATTAATAGTGCCAGCCTGCTGTGACAATTCATCTGCTGTAATTTCTTGTTTTCCCTGTTTTCCGATCAGTGTGGCAATAGTGCCGGGACGCACTGTTTGCCTGATGTTAGTGATGTCGACCATGGTCAGATTCATGCAGACATTGCCTCGCACCGAACAGCGCCGGCCGTTGATCAGTACCGCTGATTTGTTCGACAATGAACGATCATACCCCTCGTGATAGCCAACCGGGATAACAGCTATACGCATCTTATGCTTGGCTCGGTAGGTCCGGTTATAGCCAACTGTCTCGCCTTTGGCAATTGTTTTTACCTGCAGTACGCGGGTATGCCATGATAAGGCGGGTATGAGATCGACTTGACTTCTGATATGTTGGGTTCCCTGGACTGACCACAGACCATATGCAGAGATGCCGAGACGCACTAAATCATAGTGAGTATGTTGGTTCAGGATTGTCGCCGCTGAACAGGCAATATGCTTATACGGGATGGAAATGTTTTTTCGACGAAGCGCTTGGAGTAGTGATTCAAATCGCTGCTGCTGTATGCTGGTAAATGCTTGATCCGGGTTTTCCGCGTCTGCTAAATGTGTAAAAAGGCCATTGATTGCTATGTTTGGCAGCTGGTTTATTTTTGTAATCACTGACGCGGCAGTCTGATATGGCAGACCGAGGCGTGACGTGCCGGTATCTGCCTTGACATGAACATGAGCGGTACGGCGCATGCGCTTGGCCAGCGCGGAAATACGCTTAGCGGCTGATTCGTGATATATGGTCAGCTGAATATTTTGACGGATTGCCTGTTTGAGCTTGTCCTGCGAGTAGTAGCTCAATACTAGCAAATTACCCCTATATCCTGCGGTACGTAAAATAGTAGCTTCTTCTAAATCCACAGTGCCAATCCAGGCGCAGCCATATTTTTTGAACAGTTTCGCGGATTCGATCATACCATGGCCGTAGGCATTTGATTTCACTACAGCCATGAGCTCTGTATGCGGGCCGACAATTTTTTTAAACTGCTGGATGTTTTTTTTCAGGGCTGTGCTACTCACCGCTACCCAGGTGGTATGTGCGTGCTTCATGTGGATATTTTTGTTTTGCCGAACATATATTGCTGAAGCGGCCTTGGTATATTGATACTGCCATCAGCCTGTTGGTAGTTTTCGATGAGCGCAATCAGGACTCGTGGCGTGATAGCAGTGGCATTGAGCACATGTGGATTAATTTTTTTGTTAGCATTTGTTTTGACCCTGATGGCATTACGCCGGGCTTGGTAGTCGGTACAGTTTGATACTGAATGCGTTTCACGATATTTGTTTTCTGACGGTAGCCAGCATTCCAGATCAATGACCCGTGACGATGGCCTGGGCAGGTCACCGGTACAAACGGCTAGTAAGCGGTACGGCAATTCCAGCGAACTAATAATCTGTTCCTGAATACCAAGCAACTCGTCAAACATAGCCTGGCTCTGGTCAGGCATGGTGATAGCCAGCAGTTCTTGTTTATCGAACTGATGAACTCGTAAGATACCTTTGGTATCTTTTCCATATGAACCAGCCTCCCGGCGAAAACAGGCAGAGTACGTGGTATAGCGCAGGGGGAGTTTGTTCTGGTCGAGAATTTCATCCCGATGGTACGGCAGCAGCGCGTGTTCGCCAGTGCCGACCAGGAATAGTTTGTCTTGCGCCAAATAATACGCATCCTGACCCTCTGTATACGTATTATAGCCTGTAGCATACATGATTTGCTCTTTTATCAGCGCAGGTGAATAAAACGGTGTAAATTCTTTTTTTATAAGGATGTGGAGTGTGTATTGTACGAGTGCATTCCAGAGCAGAGCGCCATCGTTTTTTAAATACCCAAACCGTGAGCCGCTTACCTTTGCCGCGCGTTCTGTGTCGATCATGTCATGCCGGGAAGCCAGCTGCATATAATCACGCGGTTCATAGTCAAAAGCTGGTTTGTCGCCGACTGCTTTTATTTCCCGGTTTTCTGACTCATCATTGCCGGATGGTGTTCGTGAATCAGGAATATTGGGCAGTTGCAGCAGTTTTTCTTTAATCTGCTGGTCGATAGCTTTTAATTCGGCGTCAATTTTATGCTCGGTGGCGGTTAACCGCTCCATATGCTGCAAGCGTTGCTTTTTCTCTGCCGGTTTAAGATTTCCGATTTTTTTTGAAAACTTGTTTTTTTCTTTTTTTATTTCGTCTGTTTTAGCAATCAAGGAACGCCGCTTCTCATCCAGCGCCAATACGGTGTGTATCACACCAATATCAACCCCGCGGGTAGCGAGTGCTTTGGCGGCCTCGTCAGTATGCTGTTGTAGGAATTTAATATCAAGCATACAATATTATTTAACAGATTCTTCTTTTTCTTCATGAAACATTTTGTTTTCAAGCTTATGCTCAATCCGACCGAGAATAATCAAAACCGCCAGGGCTGCGATGGTACCAGACACTGCCAGCCAGTAAAATCCCAGTCCGGTGGCCAGGCCTATTGCGGCTACAACCCAGATACTGGCCGCCGTAGTTAAGCCATGTACTGCTCCCCGACTCTGGATTATGGCGCCGGCGCCGAGAAAGCCAATACCAGTAATAATCTGCCCGACCATGCGGCCGATATCCATCGTGTTACTGGGATTAAAGTACTGAAAAATATTCAGAGCAGTCATCGCAATAATTGCTGAACCAAGACCGACCATGACATTGGTCCGAAATCCGGCTGGCTTATGGTAATGCTTTCGTTCAATACCGATTAGGCCTGATAAAATAATTATCAGCAGCAATCGAATAATGATTTCAATTTGGTTTAAATCCGCGGAAATAGCCATAAGTATATGTAAATTATAAGCCAAGTTTTGGTGCGATGGATTGGAGTGATTTGAGTACTATATCAATGTGATCGTCCAATGCTATATCAAGATCTGCTGCCCCCTTCTCAATCTCATCACGGTTTATTTGTCGGGCAAATGACCTGTCTTTTATTTTTTTCTTGATCGATTTTACGGATACTTCTGACAACGATTTATGTGGCTTGACCAGCGCCGTAGCCACAATCAGTCCGCATAGTTCATCGACCGCAAAAATTGCTTTTTTTGCCGTGGTGTCTCTGGGCTCGCCGGTGTGATCCGCATGGGCCCGTATGGTCTTGATGTATTCATCGGTATACCCTTTGGCGCGCAGAATTTCACCACCTTTATCAGGATGGTCCGCAGCAGCAGGGTATTTTTCATAGTCAAAATCATGGAGTAGGCCGATATTCCCCCACCAGTCAGTATCTTCACTGTATATTTGCGCGTACGCCCGCATAGCCACTTCAACAGCATACATATGCTTGCGTAAATTATCATTGACTACGTATGCATGCAGCAGTTGGATGGCCCTATCTCTGTCAGTATCAATATTCATCTACTCATTGTTTAGGTTTTAGCGTCGGAAAAAGCATGACCTCTTTTAGATTTGACTGATTAGTAATAATCGCAGTCAACCGGTCTATACCAATCCCGATTCCGGCAGTGGGCGGCATGCCATGGGATAGTGCTTCAATAAAAGCGTGGTCAGCGCGCTGTGCCTCTTCATCGCCGGCAGTACGCTGTTGTTCCTGCTCTTGAAAACGGTCTTCCTGCTCGAGCGGGTCATTTAGCTCTGAAAAGGCATTGCATACTTCAGTGCCGCCACAGAGAAGCTGGAAACGTTCGACGTATTTTTCATTGTCCGCTTTTTTCTTGGCCAGCGGTGATAGTTCAATAGGATGATCAATAATAAACGTGGGCTGGAGCAAATGCGGCCGTACCAATGTTTTAAACAATTCATCGAGCACTTTTCCCTTGTGAGGATTTTTGGGTAGGTCAACTGACAGTTTTTTTGTTTGGTTAATTAAACTTTCGGGAGTATGTTTATGAAGGTTGATTTTGGTATATTTTAATATGGCGTCGTGAAATGTTAATTGATCAAATGGTGGGGTAAAATTAATTGCAACGCCCTTATACTCTATGCTGCTGTTTTTTTCTACTGCCTGCACAACGTCATGGATAAGGGTTTGCGTAAATTCCATCATACGCTGGTAATCCCAATAAGCCGCATAAAACTCAACCTGGGTGAACTCTGGATTATGTTCGCGGTCTATCCCCTCGTTACGAAAGCAACGGGCAAACTCGTAGACCTTATTCATGCCGCCAACAATTAATCGTTTAAGGTATAATTCCGGAGCGATCCGCAGGTAAAAATCATGGTCAAGCGCATTGTGGTGCGTGACAAAAGGTTGGGCATTTGCTCCACCGGGGATTGGCTGAAGTACTGGTGTCTCTACTTCAATAAAACCAGCGTTATCTAGGGCGGTCCTGATCGCTTTGACAATGCCGGCCCGCTTAATAAAAACATGCTTAACACTCTGATTAGCGAGCAGATCCAGGTACCGTTTACGGTACCTAATTTCAGTATCTGAAAGACCATGCCATTTTTCTGGTAAAGGTAATAACGCCTTGGCGATGAGGTCAAATGATTTTACCAGGAGTGTTTGCTCGCCTTTTCTCGTCATAAACAAAGTACCGGCACACTGGACAAAATCACCCATATCGGCAAACTCCTTAAGCTGTTGGTACCTATCTGGCCCAACCTCGTCTTTTTTAAAGTACACCTGTATGGTAGCGGTGCCGTCATACAGGTGCGCAAAACAGGATCCGCCGTGTAGCCTGATTGACATAAGTCTGCCCGCAATCGCAATATTGTTTTGGTCAGCGCTAATCTGTTCAAATGAAGCTATAGTTTCATACACGCTGTGCGTACGGTTGATACGTGCCGGAAAAACATTAACGCCAGCATTTTGAGCCTGCTGTAGTTTTTGCTTTCTGATGGTATATTCTTCTTGTTGTCGACTCATATATATGCTCTAGCATAGCAAAAACAAAGCATAACGGCAATATCGCAACCGTTGCAACACTCCTAGTAAATTGCCTGAATTTTATACTTTTTGACGCCGGTGGGCAGGTCAATTTCTATAGTATCGCCTGGTTTTTTACCGAGAAAGGCTTTACCCAGCGGAGATTCATTTGATATTTTACCCTTGGTGGGGTCAGATTCATTTGAGCCCACAATATAGTATTCTTTAACAGCATCCCCATCTTTTATCTTAATTTTAGATCCAACCTCTACTTTGTCCTTTTTTTCGTTTGATTCCTTAATAACAGTGGCGTGGCGCAGAATTGACTCAATCTCCTGAATTCTACCTTCGATAAAAGACTGTTCGTTTTTAGCTTCAGCGTATTCGGCATTTTCTGATAAATCTCCTAATTCCTTGGCATCTCGAATGCGTTCAGCAATCTCTTGCCGACGAATATTGACAAGATTATCATACTCTTGTTTGAGCTTGGTCAAGCCCTGTTCAGTTATGTAGGTGTTGTTTTCATTCATATACTTATACAAAAGAATAAATCCGAGTAAACTCGGTTGTACTCATGTTTAATAGTTCTTGTTTTCTTATTTTGTGGCTAATATTACTTATACTATGACTTGCAAACTTTGTCAAAATCATTTATCCACAGAGGTGTTGTTACTGCTTGTAATGCTCAAACCACGCTTCTAGGCCTGCTCTGGCCACTGGTAAGGCCGCGGCATGACCTTCTCCACCCCCCTCGATAACTACCGTCACCACAATTTCCGGGTCTTCATAAGGCGCAAAACTGGTAAACCACGCGTGCGTATGCCCTTTGTTGCCAAATTGTGCAGTGCCGGTCTTGCCAGCTACTGAAAAGGGCAGTGCGTTTAGCGCTCGAGAACTACCATACAGCACGCCATCCCGCAATCCCTGTCGTACTATTTCAAAATGTTTTGCCGATATGAAATTATCACGGATAATTGTTGGCGGCACTTCGGTTTCAGTCTCATCATTGCTTTTTGACATTTTTTTTATTACTCGAGGCTGATACAGCGTCCCGCCGTTGGCAATAGTGGCGGTATAGGCTGCTACTTGCAGCGGCGTCACCAGTATATCGCCCTGACCTATGCTAAGATGGTAGGTGTCGCCGATATACCAACGTTCGTTTTTAGTGTCTTCTTTCCACTGCTTAGTAGGTAAAAATCCCGTTTGCTCACCTGGTATGTCAATACCAAGCAACGCATTGAGGCCAAATAATTCTAAATACTGTTTGATCCGGTCGACTCCTAAACCCTCAATATCTTCATACCCCCCGCCAATAGCATAAAAAAAAGTGTTAACAGACTCGGCAATAGCCTTTTTGACATCAGTTTGGCCGTGTCCTCCGGCTTTCCAATCAGGAAAAAACCACTGGCCAATACGGATCCCGCCGGTACTATTAATAGTCGTGTGGCTCGTTATTACGCCCTCTGCCAGTCCAGCGAGAGCGACGACCGGCTTAATCGTCGAACCAGATGGGTATTCGGCTGAAACAGCACGGTTAAACAACGGTTTATTTTCCGCGTTGGTAATGTCTTGATACTCACTGGTGGTTAATCCCACGGTAAAATCATTATTGGAAAAATACGGATACGACAGAAGCGCAAGTACTTCGCCGTTGTTTGGATCCATAGCAATAGCCGCTCCTCCAGTTGCGCTTGGTGTACGCTCGACCATGTCTGCTAGCGCTTCGCCCAAAGCATCCTGAATATCTTTATCCAGCGTTAGTGTCAGATTAGTGCCATGGACTGGTTCTGATTCTGTGATAACTTTACTTTCCTTACCAAACGAGTCGACCTCGACCTGCTTCAAGCCGTTTTCACCATGCAAAATCGATTCATATGACAGCTCGACTCCTGACTTACCAACATAATCATCAAACGCATATGAGCTATAGCGCTCTTTTTCTGATTCAGTAATCTTGCCCATATAGCCGAGTGCGTGGCTGAAGCGATCGCCGCCCATATACTCTCTAAATGTACTCGCCTGGATTATAACACCAGGCGTGTCTGCTGAATGTATTTTTAGCAATATTGCCTGATCATAGTCGATATGTTTAAATATCTCGTGCTGTTGATAGGAATGTTCCGGTAACTCATGCACTTTAGCCATAATCTCATCAACGCTGATACCCAGCACTTGGGCAAACGGCCAAAACAGCTTAATTCGCTCGGTACTGTTGGCCGGAAGATCACCAGGTATGATATTCATCGTAAAATTGGGAATATTTCTGGCAAGAACGGCACCGTTTTTGTCATATAGGATTCCTCGGGGAGCCTTAATATCATAAATACGTATTCTGTTCTCCTCTGCGGCACTCCGATACTCATCGCCCTTTGCTACTTGGAGGTAACCAATGCGAAATCCCAGTATACTGAAAGCTGCGACCGTGACAAACAACAGCCACCTTATTTTATTCATGCTGAAATTCATAGACACGTAGGTATTGCTTTGTGCTTCATTTGGTACGTAGGTATTTTCCACCCATTCGCTTCTCTCTGATGAGCGGTCAACACGCTCGTCGAGCGGATCGCCAATAGTAAAGATATCTCGTGCTGCCATATGTTAGGAGGTTATGGTGTAAGGGGTGATATTTGTCTTACGCTTCAGGATCTTGATTATACTATATAGGGTCACGGCGATCAAAGCGTGCACGACTGCTTGCCCGATCACCGTTCTAGCTAGCGTCATAGAAAGCGGCATGGTAATTTCACTCCAGCCTATCCAGTACGTACCGTTAGCCAAAAGCCATGCAGTCAAATGGTATAGCATAGTGCCTGATGCGATAGTCAGCGTCAGCGCATATACTGTTTTTCTGGCAAATAATTTCATAAATATTATTCGGATAAATACGTACACAATAAGCAGACTGACCGTGATAATGCCAAAGGCGTAGACAGAATATATATCCAATACAATACCCGCGATCAGGATAAATACAAGCGACGTTTTTATCGGACGCCACACTGATAATATGATGGCGATGAGGATAATTGGCGAAACATATACACGGAGTAAGCTAAATTCATACCAAAAACTGATCTGCCAAAGTGCCAGGATAATTACAGCGACAAAAAAAATACTACGTCTAAGCATCGAATGGTATTAGGATATTGACGATGGAGATATCACTATACGATACAGAGAGATCGATAACAGCCTGCTTAAACAAGTCTCCTTCGGTGTGATGTACAGTGGCGATACTGCCGATAACGAGATTTGCCGGAATGTTTTCCTCCAGACCTGACGTCACCACGATGTCGCCTTCATTAATCGATTCGTCCTGGGGAATTAATTCCATATGCAGTGAAATGCCGAATTTACCGCTGACAACACCTGGCACATTAGTGTCGCTTTTTACATAGGCGCTGTATTCACTGTGATTATCGGTAAGTGTTAATATTTTAGATATGTCATTCTGCGCCACGATAACCCGACCGATTAATATGCCATTTCCTGTGATAACCGGATATCCCTCACGCACGCCGTCGGTACTGCCTTTATTGACGATGAGTACGTCATAGTTTTCCGAAGCGCTTCGACCGATAATCCTGCCGGTAATTGAGCGCAGTTCAAATTCTGTAATATAATCGACAGCCTCCTGAATAAGCTCACCTTCGGCAACGGCGTTTTTGAGTTTTACATTTTCGACGGTAAGTTCATCTACCCGATGTTTTAATTCCTCATTCTGCTCCCGTAATTCTTCTATGCTTCCAAAATACTCGAATATACCACTAATCCGATTAGCAGTGGTATGAAAAAATTGCTGTACCGGTGCAAATACGGTAGTGATAACGCCTTGTACTGGCCGCCACGCACCAAATGAAAAAATTACTACAATTAATATACCGATGCTAAGCGTTGCCAGAATACCGCCCCACCGTGTGCGTAGTAAACGTTTCATGAGACTTAATCCTTAATGGTTTCTTCTGGTTGCGTGGACGATAATACCTCTTTTAAATTTTCTAAATCATCCAGGACAATGCCAGTGCCGCGCGCTACTGCGGTTAGCGGATCATCAGCTATATGGACCGGAATTTGCGTCTCATGCTTGATAAGCGCATCTAAACCAGCTAATAGTGCCCCGCCTCCTGAAAGCATGACACCTCGCTCATATATATCCGCCACTAGTTCAGGGGGGGTTATCTCAATAGTTGATTTAACATTTTCTATGATACTACGCATTGATCTGCTTATCGCTTCTCTGATTTGGTTGCTGTTAACTGTTACTTCTTTTGGCAGGCCAGATATTAAATCACGGCCGCGCATTGCCACCTCCACGGGATCTTCGCTATGGAGCGACGAGCCAGCCTGAATTTTAATCTGCTCGGCTGTCCGCTCGCCCAATAGCAGATTGAAGTGGTCTCGGGCATACTGTATGATATTCTGATCAAATTCATCGCCCGCCACCCGGAGCGATTTCCAAGTAACAACGCCACCGAGCGAGATGACCGCGATTTCTGTCGTACCGCCGCCAATGTCGACAATCATGTTTCCGGACGCGTCCTGGATGGGTAAACGTGCCCCGATTGCTGCGGCCATTGGTTCTTCTATTAAAAAAGCTTCGCGTGCGCCAGCACTAAGACACGCGTCTTCTACTGCTTTACGCTCTACCTCTGTTACCCCAAGCGGCAAACCGATGACGATCCGTGGGCGCGGCAGAATACTGAAATTCTCCTGGTGCACTTTATCGATAAAATACTTGAGCATTTTTTCGGTTACTTCAAAATCAGAAATAACGCCATCAACCAGCGGGCGTGAGGCGACAATATGAGCCGGTGTTTTTCCGATCATGCGCTGTGCTTCTTGGCCTACAGCGAGAATCTGGTCGGTTCGACTGTTAATAGCAACTACTGACGGTTCATTGATAACAATTCCTTTATCCTTCACATAGACAAGCGTATTTGCCGTTCCCAGGTCAATTCCCATGTCTTTTGAAAATCTTCCGAAAATGTTATTTATCAGTCCCACGATAGTATTCGATTAATTTTTTTATAACCGAGGTCAGCTGCATTATTTGTGGCTGCATTTCCTGACGCCATTTGTATTCGATTTTATCTTCAGTTTTATCGCTGATCACCAGGCGGATTGGTATGCCGATTAAGTCAGCATCCTTTAGCTTCATGCCGGGTGAGGCCGCCCGGTCATCATACAATACGTCAATACTGTTTTTTAGGCAAGCCTGATATAACGTCTGTGCTGTACCATGATTCTTTTTACTAATATCCAGGATATGAGCCTGAAAAGGCGCAATGGATTTTGGCCAGCATAATCCGTTTTTATCATTATACAGTTCAGCGATCGTACCCATTACCCTGCCTAAACCAATACCATAACAGCCCATTATTATTGGCTGTTTTTTTCCGCTGGCATCAACGTACGATAGTCCAAAGGCATCAGAAAATTTACTTTTTAGCGGGAAAATATTGCCTACCTCGATCGCCTTATTCTTTTCTAGCGCCTTATTATGGCACTGTGGGCAGTTTTGTTGCGTTGAACGTATTTCTTCATTAACCGCGATGCGGCAGTGAGGACAAACATGGATCATGTCTTCGCCGGCTTGCGTTATGGTTTGGTATTCATGGGAAAACTGCGAAAATGTCCCACCAGAAGCATACGTCATGTAGGTATCCTCGCCAAGGCCGAGCTTTGCAAACAGCTGGCTGTAAATTTGCTGCATACGGCTATAATACGATTCGAAATCTGATTCATCCGCGTGAAAAGAGTACAGATCCTTCATCATGAATTCACGTCCGCGCATAATACCTGATTTGGCACGTTTCTCATTTCTGAATTTTGTCTGGATTTGATACAGCGCCAGGGGCAAATCCTTATACGAGGTAATATAATCCTTTACCAGCGGTACAATCACTTCTTCATGGCTCTGCCCTAAAACTGCTTTTTTGCCAGAGGCAATATCCAGATGAAAGAGCACATCAATACTGTCTCGCCTGGTGAGCTGATAATGTTCGACCGGATGCAGCGCCGGCATAAAAAGTTCTGCAGCGCCGGCGCCATCCATTGCCTGGCGTATGTGGTATTCAATCTTTTTCATGACGCGCCAACCCAAAGGCAAAAAGGTGTATACCCCGGCCATTAGTTTCCTGATGTATCCGGCCTGCACCAGAAGCTGGGCATTACGTGATACCTCGTCACGAGGCGGATTACTGATTGTCGGGATGAATGATTTTGATTGCAACATAGCTTAAAATATTGAACTGAAAAAATTACCTATTGAGTCGCTGAACCTGGAAACATCCCGGAATGTTATGAGTATCAGCACGCCGATCAGTATAAAAAACCCGGTGGTATGAATAATCCCTTCGATACGCTGGTTAACCGGACTGCCCTTAATTTTTTCTATGATGAGGAACAACACTCTGCCGCCGTCAAGCGCCGGAAACGGCAAATAATTCAGGATTGCTAAATTGATTGAGAAGAGCGCAGTAAACTGAAGTATGTATATAAAGCCCATTTTGGCCACCTGCCCGGTCAATACGGCTATGCCGACTGGGCCGGCAATATCAGCACTAACTGATTGCGAAACAATGAGATTTTTAATTATCTCATAAAAAGCAACAATAATCTGCCACGTTATGGATATGGTGGTCTTGGCACCCATCCATAGTGCCAGATACCACGGGTAGCTGACAATGCCCGCCTCAACCAACGCCACGCCGACTTCGCCGGCATCATCGTCATCTAAATCACGTGGTGTTACTTCAGTAGTTATTGTCTGATCGCCTCTGGTCACCATAATAGATACTGCCGTATCGAGCGCTGGCTCTACGATTGATTGGAATGTGCCGACGGTATCAATAGTGTTTCCATTTACAGTATCCACAATATCACCTACCTGTAATCCCGCTGCAGCAGCGGGTGTCCCCTCTTCTGCTTGTGCTATTTGCACGAATTGCTTTTCAACACGCGCGCTTGAGGATATGTCATCGGTTACAGCGCTTGGTAATCCGATCATAAAACCAACACTAATTAGCACAAAGGCAAATATCAGATTCATCACCACGCCGGCACTTAGCACAA
This sequence comes from uncultured Gammaproteobacteria bacterium, assembly GCA_964415025.1. Taxonomy (GTDB): domain Bacteria; phylum Patescibacteriota; class Patescibacteriia; order UBA10025; family JAHIVO01; genus CAYPXF01. The sequence continues at coordinate 58,396 of CAYPXF010000003.1, read as the reverse complement.
CTGTGCGCTGCCATATCTTTTTTGAGGTAAAGCTGCCGCGCTCTCCAACCTTATCTCCTTGCTCACCTTTAATTTTTACAAAACCGCCAAAAGGTATGACATTTATTGAGTACACAGTATCACCATATTCTTCGGGATTATGCTTGCCATAGATTAGCCGCCATTTTTTACCGTGCTGATTTGACCGCTGTATGCCGAATAGCCGCGGTGGATACCCAAACCCAAATTCCTCTACCTTCATGCCGACTTTTTTTGCGGTAAAAAAATGTCCCAGCTCATGAACAAATATGAGCAGTCCGAGTATGACAATTATGAGTATGATGGTCGTTAGCATGGTTATTTATACTGACATTATTTCTTTTTCCTTTTTTTCAGCGATTTCTTCGATTAACTGATTATACTCGTCTACTACTCTTTGCAGTTCTTTTTGTTGGGCATACATGTCATCCTCCGAAATTTTACCTTCTGATTTTTGATGTTTAATCTCCTTCCCTATGTCTTCACGTACGTTGCGGATTGATATTTTTGTTTGTTCTACTTTCTGGTTTACCGTTTTGACTAGTTCCTTGCGACGCTCTTCGGTTAGCGGAGGGATTGGGAGTCTGATTTGGTCACCTTCATTGACCGGATTAATATCAAGCGACGAAGCGCGAATGCCTTTTTCAATATCCGAGGATACGTTTTTATCCCACGGCTGTATTACTATAGATCGAGGATCTGGCGCACTAATCGTCGCCAGCTGCGGCAGCGGTGTTTTGGTACCGTAATAATCGACCATAATGTTGTCTACTAACGCTGGAGTTGCCCGACCACTTCGGATGCCTTGCAATTCTTTTTTTAGGTGATTGATGGCATCTTTGAATTGTTCTTTTTTTGATTCGATGATATTCATATTATTACTGTATTAATAGTGTGCCGGCCCACACCACGTTTTCATGGAACGGACCAAACGCTAAATAATTAATCGTTCTCGATGTACCCATAGTTTTCAATGTCGTCCATGTGCGCCCGGCATCATCAGTCCGGTAAATAATATTGTCGACGCTAAACAGTATTTCATTGGTATTATCATCATTTTGGGTAACCGCCTTGGTTGGCACTTTATTAAAATCAAACAGTGTCGGGACTTCTGCCCAGGTAGCTCCTCCATCGAGCGTTCTAAATATACCCTTATTAGTGCCAATTATAATATGTTCGGTACGAGGATCAAAATCTATGGTTAGGACTGTATACCCTTTTGCGATTTCGGTTAAGGGCTCGCTGATATCAAACCAGTCATCCGCGCCATTTGTCGATTTCATGATGCCAGCGCTTGTCCAGGCAAATAATGTTCGGCTGTTCTTTTTACTGATAAACAGTTTGTTAATTTTCGGCTCGTTCCAGTCAAGTAATTCCCAACTATTGCCATAGTCAAAACTTTTGATAATACTATTAGTCGTGGCCGCATACAGCACGCTCGACTGAAACGGGCTGACAAGAACGCTGACTATTTTTTCTCTGGGTCTTTTCTCTATATACGTGTCCCGCCATGATTCCATGCCGTCTACTGTTTTCAGTATTTTGGTGCCCTGCGTGACATAGAGCACGCTATTGTTCAGTGAATCGATAGCCATACTGGCATAGCCGCCGCTTCCTAGTGAAGTTTGCGTCCATGATTGACCGTAGTTATCAGTTTTGAAAATACCATTATTGCGGGATATGAAATAGATCCTGTCTTCATCCTTTGGATCAAATTCTAGGAAACCGGCGTTAACATTAGCGATTGTTTGAGTGCCTTTTTCTGTCTGCGCGATAAAAACGCGCTGTTGCCAGTTTTTACCGAAATCATTTGACATATATAGGCCTCCATCAGTCCTGGAAACATTCTGACTGCAACCAGATAAAATTAGTGTAAGGCCGATAACGCAAATCGCAAGCATGACTTTTTTCATAGGCCTAGGAGGTGATTTTCTATGACCAAGATCGGATTAGCGGTCTGATTAACTCGTTGGATTGAGGCGAGCAGTGACTGAATCAGCCGAACAACAGCAGTATTTGAATAATGTTCAGCTATTTGCCGCAGCGTTGGTTCATACCTTGTATTAATGATTTGGTTAGAGTTGTTTTTCATATGCAGCAGATCAAAGTAAAAGGCAATCCATGTTTGCAAAAGGGTGAGCGCGTATTGTTTTTTTTCATTTGCTGATTGAGGCATGTTTTTTGTGAGTATTGATACGCGCTCGGCCGGACGGTGTTTTAGCATATCAATTAGTAGATCCACCGCTCGCTCCCTTTCCGCACGTATTGATGAATCTTTCCCCAGCAGTACAGCTAAGCCAGGACGGCCCTGGCTCAAATGTGAAATCGGGTGGATATGCGAAGCTGCAATATTATGCTCCTTGAGCAAAGATTTTATTTCTTCAGCATCAGATACAGTAAATTGTATATGAAGACACCTGGAGATTATTGTTGCCGGCAGTAAATCCCGGTTTTCTGCGGACATAATAATCACAGTATCAGCCGGTGGCTCTTCTATAGTCTTGAGCAAAGCATTTGCTGCCGATTCAGTGAGTAAATCAGCACACTCTATGATGACTACTTTTTTATCAGCGTGAGACGGGCGTAGTGTGATGAAGTGTATTGCCTTTCTGATTTGTTCAATGCTGATAGCGTTCTTGGCTTCCTGTCTTGCGACAAGGTATAAATCAGGATGTGGGCCGTATTTATAAGCCGTACACGAGGAACATCGTTGGCAAGGTTCAGAAACAAACTTTTTTTTGCATAAAATCACTCTGGCAAATAATTCCGCAGTCGTAGTCTTACCAGTATGTGCCGGTCCACTTAGTAAGTATGATTGGTATATGCTGTCGGTTTGTAATGTTTTTTGTATATAATTAATGGAAACTGAATTTCCATAAATATTCCAGTACGGGCGCTGATCCATGATAATATAATGTAAAATAAGTATTACTACAATACCATAAATACCTGATTTTGGCAAGTTATGCTAAAAGTAGACGGGCTATGTTACGTGCGGTATTATCCCAGGAAAACTGTGATGCGCGTTGATAGCCTTTTTGTACTAAATCATTATACAAAGCCGTATTGCTAATCAATAATAAGATAGCCCTGGCTATATCGCGTACGTCTTGGGGGTCGGCCAATAATACGGCATTAGCTCCTATTTCTTTTGTAGAGCTGTTATTAGATGTAATAACAGGTGTTCCAGAACTCATAGCCTCTAAAATAGGCATGCCAAACCCCTCATAAAGCGTCGTAAAAATAAAGCCATAGGCCCCATTCATCAGTGCAGGAAGATTGTTTTGATCTACCCAGCCGGTTTTGATAACTCTATGCGCTAGATTATTGTTTTCTATATACTGTTCAATGCTGTCATAGCCGTGCCCAGCCTTGCCGGCTAAAACCAGGGATGGCGGGTTATGTATTTGGGCAGTAGCCTGATGGTAGGCCTGCACAATACGGTGAATGTTTTTCTTCTTTTCAAGCCTGCCGACGAATAACAGATAGGCTCCAGTAATGCCGTACTGATCCCGTACAATGTTTATTTGTTCCTTGGTTACCGTCTTTTTATAGTCAGGCTGAAACGAATTATATACAACATGAATTTTATCCGGGAGGACCTGGAATTTTTTTTCTATCTCCTGTTTTGTGAAACGCGACGGAGTGATAATTGCTTTTGCCTTTTGTAAGGCAAGCCTAGTCGACCAGCGGTGGTAATCCAGCTCGGTATTAGAGTATCTGCCTCGGGTAATTATTCTGACAGCGAGGTTAATAAGCGTTGTAATAAACCTGTTTTCAGGACCAATCAGATTACGTGAGTAAACATCAGAAAACATTTCAAACCCAATATCGTGCAAAACTGTATATGTCTTGGCAGGACAATACACTGGTATGGTATGCGCCGGTACAAATAAGACATCGGGTTTATGCCAGAGCATTTCCCAAGCGAGTCTTAATTGCGTCCACAAATAGCCCGGGAGCCATGATAATACTTTGGCGCGCCAATGACGGGGCAAATCAGCCAGAGGGCCAGCGAGCGGCTCTTTGGTATATAAAACAACCTCGTGATTATCAGGGATTATATGCTTGAGTTCCTGAATAATAAAATAGGCACACCATTCTGTACCTGTTTTCTGGGGAATATTTGCCCTGGAAGCGTCAATCCCAATTTTCATTACTTGGCAGACAAAATACTCTTTTTGTATGATTCTAAATTTTCTAGGGCAACGCCAGTACCTTTTGCCACGCATAAATGCGCTTCATCAGCAAGCAATGCCGGAATACCAGTCGCCTGGGAAAGAAGCTTGTCCATGTTTTGTAGGAGCGAAGTGCCACCTGACAGCACCATGCCCTTATCCATGATATCTGCTGATAATTCAGGAGGCGTGTTTTGCAGCACTGATTTAACAGCTTGAATAATACCGGCTAATTCATCCTGGATAGCCTGGGTGACATCATCGCTGGAGGCGGTTATGGTCCGCGGCAGCCCCTGCACTGAATCACGGCCGCGTATTTCCATGTATTGTTTCTCTGGCAGCGGCAAAGCAGAACCGATGTTTATCTTCAGCTCTTCAGCTGAACGTTCGCCGATATTGAGATTATATTTTTTCCTGACATACTCCTGGATGGCAGCGTCGAGTTTATTGCCGCCGACCCGTACTGACGCATTTGCCACTACGCCGCCAAGTGATATTACCGCGACTTCGGACGTACCACCGCCCATATCAACGATCAAATGTCCGGCTGCTGATCCTATCGGTATGTTTGCGCCAATAGCCGCAGCTACGGGCTCTTTGATGATATACGCGGCTTTTGCGCCCGCCTGGAGAGTTGCTTCGATAACAGCACGACGCTCGGTAGAGGTGATCCCGCCTGGCACAGCAATCATGACTTCGGGCCTGAAAAACCGTATACCCCCGAGTGACTTATTGATAAAATATTTAAGCATGGCCTCGGTCGTTTTATAGTCTGCGATGACCCCGTCCTTAAGCGGCCTGGTGGCTACAATGGTGTCCGGCGTTCGTCCGAGCATTTCTTTTGCTTCATTGCCGACCGCCATTACCTTTTTATCGACGAGCGATATAGCAACCACCGACGGTTCGTTGATAACAATACCTCGTCCGGGTATGTATACGAGCGAATAAGTGGTTCCTAAGTCTATGCCTAATTGACGTGAAAACATATTGATATTAGTATTGTATTTCAATATCGCGATCCAGGGACAGATCACCCTGAACTAGTATGCTATTATCTTTCATTATTTCGAACTTGTCAATGCTTTCTATATATGTTGGGGCGTCGTCCATGTCAACAGATATACTAAAGGGATAATTATCCGTACCTGGCTGTTTCTGCCATATGAGATCGTAAACACTGCTTTCACTGAATTGGTTATATATAGCTTTTGGCAATGAATATTTAAAATGGAGCGACTTAGTCTCGCCTGGCTCAATGCATATAAAGGTGCCGAATATAGTCTTGCCATAGGCATCTGTTGTTTCAACGCTGCCCTCATCCGCCAGTTTGCAGTCTACCATCATACCCTCTGCTTTTAGTAGATGAGAACCCTGTGGCGCCAATACTCTGGTATAAGTGCGATACCGCGTTGTTTTCCAGGTAATTTCACCGGTATTGGTATAAGTGATGTATAAATCAGCTATTATATTTTTACCGTCGCGCTGTACCGTATATTCCATAGCACGATCCATAACCTGATCTGTTTTCAGACTGGCCAGATTTGCATCAAAAACAGCTACAAAATCACCATCTGACTCTCTGATATGACCTCCCCAGTTCTCATGTTCAACCATGGCCTGTATGTCACTGTTTTCTAGGTAGATCAGTATTTGTTTTTCAGATATATCTTTTTTAAACACATTCCATAAATCCGGCCACTGGTCGCGCGGTAAATCTAGTATTTTTTCTAGTATTTTATCAGAAAGGATGCCGATGATCTCCTTGCGTTCACTGTCAGCGATACCTTGTCGTAAATATCCCTGTTCCACTTGATACTGCAGCGTGTCAATAAACGTATCCGGGGTAAAGCTAATACCGTTTACCGGTATATCACCTGTCAATTCCATCAGCGACTGGATAAAAGTTGGCGTCACGGCAATGACTCCGTCAATATTTTTTTCAGGTCCGCGTTCTAAGTAATACAGTTCCAGTGCTTTCTTTGCCGCGGTAGGAAAATCCGGTGACCAATTGGCGTCCCGGAAAAACCACGTGGTTACAGCATTATAGCGGTTGAGCGGCCAAGGCGGCGTGGTCGTCATCCATTCGGCAGATGGTTCATCCAAATTATAGACATTATCAGTATTAAAAGAAACAATATCGCCATTTTTAATTTTTAAAATACCGTAGGTGCCTATAAATCCGCCGGTCGGCCGCAGCTCATGATTATTCTGGAGCAAAAATAAATATGTCTGTTGTTCAGGGTATCCAGCCACCACCGGCACTATTTGACTGGCGGCTATGGCCTGATCAATACCCTGCACCAACATTCCTATTTTTTCTCGTACTGGCACGACCGCTTCCTGCACAGGCTTGAGTAAGCCGCCCTGCGGTATTGCCGCCATCGTTGCATCCGCATCGAGTATGGATGCTTGAGCTTTTTCTAGTTCTGGCTTTGCTTCGTAAATAGCTCCGAGTATTTGCTCTGTTTGCTTATCTGATAAGTCATTTAGGCTCACGGCCGAATCGCTGATTGGTTCAGTTATTGAATGCGCTAGATCATTAATAACGATAATTGAGTTTGTGGCGTACGTGCCGGCTGTTAACAGGCTTGAAACAGCTGAAACCTGCGTACCGAGCCAAGGAACGCTCTTGAGCCAAATAAATGACTGGACGCGGTTTTGCGCTTGGGTAAAACTTGTCTTCGCCGCTTCTAGGTGCGTGGCAGCAGCATCAAAATCCTGCTCCAACAGACTGTCTTGTGCGTGTGATAGCGACTGTTCTGCCTCGAGCGACAAAGAGTAGGCTTCCTGGGCGGGGTCTTTGTATATGACATAAAGTAAAATACCGACTATTACCAATGCGCTGATTACGGCGGCAGTCGATATGAACCACTTACTTTTCCACCACGCCTTTTGTTTATGTGCTTGGTTAGGTTTGATAAAATTATTTTTCTTTTTTGTGGACATTTGGTTTTGATTTACCAAAATATTTAATAAAATATTTTAACCATGAACTGATGTGCACGCGTGTCAATTTATTACCAACCAGGCTTAGGACCCCCTGTTGCGCTGCCGAACCGCGTCCGTGGTAATGCACGATCTCGATATCATGAATATAAGAAACAGTCCAATCATGCTCCCAAAAACGCCGACACCAATCAACATCCTCGAAGTACATAAAAAATCGTTCATCCATGAGGCCTACTTGCTTGATGGCTTCATTTCGCACAATCATCCCCGTACCAATAACCCAGTCAACTGGTTTTGTTTCCTCATGGTTCCAGTCTAGCATCAGATATTTTCTAATAGCTCTATTGGCGAATGGCAATCTTCCCAGGACGGTCCTGCGGTAAATAGGATAAAGGAACTTTGGGAATGTGCAGCATGACGCCTGCGTAGTGCCGTTCGGGTTGATCAGCTTCGGTCCGGCCAATCCGACGTCGGTGTTTCTATTCATGAATGTTATTATCCGGTCGATCGCCTGCATCTGAACAATAGTCGTGTCCATGTTTAGTATCAGGTAATACCGGCATTCAACAGATGCAACGCCAATATTTACTCCTTTGGCATAACCACCGTTCTTTTTTAGCGGTATTAGTCTGACATCAGGAAATTCCTCTCGCACCATTGGAACGCTGCCATCAGCTGAATTGTTATCAACGACAATAATTTTATATCGCACACCAGAATCGCTAATATTAGCCGACAATGACTTTAGGCACTGCCGCAATAATCCTCTGTTATTATAGTTTACAATTACAACTGATAAATCTAGCATAAACAAAGCTCCATCGTATATTGTAGCCTACAGTGTATCATTTTTTTGGAAATTTTCAACTCTGTGCCACACTAACGCCCTGATCATCAGTAACGGCAAATGCCGCTGCGCATAGTACTATTAAAAATATACCTAAAGGATGGTTTAGATATGGAGTGGTACTATGAACAACAAGTAAACTAATCAAGCTAAACAGCAGGCCAATTATCATGATCCTAACAAATGGAGATGAAGCTATCTGATATTTCTGCATCCCCTGTTTAAATATACGCCATAATAAAAATAAATACGCCATCAGGCCAATCAAGCCAATTTTAACCATCGTGCCTAGATAGCCCCATTCAAATGAATAGGTGGAATACATGCCACCATTTACTTCTTTGGTGCGTGGATCCAGCGACTGAAATGTAACACGGGTACCAAAACCAGTACCAACTATCGGCGACGCGGTGTACTGTTCTGCGAGTGGCTTGAGTAATTCGAAACGACTCCGGAGTGCCGGTTCATCAGTTTCAGTAATCCGCTCCGTGACTAAGGATCCGGCATGCATCCCGTGGCCACCGCCTGGCAGTGAGATATTCACCAGTCCGGTAATGACTATCATGTCTATCACCAGCACCATGGCGGCATAGCCGACATAGGCAAACAAACGGCGCCATGGGATTTTTTCCCTGCGCCATAGGTATATTATCATCAAAACCATAGTTATGCCGAGTGCCAGCCACAAACTCCGTGAATAGCTGATTAAGAGCACCATACTTGTACCAATAAACAAAACACGCATAAATCGAATATCTGCTTGGGATAACAGCTTGCGGTTATTGAGCACGATCAGCAGCGCCGCTATGATACATACAAACAAAATCCATACATGGCTCTGAAAAAATATGCGATAGTAGCTGTCAATAATTACCCCGATTTCTCCTACTCTGGTATCTCGTACCCAGGTGTAAATAAGCCGTGTAATAGCGTCATCTGCCTGATGGGCAAAATACGTGAACAAAAACAAGGTCTTCAAAATCATGACACTGACTGCTGCCACGAGTAGCTGCCACAGTTGTAATACGTTTTTCCATGAAGTGATTACTGATAACGCTGGGAAAAGCATGCCAAAATACAAATAGCCGTTCATATCGAGAAACACATCGACTAGCGCATGACCTCTTATAATACCTTGCATTGCGCCTACGGCGATGAACAAAAAGAGCAGTCCCAGCGGAAGCGTATATCTTGTCTTAAATAACGCAAACCGCTTTTCCCTGATACTATAGATTAGCCAGGCCGCACATACCGCCATAAATATACCGAGCCGTATGGAAAGTCGGATGTCCCCTATATCAAAATAAAACAAATAACCAAACGACCCGATAAACAGCTCAACGGCCGCGATCCAAAACGCATAACGGAATTTCCATACCCCGATTATAAATGTCCCTGCAGTAAGCAAGAAAAACAGCACTGTGTTAAGAGGCGCGTAGATGTGTGCCCAAAAAGATGCGACTTCGACCAGAATAATAAACCAAAATGCAAATGCAAATAGTTTTGTGTACGTGGTATGTTTCATTTTGCTGATATGGTTTTAGCGGTATTGATGGTTAGTATGGCCACAATAACACCGGCTAAAATACTGAATGGATAAGCTGCTAATAATATAATATAAGCAAATACTGACTTATGCTTAAAAAAATAATACTGCATACTACGTATATAGATAAATTGTTTGGTCAGCGGATTGAGTTTACGGAAGCTGGCGCCGCGGTGATGCTGTATGACCGCTTCCGGATAATAATATATCTGATACCCGGCATTGCACGCTCTACGGCAATAATCAACCTCCTCAAACCAAATATAATAATGCTCATCCAATAAGCCAATAGCATTGATTAAATCTCTGCTGATCATAAAAAAAGCGCCCATGACTTGATCCACTTTTTGTGCTTTATCATAATCAAAATCATGGGCCACATATGATCTCAAGCAGGTATTGTTTGAAAATATTCGATGCAGTTTAAGCGCAATCATGAGCTGTGAACAGAGATCAGGAAACCGCCGGACCGATGGCTGGACCGTGCCGTCAAAATTAAGTATTTTGCCGCCGCAAATACCTGTCTGATCTTTTGTCTGCAAAAATCCATACAGCGATCCAATAGCATCGGCCTTGACCTCGGTATCAGGATTGAGCAATACGATAGCACTACCACGAGATCGGCGAATCCCCTGATTACAGGCTGCGGCAAACCCGCGGTTGGTCTTGTTCCGTATACAGTGAACGCGAGGAAATTTCTGTGTAACCATGGCCGCACTGCCGTCTGACGAATTGTTATCAACTACAATAACCTCAAACCGCACACCCTGATCGGTCTGATACAGCGACTGCAGGCACTGCCGCAGGTGCCGCCGCACATTCCACGATACTATGATAATTGACACGTCCATGTACGTATTGTACAGCGAAGGGCTTTGGTTGACAATGTTTATTTCGAGCCTAGGCCAATACGTCGTACAATAATCTTTATCAAGTCACGCAATGAATGCTTTGATATGCCCCCGCCGTGTGGAGCGGTAAACAATCGCTCTGGATACCATACGCCGACAGAGCCTCGATCAAGCATGCGCTTCCATAAATCCCAATCCTGATACCGGCGCAGAGATTCATCGAATCCGATAAACGTTTCCCGCCGCATAAGCGACATGGTGCTGATATAATTTTCCCGCCGCAGTCTCGCTGCGTCAAACGGAAACAAATCAAAGGTGTGCCAACCAAATTTAAAATTACAGTAGCAGTATGCTTTATCCCGGTACTGTTCCAGCGTACGAACCATTTTTTCGATCATGTCGGGCTGTAATACAACGTCATCATCACAAAACAGCACGAATTCTCCCCGCGATACGTCAAATCCTTTATTCCTCGCTGCCGCAGCCCCCTTATTATCCTGATGGATTATCCGCACTTTATGTTCGTGGCCTGATAAGATGTCACGAGTGGCATCGGTTGATCCGTCATTAACCGCTATAATTTCTAGAGTCCGATATGACTGCCGGTAAATACTCTGGAGTGTCCGTCCAATAGTCTTCGCTGACTGATAGCATGGAATAATAATGCTGACAAGGGGCGAGCGCATATCAGTCCAGTAGTTTTTTAATTTTCTCCATCTCGTCTTCCCACTGGAAATGCTTCAGTGCCCGTTCCCGTCCTTGGGATCCTAATTTTTCGGACAGCTGTTTATCGGATAATAGTTTGGAGACGGCTCGGGCAATATCATGCACATTATTCGGGTCGACCAGTAACCCGGTAACGCCATGGGCTACGGCTTCTGGTACGCCGCCAGAATTGCCGCCGATAACCGGCTTACCAAATAAATTTGCCTCCAGATACACGATGCCAAACCCCTCCATATCGGTTGATTTGTTATGGCTATCCTTTATCTCGCGTGAGGGCATAATAAACACATCGCATGCGTGATAAAAATATGGCAACTCCTGATCAGTTACGTTAGTAAAGAATTGCACATGCTCTTCGATGGACAATGAATCCGTCATACTTCGCAGATGGGCAATATATTCTCCGTTGCCGACTACAACATAATGCGCCTGTGGATGATAGCGCAGTATTTCAGGCATTGCCTGGATGACCTTATCCTGACCTTTGCGGGGGACTAGATTGCCGACGGTTAAAATAATCTGCTTGCCTCGCAGACGGTAGCGTTTGATAAAGTAATCATAGAATTGCTGATCAATAGTTGTGTCAATCAAGCTAATTGGCGAGGGGTAGACAACGATTGTTTTATCCGGCGCGGCACCAAGCGTGACGGCTTTATCCTTGGTGCTGTTGCTGTTAGCGATAATACCGTCAGCGTTTTTGAGAATGTGTTTGATAAGGCTCATCTTCCTCTTCGAACTCCTCATAATCATCAGATCCTGACCATACACGTATACGTGATATGGAATACGATATAATTTTTTTAATATCAAGGCTGCTGTTCCGATTGGCAGTATTTGCCCGGCATGGATAATATCTATCGATTCCTCCTCAACAATTCGCTTCATGTCTCTGATCAAAAACAGCCACCGCGGCCAAATAAATCTTGCGGTGTTAGTGATAGGTTTTTGGTAAATAGGAAACGATGAACGCGGATTAATATCCGAGGGCTCGGTCAGCACTACTACTCTGTCGGCCGGCAGGTGTATACAAATATTCCACAGACTGTTCGATATGCCCCCCCGTTGCGGCGGAAAGTAGATAGTAGTAAGTAGTATCTTTTTCATACCTTTCTGTTTATAAATGATGTATAGAGCCTGCGGATATCATCTTTTGATATGCCTTTGAACGCATAGAGTACTGCGAAGTAGCATATGGCGCCGACAGGGATTAATATGATGAAGGTGATAGCGTCTTTTAGCAGCCAAAGCAGACCAGCCATGACTCCGCCCGCTAAAACGGTCTTTGCTAATGCGCGAAGCAGGTATATTTTATCATATTGTACCACGCTGCCAACCCAACGCAGTCCTAGTAAGAATAACACAATACCACTTACCAGCGCCGCGATTGCCGCACCGTTAAAGCTGTACTGCGGTATCAGTATGAGATTAAGCGCAACGTTGATAGCCACGGTAATGCCCATATTTATGGTGTTTTTTATCTGTAGATTACACGCATTTAAAAAAGCGCCAACCGGAAAGTTTAGAAAAATTACCAGTAGGCCTATCATCAGGATACGTAACGGAAATATCGATGTTTCAAAATCAAGCCCGTATAAGGTGAGCACGATTTTATCAGCTAGCACCAGAACGCCGAGCGATATTGGCACAGCGATAATCAGTAAATATCGCGATGCCCGCGTAAACGTGCGCGCCAATTGTGACCTGTCGTATATAAAAAACGAACTCATCGCCGGAAATATGCTGGCCGCAAAGGCAGAGGGTATAAATTCGAGCGCATATGTTAGCTTATGAGCGGTCACATACCATCCCACCGCCCCCCGTCCAGAAAACAACAGCAGTAAATACCTGTCTGTGTACGTGTAGATTTTCACGAACATGGCCGCTATTGCAAATGGCACTGCGATCTTCAGAAATGATTTTATAATTTTCTTGTTCCATGAAAGCCGGATCCGTATTTTTATTTTTCTTCTGACCATTAAAAAAGAAAATATAAAATTAAAAATACTGCCGATAATAACCGCAACAAATAACGCCCTTAGCCCCCAGTTTAATTGCAGGCCGGTTACTCCGAATATGATGGTTAATATCTGCGTGCCGATCATGCCAATCGCCTCGTATTTCATATTTTGCAGCCCCCGAAATACGGCAAAGAATGTGAGGGTGAAGGTATCGAGGATTACGATAATCGCATCGAGGTATAATACTGTTTTTATAAGGACGGAATAGCCTGAAAAGTTTGTAAACAGACCCATGCCAAGTATCACCACAAACGCAAAGACAGCCTTGATCCCAAGCACTGAGCCCAGATATTCCTCTACGCGCTCTGGCGCACGTGCAATTTCTCGGACCAAAACAACGCTCAAGCTAAAATCAATAAGTATGAGCAATATCGGTATAAGCGATTTAATCGGGTCGTATAGCCCCAAATCAACCGGGCCGATGCTCCGGGCGATATAAATAAAATACAAAAAAGAGAGAATTTTTTGCAGTACAAATGCCAGCGTTAAATAGCTCGTATTCTTGAGAATTCTCTCTTCTGATTGAGCGTTATTGATTTGTGTTGGCTCATTCGCCATGTGTTTACCGTTTTTGCCACTGCGGCGCACGTCGTGCTTTGCGAAGTCCGTATTTTTTACGTTCTTTAACTCTCGGGTCTCTGACTAATAACTTTCTGGCCTTGAGAACTGGGCGGAAAGCAGGGTCAATTTTTAATAATATTCTGCAAATACCGAGTCTAACGCTTTCTGCCTGACCTCTCGGACCGCCTCCGGATACTTTGACGCTGTATTTTCCATCAATTTCCTGGCCAATAGTTTTAAATGGCTCTTTGACAACCAGTTGCATTTCGTACTGCGGAAAATACTCGGTATATTCCTTGTCATTTATTAATATCCCCGGTTCTTCTTTTTTATACAACCGAACTCTAGCGACTGATGATTTTCTCCGTCCGACGGCAAAAATATACTGGGGTTTTTTCTTTTGGGCGGGTTTTTTCTCATCCACGGCCTTCTTAGTCGTGACTTTTTTCTTCGGTTTGGCGCGAGGAGTGATTTTTTTGCCTGTCTTTCCAGTTGGTTTTTTCTTCTTAGCTCCAGTCATAGGTTACACAAAATTAACTTTTTTCATTAACACGGCGCGATGTTTGTTGTCTGGCAGCATATTTTTCAGGACTGTCCTAAATAAAAATTCTGGACCGCGGTTCATCATCATTTTCCAGGTTACTTTTTTCTGGCCGCTGGGATAGCCAGAAAACGTATATATGAATTCCTGTTCAAGTTTTTTTTCACTGATATTCATTTTGTCAATATTAGAAATATCTATGCGTACATTACTTATGATATGAGGCTGCCATGACGGATCGTCCTTGCCCCGCAGCAAATGTACTACTTCACTAGCAAGTCGGCCAGGCGCTTTCCCGGCTGCGTCGATCGGTATCACTTTTTGTTGTGGTGTGTTAGCCATATTATATGAGCTGCAAATAAACTTGTTTTGCATTATCCCCGGCGCGGTTACCTATTTTAATAATCCTCGTATAGCCTCCGTTTCTCTCCTTATACCGGGGGCTTACTTCCTTGATAATCTTATTTGCTATGTTATTGCTGCCGGTGACCTGGATTATCTTTCGCCTGTTTTGCAGCGTATCCTTCTTCCCAATCGTAATCAGTTTTTCTATGGTCGGCTTGATAGCCTTTGCCTTTGCTTCAGTAGTCGTGATTTTACCTGATAAGAAAAACGAACGTGCTAAATTCCTCATCAATGCCCTACGATGATTAGCGCCCCTACCGAGTGTTGTTTGCTTTTTTCTGTGCCTCATGTCAGTTTTTACTCTTTAGACTCTTTTTTAGGACGGCTCTTTTTTTTCTTTTTTGATCCGTCTTTTTCCTCTTTTTCACCCTTTTTCTCATCTGTTTTTTCAGCTTTGTCCTCTGCTGGTGCTGTTTTTCTTTCTTCCTTGTTCGTCTCCTGTCCTGGCAAAGTGTTAATTGCCGAAAAATGATCCACTAATATTTCTGAAGCTTTTACTAGCGCTTCCTCCGGGGTAGTCGTACCGTCGGTGGCGACCGTCATGATGAGTCGATCATAATTTGTCATTTTACCGACACGTACGTTCTCTGTATCATAATTAACATTCACAACAGGGGTAAATATCGCATCAATGCCGATAGTACCGAGTGGAAACTTCTTTTTTTCATTGCTTTCGACCGGCATATATCCCCGGCCCCGCTTCACGGTCAATTCCATTTCAATTTCCGCATCCTTTTCTGTCAGCGTGGCAATATGCAAATCCGTGTTAATCACCTCAACATCACTCGATGACTTAATATCCTCACCGGTAACTTTTTGGTTTCCTTTTGCTTTTAGCTGGACAGTTACCTCGTCATCAGAATGAACCTTGAGCCGTAATTTTTTCAAATTCAAGATTATTTCCACAACATCCTCTTTTACGCCCGGAAGTGAAGAAAATTCATGGGTGATGCCTTTTATTTTGACCGCGGTAACAGCCGCGCCGCCTAGCGAGGAGAGCAAAACGCGTCGTAATGCATTGCCAAGTGTCGTGCCGTATCCTGGATAGCAAGGTTCGATAGTGATAACTGCTTTGGCCTTATCTATTTTTTCTACAGAATATTTATCCGGTAGTGTGATTGATTCCATATTCGTTTGCGTTAATAATGTGAAATATTATCGTGAATAGTATTCAACAATAAGCGCCGTATCAATACCCTCTGGAAGCTCATCAACCGTCGGTGTAGCCAGCACTTTTATCTGAAAGTTATTGACATCCTGCACCTCTAGCCAGCCTGGCGCACGTTTTGCATCAAGTTTTTTCAGCATTTCTTGGATTATCTTATTTGATTTGCTTTGTTCCTTAAACGTGATAATATCGCCGGACGCTACAGTATATGAAGGTATGTCCATATTTTTTCCATTCACGAGCAGGTGGCCATGGTTAACGATTTGACGTGCAATACTGCGCGAGGCAGCTACCCCAGAACGATATAATACATTATCTAGTCGTAATTCTAATAAGGCCAATAAGTTGTCTCCTGTTTGGCCTTGCTTGATTTTCCGAGCACGCTCATAGTAACCATGAAACTGCTTTTCTAGGAGCTGGTACGTCCTGGCGGCTTTTTGCTTTTCCTGGAGCTGAATACCGTATTCTGATACACGCGGACCCCGCTTAGCTCCGTGCATGCCGGGAGGATAATTCCGTTTAATCATGGCGCATTTAGGAGAAAAGCAGCGCTCCCCCTTGAGGAATAGCTTTTCACCGATGCGACGGCATTGCTTACATTTTGGATCTAAATTTCTACCCATATAGCGTTATACTCGTCTTACTTTTGGCGGACGACATCCGTTATGCGGTATTGGGGTTACGTCCTTGATCGAGTGAATTAATATATTATTAGCATTTAATGCTCGAATTGAGGATTCACGACCTGACCCTACACCTTTGACAAAAACATCAGCTGATTTGAATCCGCGCTCCTTTGCTTTTTCGACTGCGTTTTTTACAATAATACTGGCGGCGTACGGGGTGGCTTTTTTCGGTCCCTTAAACCCCATATGTCCGGCCGACGACCAGGCGATCACATTGCCGCCCTGATCAGTAAACGTGATGATAGTGTTATTATAGGTCGCCTGAATATAAACCTTACCGCGTGTAACCATTTGCTTCTTTTTACCACGGGTTTTTTTCTTTGGTTGGGGCTTTGCTTTTGGTGTGGCCTTTTTTTTATCTGGCATAGGGTTTTATTTTTTATCCGGGGCAGCCGAACGTCCTGATCCCATCGTACGACGGGTGTTGCCGCGGACAGTACGTGAATTAGTCTTTGTACGCTGACCACGCGCCGGCAAGCCCTTGGCATGCCGTGATCCTCGATACGCGCCGATTTCCTTCAAACGCTTAATATTCATCAGTACTTCACGTTTTTTTTCTCCCTCGACAGTATGCTGCTTTTCTATAATCTCTCGTAGCTTATTGACCTCTTCAGTGGTCAGGTCTTTTGTCCTGGTGCCGGGAGGTATTTTTGTGGCGCTTAGTATGGTGTTGGCCATTGTTCTGCCAATACCATAAATATATGTAAGCGCGATTTCAATTCTTTTTTCTGGCGGTAAATTAACGCCGGCAATACGTGCGGCCATAATAATTATCCTTGTCGTTGTTTATGTTTCGGGTTTTCGCAAACAACATACACGCGCTTCTTACGACGAATAACGCGGCATTTTGCGCACATCTTTTTAACTGATGCTCTGACTTTCATACTGATTAGTGTCGGTAAATTATTCTTCCTTTTGATAAATCATAGGGGGTCATCTCTACGGTTACCTTGTCCCCAGGTAATATTTTTATTTTATACATTCTCATTTTACCGGAAAGGTGGGCATTAATAATATGGTCGTTATCCAGCTGTACCCTAAATGTGGCTGCTGGCAAGAGCTCCTCAACAGTACCCTCTACCTCGATAAAACCTTTTTTATTTGGTTTAGCGTTTTGTTTCTTAGGAGACGCGTTATCCTCCGGCATAAAATAATATCTATTTGTAAGAAAAACTGATAAATTAACTGTGAAAATAAAAAAATCTTGGCTTAAACAGCAAGATCAAGGCTCAAGCGGCTTGATTAAGCCACTCGTCGCTAGTTAAGAATAATCTTGCCTCATGCTTGCGTTACGGTGTTTTAATTGCGAAAAGAAAATATTAAAATTAATTATATCAGCAATTGCCAGACTGTCAAGCAATTTTGCGTCTTTTTCACTATTTACTGAAATTATTAGCTAATATTAGTTATTTTCCAGTACTGCCTTGATACGCCGAATCCCTGCTGAAGATGATTTTTCTGAAGTAATCTTAAAATGTCCCATACTACCAGTATGCGTAACATGCGGGCCGCCGCAGAGCTCCTTAGAAAAATCGCCTACCGAGTATACTGACACTGTATCAGGATATTTTTCCTTAAAAAAAGCGAGCGCTCCTTTATTAAGGGCTTGCTGGTAGCGTATTTGCTCCTGCGTGACCGGTAAATCCTTTTTAATCTGTTCATTCACCAGTTCCTGTATTTTTTGTTTTTCTTCACCTGTCAATTTCGCAGGATGCTCGAAATCAAACCGAAGTCGTTCTGGATTTATATCAGAACCCTGTTGCCGCACGTGTTTGCCGAGCACCCGTCGGAGTGCTTCGTGCAGTAAGTGTGTGGCCGTATGAAGTTTTTTCATTGATTCTCGTTCTGTATGGCTCCATTCGCTGCTCTGTATGCCGTGACCTCCGAATTTTTTCTCTGATCTTGATTTTTCCTGATGCTCGTTCACCAAATCATTAAAAGCCTTTTTATCAAATGTATAGCCTTTTCGTTTTATCCGTTCCGGTGATAGACCGTAGGTCGTATAGAGCGTAAATGCTTGTTTCGGGGAAAGCTTTCTTTGCGCCGGACCCTTTCTGGTATCTTGTTTTGTTTGATGCTTGAGATTGGTTATTTTTTGTACCAGTTCA
Organism: uncultured Gammaproteobacteria bacterium; assembly: GCA_964415025.1. Lineage (GTDB taxonomy): Bacteria > Patescibacteriota > Patescibacteriia > UBA10025 > JAHIVO01 > CAYPXF01. The sequence continues at coordinate 39,794 of CAYPXF010000003.1, read as the reverse complement.
TCGATATTCAGGTTTAACACCTTGCTGTATGACGCTAACTCCTTTTGGAGCCGTTGGACGATGTCGTCTTTTTGCTCGATCAGATGCGGGTAAATTTCACCATATATATCATAAATAGCATTGATAATTGTTTCTAGTTCGATCCGTGGATGCAAAAACTGATCAAGCGCTCTGCGGTATACCCGCCTGGCAATATACCCCTGCTCCTTATTACTGAATACGACACCGTCACTAAGCAGCATAACCGTTGCTTTCACATGGTCAGTGACGATGCGGGCACGAATCTCATCTTCATACTGGCTGGTAGAACCAAAACTTTTGCTGTCCTTGACCGCACGCATAATGTCAGCAAACAAATCAGTTTCGAAAATATTCTTTTTGCGCTGCAGAACCATAGCGAGTCGTTCGAGACCCATGCCGGTGTCAATATTTTTTGTCGGCAAATCCCGGAGCGTGCCTTTTGCATTCATGTGGTACTGCATAAATACCAAATTCCACAACTCCATAAAGCGGCCGCAGCCGCAATTCGGCCGGCATTTATCCCCCTGATCACATGGTTCTCCGGTGAAATCATAGTGTAGCTCAGAAGAAGGTCCGCACGGTCCTGACGTACCCGGCGGCCCCCACCAGTTTTCCTCACGATCGCAGCCAACTATTCGTTCTAGTGGCAGGTATACCGACCACAGCTCCTTTGTTTCCAAGTCTTCAGCTACTACTTCATCGCCATTGAAATAAGTCGCCCACAAGCGCTCTGCTGGTAAATCCATTTTTCTGGTAATAAACTCCCACGCATAATGAATTGCCTCTTGCTTAAAATACCCTCCCACTGAAAAATTACCGAGCATTTCAAAAAACGTATTATGGCTCGGGTCACCTACTGATTCGATATCAGACGTACGGAAGCATCGCTGTACAGAAGTGAGGTTACGCGAACCATATTCCTCGCGCGGATCCTTTTCGCCCATCAGCGACGACTTGAACTGCTGCATGCCGGCGGTCGTTAACAGTACAGACGGGTCATCGTGCGGCCAAAGCGAAGACGACGGCACGGCAGTATGTCCCTGTTTTTTAAAATATTTTATAAAGGCTATACGTATGCTCCCTGATTTCATGGCAGCTATTTTACAATTAATTCGTCATATGTTTTAGTTTGCCATGTAGTATACCCCATACGGCGCACGATGTCGAGGGACACAGCGATCTTGCTAATATCTTGATCATATATTTCGAAAAATACGAATGATCCCATCCCTTGGATAAAATCAAATGCGGTCTGGATTCCCTGAACAGGCCACATATATACTTCTTTTCTTCTGGTGATAATTCTTTCTACCTTCCTGGATTCGAGCTCGGCTTTTTCCTTTTTGTCTGATACAGTATGCCCCTGGATAACAAACGCGGCCATGGCTTTATCGTAGTATAGTATGTAATGTTTTATGGTGGTGCCGACAAATTTTATTTTTTCTTTTTTCCCGGGCATGGACGAAGAGATGAATATATCCTTGTCGCTGTACTCCTTAACAAATGTTAAATCCAACTGCCTGCCGATAATGGCTGTTTGTTCTATATCGAGAGCAAGTTTAACTTCGTATAGACGCACGGCTTATAACGTAGTCTTGTTTAAATCCGTTGGGATATCTATAGTGCCAATTTTATCTTTTGTTTTTTGTTCTGTCAGTATAAAATCCATACCAAACAAAAACGCAACGAACAGCCCAAAGACAGTATATAGCCAGTTATGCGCCATGAACCAAATTTGTACGGCGTATGCGGTACTGATTAAAATCAATGCCAGTTTGAATATGAGTGCGGCTCGTTTTGCCCAGATACCGTGGTGGTAGACAAATGTGTGGTAAAAATCAACAAACACGACAAGTAATGTTATCACCACCCCTAAAAAAGCCTGCCAGACGGTGTGGGTCTGCTCATAGATAAACGCCCCAATAATCACCGCAAGGAAAAATCTAAAACTATAGGTAGTCAGTAGTATGGCGCGCTTAAAATAATCCTCATTACTAATCATACTATAGCTAATTAATTATTCGTGATATTACTCCGCCGCCAAGCATGGCAGTCCGCTGATAGCACACGGCAAATTGTCCGGTAGTGGCGGCTCGTTGTTTTTTGTCGAATATAAACACCAGACCTTCCCCGTTTTTGTGTATATGGCAGTATTGTTTTGGCTGCCGATACCGTATTCTCGCGGCACAGCGCTGGGGTAATGACGGCTGTTTGCCAGATATCCAGTTCATCGATGATACGATAATTTTTTTTGTGTATAAGGTGCTGTCGCTGGTTTGAGCGGTTACGTAAAGAGTATTGGTGTTCATGTCCTTATCAGCTACATAGTATGGTCGCCCGCCGCCAATACCCAGGCCGTGGCGCTGTCCGATTGTATAAAATGCCAAACCTTCATGTTCGCCGATTATCTTACCGTTGGTGAATTTTACCAGGCCTGGTTTTGAACGTATGTATTGTCGTATAAAATCACTAAATTTTACTTTACCAATAAAGCATATTCCCTGACTGTCTTTTTTATCATAAACAGGAATATGGGCCCTTTGGGCAATTTTACGGATCTCTGTTTTTTTATATCGGCCTATCGGGAATATCGCGCGCCTAATCTGTGCTTGGTTTAGTAACGCCAGAAAATATGATTGATCCTTATCTAAATCGCGCGCCTGATGCAGCTCGCATATATTTTCTTTTTTAATTTTTTGCACGTAATGCCCCGTTGCAATGTAGTCGGCTCCTAGCGACCGCGCTTTTTGGAGAAAAACCTTGAACTTTATTTCCCTGTTACACAGCATGTCAGGATTAGGCGTGACACCTCTCCGATATCCATTTATCAGATATTCGACTACTTTTTTACGGTATTCATGCTCAAATGTCGCGATTGTGCCCGGTATGCCTATTTGTTTGCAGATTCGGTGAAAATCTCTGGCTTCTTTTTCCCAGGGGCATTCCGCAGCCAGCGGATCGGTCCAATTTTTCATGAACATGCCCTGAATTCTATATCCTCGCTGCTTGAGAAGCAGAGCGGCAACAGCAGAATCAACTCCGCCCGACATGGCCACAATCACCTTTTCACTTACGGCGCGCCTCATAACGCTTCAATCACCTCTCGGACATGCTTCATGAGCGGTGAATAAAATTCCTTTTTGGTAATATGTGAGGCGGCATACAGCGCGTTTTGAGTTTTATGCTTGCGCCGGCGCTGGTATTTGCGGGGGTAATTTTTCTCAATGCTGCCATTGGGCAGGATATACACGTCACGTTTTTTGAGCTGGTTAATCAATAATTGTTCCGGCTCTGCCACGGATGCTTTTGTATCCTGCTGGAGTAAAGTAATGCCTGTATCGTACAGCGCATCACGGTCTAGTAGCACCGCATACGGTATATGAAAAATATCTAGCAGCTCGATATACACGTCCATGTTGCTTTTGCCGTACGTTTGGACAACCTTGATATTTTTAGCACCTTCATAATACGTGTTGATCAGCCCTCTCATCAACAAATGGTCTGACGCGCCCTCTACCAGCAGTACTTTGTCAGCAAAAAACATTTCCAGGTTATCAGCGTTTAGCTCCTGGACCAGGCGGTTATAGTTTAGGCGTTTACCCGATAACCGCGGGGAAAAAACTCTCGTACCCTGGTCACCCTTAGTTACCCGGAACAATCGGTGTAAATTTGTTGTTCGTATGAACAAAGGTGAATGCGTAGTCAAAAAAAACTGCGTCCCGGTTTTATTTGTTTCTATGATATGGAGCAATCGCTTAACTAATGCCGGGTGCAGATGGATCTCCGGCTCTTCGAGCAGCAGTATCGTATACTGTGGATGATATAAATACATTAAAATCACAAATACCTGCTGAAAGCCGTCTCCTAATCTGGCAAACGGCATGGTATCGCCGTCTTCGGTGTGGGATATTTTGAAAAAGTCATTATGTAGATTAATTTTTGGGATATATTTTTGGATTGCGTCGTAAAATAATTTATACGACTCTTTTTCAGCGCGCAACGTATTAAAATCTTTTTTAAGTTTTTGTATGGCTACCGGTCTGGTTGCGCACAATCGTACTACATGGCGATCCAGCATCTCTTCGCCACTGCTTTTTTCAATTTGCTTTTTATCGTAAGTAAATTTTATTATTTCATTTTCTTGGTGTACCTTTAGCTCTTTTCCCCCGAATGTAAACCGCAACTCCATGTGCGCCTGTTTGTCATGGAGGCGCTCATCAGCCGGTTTATACAATTGATACAGAGCGTCCAATATATTTGTTTTTCCGGCGTTATTTGCGCCAATCAAAAAATGCATTCTGCCCGGTTCGTCCAGGGTAAATGTTGTTTGGATGCTTTTATATTTATGTATGGTTAATTTTTTCAGTTCCATACTTGACAGTATACCATAGCAATGCTATAAATCCATATCAGACTTGCTCGTTTTATCTGTATAGTGGAGGACCAATGCAACACCAAGGTAAAATTGCGAATGCTGAACAAGTGGACCAGGCGCTAAAGCGTTTAGGCATGCCGCCTCTGTCAGTACTTACCCGTCCAGAAAATATCGTTCGTGGTATTCTTCTGGATGAACGTAAAAAAACCAAGCTTCTAAAGCATATCGCCTAGCTGTCTCGTTTCAAAAAGCCTTACTTTTTTAGTAGGGCTTTTACTTTTTGTTCAGCACATGGAATCGCTCCAGGGCATCCATTTGTTCTTCATTTGGTGAGGCTTTTTCACGATTTTCTTGAATGCGCACAACGGCTTTAGCTGGCGTATCCCCGTATTCTAGAATATAATACGCGGCCACCATAGTCGGCGCCCGTCCAGTACCGGCATTGCAATGGACATAACATTTCATGTTATTATGGACCAAATCCTGGATAAAATGCGCCCCGATAAATAGCTGCGACTGCGATGGTGCTTTGAAATCTATCGTCGGCAACCATAAAAACGCCGTTACGCCCGACGGTTTATCTTGCTTTTCTTCCTGTAGATCAATATCAGCGACAATCCCCATGGCCAGCAATTCCTCAAAATGCTTACGGCAGCATATGGTAGTGCCGATATAAATATACTCGTCTACCTTATTGTATTCTAAATGTTTTTTAGGCTCCATACTAGTTTTGAACGCGTATCACCTGTCCGGGCTTAATTGTTTTTCTATTTGAATAGCTACTGTTTACCGGTTTATGCTCAATGGTTTGTTTTTTCTGCGGTAATTGGGTGTGCTGCTGTGCATTGCGCGACTGATTGCTATCGCCGGCCGGCCTTTGTTTTTGTCGGTATGGCTCCGGGGGCGTACGCAGCGCTTCATGTAACGACATTGTTTTTTCGGTCGTGTCCCTGGTTACGGTTTCCAGCTCGCTGATCGGGATAGTACGCTTTTTCTGATACGGCTGTTTACTAGTAGGTGATTTTTTGATATGTTCATTATTTTTTTGGCGAGGCCGTCTACTGCTTGGCTGAATATCAGACGTGTCAATTATCTCATTGACACCGGACCAGCGCACGATTTTTTCTTCCACCACGTGTTTTTGTTTGGCGTAGCGTTCACGTGAGACACCGACAACTTTTTCCCGGTTGTTTGTTTCACCCTCGATTGGTGGCAGTGTTTTGGCCGAAAACGGTTCAGAAGCCACGCCATCAATCATCAGCTTCAAGTATACGTTATATTTCGTGATATTAAGCAAATCATCTTCCTCAAACGTCGGGTAAAATTCCTTAGCCAGGAATTCTGCGTCAGCCGCGCCGACACGGAAACAGACTATCGTCCCCACATTGCCAAACACAGCAGCTCGTACGTTTTCATCGAGCTGTTCGATATACTGATGGGCTAAAATAAGATTAAGCCGATATTTTCTGGCTTCTGATAATATACTGGCAAAACTCTCGGTGGCAAAGTTCTGGAACTCATCTACATAGAGATAAAAATCATTGCGCTGCGCCTCTTCAATATCCACTCGGCTCATCGCCGCCAGCTGTATACGAGTAATCATCATAGCACCAAGCAGCGCTGAATTATCCTCACCGATTTTACCTTTTGACAGATTCATGAGCAGAATTTTTTTATCGTCCATTATTTCACGCAGATTAATTGTACTTTTTGGCTGTCCAACAATATTTCTGATGATAGAACTGGATAAGAACTGGCCGACTTTGTTCTGGATAGGGGCAATTGCTTCGTTTCTGAAATTAGTATTGTAATTGGCAAATTCATCGACCCAGAAACTTTTGACCACCGGGTCGGTTATTTTATCCACCACTTTTTGCCGGTATTTTTTGTCGACTAATATCCTGGCAATACCAAGCATGGTTGAGCCTGGATATTCGAGCAATGCTAATATCGCATTGTTTAAAATGTATTCCATCCGCGCACTCCACACGCCTTCCCATATTTTGGTAAATACACCCATTAATCCAGATGCTACCAGATGGCGTTCAGTCGGATCAACGCTTTCGAGCACGTTAAATCCGATAGGATACTCGACATCAGCCGGATTAAAATATACAACATCATTAATCCGGTATGACGGTATGTAATCATGCACATTTTCCACTAGATCGCCATGCGGATCAACAAGCGCCACACCGTTACCCGCCCTAATATCAGAGATGACCATGTTTTCGATGACGGTTGTTTTGCCCATGCCGGTTTTACCGATCAAATACATGTGCCGGCGCCGATCATCTTGTTTTATGCCAAATAACCGCTCGGCATTGCGGTAGTTAGTTCTGGCGAACATGGTAATGTTGTTTTCGTCTTGGTTCATTATATGGCGTTGTTAAACAGTGGGCAAATTATCAGGCGGAGCATTTTTGGTTTGCGGCGTCGATGATTTAGACTTTTCAGCGGCCTGTTGTACTGCGCCCTGCTCTTCGCGAGGCAAATCGACTGGGGGCTGCGCCTTTTTCGCTGCCACGCGCTGTACTGTCGGTGTGCGGATTTCAATATCAGGGAAATGCCACATCGATGCTAGTTCCTCTGTGTTAAAAACGTATGGTTTATACCCGCGGGCTATGCTCCTCGCTCGATAAGCCCATAGTATTTTGCGTTTTCTGGCCTTAAGCCTGGTTTTGATGAAAAAATAATTAATTTTTGTTTGTGTCTTTTTATTTATTTTAATCTCGTTTGAATTCTGATCCGAAAACTGTGCCAGGGCGCCATTTATCGCATAGGCGCCTTTTCCGGTGTCGAGCTTTTCTTTTGGGGCGGCGTAAATATACCGAAGTTTTGTTTTGAAGCCAAGCTTGCTGATTTTCATGGCCACGCCTTCTACTTTTGATTTTTCTTCCGGGGACAAATGCTGCATCATGCTCGGCCATTGCTGTTCTTTTGAACCATTGGCAGCCTCGCCTAATTCTGAAGGAGGTACGATTGAAGCGGTAAATGATTCTACAAATCCCTTGGTAATAGTGCGGGGGAAATACGACCAATCCGCGCCTTTTTTTGCTGATTTTTTTCCGATCAGTTTATTAATAAGGGCGACACCTTCTTTACGCCAGTCACTGCCGGCCGGTGAGATCACGATTTGCAGCCAGCTGTGTTCTCCTGGTCCCATTCTGCTCATGATTTCAAGCAGTGAAGCCATGGGGTCCATCAGTCGCTGTGACAGACTGTGCTCAAAAAAGGGATATGTTTTAAGAGGGTAAAAATACTTCTGGGCCAGCTTATATTCAGTTCCCCATATATCATAATCAGACTGGTCAAGCTCGAGCGGCTTTGGAATCATGTCCACATAGTCATGCACCTCGGTGATTTCCGCGTCAGGATACTGGGCGTAGATGGCCGCTTCGACTAAATCACGGAATTTTTTCGGCGTCCGTATGAGAAATTGAATATACCCTTCGATACTGACAATTTCTAAGCTAATAGCCCTCGCTTCCTGAAAATATCCTTTTAAATAACGCTCCTTGAGATTTCCTGATTTTTTGATTCCATAAATATGCGCAAAAATATGCTCTACGGCTTTTGGGCTTAATTCATTCTCGCGCGGCACATCAATAGCGAGCAATTTAAATTCCACACTGCTAGCGTATTTGTTCTGTATATAATACAGGTATAATGCCCAGGCGCCCCACAGTATCGTCACCAATACAATAACCCAGCCACCGTTGGTAAAGAGTAGCCACATGGCGCTGAATGGATTGCTGGCACTGGGCAACTGCGAGATAAACGTTGCCGGATTGAAAAAAGTAAAATCCATTTAACTAACTACGTATTATGCTCCGGCACGACAAGCGTGTACGTACCGTTTGAATGTTTTTTAAATTTTGTTTTATCAGTCAGCGCGAGATGAATCGTATTTTTCTTCACCATACGCTTTTCCAGTACCGCTTTCACCAGCTCGTCCCGCGTCATTGGCTGGCCCTGTTTTTTCAAGATATCTTCGAGTACGTTTGATACGACGCCCGGTTTATATCCCCACTCTTTGAGCGCGTAAATACCGCGGCCGACCAGTACATATTTTTCGTTCAATATGAGTTCATTATGAACAGTGGGCGGATATGCCTTACGGCTGTCAAATTTTGCTTCATTGATCAGCTTGGCAATCTCTGTGAAGTGTAGCGGCTTACCGTGCCGCTTCAAAATTAAATAGATCTTGTCATTCATGCGCTTCGGTACAATGCTTCCCCACTTGCTTAACCCATATTCATCAAATGGATTTTTGGCAATACGTGGATTAATATCAATATACGAAGCAATAACATCGTCCGTAAGCTGTGTTTGGTTCCGCTGATAAAATTCTGTATTTTTAAATGACTCTATTATCTGATCGAGCTGCATCGGCTGCTGGTTTTTTTCGATAAGTTCATAGAGCTCGTTCATTGTTTCCTTGAGCAAATGCAGTGGAGCGTGTTTTAGTTTCCATGACTGGCGGTAATCGTTGCCCTGCTTAACAATCTGAAACGTATCGTTTAACAGTTCTGATATAATAAAAAGGATGTTTTGTCTATTCGTGCTGGTTTCGCCCGCTGACTGGAGCAGCATTCTCATCAGCGCTTGCTCCTCCATCACGCCGCCGTGCTGTTGCAGTACTGACTGGACAGTATTCTCAATCGGTGAGACGACATGTTTAAATTCCTTCAGCTTTTTGATTTTCTTAATGCCGGTGTTTTCAATCTGGCGTATTCTCTCTCTGGTGACGCGGTATGACTCGCCGATGTTTTCCAGTGTTTCCTTTTCCTTACCTAGCAATCCGTGGCGTCTGCGAAGCACGTCCTCTTCCCGAGACGTTAAGTTTTTGAGCAATATATTAACAACATCAGCTGGATTAAACTGCTCAATATCGCTAGTTTTTTTACTATTAATTATTTTTTCCAGTATTGAGTTTTGTGGCTCCATGAGTATACGGAGATAATAATCATTAAAATAAAAACCTCCAAAACTAATAAACGTGTTTAGTATAGCACACTTTGTTACTTGTGTCAAGATATTATACTTGATTACAACAAAAATTTAATTTTAAATCAAATATAAAACCGACCCATGGATAAGGGCGGTTAATGCATGGTGATGTTACTTTTGTATGATTTTGTGCCAGGTGACTAAAAATGGGCTAGCAATAAACACTGATGAGTATGTTCCGGCCACAATACCTACGAGCAGCGCTAAAACAAAATACTGAATTGATCCCCCTCCAAACAGATACAGCGCTGCTAAAACCAACAGCGTAGTGACTGACGTATTAATTGATCTAATTAAAGTTTGATTGACACTGTCATTAACAATATCGGCAAATTCCTTTTTTTCAGATCGTTTGACCTGTTCCCGTACGCGGTCATAGACCACGATAGTGTCATGTACTGAAAACCCTAGCACGGTCAAGAGCGCGGTAATAAACAGTATATCTATTTCCTGGCCGGTAAAATACCCGATCACCGCAAATACGCCGATCACAATCAGAATATCATGGAACAAGGCAACTAATGCGCCTAACCCAAATACGTATGACTTGACGGCCTTAGTCGATGATTTTCTAAACGCTATCGAAATATAGACAATAATAAACAGCAACACCAACACGATCGCGATAACTGCCTTATCCTTGAGCTCCTCTCCAATAGTCGGGCCGATAGATTCATAGCTCCGTTCTTCGACCGTGCCATGACTGCTGGCGAGTTTCTGCAAAATTATCTGATGGGTTTCATTAGTTACATTCTGAAAACGAACCGTATATTCACCCTCACCGATAGGCTGGGCTGTTACCTCATCGCTACCAATGACGGTACTGATTGTTTCCTCGATTTGATCAAGTTCTGGATCTGATTCAGTAAAATCAATCCGCATCAGGCTGCCGCCAGTAAAATCAATCCCTAGATTTATACCGCCAAGCAGCATGGCTATAATTCCAGGAATAATTATAATCGCTGACAATGTATACCAAATTTTTCTTTTTTGGATGATGCGGTACATAAGTATTATTTATTTTTTACAGAAGGCATAATCGCAAATAACCCTGGCTTGCGGGCTGTCCAGGCAGTTACTAACAAACGCATAAACGTCCGTGTGACGGTGATTGCTGAAAACATGCTGACGAGCACGCCAATGCCGAGGGTAATAGCAAAGCCCTGGATAATACTGGTACCAAACCAGGCTAAAATCGCGCAGGTAATCAGGCTGGAAATATTTGAATCCCTGATTGACGGCCAGGCCCTACTAAACCCCTCTTCAATTGATCGCGAGAGCGAGAGTCCGTTCCGTAACTCTTCCTTGGTCCGCTCAAATATCAATATGTTTGCATCAACAGCCATTCCAATCGACAGTATGAATCCGGCAATGCCAGCCAGCGTTAAGGTTACTGGAATAAGTTTAAATAAAGCAAGCACTATCAGCGAATAAATAATTAGTGCCACAACAGCGATGATTCCTGGCAGCCGGTAATACACAATCATGAATACGGCGACCAACAGCAGCCCGATAAGACCGGCAATGAGGCTTTTCCTGACCGACAATTCTCCGAGCGTTGCCCCGATATTATGTTGTGACACCAGCTCAATGGGGACAGGCAGGGCACCAGCGTTCAACCGCCTGGCTAATTGCTTGGCTTCGTCAATAGTGAAGTCGCCGGTAATAACAGCTTGGCCGCTGGTAATCGCCTGCTGTACCCGCGGCATGGAAATCGGTGATCCATCGAGATAAATACCGACCACCTTATTGAGGTTTCGTTCGGTAATTTCTCCAAATAAGGTTTTACCCTCATCGTCAAAATCAAGCGAGACTTGCGGTTCGTTCGTATTCGGATCAAACTGCACGCTGGCACGTTCTAAATTTTTTCCCGACAGACCGGTATTAGCAAACTGGGTCTGCCCTTCAGTATTCTGTTTAGCAAGCAGTATATGACGCGCTCCAGCTTGGTCACCTTCTTGCTGTGTTTTTTTTATAATATGGTAGCCAAACTGTGTTTCTACGATTTCCGGATATACTTCACCGACTGCTAATTCGTCAAATACCACATCAGCAAATCCTGCTACCATCATTTCCCTGCTAAATAATCCGAGGTCGCCACCTTTTTTTTCGCCGGTTTCCTGATCAATATTTCCAGGATCTTCACTGTATTCATTTGCTAAAGCCGCGAAATCTGCTTCGGGCTCTTTTGCTAAATCTAGTATTTGCTGCGCTTGTTCCTTTTTTTGCTGATTAAGCACATCGGCAGCAGCTTTATCTTCTTCTGATAGCTCGGCAGTAGTTTCTTCCTTAAACTCAAGTAGCGGAGTTTCTCCAATCATGTCGATTGCCTGGTCAACATCCTGCACCCCTGCCAACTCCACAATAACGCGCCACTCATCCCCCTGCTTACTGGTCTGTACTACTGGTTCAGATACGCCAAAGGCATTAACTCGCCGTTCTATGACATCACGCACTCCCTCGAGCGCTTCTGCCTTTTCACCTTTTGGAATATCTGTGGTATCTGCCCGATACAGCAAATGCGTTCCTCCCTGCAAGTCTAAACCCAAATGAACTTTAATTTCACGAAAATAATCACCAATTTTGATATCAGGACTGTCGGGATAGCTGATAAATCCAGCACCGAGGGCCAGTACCAGAATACCGGCAAAGGTCAGCCAAACTTTTTTTCGCAGTTTCATAATTAATCAAAAACACAGTACTAAATAATACTGTGCATTATAGCAAATCTGGTTTTGTTTGCCTAGTTACTGCCGCACGGTAACAGGCGTGCCAATATCAGTGGCATTATACAGCCATTCAGCATCAGGATAAGCGATGTTAACACAGCCATGGCTCATGCGATGGCCAAAGTTATTATGCCAATACGCCCCGTGTAATAGCCGTGATCCGTCAAATCTCATGTTCCATAAGGTATTTGGCAAGTAAAAATCCTGTCCAGAATAGAGCTTGGAATAGACCTTTTGTGAAACACTGAAATTCCCCGGACGTGTCGGCGTGCTCGGCAGTCCGGTAGATACGAGAAAAGTTTTTACCGCCGTATCGCCTTCATAGGCGTACAGTCGCTGTTCTGACAAATCAACGATTATGCTTGTCACTTTTCCTGTGAAAACCTTTTTTAATGGCGCTGCTATTACTTCATCATAGCCGTCATTGTTTATGTCGCCGCTACCTACCAGTACTCCTCCTCTAAATTCATGCTCATATGCGAAATAGCTATACGGTAATACTTTGCCGTATGCTTCAAATGCCCGTACGTGCGGACCGCCGTTGCTGTTAGCTGCGGCAATAACCTCATCATAGCCGTCTCGGTCAATATCACCGCCAGCAATGTTTACGCCGCCTTTAAATGTCTCTGGAAAGGCGCTAAACTCGCCCAGTACAGCCTGTCCCTGGCCGATACGCATGACCTTGACCCAGGCAATATCAAAACGTTGTACCGCCATAGCCAATTCATCACGGCTATCTCCATCAACGTCTAAGACCGCCAGACTCACACCGCCACCAAACTCCTCATGGAACGGCATAATATCATACGATAAGCGTTCGCCAAATCTGTTATAGGCATATACTCGCGGTTCCTGACTCGATGCCGGCGCCACAATAATCTCCGGCAGTCCGGCTCCGTCAAGATCACCGACCGCCACGTTAACACCGCCCTTCATCTGTTCATCATAGGCAAAAAAACCCGGCGTGAATTTTGGTCTGCCGTACCTATCAAAAATACGCACATGCGGACCGCCGTTTGATTGCGGCGCAGTAACAATTTCCGCCGTACCATCGTGATCCAGATCGCCGCAGGCCACATTTATACCGCCACGAAATTCTTCATCATAAGCAAAAAAGCCCGGCGTGAATTTTGACTCCCCAAGGCTATCAAATATACGTACCTGCGGTCCCCCGCCTGGTCCGGCTCCGGTAATTATTTCTTCATATCCATTGCCATCTAAATCACATGAAGCTACAGCGGCGCCGTTCTTAAATGCGTCAGTATACGGATAAAAATTTGTGACCGTGTCTGGATAACCGCTCGTAGTAATTCTAATTTCAGTCGTTCGGGTATCAGCCGCGTCAGCTGCAATCGGTAAAACTAAAAACACCGCGGCAATGCCACACGCCATACTAAGGTATAAGGTATTTTTTAAATTATTTTTTTTCATTTATTTATTTTTGTTTTTTGCCCTTATTTCAGGCTTTATGTATACATTGTAGCATAATTATAGCTTTTTGTAAAGGTGCTCGGGTAATGTGCACATACATATGGCGGTTTTTTGGGATAGTGTTTATCCTAGATAACTAGGTGTATACATATGTCAAAAAGAATTTAAAGAAGAGTGTCTGCGATGGGTGCTGCATGACTATTTAAATACCAGGCTACGTTTTTGCGTGATCAAACCCGGTAACGCAGAAACAAATATATCTGCGGTGCGTTTTGCTCACTATCCTGACGGAGCTGAAAAAGCAAAGAACATATATGGGGGGGTATAATCCGATTCAGCCTGATGATATTACAGCTATTTTTACGCACATCATAACAATGCCGTCTCATGTAAAACAACCCGATCGGCGTGTATCCAACTGCCCAAGCCGGGGCAGTGATTCACTGGTCATAACACTACCCATTACAAAGCTTGTGCTACGAAAAACTATAACGGCACATCTCTGGTGTGTCGTTTTTTTTATTGCTGGATTAAAAACTCGAACAAATTATCTGCGGTTATGTCATCATGCGACCAATCTGCCTGTACTTTTCCGTGTTTGAGAATCAGTGTTTGCGGCGATTCATGTGTGATACCCGTTTGCTCGGCAATAGCGTCTGATACGTCTCTGTTTTCCTGAACCACGACATAATAAAACGGAATGTCTATTTTTTGTTCCAGCTGCTGAATCTCATACTGCGCCCTGGCGCTGACCGGACACGTATTGCTGTGTTTGAATATTAGTATTGGCGTATCGGCATTTTTCTGCATGATCTCATTTAATGCTGGTATGCTTTGTATTTGATTCATGATCCCTTAATCTAATTCGTTAGCAACCTTGCCGACGATGCTGATATCCGGAGTCAAACTTTTAGCGCCCGTATCCCAGCTGGCCGGACAGGCCTGATTTGGATTATCACGCACAAAAGCCAGCGCCTTGAGTTTACGCAGTATCTCACCGGCAGCCCTTCCGATGTTATCAGCGACAATTTCATACGCCTGCAGCTTGCCGTCAGGATCAATAATATAAACACCGCGGTCGGCGACGCCAGATCCGTGATTAAATATACCGAGCGACTTGGCCAGAGCTCCATCATGATCTGCGGCCAGCGGATAATCAACCTGTGCCAGCAGCTGCTCTGTATCACGCCATGCTTTATGCGTATACACGGTATCAGTACTGACCGCGACGACTTCTGCGTTTAGTTTTTTAAACTCATCATAACGCTCTGCCATATCTTTCAGCTCGGTCGGACAAACAAAGGTAAAATCAGCAGGATAATAAAATAATACCACCCATGAATCCTGGTAATCCTGATTTGTGATATATTTTGTCGATTGATCGCTGGGGAAATATGTTTCCATTTTAAATACAGGAAACTGTTGACCTATTTTTGGCATATCGAATAGAGCTTAATAATTAAATTAATTCTACAGTACGCAGTATGTTTATGCATTATGCTGTCCCGCCCATCATACCATGATACTGTTTGATCTGTTTATGTGCTGGTAACAGCCGCCTGGATATAATAAATCACGCCAGCTTTG
The DNA here is from genome assembly GCA_964415025.1 of uncultured Gammaproteobacteria bacterium. Taxonomy (GTDB): domain Bacteria; phylum Patescibacteriota; class Patescibacteriia; order UBA10025; family JAHIVO01; genus CAYPXF01. The sequence goes on along the minus strand of CAYPXF010000003.1, from coordinate 24,638 downwards.
TCATCACTGACAAATATTTTTCCACCAGGTTCGGCTAATATATCAACCGGCCGACCCAGCGCGCCGTCATCAGCCAGCCAGCCAGTGATAAAATCTGTTGTGCCCAGTACCTTGCCGTGCTTGTCTAAATCATGGCGCACCAGTTTATAGCCTGTTGGTACTGTCCTGTTCCACGAGCCGTGATATGCTACTAATAAATCATACTGATATTCATCAGGCCATCCTTGCGCCGGAATAAAATCAAGTCCAAGCGGCGCTGCATGGGCTTGGAACGCTATGTATGGCGCTGTTGTTTGTCGGCAATAGTCAGCTGTTTTTTCACCAAAATCTTCATCATATACCTGGTTGCCGTAGCAATACGGCCAGCCGTAATTATTACCAGACTTCACGATATTTATCTCCTCTGGCGGCGTATTATCACCGAGCCAATCTCTACCCATTTCTGTAGCCCACACTTCATCTGTCACCGGATGCGTATTCATAAATACCGCATTTCGCAATCCGGTGGCGTATTCCTTCAGATCAGTACCGTCAGTATTGACCGACAGTACGGCGGCACGCCGCCAATCGTCCTCTTCGCATACGTTGCATGACGAGCCTACTGAAATCAGTATCCGGTCTTGGTCGGCAGGATCAAACATAATACCCCGTGTAGAATGCCCATCACCTGCCGGTAAATCAGTGAGTTTTGTTTTGTTGGTTGCCACAAAGGTTTCTACGTCATAATCATACACCGCCAGCTGATCTTCCTCTGCGATATACAGTTTACACCCGCTGTCTTCGCACCGTTGCAATATACCGTGCGGCCCACGTAGGTTTTCTACAATGGCGACTGTATTGTCAGCTACGGCGTCACCATTATCATCTGGTAAAGCAACTACTGATCCCTGTTGTGTCAGGCTGACCAGCATAGTACCGTACGCATCCCTGGTAATGTCGCGCGGTTTTCCTAAATCCTGTGCATAAACTGCGATGGAAAAACCTGACGGCAGATCCAGCGGCATAGCCGTCTGGTTAATCGGCATAGTCTTAGTAATACTGGCGTCAGACATATCAGTATTTGTACTGTTTGCTTGATTGATTAGATCGGCTATGTCCGCAGGCGGCTCCTGCACTGCTGGGGCTACGCCGCGTATGTCATCATAATATATTACGCCCAGCGCTCCTACTGCTGCGGCAAGTAGTGCCATGATTATAATAATCGTATTTTTCATAATACTTTATGTGCTAATTTTCCGCGCAGTCTGAACAACAGCCTGGAACATTTTGCCTACATTTTTGTCATAGGAGTCATTCTGTATGTTTCCTTTGTCATCGAATAATTCTTCTACCTTAGAAAAATATACAGCCGGAATGACGGGGATCGCCTTAAAGGCGGTCAGAACCGGTACTAAGAGCTCAATAACACGGCAACCGCCGAATCCACCTGACGACACGCCGCATAGACCGATCGGTTTGTAGTTCAATTCTTTATCCAGCTTATCGAGGAATATTTTTAGTTCTCCGGGATATCCGTGGCTGTATTCGGGCGTGACAATAATCAGCCCGTCGATTGTGGCCATTTTTTCTGCTAGTTGCCCGACCTTTTCCGGGGTTGGCTTTTCCCACGATGGCTGCGTTATGTCCGTGGCATAATCTCTTACATCTATTATGTCAGTCGAAAATAATGTTTCATGTTCAGCTTGTTCAGCAATATAACGGGCTACTTTTTCTGACTGTCGATTTTTGCGCCCCGTGCCGAGTAAAATTGGAATATAAAATTGTTGTACCATATTATTACTGCAGTGTTAAGATAATAGTGCGTTGACGCGGTTTTTCATCAAAATCAAATACTACTATTTGTTGCCAGGTTCCTGTTTGCAGTTTGCCGGCCTTGATTGGAAACTGCTTACTCGCGCCGATGAGCGCTGAACGAATGTGGGCAGCTCCGTTTTTATCGCCCCATTGCTTATGGTGGTGATAGTCGGCGTGTTCCGGAGCAATGTTTTCCAGCATGGCGTTAAAATCATGTATGACGCCTGTTTCGTATTCAATCGTGGTGATAGCGGCCGTCGAGCCGTTCACAAAAACTGTTAATACGGCATCCGCGGTATTACTTTTTTTTAGAAACGACTGTATGGTCGGCGTCAGATCAAGGCAGTCTCCATGTCCTTTAGTCTCGACCATAAACGTATGGTAATTCATATAATACCCCGAACATTACTTAATTCAAATCGTGCATTTTTATACCTCTCCGTACGGATATTTTTTTCCGATGTTAAACTTGTGTTGACGGCCGAGATAAAACTGAAACAACTTCAGATAGTCCAGTACATGCCTGGTGATGAGAAAATGTTCTTTAACATACTCCTTACCCTGTTTCCCGAGCCGCTTCTTGAGCTTATTGTTTTGTAATAATTTAACGATCGCATTTGCTGCCTGCTGATTTGTCTCTACCAGATAGCCTGTTTTGCCGTGCTTGACCTGCAGCGGAATACCGCCCACACGCGTACCAACGACTGGCGTTTCCTTCCACAGCGCCTCACTGACCGTCAGCGCAAATCCCTCACGAATTGATTTTTGCAGGATAACGTCTGCTGTTCTTTGCAGTGCGTTTACGGTGCGGTCATTATCAGCTACATTCATCAGTACGGTAATATCGTCGGCGTGCTTGGTTCGTTTCACTACTTCACGGTAAATAGCGGGCCCTTCTGGATCATCCAATGCCATATTACCCATCAGCACCAGGTGGCAGTCTGCTTTCTTCTGTACTTTTTCAAATACATCGATTACACCGATTGGATCTTTCCATTTGTCAAACCGTGATACCTGGCTGATAATCGGTTTGTTCGTCTTTATATTATGCTTTGCCAAAATCTGCCTAATCTCTTTCAGCGGCATGTCTCTGTTTTTTTCTGACAGTGGATCGATAGAAGGATGCATGATAATCTGCTTGATTCCCATTCCTGTCTGTTTATATTCAGGGCTGGAAATAATCATCGCATCATACTGTCTGATAAACCCTTTTAAATATTTGAACAGCTCCTTGTTCGGTTCGGTCAAGTCGGGATGAAACCGCCATATCCAGGGTATTCTTTTTTTATAGTATTGGATTAACGGCAACGGCTGCGGATCATGAATAACCACTAGGTCATGACTGTCTAAGTGGTTCATCAACGAATTATTATAATTCGCTTGCTCATATATCTCCATGATACGCTTGGTCAGTTTGATTTGACCGCCCTGCAGCGCATTATGGAATTCCTTTGTCACGCTGAAAAAGCTGTCAGAACCTTTTAATATTCGCCATCCAGTCAATACGCCGAGGTTATTTAGAATTATGACGAGACTATTTAATATCTCTGCTACGCCGCCTCCAGCCGGTGTAGAATTCACCATGACAATATGCTCATGCTGGAGCGTAGCAGCGATATCTTTTATTTCTTCAATTTTTTCCCGGCCGACAATTGGGATGTATTCGTCAATATTTTTAGTATGTGGCGTCTGGTGACTCATAGTTTTATTTTTCTAAATGCACGGTGCGCGTTGGGAAGGCCATACTGACACCGGCCTGTTCTAATTTTTCTTTTATATTGAGATTAATATGCTGCTGTATATCCATGTACTGGTTATAATCCGACGATTCTACAAAATACACTACTTCGTAGTTCAGTGATGAATCAGCAAACTCCTTGAAATGCACACGGTCAGGATAAGCGTTTTCCTGCTGTTTGATAATGTCGGTAACGATAGATGGGATTTGTTTTAATTTATCATTAGGCGTGCCATAAGTTACGCCAAAGCCAAAGACAATTCTCCGTTTTTCCATTTTTTTGAAATTTTGTATGCGGGTAGAGGTCAATTCCTTATTTGAGATGACAATTTCCTCACCCTGCAGCGCGCGGATACGTGTGGTTTTGATGCCGATTTTTTCGACTGTACCGAGATGTTTCCCGACTACCACAAAATCACCGACGACAAACGGCTTATCAAAATAGATAGCAAACGAACTGAATAAATCGCCCAGAATATTTTGCAGTGCCAGCGCTACGGCTATACCCCCTATGCCCAGGCCGGCAATAAGCGAGTTTATATTGACTCCCATATTCGACAGGATTAGCAGTAGGCCAAAGGTCCATAGTACTATTTTACTGATAATCCTGACCGCGCCAAGTGCGGCTACCGTCGTCCGCTCATCTTCTCCTTCTGTTTTTTTCTTAAATATAAAATCAATAAATATTTGTACTGCCTTAATCGCCACAAAGACGGCCCATATTATTAGAATTGCATTGACTACCTGCTGGACAATATCAGGAAAGGTCAGCGTACGTATAGCAATATACAGAGCAATAAATGCGTAAAAGGGCGGCTTTACAGTAGCAAAAACATCTACCAGCATATCATCTACATCTGTTTTTGTGCGTTTTGCTAGTTTATGTAGTCGCACCAGGGCAACACTTTTAATCGCTTTGAATATAATTATTAGCATGATTAAAATAATTGCTGCCTCGACATATGATTGTAGGGTGTTTTGCCAGTACGTATTCTGCCAAAATGATTGGGTAAAGAGAAAATCGAGCATACTTTTTTTATTATTTATTAAATCGCCAGTGTTTATGTTCTACATATACTTTCTGCCACCACCATACGCCCAGCAACACCCCTTCAGCAATACCGCCTACTATGAGCAATACAGCAAGCCAGGTTGGCAAAGCGCATGAACCAAGGCCAAAATGTGTATACCAAATAATATCATTCGCCGCTGTTATACGCAGATATGCCATTTCTAAAAATGCATGCGCCAAAAAACTAAGCAGGATTCCTAATACAGCACTAAAGCTGATGTAGATTGTTTTTTTTTACTAACATGGCATAATTTTACCATGATCTAGTCATTTTTCAAACATATTACTACTGTTAGGTAATTTTTCCTCTGTCTTGCTGATTTTTATAAAGGCAATGAGCGATTTGACTAAAATAAGCTAATTGGTATACTTGGATTTCAATTAAGATTACTATCATTTAAAGAAAACAAGCGATATATGTCAGACAACCAAGATTTTTTCATTCTCCGCTGGGCGCGGTTTTTTGTTACTCGGTATCGGATTAGCATGCTCATTATCGCGGCTATTATCATTGCTGGATCATGGGGCGTAATCACTAATCAGCGTCAGGATTTTCCAGAAGTCCCTATTAATATTGTATTTGTTGGAGCTACTTACCCCGGCGCCGCTCCCGGTGACGTAGAACAGGAAATTATTATTCCGATCGAACAAACCGCTCGCGCCTATAATGAAGTAGACTATGTCCAGTCACGAGCACAAAACAGCTTTGGGGGCGTAGAAATTTTCCTCAAAGATGTTGGCGACCTTGCCGCCGTCAGCACCCGGCTCGACAATGACATCACAAAACTAAACCTGCCCCAAGCAGCAGAGATAAATATTCAGACCGTAGACGCGGCCGGGCCGGCTATTGCCTTTGGCTTGGTCGGTGAAAACGGCGTCACTGTTAATGACCTGCTCCAATATGCCGGTACTGTACAATCAAGACTGGAAAAAGCAGCGGACGGAATTAAAGAGATTGAAATCAGTCCAGCAAATGAATTTGAAATCCAAATAACTCTGGACGGCGAGGCGGTGGCCCAAAACAGCCTCTCATACGATCAGATAAAAAATACTATCCAGTCACAGCTGGCTTCCTTGCCCGGCGGTACAGTACGGACTAATACTGGACAACAGAAATCTATTACTATACTGGCGCCGATCGGCACGCTTGATGATTTTAAGTCTATACAAATCGGACCCGTAACGCTCGGGACTATAGCCACGATTGAACGCGTGCCCACGGACAGCGAACAAATTCACTATGTAGGCTACCGCGCTAAAACAAATGAGCCGCGCGCGCGTGAAGCTGTTTATTTGCTGATCTACAAAACTCCGGACGGCGATATTATAAATATTTCAGATGCACTGACCGCAGAGACTGAAGCCATAGAATCCTCTGACCTGCTTCCGGACAATATGCATATCGTCGTCGGCTATACCTTGGCACCATATATCGAGGATCAGATTTCCAGCCTGTTGAATAATGGTTTTATCGGTCTGGCGATAATTTTGGTTGTGCTGCTGTTTTTTATCAATTTTCGCGCGGCCATAGTCGTAACCCTGGCAATTCCCATTGTTTTCCTAATCGGACTATTTGCGATCAAGGTCGCCGGTTTTTCACTCAATATCCTCACGCTCTTTGCCATGATCCTGACGCTCGGTATTTTGGTTGATAATGCGATCGTCATCGCCGAAGGTATGACCCACGAGCTAGAACGCGGAGCCACACGCCGGCAGGCCGCATTACGCGCTATCAAAAAATACGGTCCGGCTATTACTGCGGCTACGGCAACGACGATTGTTGTATTTATTCCGTTTGCCTCACTTGGCGGCATTATGGGTGATTTTCTCAAATACATCCCCTACACCATCATGATTATTATCGCAGCATCTTTTTTTGTGGCACTGTCAATTATCCCGCTGGCAGGCAGGTGGATTATGAAACAGCAGACATACCAACAGCGCAAACAGTCTGGTCTGCCCAACTGGCAAAAGCTGCTGATTATCCCTCTTATCGTCAGAATGGGCCAGGACGGTATTGATGCTATTGGCCAGCGTTATCAGCAGATGATGTCGCGCTTGCTCGGCTCGCTCCGACTGAAACTCCTGGTTATGTCTGTTGTTACCATACTGCTGGCTGTGAGCTTTGTATATTTCGCGCCGCAACTTGCATTCGAGCAAATGCCGACCAAAGACAGCGCTAATTTGCAGGTCAGCGTTGATTTCCCGGCCGGGATGCCGTCTGCTGAAAAAAAAGAAGTATTCCAAATTGCCCAAGACGAACTCATAGCCCTCCCGTATTTTGAATCATTTTACACGTTTGAAAGCACTATATATGCCACGTTTACTGAACCAAGGGATCGCACTGAAGAGACGACTATATTCGATATACAGAAAATATACGAGAACAAGCTAGCAAACGTACGCAATCAATTCAGCGATGAGGTAGTGATCACCCCCCGGGCAGTATCCTACGGTCCACCCCAAGATCAGTATGCTATTGTAGTGAATTTTCTCGGTAATAATAAGCAAAACCTGGTTAACGCGGCAGATGATCTCGAACAATTTTTGCAGAATAAGGAAGGTGTCAGCGAAATAAAAAATGGCCCGCGAGAAGCACTGGTGCCAGCAGTTACGGTTAACCTGCAGCAGGACGAGCTGGCACGAGCTACTGTTAATCCCCTGGTCGCTGCCGGTATGGTCAATGCAATTTTTGCCGAAGAAACAGTCGGCAGTATTGTTTTAGGAGATCGTGAGATTTCTGATGATGTTACTGTTACATTTGATCAGGCGACAACTGATTCTGTCAATGATTTGCGCCAGCTGACAATTCCGACGCTCAACCAGGGCTTAACCACGCTGGATCAAATAGCGCTTATAGAAGAAGTCGAAGAACCCGTAACGACCCGCCGGTTGCGCGGCCAGCGGGTAGCGACAGTCAGTGTTGCCCTGGCAGAAGGCGCGCATAGTGAACCACTCACTACAGAAATTAAAAATTATCTTACCCCGGACAAGCTAGTATCTCTTGGCCTGAACAAAGACGGCGTAAAGTACGGCGGAGAATTTGCCGCCCTGGATAGTGACTATGAGGATTTACAAATCGTATTCCTCCTCGCAATCCTGGCTGTTTACCTTATCCTGGTGTACCAGTTTTACTCATATATGCAACCCGCTCTGATCCTGTTTGCTGTACCGCTTTCCCTCATCGGGGTATTTCCCGGCTTATTGCTCGTGAATAGCTCACTTAACATGGTTTCAGGGCTTGGCATTATCGCGCTAGTTGGTATTGTCGTGAATGATGCTATTGTCATGATCACTACCTTTAATCGCTATCGAGCCGAACATCCTGATGAATCATTTAATAGCATATTGGTACGGACCGGGCATAATCGCTTCAAACCGATTTTCTCGACCTCGATAACCACTATCGGCGGCATACTGCCGCTCACCATCGCCGATCCGTTCTGGACCGGACTCGGTACCAGTATCGTGGCTGGGCTGATATTTTCTACAGTCGGCACGTTGATTGCCATACCCACGCTTTATAGCGTGGCCTGCAGTGCTTGGTCAAAAATCAGGCGACGCCGTGTTTGCGATACCATACCAGCAGATCGCGCCCAATAATAAAAATCCCGTGGTCAATCAGCGGGACTTTTCTAATGTATGCTCACGCAGGCCCTGTCCTCACTCAATAAGTGACTGCACGTCCTGGTTTCGCCACTGCTCCATGAGTTTTGCGTTGATGGTATTGTTTTTCATCAGTGCTGCTAAGTGTTTACCGCCCAAAAAGTGCGGCAATATGACATAATCAGCGCCCTTATTATACAACTGTTTTGCTTCCCAGTTTGAGTAGGCGGTAACAATAGCAATCGGGGCTTTTTGGTGTTGCTCTTTTATCTTCTCAATCCGTTCTAGCAAGTGCATATTGTCATCAAATGTCGGTATGGTAGAAATAAACACGTTTGCCTCTGACAAATACACCAAATCCTGTATATCAGTATCAGTTATATCGCCGAACACCACACGGTATTTTTCCCGCTTCAGGCGCTGGGCTATCTCTGGATCAAATTCTACGATTGAGATGACCTCCTTAGGTGCGCTTTTTAGAATATATTTCCCCAGGCGGTTTGCGCCGGCTAGTACGATTGGAGATTTTAGCTCGCTCTGCGGCAGGGACTCTTCCTGCGCATTGCCGCGTTCAAAAATGTTTAGCAGCGGCTTTATTTTCTTGTAGATTGCTTGGCTGTGTAAAATAAAATATGTAGAAATGGTAATCGTGATAACAGCCACCATAGTCACCAATGAAACATGGCTAGAGGTGATGTGTCCCAGGGTCAGCCCCATCGCCATCAGGATAAGCCCGAATTCGGAAATTTGAGCCACCGTGACACTGGCATAAAAACTGGTTTTTTTTCTGAACCGAAGCAGGCCCATAATCAATAATATGATAAGCGGATTACCAATAAGCACAAACAGCGACAGCAGTAAGGCCGGCCAAAGGCTGGCCTGCAGTTCGTTAATAATAAGCGATGAACCAAGGACAATAAAAAATATAAGTATAAAGAAATCCCGCAAGGGACGCAGCTGCGACTCGATCTGAAATTGCTCTATGGATCTAGCCAGGGCCAAACCAGCCAGAAATCCACCGATTTCCACGGACAGGCCTATAATATCACTCGCCGCAAACAGACTAAAGCCAAAAGCCCAGGCAATGCTCGTAATAAAAACCAGCTCCGGCGTCCTGGCTAGTTTTCCAAACAGCCACGGAAAAAACTTCCTGGAAAGCCATACAGTCAGCGTGAAGAGCAGTACGCCTTTAAACAGCACCGAACCAAAAGCAAGTATGGGTATGGCAGCTCCGTCCACGTGCAGGCTGCCGAGAAAGAGCAAAATCAGTATGGCCACAATATCCTGTACGATTAAAAAGCCAACCACGATCCGCCCGTACAGAGTTTGCAGCTCGCCTTTTTGGGATAATAGTTTTATAACAATAATCGTGCTCGAAAACGTCAGGGCAAAGGCAATATACAGTGATGGAAGTATTGCATAGCCGAGAAGCCTAACCAGCACAAACCCGATGGTGGCGGTAAAAATTATCTGGCCCAATCCAGTCAGCACGGCGGCTCTTCCGACTGACTTCAGATTACTGACCCGCATTTCTAACCCAACCAAAAACAGAAGTAGTGTAACCCCAAATGTAGCTAAAGTGTCGAGTACGGTTGCGCCATCATCTCCGATAATACCAACTCCCGCCACCAATATCCCGGCGAATAAATACGCGACTACCGTCGGTTGTCGTATGGCCTTTGCCACAATACCCAGTATGGCGGCAATGACAATAACTATTGTTACCTCGACAAACGGATCACTCATACTAGGCCGTGGTATAAAATATTAGAAAAAATGAAATAAACGTTGACATAATAAAAGCCGCCAGCATAACAGCATTTATTATTCCGATGACCAAATAGCGCGCCTGGTACCCCATCAGTCCCAGATATACGGTCATAATGAGCGTATAAAATGCAATAAGCACATATAAATAAACCCAAAACTCCGCGTCTATTTTCTCTTTATAGTACGAATGATCAGAGCCTAGCTGGACAATGACCGGAATAAATATTAAACCAAAAATAGTCACCAACCACAGCAAAGCCAAGGTGCTGTACACAAACAATTTCCTGACAAACCCAGGATCTGTTTCTGTATTCTCAAACAAATCCTGTTTACTGTTTATTACTCCCGTATTTTTAGATTTTTTATTTTTTGGCATGTTATAATAATTTTCTCGGCTGTATCAGCAGTACGCCTGCAGCCAGTGCTGCTAATGCGCTCATAGTATAAAATAACGCATTACACCCAGTCACACTGCATCAGGCTTCCTGTTATAGTATGCAGTATACCCTAAAAATCCAACGGCCCATATATCATACCCTACTGCCGGCACATATACTGCCTCCTTAATCTTATCACCATACTTATCAGCAAAAAAAGCGGCTATTCCGACTGTAAACATATATACTGAATACGTCCAGCCGATAGTCAATACGTTGCCACCGATCTGTTTTACATATATGGCATAAAGCGGCCCAAGCAAACTGGCACCAAATACAAACACACCGCTGATTGACAGTAGTGCGCCGAGGTTTTTGTTTAATGTTGTTTTTGATTTATGTTTTTTAAATAAGTGGAACATAATACGGCCTTTCATTCAGCTCTTCATTCATAGTATACCATAATTACCATGGATTGACAACCTATTTATTGGCAAATATTCAAGCACGCACACTGGCCTTGCGTGCTTTGTTCACTAAAAATACATGAACTGACGACACAATCATCATTACTGCAAAATCTGATACAGTCCTCATTAGTCACGCATACGCTGTCAACCTTTCCTGGTGCATGTTTCAAATCCGTGCTCGCTGACTGATAATATATCTCATCAGACTGTATGATCCATAATCCCGCGATGCAGATCAGAACAACTGCAATAACCGCTATCATAATTAACTGACTGTGAAATACGGATGACATACAGATAGTGTACCACAAATCAGCATTAAAAAAAGAGGGGGAACACACAGAGTACTCCCCCTCATATGTCACGCCTTGTTCAGGTACATGGTAGCATCAGTTATCATATGTTATCCCTCTTTCGGGTTTATTATCGTGTTCGAGGTTTTGGTACATATCCATGCACAATCTTCGATATGCTCGAAGCTGCATACGGAATCAATACCCAGACGCAGGTTTCCATCATGCGTTGAGGTACCGTGTACGCGCTGTGCGTCAGGAATTCCACGCCAAACATGATCAGCAGCGCGATCCACCAGCCGAGCAAGAATAGCTCGCCGTGGCGTTTTTTGCCATTGAGCTTAAGCCATCGGTTAACCTCTTTTCGCAGGACATATATAAATATCAGCAAAAAGTAAGACACCGGCATAGCTGGGGGCGCGCTGAAATTATCGACCTTCAGAAATTCACAGACGCACATAGTGAACTGCAACACCGTCCACACTGACAAAAACCAAAACAGGTAGTTCATCCGCGATGTTTCTTCTGCTCCCGATCGCCGAGAGCATTTAGTAGTTTTGAGCGTTTCATCTCCACCACTCCCTTCATGTTAGATAAGGTATATACTGCGATGCCGAAAAGGAGCACATGACAAAAGCGGACATAAAAATAACACGTTGCTTTTTGGTTGCGAACGTGCTTTTTCCGTATTTATTTTACCCTATGTCAGGGTAGCGCACAGCGATCTCTATGTCAACTGCTGTATATTTTGCCCGTTACCATATACAAAACACCTGAACAATATTTGTGCTCATTACTTCCCGTGGCATTTCTTGTATTTTTTACCGCTGCCGCATGGACACGGATCATTGCGTCCTACTTTTTTGCCCTGTTTTGAGATCAGATTGCCAGCCGCTGTTTGCCTAGTATCGCCAACCGTTGGGGCCGCCGGCGCTGATGGCTGCTGTCCTTCGCTAGTACTCATATTTTGGTACGGGGATGACGGCAGATTGTCGCTTGTCTTGGCTGGCGCCGACAGCTGTTGCGGCTTGTCTTCAAGCGGCGATTTGATCGGCTGCTGCTGCGCTACGCCGACTTTAAATATTGTATAGACAATATTTTTTTGAATATTGCTGATCAGCTCACTGAACAAACGGTAGGCCTCTTTTTTATACTCTACCAGCGGATCGCGCTGGCCATAGCCGCGCAGACCGATTCCTTGCCGTAAATTATCCATAATATCCAGATGCTCTACCCATAGCGTGTCAATCGCCCTGATGTATACTGCTTTTTCTATAGTGGCTATAATATTTGGATCACCGATGCGTTCGGTAAACTTATCATAGGCAATAGTTGCCAGTTTCATCAGATACTGAATGATGCCAGTACGTGCCTGGGCGTCCTGCATGCGATCGCCGCCGTGTTCACGGATATCTTCGAGCCTAATCCTGGCCTCGAGATCCACTGCAAAAATGGTATCTACGACTTCATAAATTTCATCAATATTCCAGGTAGCTTCATCTTCGGCTGACGTATGAAATGAGACCACCTGTTCAATCTCATTTTCTATGAGTTCCATTACTTTTTGGCGTATTGTCGTCTCCTGTTCTGCCTCATTATTTACCTGCCGCTCGGCCATGTTTAGGATTTCTTGTCGGCGCTGGTAAATAACCGTGCGGTGTTTATTAATCACGTCATCGTACTCTACGAGATGTTTTCTAATGTCAAAATTATGGCCTTCTACCTTTTTCTGTGCTGTTTCGATGGATCGGGTTATCATTTTATTCTCAATAGGCATATCTTCCGGCAAGCCGAGCCGGTCCATCATGCCCTTCATCCTGTCAGATCCAAAGATGCGCAGCAGGTCGTCCTCCATGGACACAAAAAACTGTGTCGAGCCGGGATCTCCCTGACGGCCGGACCGACCGCGTAATTGATTGTCGATCCGGCGGGATTCATGGCGCTCGGTGCCGATGACATGCAGTCCACCGATCTTTTTTACCTTTTTCTGCTGCTCTGGATCAGCCGGACTACCTCCCAGGATAATATCAACACCGCGTCCGGCCATATTCGTAGCCACGGTGACGGCGCCTATTTTACCGGCTTGGGCGATGATAGCGGCTTCTTTTTCATGATTTTTTGCATTCAGCAGATTGTGCGGTATGCCTTCCCGCTCCAGCATCTGTGACAAAATTTCATTTTTTTCTATCGATATAGTGCCCAGCAGTATAGGCTGGCCCAGTTCGTGCCTGTTTTTAATCTCCCGGATCAACGAGGTGTACTTTCCTTTGGTATTCTTATATACCGCATCGGGCCTGTCTTTGCGCATAAGCGGCTTGTTTGTAGGAATTATGACTACTTCCAGGTCATAGATCTTATGAAATTCTTCTGCCTCGGTAGCCGCGGTTCCGGTCATGCCGGCCAGCTTGTCATACATACGAAAATAATTTTGAAACGTGATAGTCGCCATAGTACGGCTCTCTTTCCTAATTTCTACGCTTTCTTTAGCCTCTATCGCCTGATGCAGTCCCTCTGAAAACCGCCGTCCGTACATCAGCCGTCCGGTAAACTCATCAACAATAATTACTTCGCCCTCTTTTACCACATAATCTTTATCTTTTTTAAACAATGTTTTTGCCTTGAGCGCCTGCTCCAAGTGATGCACTGTTTCGATTCCCTCGGCCTGATAAATATTCTCTATGCCGAGCAGTTTTTCCATTTTGGCGATGCCCTTTTCAGTAAGCGTCGCTGTGCGCATTTTTTCATCTATATTATAGTCAGTGCCTTCTTCGAGCTTGTCGACTAATCGCGCGAACTCAAAATACCGCTCGGTAGACTCCTCTGCCGGTGAGGAAATAATCAACGGCGTCCGCGCTTCATCGATTAAAATACTGTCAACCTCGTCCACAATAGCATAATGCAGTCCGCGCATAACTTGCTGGGCCATCGTTGGCGCCATGTTATCGCGCAAATAATCAAACCCAAACTCATTATTCGTACCGTATGTTATATCCGCGTCATAGGCCTGCTTCCTGGTGACCGAACGTAGATGCGTCAATCGTTCATCCACGACTTCATCAGCCCGAAAATCATCGTCATATACAAATCCCTGCTCGTGGGTTATACAGCCTACCTGCAGCCCCAAGAAGTTAAGCGCCACGCCATACCAGCCAGTGTCACGTTTAGCCAGATAATCGTTGACAGTGATTATATGCACGCCTTTTCCCTCGAGCGCATTGACGTATGCTGCCATAGCAGCGGATAAGGTCTTACCCTCGCCTGTTTTTTGCTCGGCGATTTTCCCCTGATGCAGCACTATCGCGGCCATGAGTTGCACATCGTATGCGCGCTCATTCACGGTACGCTTGATCGCTTCACGGATCACGGCCAATGCCGGTACTAAAATGCCATCCAGCGCATTTCCATCAGCTATGTGTTTTTTAAATTCATTTGTTTTTTGGCGTAATTCATCGTCAGTCAGCTTGGCAATACCCTGCTCCTGACCGTTAATTTCATCAACCAACGGCTCAAGCTTATTAAGCACTCGCTTATTAGGGTCGCCAAATACTTTTCCAAATAAAACCATAGGTATAATATCACTCCTCCGTACCGCGTATTAGTGATTGAATATGTATTATACGATAAGCGCGATAATTAATCAAAACCCACATACTCGATTTCCTCCATCAGCTGGATATTAAACGTATCTCGGACTTGTTGTTTAATGTAGCTAATAAGCGTGATAACGTCCTCTGCAGTGGCCGTGCCGGTGTTAATTATAAAATTCGTGTGTTCTTCGCTGACCATGGCTCCGCCTATTTTTTTACCGCGTAAACCAGCATCGTCAATCAGCTTCCAGGCCGGTACTGTTTCTGGATTGCGGAATACCGATCCAGCGCTTAATACGTTTTTTGGCTGTTGGCTCCGCCTGGCCACTGCGGTACGTTGCTTTTTCATGATTGCGGTAGGATCGCCTTTGCGTAATACCAAGGTGACGTCGGTAATTACGATATCCTTCCGCTTTTTAAATACACTGGTACGGTAGCCAAATCCGCATTCTGTCTGGGAATACTCTTTTACTCCTCGACTATTTAATACGCGGACCGATCGCACTCGCGACCCTACCCAATCCTTGGCAGTGCCGGCATTACCGGTAATAGCACCGCCGATAGTACCCGGGATCCCGACACAAAATTCCATACCAGCCAAGCCATGCTTAGCGGCCGTTACGGCTATTGACTGCAATAAAGCGCCACTCCCTGCCGTCACCGTTTCATCGCTGACGGTAATAGTAGTATCAGCGATTTTAATCACTACTCCGTCAAATCCTTGATCTGAAACTAGAATATTTGATCCGCCTCCCAGGACAAACAATGACATCTTATTTCGACCCGCTATTTGGATGACGCTGGCAACTTTCTTCATATCGTCTGTCTCTAATAAGTAGCGTGCCTGCCCACCAATGCCAAATGTCGTAAAATCACCTAATCCTACGTTTTCCTGCATGCCGTGTATTGTATTCAGTTTTGTATTGTTTTTTTTCATAGCCTTATTGACATTTTAGCACATTTTGCTACTTTATATGAGCACTTTAGCACATTCACAAGGAGGCATTTGTGATATTTTTTTGGATTTGGCTTCGTATCATCAAGCGCATATCCAAACTAATGGAGCAGTGCGGGAGTATAGACCGGCTGGAAATACGTTTTCTGCGACAGACGGCAGTATTTACCAGGCCGCGCCTTTCCCCAGCGCCTGAACAAACTGAAAAACCGCCTGATAAAAAACCATCAGATGCCCTACCCGCAGAGCCAGAACCAACGTCATCTAATTTTGACTTTAGGCTTCCGCGAAATCCCGCCCTAATCGTTTCAATTCCTGACACAGTTATGATAAACGGCAAACCGCATCGAATCGTACCGATACACGCCGAACATGCAGGGGTTTTTTATCACGCAGAATCAGCTGCACATGGTGACCGGCCATTTTGGTTTTATGATTATGCGACTTCAAAAGAAAAAATCGGGGTCATCAAAACTGACAAAGGTATTAAGGATGTCGTATCGCCGCAAGCAGGGCATGTTCTATCATTCCAGGTTTTATCCGGCGTAAAAGTAATGGTTGGGGATATTCTTATGCTCTTAGCCGCTTCACCGTAGCCACATTGACGTGTTTCAATGTGGCTATTTTTTTTCCAATAATTTTTCGGCAATTTCCGTAATTGTACCCGCCCCCATGACAATGACAACATCGCCGGGTAGTAGCTTTTTTTTCAGGACGTTTGGTATGCGCTTATAGTTTTTGATTATAGAAACAGCCTCTGATTGTTTATCTAGCGCCTCTCGGAGCGTCATAATATTTATTTTGGATTTTTTATCGCGGCCCGCCACATCATATATTTCTGTCAAAACAAGTCTGTCGCAATCTGCAAAAGAATCACTGAATTCGTGCAATAGTTTTTTTGTTCGGTCAATACTATGCGGCTGGTACACACACCATATCCGTCGTCCCCGGAATAGTTTACGGGCCGTGCCAAGCACAGCCTTGATTTCCGTAGGGTGATGGCCATAATCGTCAATTACCGTAATGCCGCCTGTCTCGCCCTTTATTTCAAACCGCCGCCATACGCCGCGAAAATCGAGCAGACCCTTTTGAATATGATTAATTTCAATACCAAATGCCAGCGCCATAACAATAGCGGCCATGGCGTTCATGATATTATGCTGGCCAGGCACTCGCAGCGCGATATCAAATCGCTCGGCACCTTTTACCGCAAACCGTGTCAGCTCGCCATGATGTATAATATGCGTCGCAAAATAATCACTATGCAAATCTTGCATACCGTATGTGATTACGTTTGATTTTGCCGACGTGATTACTTTTTTAGAATTAGCATCATCTGCATTAGCTATAATAAAACCACCGGCCGGTACTTTTCTGACCAGTTTACGGAAGGCTTTGATAATATTTTTTATACTTTTATAGTAGTCCAGATGATCAGCCTCGATATTAGTCAGCGCCAAACCCACCGGATAATAGTTAAGAAAGGCTTCTCTATACTCGTCGCCCTCGACAATGAAGTGCCGGCCTAGGCCCAGTCTGGCATTGCTCTGCCATTCATCGACCCGGGTTCCAAGCACGACTGTTGGATCAAGCCCAGCTGCTATGAAAATATGCGCCAGCATAGCCGTAGTCGTACTCTTGCCGTGGGTACCGCTGACCACAATAGGTATGTATGACCGCATCAACTGTCCGATAAATTCTGGATACGTAAAGCAGTCGGCGTTAAGCCTTTTAGCCTTCCGTATCTCCGGATTTGCCTGTTTAACAGCCGTGCTGTAGATGACAGCATCGGTCGTATCCGGGATGTTTTTAGCCTGGTGCTTGCCTATATAAACACGAATCCCTTCATGCTCTAGGGACTGTGTTAAATCAGTTTTATACACATCTGACCCAGTGACATTGATGCCGAGCTGATTGATGAGCCTGGCAGCTGCGGACACGCCAATACCGCCAATACCGATACAGTGGATGTGTTGATACGAATCAAGCCTCATGATGCAAACGTAAAATAATCTGGGCAATTGTCTGGGCCGCGTCAAACTTCATAATATTGCCTATGTTTGATTGTAACATGGCGTTGGCATCTTCGTCATCTAGTAAAAATTTTATTTTACCGGCTAGAAAATGTGGTGACAGATTATGTTCGGCTATGACAATAGCTGCATTTTTTTGCTCTAGATACGCGGCATTATCCTCCTGATGCGTGCCCGGCAGCGGTATGAGAATAGCCGGTTTTTGCAGCGCGCAGAATTCAGTGATAGCAGACAGTCCGGCGCGGGAAACTACCACGTCTGCCACCGCCAGGGCGTCAGCCATATCCTGGCTGATAAACTCATACTGGTGATAATGCGGATGGTCATGGCCGCTGACGCGCTTACCCTTACCCGTGCTGTGGATTATGTGCGCCTGTGTCACAAGTTCTGGCAATGCTTGATTCACCATGCTATTAATTGTCCGCGAACCAGTCCCTCCGCCCACAACCAGTACGACGGGTAATGTTTTTTTCAGAGAAAACACGTGACGGGCTCGTGCCGCGTCTCCCAGCAGTATATCCGGACGCACTGGATTGCCGGTCCAGATAGTTTTAGTACTGGGAAAATTGCGCAGTGATCGCTCAAACGTCACAGTGATCTTTTGCGCGGCATTCCTGGTCAATACATTTGATAAGGACGGTCTGACATCCTGCTGGTGAATAATACTGGGAATGCCGAGCAACTTCCCCGCCCAAATCACCGGAACGCTAACATAAGCGCCGGCCGCCATAATCACGTCAGGCTTCTGTTGACGTAAAACACTGATGGCCTGGAAAAAACCATACCCAATCAAAAATAAATCCCTGATGTTTTTCCAGTCAACATACCGCCGCAGTTTACCGCACTTGATGCCGATAAACGTCATGCCATACCCGCGCAGCATTTGCATTTCTGGTTCGCCTTTTTCCGTTCCGATAAAAACAAATTCAGAATCAGGCTCTGTTTTTTTAATCAAATGGTATACTGCCAACAGCGGACTGACCGATCCAGCCGTACCGCCACCGGTGAGACAAATCTTCATATACTGTATACTATACTGAAATAATACCAAAAATAAAAGAGTACTTATCAGCTCCTAATATTAGCATTTAATTACTTTTTGTCTGCTTCGAAATATTGGTCAAAATACCTACAGCGATCAAGACTGCTACCAGCGCCGAACTCCCATAGCTAACAAAAGGCAGCGGAATACCGGTCAAAGGTATGAGCGAAACCATTGCCGCGATGTTGATAAATGCCTGGAGCACAATCCAGGAAATAATGCCCACGGCCATAAGCCTGCCAAAGTCATCCGGAGCTGATTTGGCGATACGATATCCTCGCTGGAACAGCAATACAAAAAGTATTATCAGCGCCACTGAAAAAAATAATCCTAATTCCTCTGCTATAACCGCAAAAATAGAATCACCGGTTACCTCTGGCAAATACAGATATTTTTGCCGTGAATGCCCCAGGCCAAGACCGAATACTCCGCCAGATCCAATGGCGAGCAACACCTGGTTAATCTGATACCCGATTCCCTGCGGGTCGAGCGCCGGATTCAGAAACACGGTAAACCGCGCCGCGCGGTATGGCGCGATTTTTACGAGCAATAAAAACAACCCGACCGCGCCGGCTCCAAGCCACAGCATATGCTTGACCGGTGCGCCCGCGGCGTAGTAAATGATAAACGCCGTCATAGCAATTGCGACCATAGTGCCCATGTCAGGCTGGAGCATGATTAAAAATATTACGGTTCCGACAATAATTAAAAACGGCACCAAGCCATAGGCAGCGTCCTTAATACCTTCTTTATTTTTTGCAAACAACGTCGCCAAATAAATAATAAACGTCAGCTTCAATATTTCAGTAGGCTGAAACAGCGTGGGTCCGAGCTGCAGCCAGCGGCGGGCGCCCCCATATTCATAGCCGATACCTGGGACAAATACTGCCAACAGCATGACAATATTCAGCGCGAGCAATGGGAAGGCAAGCTTTTTCCACACATGGTAATCAATTTTTGAAACGATAATAAATCCAGCCACGCCGATGAGTACGCCATACAACAGCTGGTGCTTGAGCAGATAATTACTGTCACCGAATTTTTCAAAAGCAATAACCGAGCTGGCAGAGGCCAGCATGACCAGACCGTATATCAAAATAATACCGACGATTGCGAGCATGGTATAGTCTGGTTTGTGTATGCGCGGGGCTGGCATTATGATAATTGTTTTACCTGTTTTTTATACTGATCACCACGGTCAAACTCATTGACAAACATGCCAAATGAAGCAGCTGCTGGCGAAAGCAATACCGCATCCCCTTTTTTTGTCCGTGCCTGTGCCTGCCGAACGGCATGCTCCATACTTTCCACAATTTCATACGCAGTGAAGCCGACCTTCCGCAGCTGGATCAGTATTTTTTCCGTAGCAGTACCCTCCAGCAGTATCAAATATTTCACTTTCTGTTTAATGTGTTTGGCCAGCTCATGGTATGGCATTTTTTTATCTGCTCCGCCGGCTATCAATATCACTTTTTTTTGAAAATTGTTCAGTGCGGCGATAGCAGCATCAGGCGCTGTCGCCGTGGTATCATTATACCAGGCAGTGCCTTTCCATTTTCTGACCAGCTCAAATCGATATGGTACACCTTTGAACGAACGGAGCACGCGTTTGATAACAGAACTCGTAACACCGTGTTGCTTGGCGACCGCTATGGCAGCGAGCGCATTCGCGATATTATGCTTGCCTGGGAGCCGAATATCCTTAGCAAAGCAGACAAACTGGGATATTCCCTGATGCCGATAATAGATTCTGTTACCGCGCATATAGACAGCATTTTGCTCTGATAAATTTCGCTGAGTAAACCATAGGCGCTGGCCCGGTACTTGGCCGCCTATTGCCCTGGTATACGCATTGTCATAATTCAGCACGGCTATATCGGACTTAGTTTGGTGGCGCACGATCAGTGCTTTTGCCGCGGCGTATGTTTTCATCGAACCGTATCTATTGAGGTGATCAGGCAGTACGTTGGTAATGACGGCAACAGAGGGACTTGATTTAACATGCGCGCTATCCTCGATCTGCCACGAGGACAACTCCATGACGACTAAAGTTTCCGTCGTAACTTTTTTGAGCACAGTCAGTGGTGGTATGCGAATATTACCGGCTAATATAGCCGGCTTGCCGGCAGCATGCAGCAGCTGATAAACCAGCGTAGCCGTCGTGGATTTTCCTTTTGTCCCGGTAATGCCAATAATCGTACCGGATGAACGGCGTAAAAATATGCTGACATCCGTTTCTATGGGTACGCCTGATTTACGAGCCGCCGTTAAATACTTCGACCGCCGGGGTACGCCTGGATTCTTTATAATGCAGTCAGCATTGCGAAAATCCTGGAGCCGGTGTTTACCTAGGATCCAGGTAATGTTTTTTTTAGTTTTTAACTTTTGCATGGTTGGTGCCAGCGTGGACTCGTCACGAATATCGGTCACGAGTACATGTGCTCCCTGCTCCAGCAGCCAGCGCACGGTAGCCAGGCCGCCGCCGTGCAGTCCCAGACCCATGACGGTTATTTTTTTACCGGCAAAATCATCCATAGTATATCTCACTATACCATACATGCAACCACCGATAAAGCCAGCTCATGTATTTCCGGCGCTATTTATCGATAAGGAACAGGATAACCCCAATCACCGCCATGACCCCGGAAATAATCCAAAACCGCATCACGATTTTTGGCTCCGACCAACCCTTGGCCTCGAAATGGTGATGAATCGGCGTTGATAAAAATATTTTTTTGTGGAATATTTTTTTGCTGATGACTTGTACAATAACTGATAAAGACTCAACCACCAGGACAAACCCGATAATCGGCAAGAGCAGTGCGGCATTGGTAAGCATGGCGACGATGCCGAGCGTAACACCAAGCGACATAGCGCCCGTATCGCCCATAAAAAATCTGGCTGGATTGATATTAAACCAGAGAAAGGCCAGCATCGCGCCGACAATCACCCCGCAAAAAGCCGCTAGCTCGATCCGGCCCTGGGCAAAGGCGATAGCGCCATACGCACCGAACGCTGCTAGCAGCGTACCGCCGGCCAGGCCGTCCAAACCGTCTGTTTCGTTTACAGAAAAGGCGCTGGCAACAATAATGAAAATAAAAATCGGCAAATACCAAATACCAATATCAAAATTGCCGATAAACGGCACGTGGATCGTGGTCCAGTCCAGCTTAAAATAAAACCAGTACGCGCCGGCCAGTGCGATAATAAAGTATAAGACCAGCTTATACCCGATCCGTAATCCGCCGCCGGCCGATCCGATGCGTTTTACATTTAATACGTCGTCAAATAACCCGACCAATGCCGACGCCAGCAGTGCGCCGAGTGGCAACAGTGTCTGCGGACGCGTCAGGAAATTAATGTTCTGGAAAAAATCTATGGGAATCAGCTTAGACAACAACAACACCACCACGGCTAACGCTGCCGTGGTGCCCCATATCAGCACACCGCCCATGGTCGGCGTACCGGATTTATGCTGGTGCATTTTGGAGAAGAGTGGCGCATCCTTATCAGAGCGAATCGTCTTGCCTAATTTATATTTATACAAAAAATGCGTCAGTAGCGGTGTCCAGGCGATTGTGGTTACAAAAGCGACAGTAGCCAGGATAAATACCTTAATAATATCGAAATGCTCGTCTAATCCCATGCATGAATATTAAATATTTTGTCGGGCTATCAGAAAGCTGGCAAACCAGATAATACCCTGGATTAATACGGTTATGCCCAGTATAGTATAGCTAAACCAGCGATTCCGTACGTATAGTATATATGAAAAGAGTATATTTAGTAAGTAGACTAGACTGCTGACCGCCGGCATGATAAATATATGGTACCATGGCCCTATCAGATCCACGCCAAAGTAAATGTTATAATGTAGGAAGATGGGCCTGTCCTGTGGACCAATCAATGAGAACAGATACAGCCAGTTCCCAATGGTAAGTATTAATCCGATACCGACTGCTGTCATGACCAGCGGACGGCTGAAAAAATGCCGCAGACGGGCTTTATTAATACGCATATGAAGAATTTTTTTTTCGCGTGTACCCATATACTCAAACAGTATCGCTATGTTTTTATCGGACTGTTACTATTTATTATGTTCGTGTTCCAGGTCACCAGCGCGGTGCAGGAAACACAAACAGTTGATGAAGGCGTGCACTTGTCTGCTGGCTACAGCTATTTACTAACCGGGGACTTTCGCATGAACATGGAGCATCCGCCATTGGCGAAAGTGCTGTCGGCGCTGCCGCTCGCGCTTCTCGGTGACTCGCTCAATAGTCCGTTTTCAGCTGACAGCTGGGAATCGCATAACCAATGGCAATTTGCCAAAGACTTGCTCTATGACAATACCTATCATGCTGATTTTCTATTCTTGCTCGGCCGGCTGCCGATAATGCTCCTTAGCCTCGTCCTCGGCATATATGTATACCGTTTTGCACGCGAGCTGTGGGGCACGCTTCCCGGATTACTGTCCCTGACGCTGTATGCTTTTTCGCCGACTGTTATCGCGCATAGCCGGTACGTGACTACTGATCTGGCAGTGACTGCCTTTTCCTTTATCACCATATATTATTTTTATAAATATCTCAAGACTGATAAACAACGGCTCCTGCTTTTAACCGGTGTGTTTTTTGGAATGGCGCAGGCGACCAAGTTTTCAGCCCTGATTATGGCCGCCGTTATACCGCTCCTGTACCTTATTTACTTAGTCATCACAAAACAACAATGGCCTATCAAACAAATCCTGCGTCATGGCGTTATAACACTCGGCATAATTTATATACTCGGCGGCGTAGTCGTATGGGCCAGCTATGGGTTTGAGGTGAAAAAGCCGGTACAAAATCCTGACATTGCCGCACTGGTACAGCAACGGGAACAAATCTCGGCGCGAGGAGACGCTGTTAATCAGGATGAGCTTATCCAAAAAGCCGTAAGTATTACTGATCCTGACACGTTTATAGGCGGCGGGATTTTGCATATTACAAAAAAAGTTTCGCTTCCCTGTATCTCATATTTAAACGGCATCGGCAAGCTGTTCGTGCATAATTATTATGGCCATACCGCGTATTTACTTGGACATTACTCTGAAATGGGCTGGTGGTATTATTTTCCGCTCGCTTTTGCGCTCAAGACACCGATTCCAATCCTCTTGTCTGTAGCAGTATTAATTATTGCGGCTGTTTTGCACCTATATCGCGGTATTGTCCCATCGCGCCATGTCAGTTCTATGCCGCGTTGGCGGTTGTGGCCGTGGTTTCTGGGACTGCCACCCCTTATTTATTTTTTGTTCAGCATGACCAGTCATATAAACATCGGGGTCAGACATTTGCTTGTCATATTTCCATTCATCTTCACCCTGACGGGCTGGATTATCTCGCACCGACTACACGGCAAACAGCGCATTATACGTAATACTATTTTGTGCGTATTGATGTCCTGGTATATCAGCACGTCACTGTTTATATATCCTCATTACCTTGCGTACTTTAATGAGCTGGCAGGCGGACCGGCACACGGACCTCAATACCTGGTTGATTCAAATATTGACTGGGGGCAGGATATTAAACACTTAAAAAAATTTATGCTGGCTCATGATATTTCCTACGTGTGCATGAGCTATTTTGGCCAGACCGAGCTTGATACATATGGCATTGATTACCGTTATATTCCTGACCAGGCTCATTATCAGGGCATTGACCGTATTGACTGCGTGGTGGCTATTAGTGTCACGAGCTTACTGTCAAAAGACGGAGCGTATTGGTGGCTGCGTCAGTTTGAGCCTGATGCTCGTATTGGGTATTCGATTTATGTCTACGATTTTAGAAAAAATTAATTCCTTCGCTCTTTGAAGAAGATGAGATACATCGGTAACACCTCTCGTATTAGGGTAGAATAAACCTG
>CAYPXF010000002.1:0-126847 GCA_964415025.1 uncultured Gammaproteobacteria bacterium | reverse complement strand
TATCTAGGATAAACACTATCCCAGAAAACCGCCATATGTATGTGCACATTACCAAAATTCCTTTACAAAAAGCCAAAAATATGTTACAATTAAGGCAATAAACAAATACTATGTCGCAAAATATTTTTTTAGCTACGATGAAATTCATCGCCATAGAGATTATATGGGATGTGATTTTTTTTCCGGTGTGGTGGTATTCCAAGGGATTAGTTCGTGTTGGCACGTATTGTATTGAGAGCGCACGATTTCATATCCGAAGGCGACTAGCGCTCGGCATTTGGCTGCGCAGTATGTTTAAACCGATGTTTGGCGATTATACTAAGGAGGGACGTATAATCAGTTTTTTCATGCGGACGGCCGTTTTGATATATAAGATGATTGCCACCGGGATGTGGCTGGTAACACTATGTATCTTATTTATTGCCTGGCTGTTACTGCCGCTGGCTGTTTTGTATTATTTCGGCTATCAATTATTTAATATCCCGCTCTTCTTTACCGAGCTATGATAGACCAACCAGGACAGCGCTTTCTCACGTTTGCCTGCCCGCTCTGCGAGGGGACAGGCGTTGTTAATGGTCAGGCCTGTAACCGTTGTTCCCGCCATGGCGTGTTCGGCTGGCTGGACGGTGATTTTTTGTATTGGGGCAAGCGCATTGACACGCTTCATATTTTTGAGGAAGAAATCGAGCGTTTAGTGACCTCAATTATTAACGGATTTTTAGTTTTGTTTGGCGTGGTTGGTATAGGCGCGGCTTTTGTCACTATGTACGCCCTGATTCAAGAGGGGAAGCCGTTCTGGGATTTTATTTTCCAGCGAAACGGTCTAATGGGTATTTTTGCCATTACGCTTATTACTGATTTGTATGCCTATTATCGCATGCAGCGCGCCTCACTGCTCGATGATACGGTGAAGCAGCACGCATTTGACCCGGTCCGTACTGAAGCGGAGCCACAGGAGTTATTTGATCAGTTTCAGTCAGCAAATAAGGAGCATACAATTAATGTCGCTGATGCATATACGACCGAAGCCGGCCGGGCTATAGCCGACGCCTGGCGGTTTGCCAAAAAATTGAACCATCCCTATGCTACGCCGCTCCATTTGCTGGCCTCGTTGTTTACCGACAATCGGGTGCGGGTAGTGCTCGGGCGTTTAGGTATCAACGGCAAAGAACTGGCCGGAAAAATTTCACGCAGCTTGTCAAAAATTCCACTTGATGATGATGGTACGACCGACATGGGTGCTGATATGAATCGGGTGCTGATCCAGGCCTATGAGGCCAGCTATGAATCACGGCTGCCCCGTGTCGACGTGCCGCAGTTACTCGAAGCCATAGTACTAGTGCATGAGCGGGCACGGGAAATTTTCTATGACATGGAAGTAGAGGTAGAGGACATCCAAAATGTTATAGAGTGGATAAATATTAACCGTCGCATGTCAGAAAAGTGGCGCACCTGGCGCGGTAAGGCGGCCCACAAATCAAAAACCGGCATGAATAAGGCCATGACCGCGCAAGCCACGCCGCTCCTAGACCGATTCAGCCATGATCTGACCCAGCTAGCCAGACGCGGTGCGCTTGCACCGACTATTGGACGCGAAAAAGAAACCGAGGAAGCGCTGCGCATCATCGAAGGAGGCAAAAATGTTATTTTTTCCGGTAATCCGGGGGTGGGTAAAACCAGTATAGTCCAGGGCATTGCCGAGCTGATGGCTTCAGAAGAAGTGCCTTCGTCTTTGCAGGATAAGCGCCTGGTGAGTTTATCTGTTGCTTCATTAGTCGGAGCGGCCGGGCGTCAGGGAGAACTCGAAGGATTGATGATGCAGCTGATCAATGAAATTGTCCGGTCCGGTAATATCGTCCTGTATATCGATAATATACAGAATATGGTCGGGGTTTCTACACAAGGCGCAGAAAACCTGGATATCGCAGAAATACTAGCTAATGCGCTGCAGAAAAATTTATTTTATTGTGTGGCTACTACTTCCCCAATTGATTATCGGCGGTATATAGAGCAGAGCAGTACCCTAATGTCAGTATTCCAAAAAGTAAACGTACCAGAGCCCGATGCTAACGGCACTATCAGGATACTCGAGGGCAAAGCCGGTATTGTTGAATCAAAAAATCAAGTATTTTTTTCATACGAAGCACTCTCCAGAATCGTGGCCCTGACCGAGCGTTATGTCCAGGATCGGTTCCAGCCCGAAAAGTCAATTTCAATTTTGGAGGAGGTCGGCGTATACACCAGGAAGCGCAAAGGTAAAAACGCTATAGTCAGCGGTGAAGACGTGGCAGAAGTTATTTCCTCCAAGACAAACGTCCCGGTTACCAAGATTACAGAAAAAGAATCAGAAAAACTGCTTAATCTGGAGGAGCGTATCCATGAACGCATGGTCAATCAGGAAGAAGCGGTGACCGCAGTTTCAACAGCACTGCGCCGGGCACGCGCAGAGCTGCGTGACGTGCGCCGACCGATCGTCAATCTGCTGTTCCTCGGGCCAACCGGTGTGGGTAAGACCGAGCTGGCTAAGACTGTAGCCGAAGTATATTTTAATTCCGAAGAAAATATGATCCGGCTGGACATGTCCGAGTACCAGGAGAAGTCCTCGATTAACCGCCTGATCGGCGCACCGCCCGGCTATGCGGGCGCCGGCGCGGGAGGCTACCTGACTGAAGCTATCCGGGCTAAGCCGTTTTCACTCGTACTGCTCGACGAGCTGGAAAAAGCACATCCCGATATCCTTAATATTTTTCTGCAGGTCATGGATGACGGCCGCTTGACAGATACCGTTGGCCGTACTGTTGATTTCAGCAATGTTATTTTAATCGCTACCTCAAACGCCGGAACCGATATTATCCAGCAGCGCATGAAAGAGAAAAAACAATACGAAGAAATCAAGCAAGAGCTGATCAATAAGACTCTCCAGCCGTATTTCCGTCCAGAGTTTTTGAACAGGTTTGATAATATCGTGGTATTCAGACCGCTGTCAATTCAACACATCGTACAGATAGTCGACCTGATGCTGGAGCAGGTGGAACGGCGGCTCGGAGAAAAAGGTATCAGACTGCAGGCGACCCAGGCGGTGAAAGAAGAATTAGCGCGTGAGGGTTATGATCCGCAGTTTGGCGCCCGTCCGTTACGGCGCGCTATCCAGGAAAAGGTTGATAATGCGCTGGCGAATTATCTACTCCAAGGCAAAATAGGCCGCCGGGACATTGCCGTCCTCGAAACAGGCGGTCAGATCCGCGTCGAGCGCGCAGAACCGCTCTAGGTAGTTACGTCTGACACGCGGCTAAACACAAACGTCACGATTGCCCAGGACAATAGAATAACAATCATACCGATGAGCGCGCTCTGTATGATTTTTTTGGCTTTGGCAATCTTCTCCTCATTACCGGCCGATGTCATCCAGGTAAAACCGCCGTACAGGATGATGAGCACTGCGATAAGTCCCAGAAAACCGAGTATCCACTGGATTGTCAGCACCGTAATACTGACCGGATCCTCATCCGGTAAATCAGTAGCTTCAGCAATATTGTTATTTGGGTCAAAATCGATTGCCAGTGCGTGCGGCATGAACAAGGCGCCGCTGATGATAAGCAAACTGGTGAGCGCGATGAAGAAAGGGATTTGTTTTTTCATGACATGCTATGTTATTAATGGTTTTAGTATAGTAAACATATTTACGTATTGTCAATGCGATTGACAAGTAATTGATAATTCATTACTATAACTAATCCAAAAAGGAAAAGAGCACTTTACATACAAAGTAAGTGAGGCATAGTGATGCAATTGCCAGATACGGTACCGAAGATCGGCGGTGGTAGCGCTGGTTCTGTCCCAGTGTCGATCAATACCAGGGTGGTGAGACTGCAAAGCCGCGGCGGCTTACGGAACAGTGACATCCGCGTTGCTACAGGAGGGAAATATACCGGCTATATCCTGATTCCGGTATGGCGCAAAAAAAAGGCTGATCCAGCCAAGCGCTACCGCCGGTACCAGCTGTATTCGGATATATACGGGGCATTTCGCGGTCAGTGGAGTGCTGTCCAGCAGTATGGGAGCGTGTACTACGGAGAGCGCGGCGGATTGTTCTCGGCCAGAGACATACTTTCACGGCTCAATACGGCCGTACTCGATATTGGCGCAGGAGATCTAGGTACGCTGTACGATGAGTTTCAACAGTCAGTTGCCGGACTCCTGGAGCAGATTGGTGTTAGTGTACGCGATGAGGATAAAGTTTGGATTGTCGAACGGGCAGATCGTCTCGCCAACCCGCGCGATAGACGCAGCGTTTTTAATCCGGGCGCCCACCGCGCCGTCAGCGCTGCCGGTATTCACCATGTTGAGCAGCGACTGGAGCGGATTAACCGAATCAGTCCCCGTATGGCCGCTCGGTTAAACATGCTGGAAACGATTATTGATGAATCAGAGTTCTATCTCTACGGGATCAATAATTTTCTGCAGCAGCAGCTCGGTAGAGCGCCTGCTGGCCGGCTTAGTATTAACGCCGCCGGTAAATCCCACCTTGATTTTTACCGGCGAGCTTTGGCGAGATTTGATATCAGGCCCTTTATATCGACTGCGTGGTATGTTCAGAAGGAATTCCAGCAGGCTCGTGATTTGGTGGAGCGTCAGTTGTTGGCAGATGCTTATCAGCTCCTGAACCGGAGCCGGCAATCGCTGCGCTTGCGGCAGGCACGGACCGTACTCGAACGCATTATTCTCAAAATGAGCATCCCGGTCATTGAGAAAAACAATCTTTTATCGGGTAATCTGCGTGATACAATCGACGGTCAGACGAAGCTGTTTATTGACGCGCTGCGGACTATAGACGAAAGCGGCTTTGCGCGCCCGGTGGTGGGGGATGTTATCAGTATGCTCGGCCAGGCACTGCAACACCTGCAGGCTGATATGCCTATTGCACTATTTGATACAGACGTACGGCAGCCATACAAAGACGCTGCCCAGCTCCTGTAATCACACTCGCCCTCGGATACCAATCCCAGGGCGTTTTTATATTGCGTAAAATACATAAAATCGCTATACTGGTACATATATGGCAGACCATACTACAATGGAAAAACTCATTTCCCTCTGTAAACGAAGAGGGTTTATTTTTCAAACAGCCGAGCAGTACGGCGGTCTGCAGGGGTTTTGGGATTTCGGTCCGCTCGGCGTAGAGCTGAAAAATAATATTAAAAAAGCGTGGTGGAAAACATTTGTCCAGGAACGGGCTGATGTTGTTGGTTTAGATTCGGCGATTATTACCAATCCCACGGTGTGGGAAAAGAGCGGGCATGTGGCCGGGTTTACTGATAAACTTTTTGAGTGTAAAGATTGTCATCGAAGAATTAGTGAAAGCGATTTTGATATTAATGATATGGAAGATCCGACTGTTCCGTTCCCTCCGCCGTGCCCACATTGCAGAAGCAAAAATTTAACAGAGGCAAGGGACTTTAACACCATGTTTAAAACTCATGTCGGCCCCGTTGAAGATACGGCCAATGTCGCGTATCTTCGTCCGGAAACAGCGCAAAACATCTTTGTCAATTTTGACAACGTGCGACAAGCTATCCGCCATAAGCTGCCCTTTGGCATTGCCCAGATCGGCAAAGCATTCCGTAATGAGATTACGCCTGGTAACTTTATTTTCCGGTCGCGCGAGTTCGAGCAGATGGAGCTGGAATATTTTATCAATCCAAAAGACGACAGCAAACTATTTAAAGAATGGGTCGAGGCCAGCCATCGGTGGTTTCTGGATCTCGGCATCAAAAAAGAGAACCTGCGGCTTTTTGAACAGCCAAAAGGGGAGTTAGCTCACTACTCAAAAGCGACGACTGATATCGAATACAAATTTCCGTTCGAGAAAGGTTGGGCCGAACTGATGGGTATTGCCAACCGCACTGACTACGATCTCAAAGCCCACGGTATCAGCTACAAAGACGAAGCCGGGGAGTTTGTGCCGTATGTCATAGAGCCGTCAGCCGGCGTAGACCGGGCCGCCCTGGCATTTTTATTGGATGCCTATGATGTGGTCAAAGGCGGCCGGACCAAGACTACCGAGAGCACAAAAGAAGAGGAAGTGGTCCTGCGTCTGCATGAGGATCTGGCGCCAATTAAAGTTGCCGTACTGCCGTTGTCGAAGAAAGAGCAAGTCAGCATCCCAGCCCAGGAGATTGCCCAGACATTACGGCAATACTGGAATATCCAATATGACGACGTGGCTTCGATCGGCCGCCGCTACCGCCGGCAGGACGAGATCGGCACCCCGTACTGCGTGACGTATGATTTTGACAGCAATGATGACCAAAAAGTCACCGTGCGCGACCGGGACACTATGGAGCAGGAACGTATTAGCATTGATAAACTCGTCCCATATTTACAAAAACGTTTATAGGAAAAATCATACCGGGCGGTCTTCATGTCAGGAGGCCTGGTGTTTTTATAAAGTCGGAATTATAATATCTTACTATGGACACTATGTTTTCAAAATATGAATTAAAAAACGGCATCCGCGTGGTGACCGCGCCGCTGCAGGAGACAAAAGCCGTGACCGTGTTAGTACTGGTCAAGGCAGGGTCGCGGTATGAGACGAAAGACATAAACGGTATATCGCATTTTGTCGAGCATCTTATGTTTAAGGGCACGAAAAAACGGCCCAATACCTTATCGATTTCCAAGGAGCTGGACAGTATTGGCGCAGAGTATAACGCCTTCACCGCTAAGGACCATACTGGTTACTATGTCAAGGCAAATCACGAAAAATTAGCATTAGCGCTTGACTTGCTCTCGGACATATTATTTAATTCCAAATTTGAGTCACGGGAAATCGCCAAAGAGCGCGGAGTTATCGTGGAGGAGATTAATATGTATGAGGACAATCCAATCATGTATGTGGAGGATTTGTTTGAACAGACCGTGTTCGGTGATAGGCCGTTGGGCTGGAACATCGCCGGGCCAAAGCACGTGATCCGTACGGTCAGCCGCAAAAAACTATATGAGTATTACCGATCACACTACCGTCCGCGCAATCTACTGGTAGTAGTTGCCGGACGTATTGATGATGCTATTAAGTCCACCATAGAGCAGTACTTCGACAAATCTCCCCGAGCGCCAAAACCAAGCACTTTTAAGCAGTTTAAACAGCAGCAGCAAAAACCGCAGATTTCAGTTATGGAGAAAAACACCGAGCAAGTACAGCTCGCGATTGGTTTTCCCGCGTATTCATATTTTCAGAAAAAATTATACTCCCTGTATTTGTTGAGTGTTATCCTGGGAGGCAACATGAGTTCGCGGCTCTTTATCTCTATCCGCGAACAGCAGAGCCTGTGCTATTTTATCCGCTCATCGATTAACGTATATGAGGACACCGGTACGCTGATGATTCAGGCGGGCCTGGACAAGCAGCGCATTGATGATGCTATTACCTCCATACTTCAGGAGCTAAAAGCGATAAAAAGCAAAGGCGTTACCCGACAGGAGCTGAAAAAAGCAAAAGAGTATTTAAAAGGAAAACTTGTCCTGGATTTGGAATCCTCGGACAGCGTGGCTAACTGGCTGGGCAAACAGGAACTATTACGCGGTACAATGTATACGCCGGCCGAACAAATGGCCAAGGTTGACGTGGTCAGCCAAGCAGATGTCCAGCGGGTGGCGCGCGACCTTATTAAAAACAGCAAGCTCAACCTCGCCCTGATCGGGCCATTTCAGGATGAAGCACGATTCAGAAAAATTGCCAAACTATAGCCATATACGATATACTAGGGAGGAACGTTCCTGACTATGGCTGAACAAAAACAAACCCTGACCATCAATATTTCCACGCAGACGATATTCAAGTTTTTGATTATTGTCGCAGTTTTGGTATTGCTCTATCTACTGCGTGACGTGATCACGATATTGGTCGTATCGATTATTTTAGCCACTGCGTTGAATCCCTGGGTCAATGCGCTTCAGCGCCATAAAGTGCCGCGGATCGTAGCCACGTTGTTTATTTATCTGGCGTTTTTCGGCGTGTTTGCCATTATTTTACTCCTGCTTATTCCACCGCTGGCTGGTCAGATTACTGATATAGCAAATAATTTTCCAGAATATTACCAGCGGGTGGTCAGCGACTTCCAGCGTTTTCAAGAATTTTCACTGCAGCAGAATTTACTTAATACCCTGCAATCGACATTAGAGGGGCTACAGAATAATCTGGCCCAGACCACCGCCGGTATTTTTAGTGCGGTTTCCAGCGTGTTTGGCGGATTTTTCTCACTACTCGGGGTGTTAGTATTGACGTTTTACATGCTGCTCGAGGAAAATGCGCTGAAGAAATTTATCCGCTCGGTCACGCCGAATAAATATCATCCCTACGTGTTCCAGCTGATGAACCGATCCCAGGAGCGGCTGCGCCTGTGGCTGCGCGGCCAATTGATTTTATGTTTAATGATCGGCATACTGGCGTTTGTTGGATTGAAAATTCTCGGGGTTAAGTATGCCCTCGTACTGGCGCTGTGGGCAGGGCTGACCGAGTTTATCCCGTATCTCGGTCCGTTTCTCGGCGCTATTCCGGCAGTGTTTATTGCCCTGACTACTGGCAATTTTTTAATCGCCCTGCTCGTGGTAGTGTGGTATATTATTATCCAGCAAATGGAAAATAGTTTGCTGGTGCCAAAAGTAATGGAAAAAACAGTCGGCCTAAATCCCTTAGTCGTGGTTATCGTGATGCTGATCGGCGCGAAGATCGCCGGCGTGGTCGGCATATTATTGGCCGTGCCGCTCGCCCTGATCGTCAAAGCGTTTGCCGAGGATTTTTCCGCGTACCGGGAGGAGCAGGAAAGTGAGACAGAAACTGAAGGAGCAGAACCTGAATCAAGCGGGTGATTAAAAAAAGCCACTAGCGTGTTGTGCGCTAGCGGCCCTGTTTTTGTTGTGCGCGTTGCTGCTGTTTTTTCCGGCGCTGTTTAGCTGCATTACGTGTTTCTGACGGCTTGGTATAATACTGCCTTTTTTGCAGTTCTTGTTTGACACCTGATCTAGTATACAGCTTATTGAAGCGCTGGATCGCTTTTTCTAGAGGTTCATTATCCCGGACGCGCACCGTATAGTGAGCACGCACATTTCCTCCGTAATAAAAATGTGAATAACCAGCTAGAGCATAGCTGTTTGACTAGGCAGTGTCAAACACACCGCAGGCGTATGTGAAGAAAAGAGCCGCTGCATGACGCAACGGTTGGACATTTTAGCGGTGCCGTCCTATTTATTTTTTCTTACGGCGGAATGCGGTAATGTGTCTACAGATAACGAGTGATTTTTTGGCGCGGGTATTGTGGTTGCGGCGGAATTTGGGGGACGGCTTTGATGGATGCGGAACTGCGTTTTTTTGTACCTAATGTCGCCTCCTTGGTAATGGGAAATGTGAGTATATTAAAAAACTTGCACTATTGGTCAAGATAGGGTTGTATTAGTATATGGGAACACTATACGTTATTGGCACGCCGATCGGTAATCTGGAGGATATTTCGGTACGCGCGCTGCGGATTTTTCAGGACGTTGCTTTAGTAGTGTGTGAAGACACCAGGCAGACTATGAAGCTGCTCAACCACTACGATATCAAGCAGCCGCTGGTTAGTTTTCATCAGCATTCGAAGATACAAAAGGTAGAACAGGTTAGCACAGCTTTGCGCGGGGGAAAAGACGTGGCCGTGGTGACCGACGCGGGCACGCCGGGTGTTTCTGACCCGGGAGGGGTACTGGTAGCCGAGGTTGTGGCGCAGCTCGGCGATAGTGTTCAGGTGGTGCCTATACCCGGTTCATCTGCACTGACGGCGATTATCTCCGTAGCTGGAATACCCACGGACCGGTTTTGCTTCCTCGGCTTTATCCCGCATAAAAAAGGACGGCAGACCATGTACCGACGTATAGCCGGTGCAGACGAAACTATTATTTTTTATGAATCGCCGCACCGAATTATTAAGACACTGACGAGCTTATCTGAATTATTAGATGATGAACGCCAGCTTGTGGTCGGCCGCGAGCTGACCAAGAAGTTTGAATCTATTTATCGCGGTTCGGCACGAGAGGTTTTGGATCAATTACAGCAAGACACAGTAAAAGGCGAATTTGTGGTGGTGGTTGAAGGTAGTAGGTAATAATAAGTACAAATACACTGTTTATTATATTACATTTACCCATAAGAGGTTCATCAGGAGGAGGGAATGATGCCTAAGAAATGCCCGCACTGCGGGAGGCTCATACCTGCGGAAATATGCAGTTGTTGTGGTGCTGACAAAGTTCTATTCAGATTTTGGCGGAGTGGATGCCGATGTCAATACCCGGTTCAGTCCATGCGAGGAAAAAAGTATATGCAAAGTCCGTTTAGCCGTCGAACGAGGCCAATATTATGGCTGCGGCCAGCCGCTACCAGCCCCTCAATCATAAGGGGTTTTAATTTGTGGTAAAGCGGTTTTTCAAGTATAATTAATTAATATGTCAAAAAAGTTTTATATTACCACGCCCATCTATTACCTGAATGATAAGCCGCACATCGGGAATGCCTATACCACCATTGCGGCAGATGTGTTGGCACGCTATTACCGCCAGCAGGACTATGATGTGTTTTTTTTGACCGGTACAGACGAGCACGGCGCTAAGGTAGCCCAGAGCGCGGAAAAGGCGGGAATGGAGCCACAGGAATTTTGTGACCAGAACAGTGAATTGTTTAAGCAGGCGTTTACCGCGCTTAATATTTCCCATGATTATTTTATCCGAACCACGGATGAGCGGCATAAAATTGGCGTACAGAAATTTTTACAAAAATTGCATGATCAGGGTGATATTTATCCGGGTGAGTATGAGGGGCTGTACTGTGTGGGCTGTGAACGATTTCTCACCGAAAAGGAATTAGATAACGGAAAATGCCCTGATCACCAGACCCCGCCCGAGATGGTCAAGGAAAAGAATTATTTTTTCAAGCTGAAAAAATATTTACCCGAAGTGAAACGGCTGATTGAGCAGGGGGATATTAGTATTACCCCGGAGCACCGGAAGAAAGAAGTGCTCGGCCTGCTGCAGCAGGAGCTGGAAGATTTTTCCGTGTCTCGGGAAAAGGTGCGATGGGGCATACCGTTGCCGTTTGATACAGAACAAAATACCTATGTCTGGGTTGAGGCGCTGCAAAACTATATTACGGCCGTTGGCTATGGGGATAACACCGCCGCGTTTGAAAAATGGTGGCCAGCCGATGTGCACCTCATGGCCCGTGATATTCTGAAGTTTCATGCTATTTACTGGCCGGCATTGCTTTTGGCCGCTGGATTGCCGTTACCGCGGAAGCTGTATATGCACGGATTTTTCACCATTAACGGCGCGAAGATGTCGAAGTCGCTTGGCAATGTCATAGATCCGCTCATGCTGGTGGAGCGGTTTGGTAAGGATGCCGCCCGCTATTTATTGTTGTCGCAGTTTCCATTTGGTCATGACGGTGATATTAAAGAAGAATTATTCGTGGAAAAATACAACGCTGACTTGGCCAATAACCTGGGCAATCTGGTCAGCCGCACGCTCAATATGATCGAAAAATATTCCGGCGGCCAGATCCCGAAAGACCTCCCGTCATTTATCCGGCTCGATCCTGTTCGTAATATGATTATCGACTTAGATTTTCACCAGGCGCTGCAGAAAACATGGCAGGCGATTGATGAGGCTAATCTGCTGATCGATAAACACAAACCCTGGGAACTGGCCAAGGACGCCACTAAGCGGGGAGAGTTGGAACAGGTATTATCCCAATTAGCCGCGTTTCTCTATGAACTAGCCGGTGTGTTACAGCCTTTTATGCCGGATACGGCCGCGACCATATACGGCAGTTTGAGCGCCGGAAAAATTGAAAAGGGCGACCCCTTATTTGAAAGAAAATAAATATGGCCACGTTTGACATCATCCTGCTGATCATTTTCTTCGGCTTTGTCGGCGCCGGATTTTATTTCGGCTTAATCCATACGCTCGGGGCAATTGTGGGCGTAGTGATCGGTGTCATCGCGGCCGGAGAGCTGTATGTGGAAGTGACTCCATTTCTTCAGTTTTTTGGTTTTAAGGAAGAGGCAGCCAGGGTTATTTCATTTGTTGTAATTTTTCTGGCAGTCAGCCGTTTGTTCGGCTATATTGTCCACAAATTTGACCAGGGATTTAAAATTATCCGATTTATCCCGTTTGCCAGCTCGATTAACCGGCTGGGCGGCGCCTTGCTCGGTTTTTTCGAGGCAGCGCTGGTGATCGGGACGATTTTATTTGTGGCTAGCAGTTTTCAGCTGTCACCAGAGATTAATCAGGCAATAGATAATTCGGCGTTTGCTGGACTGCTGATGACAATAGCCGGTATTGTAACGCCGTTAATCCCCGATGTCCTCAAGGTGAAAATTATTAGCTAAACACAATAAGAATTATGCCCCTCCGCCTGATAGACACGCATGCGCATTTGGATTTTCAGGAATACACTGATGACCGCAGTGAGGTTATTAATCGAGCGCATAATGTTGGCGTAGAAAAAATCATTAATATCGGCTGTGACGAGGAGCATTTTAAGTCGACGCTGGAAATGGCCACCGGGCATGAGAATTTGTACGGTGTTATCGGCGTGCATCCGCATGAAGCAGTCAGCCTAGAATCAGGTAAGGATGTTGACGCCGAGCTCGTCCGTATTCAGCAGCGGTTGCGGGATTATTCGAATTATCAGAAATTAGTCGGCATTGGAGAGGTTGGCTTGGATTTTTACCGGCTGGCCCGTCCGCATAATCCAGAGCCGCATTCCATTCATCAGCTGCAAGAAGAACTGTTTCGTTCGCAGCTCGAGACGGCGATTTCGCTGGACCTGCCTGTTGTTATTCATAGCCGTGAAGCATACCACGATGTATTGCGGGTGATTGCGCCGTATGTCAAGCGCTCTGGTTTGCGCGGGGTGGTCCATTCGTTTGAAGGGGATTATGACACTGCCAAGGCATTTCTCGATCTGGGATTCAAGCTGTCGGTGAATGGATTAATGACCTATGAACGGTCGCGTGATACGTTTTACGCGGTTAAAAAAATTCCGTTGCGAGAGCTGATGCTGGAGACTGACAGTCCTTACCTGACGCCAGTACCGCTGCGCGGTCAGCGCAATGAGCCGGCCTATGTTGAATATGTTGCTGCGCGCATTGCCGAGCTGAAGAAAATTCCTGTCGAGGAAATTGCTGAAGCTACTACCAATACCGCCATTAATTTTTTTAAGCTCAATACTGCATGATTATTGACACGCACGCTCATTTGAATTTTGCCGCTTATAAAAAGGATATTGATCAGATTATAGATCTGATCGTGGCCCAGGATATGAAAGTGATAAATGTCGGCTCACAGCATTCGACGAGCGAGCGAGCGGTCGCGTTGGCAGATAAACACCAGGAGCATTTATTTGCGGCTATTGGACTGCATCCTATCCATTTGTTCGAGATTGAGTTTACTGATATGCAAGAAATGCCGTTCCGCACCAGAAAAGAGGAATTTGACATGGAAGCGTACCGGCGGCTGGCCCAGCACAAGAACGTCGTGGCTATCGGCGAGATCGGCCTTGATTATTTCCGCAAACCAACCCAGGTCAGCAAACAGGAATTCGAGTCCAAGCAAAAGCTGGCGTTTCTCAAGCAATTGCAGTTGGCCCGGGGACTAAACCTGCCGGTCATCCTGCATTGTCGCGGCGATAATCGAGACATGGCCCGGGCGTATAGAAATATGTTGACCATACTGAAGGAGTTTGGGTATTATCATTGCGTGATCCACTGTT
Source organism: uncultured Gammaproteobacteria bacterium (assembly GCA_964415025.1). Classification (GTDB taxonomy): domain Bacteria; phylum Patescibacteriota; class Patescibacteriia; order UBA10025; family JAHIVO01; genus CAYPXF01. The sequence goes on along the minus strand of CAYPXF010000002.1, from coordinate 113,049 downwards.
TTGCCGCGGACTGGGATATTGCTAAACGTTTTCTAGATCTCGGCTGTATGATATCATTTACCGGCATTATCACGTTTCCCAAGACTGCAGAGCTGGAACAAGTCGTTAAAAAAGCCCCCATGGACAAGATAATGGCCGAGACTGATTCTCCATATCTAGCCCCGCAGCTGGTGCGCGGCCAGCGGAACGAGCCGCGGTTTGTGACCCACGTCATTGGCCGTATTGCAGAAATCAAAGGATTGGCGTATGATGAGGCCGAAACAGCACTGGCTGACAATGCAAAACAATTTTTCAGTTTAAAATAATTTTGATACTACCAGGAGGACGCATGACATGCGAGCTGTTTAGTTCTTTAGTTTTTTGCAGTGAGCCACTGTCAAAACCAACGGCCGCCCGATTATTACAGCATGCTGCTAGTTGCTGCGAATGTATTGAAAAAGGCACAGCACATTTGCGTATTAGTCGAGATTATTTGTAAGGAGGCGTGATGCAACAATCAATGATTGCGTTAAGCACTGACTGCGCTCTGGCGGCGGCGCTGGCGCAAAGGCTGTATTATGATCTAAGCATTTTATCAGCGCATGAGGCCACCTGGCTGAAGCAGCACTTGCAGCAGTGTGGCGGTTGTTTATCAGGAGCACCTGTCGAATATCGGCAATGCTACGGAAGGTAGCGACTCTATAAAACGCTCTCTAGAGAGCGTTTTTTTATATGCTCATTAATGCGGTGTTGTTCAGATTGTTTTAATATACTATTTAGGCTACAATACAAATATATGGAAATTATATTAGTAGTCATGGCCGCAGTCATATTGGTGGGAATTGGTGTTATGATATTCCGGCCGCGAACAGATATCAATCTGGAGGGACAGAGCGAATTCCGCGAAAAAATGGTGCGACTGGAAGAGCGTATTGGCCAGCTCAATGAAAAAAGCAGTGAAATCACCCGCGTGCTGGATACCAAGCTGGCCGAGTCGACCAAAGCATTGCAGGACCAGTTTGGCCAGTCAGCTAAAATTGTCCGGGACGTGACCGAGCGGTTAACAAAACTTGACGAGACGAATAAGCAGGTGCTGAATTTTTCAGATCAGCTGCAGAATCTGCAGGACATCCTCAAAAATCCCAAACAGCGCGGCGTTCTGGGAGAATATTATTTGGAGGAGACATTAAAAAACGTCCTGCCGCCTAAGTCATATCAGATGCAGTATAAATTCAAGGACGGCGAGATTGTGGACGCGGTTGTGTTTGTGAAAGATAAGATTATCCCAGTTGATTCTAAATTTTCCCTGGAAAACTACGAGCGCATTTTGAACGAACGCGATGAGGCGGCACGGGAACAATTGGAAAAAAGCTTTAAACAGGATCTGAAAAATAGAATTGATGAAACCGCAAAATATGTCCGTCCGTCAGAGGGGACTATGGAGTTTGCTTTTATGTTTATCCCGTCCGAGGCGATTTACTATGACTTGCTGGTCAACAAGGTCGGTGCGGTAAAAGTAGCCACGCGTGATCTGATTGAGTATGCATTTAAGGATAGGCACGTGATTATTGTTTCGCCTACTTCATTCTTGGCTTATTTGCAGACAGTGCTCCAGGGACTGCGCGCCCTGCAGATAGAAGAGTCGGCCAAAGAGATCCGTAAAAACGTGGAACAGCTGGCTAAACATCTCGGCAATTATGAGAACTACATGCAAAAGCTGGGCGGGCATCTCGGTACGGTGGTTAATACGTATAATACAGCCAGTAAGGAGTTTAAGAAAATTGACAAGGACGTACTCAAAATCAGTGACGTCGATGTCGGCGCAGAAGTAGTCGAGCTGGAAAAACCAAAAGAGGAATAAAAAACAACCCTTACTATAGTTTAGCGCAGGGTTGTTTTAGGCATGATGGCTGGGCCAGGGAATGATCTGGGGTACGGTCTCCAGGCTAAATTCAATACCGCGCATGGTTGTGCGTACGCTTTTTGGTTGGCACGGATACCAGGTAGCAGGCTCTTGCCTGTTAATACTGATAGCAAAGAGTGTTTGATCTGGTTCGAGCATATCGGCCTTACTCACTAAGTAGGCGGTAAAACATAAGTCAGACGACGTGCCAATCGGATAAATAGCGTCACACCACCAGGGCGCAATATCGTCGTGAAGCCAAAACCAAAACTTATCTGGTTCTGTATTTTGCTCGCCCGTAATCGGTGATGGCGAACGTTGCTGGTTGTTAGTATCCAGGTACATACGTTCAAACCGCCTAGCCCATTTGCTCACCGCCCAACTAATAGCAAAACAACCCAGGAGCAGCAGCATGATACTTATCTGTGCATTGACTTGCTGAAATATCCGCACTACAGCAACAGAAGCGTATACTGTAAAAAATAGATTTATCAGCGTATTACGTGAGATCATGATTTCCTCCAAAACTATAAAAAGAACGTTGTTTATACTGTACGATATATTTTAAAAAAATACAATTAAGCTAATATTAGGTAAAAATATGTTTTCCAGGCCCTTTAAAAATCCAGGGACTTGATTTATTATGCGATTTGCACTAGAATAGAGCCAACTTGAAAACTGTGGATATCATTTTCAGCCTTTATTTACGGACTTTTTGATAAAACTTCCTTGAAAAGTACTATTCTATGGATAATAAACCAGACAAACCCTGGTGGCAGCCGGCAATGGTCGTTTTTGCGGAAGTTACCGGATGGATTGCAGTACCGATAATTGTCGCATTATTTGTCGGCAAATACCTGGATGACCGCTATGGCACTGCGCCCTGGTGGTACCTGGGATTGACCGGATTTGCCTTTATTATTACCAGTGTCGGAATAGCCAGCGTAGGGGGGAAATACATTAAACAAATGGAACAAGAAAAGAATAATGAGTCACGAAGTAACAGCGACAACAGCACCCGACGAAACAGCTCATGATGATGCTAGCCATGAGACAGCTGCGTCTGCGGCAGACACGCATACCGCAGCAGAAACACATGCGGTCAGTCACGAACCAACTTTATTTGCCGAGCCTATTTTCAGTATTGGCAGTTTTCAGGTAACCAATTCACTGATAAATTCCTGGGTGGTAGTAATAATCTTAGTTATTTTGGCAATTGTGATCGGCAAAAAAGTAAAGCGTATCCCCCACGGTATCCAGAATGCATTTGAAATCATCATTGAGGGAGCTATGAGTATTGCTGATTCAGTGACTGGTGACCGCCGGAAAACAGAAAAAGTATTTCCTTTTGTTTTTTCCATATTCATGTTTATTTTACTGAATAACTGGCTGGGGTTATTGCCCGGCATCGGCTCAATCGGCTTTATCGAAACGCATGGCGGCCATGATGTATTTGTGCCGTTTTTCCGCGGCGGAACTGCTGATCTGAACACCACGCTGGCCCTGGCCCTGTTTGCCGTGATTGCCGCAAATATATTCGGCCTTATCACTGTCGGGATTTGGAAGCATATTAATAAATTCATTAATATCCAGGCATTGGCTGAAGTGCCGGCGAAGATAACAAAAGAGCCGACTATTGCTTTTGTTAATCCGATTAAGTTTTTTGTCGGAATAATCGAAGTTGTTGGCGAGGTCGCCAAGGTTGCCTCTCTGTCATTCCGTTTGTTTGGCAATATCTTTGCGGGCGAAGTACTGCTGGCCTCCATGGCTGCTATCTTTGCCTTTGTCGTGCCGATCCCGTTTATCTTCCTGGAAGTGATTATTGGCGTTATCCAGGCGCTTATATTTGCTATGCTGATGCTGGTATACTTTACCATTGCCAGTACGGCAGAGGAACACTAAATTTTGATGACTAATTTTAAATTTCTAATATCTAATCCAGTCCCAATTACCCAATGTCCAATTAGTTAATTTAATCATTAGTCATTGATTAGAAATTAGAGATTAGTAATTAGAAATTTAATAAGTAACTGCTTACAATCACCGACCACATAAACCCAAAATTACAGGTCGAGTAGGGAGTAAGCATAAAAGGTCGTACAATATGGATTTAACAATGCTCGCAAAAGCCCTGGCCATCGGTATCGGCAGTATTGCCCCAGCCTTGGCTATCGGCAAGATTGGCGCCAAAGCTATGGAATCAATCGGACGCAATCCTGAATCAGCAGGTAAAATTTTGGTACCGATGCTGTTAGCTGCCGCGTTTGCTGAAGCTATCGCTATCTACGCGCTGGTCATCGCCTTTGGTATTAGCTAGTCTATTGACGTACAGGAATCCTGGTTCATCCGGATTCCTGGGGTTAATAGATTAATTACCAATAATCAATTTAACAAATCACGAATAAATTCCAATTATCAATATTTAATATTTGGGGATTAGAAAATTGATAATTGTTTGCTAAATTGGAATTTAAGCAATTGTAACATTAACCATATGGATGAACTAATAAAAACATTTCATATTGACTGGAAGCTTCTCATCGCCCAGGTAATAAACTTCGCGATTGTGCTGGGGGTATTGTGGTACTTTGCTCTACGCCCGCTCATGAATGTCATGCGCCAGCGCAGTAAGGATATCGGCCAAAGTTTGGCTGACGCGGAAGCGATTGAGAAAAAACTCGAGGAAGCAGATGTAAAAAAAGAACAGATTGTTACTGAAGCCAAAAAACAGTCACAGATTATTCTGGAGCAGGCGAATAAAAATGCTGACACAGTCCGTCAGAATAAATTAGCAGAAACACGGCAGGAAATGGAGAAAATCGCCGCCAAAACCAAACAAGAGCTCCAGGCAGAAAAAGATCGGATGATTACTGAAGCCAAGGCAGAAGTGGCCGGATTAGTTATCGCAGCTGCGGAAAAAGTCGCCAGCCAAACATTGGATGAGGAAAAAGACCGCGAACTCGTCGAGAACGCTATTAAACAGGTACGGTCATGAAAAAGCTGACTCCGCGAAAATATGCCGTGGCACTATACGAGTTAATTGCTACCGCTGACGAACAGCAGGTTCAGAAAATCATAAAGGGTTTTGTGAGAGTCATTGCCCGGAATAAGGATTTGTCTAGGGCTAATGCAATTATGAAAGCGTTCACCTCATATTTTCATGAGCAGCAGAATATCGTGGCACTTGATTTGTATACGGCTCGGTCTGTCAGTGCTGACATTTTTGAATCAGTCAAACAATCACTGGCACAGGCAATGGATAAGACGGTGGAACTTCAGACACATACTGACGCAGGTCTAATCGGCGGCGCCGTGCTGCGGTACGGCGATACTGTTATTGACGGCAGTGTCCGGCGGCGTTTGCAGGATTTAGCGAGTACTTTACAGCAATAAAAAACCGGCAATTTTTTTAGAATTACCGGCAGTATATGTCAATCGAGCTTATGCTGCGGATACCATTTTGATTTTATCGCTCCAACATTTGGGGCAGAAATGGAATTCTTTACCCGTTTTTTCATCCAATGCGATACAGCTTAAGGCATCAGCAGTATCGAGGCGGTAGTTGCATTTTCCGCAGTATAGGGTTGACAGGGGAAATTGTTGTTTTCCCGGGGGAAGTAGTGCCTGTCATGCATCGTATAAGCATGACCATACTCCTTTCTCTATAAAAGAACATATTATTTTTACCAATAACCATAACCTATACAAACCAATATGTCAAGTAACAAGGATTACATCATTGAACAGCTCAAAAACCAGATCGCAGATTTTAAATCAGCCGCTGTCCAGGAAAAAGTCGGTACGGTTGAGGAAATCGGCGATGGTATTGCCCGTATTTCCGGTTTGTCAGACGTCATGGCCTCGGAAATGATTGAGTTTCCCGGCGGCAAATACGGCGTGGCGCTGAACCTGGACGAGGATTCAGTCGGCGCTATTATTCTCGGCGAGTTCGAGGACATCAAGGAGGGCGACACGGTCAAGAGCACCGGTCGCATACTGGAAGTGCCGGTGGGCGAAGCGTTAGTTGGCCGCGTGGTTAATCCGCTCGGTCAGCCAATCGACGGCAAAGGTGAGATCAAGCAAGAACAGTTTTTGCCGATTGAGAAAATCGCTCCCCGTGTTATTACCAGAAAATCCGTCGACACACCGCTCCAAACCGGTATTAAGGCGATTGACTCGATGATACCAATCGGCCGGGGACAGCGCGAGCTGATTATCGGCGACCGCCAGACGGGCAAAACCGCCGTAGCTATTGACACGATCATCAATCAGCGAGATCAGAATGTAATTTCTATTTATATCGCCATCGGTCAAAAAGAATCAAAAGTAGCCAAGCTCGTATCAGAACTGGAAAAACGAGGCGCCATGGAAAACAGCATCGTGGTCGTGGCCGGAGCGTCTGATCCGGCCTCCCTATGGTTTATCGCGCCATATGCCGGGTGCGCCATGGGCGAATATTTTATGGCCAAGGGCCAGGACGCGCTGGTGATTTATGACGATCTGTCCAAACATGCCTGGGCCTACCGTCAAATTTCACTGTTACTGCGCCGTCCACCGGGACGGGAAGCGTATCCTGGTGACGTGTTTTATCTCCACTCGCGCTTATTGGAGCGGGCCGCCCGGCTGAATGACGATTATGGCGGCGGTTCATTGACCGCGTTGCCTATTATCGAGACGCAGGCCGGCGACGTTTCAGCCTATATTCCGACAAATGTTATCTCTATCACAGACGGCCAAATATATCTCGAGAGCGACCTGTTTTACCAGGGCATACGTCCAGCGCTGAATGTTGGTTTATCCGTATCACGTGTCGGTTCGGCCGCCCAGACTAAGGCCATGAAGCAGGTAGCGGGCAAGCTCCGTTTTGATTTAGCGCAATACCGTGAGTTGGCCGCCTTTGCCCAGTTTGGTTCTGATCTGGATAAAACTACTAAAGAGCGACTAGAACGCGGCAAACGCTTGACCGAGATTCTAAAACAGGGCCAGTATGAACCAATGGCTATGGAGCATCAGGTCGCAATTCTGTACGCCGCAGTTAATGGCTATCTCGATGATATTGCGGTTGACCAGCTCAAGTCGTTTGAAGAAAAATTCCATGAGTACATGAATAATTCACACCAGCAGCTGCTTAAGGAAATTACCAGTACTGGCAAGCTGGAGGATGCTACGGCTGATAAGCTGCAGCAGGCAATTGAGGATTTTAGGAAGACTACAGGTTTTACCGCGGCAGAAACAAAAGGAGAAGAAGCAGAACAAAAAGCCACCTAATCGCAGCCAATAATCTGTAAGCAGTAGACGAACTATGTCCCAAGCAAACCGAGAAATAAAACGACGTATCCGCTCTGTTGGCAATACCAAGAAAATTACCAAAGCCATGGAGCTGGTCGCTGCTGCCAAAATGCGCAAGGCAGTAGACGCGGTTTTGGCGACGCGTTCATATGCCAATGCCGCCTGGCAGATTGTCCAGGATTTATCCGCCCGGACTGATCCACGGCACAGCACGCTGCTGCAGAGCCGGGACGCGGTCCAACGGATCGGCGTTATCCTGATTACCTCAAACAGGGGATTATGCGGCGGGTTTAACCGGGAGATAATCGAGCAGACAGTCCGGTTTTGCCGGCAACAACAGCAGATTCACGCAGATTGTGCGGTTGATATTTACCTGATGGGTAAACGCGGACAGGATATTTGGCATAAATACGGCTATAAAGTGGTCGCAGAATTTGAAAAACAGGATGTGGCCACAAGCAGCGTGGAAGTGTCAGCACTGGCAAAAATGGTTATTGCCGATTATATTAACGGAAAATATGACAAAATTGTGCTGGCATATACTGATTATCACTCGGCCATACGCCAAGAGCCGCGTCTGCGTCAGCTGTTACCGGTGACCGGAGAAGATGAGGCATTGGGACAGGTTAATAACCGCGGTGAGTCAGAACAGGCGCAAACAGACGCATATGAATATATTTTTGAGCCGTCACCCGCAGTCGTGCTCGAACAGATGTTGTACCGGTTGATCGAGCTGCAGGCGTACCAGGGATTGCTCGAATCAAATGCGTCAGAACATTCTGCCCGGATGATGGCTATGCGCAATGCTTCTGATGCGGCCAGTGATATGATAGACGACCTGACGCTGACGTATAATCAGGCACGGCAGCAGGCGATTACTACCGAGCTGGCAGATATCAGTGCCGGTACCGCAGCGGTTACATAAACAATTACTAATTATGAAATTAACTAACATAATATGGAAAACAATAGAGGAAAAGTAAATCAAGTGATTGGTCCGGTAGTCGATGTGCATTTTGAGCAGGATTTGCCTGCTATCTATAATGCGCTCGAGGTTTATCGCGAGCAGGATGGGAAAAAAGAACGCGTAGTCCTGGAAGTCCAGCAGCAGCTGGAGGGCAATACGGTCCGCACCGTGTCCATGGATTCAACTGACGGGCTGTACCGCGGCATGGAAGTGGTAGATACGGGACAGCCGATTACCATGCCAGTAGGTGAGAAGACATTAGGCCGCATGTTTAATCTGCTCGGTGAGCCTCTGGACGAGGGTGAGCCAGTACAGACAGAAAAGCGCTATCCCATCCACCATCCGGCTCCGAAGTTTGTCGATCAGTCGACCACAACTGAAATTCTGGAGACCGGCATTAAGGTGATTGATCTGATTTGTCCGATTGTCAAAGGCGGCAAGGTTGGCCTGTTCGGCGGCGCCGGCGTAGGTAAGACTGTTATCATCCAGGAGCTGATCCGTAATATCGCTGAAGAGCACGGCGGTTATTCTGTATTTGCCGGGGTCGGTGAGCGGACCCGTGAGGGCAATGACCTGTATTATGAAATGAAGGAATCCGGCGTCTTAAATAAGACTGCCTTAGTTTTTGGCCAGATGAACGAACCGCCGGGCGCCCGCGCCCGAGTGGCTTTGTCCGGGTTGTCACTGGCAGAATATTTCCGTGATGAGGAAAAACAGGATGTACTATTTTTTATAGATAATATTTTCCGGTTTACCCAGGCCGGATCCGAGGTATCGGCCTTGCTCGGCCGCATCCCGTCCGCTGTTGGCTACCAGCCGACTCTGGCAACAGAAATGGGTGAGCTGCAAGAGCGTATTACATCTACGAACGAAGGTTCGATCACCTCTATGCAGGCCGTGTACGTACCGGCCGATGATTTAACTGACCCGGCGCCGGCCACTACGTTTGCCCACCTGGACTCAACCGTGGTACTGTCCCGCGCCTTGTCCGAGCTGGCTATTTATCCGGCGGTTGATCCGCTGGATTCATCATCCACGATCCTGGATCCGAAGATCGTCGGTGAAGAGCATTACCAGGTTGCCCGCGGTGTACAAAAAGTACTGCAGCGGTATAAAGATTTGCAGGATATCATCGCTATCCTGGGCATGGAAGAGCTGTCAGACGAGGACAAACAGACGGTAGCGCGTGCCCGTAAGATCCAGCGCTTCTTATCACAGCCGTTTTTCGTGGCCGAGCAGTTTACCGGTACCGAGGGCGCCTATGTCTCGCTCAAGGATACGATCCAGGGATTCAAAGCTATCCTAGACGGCGACTATGACGGCATCAGTGAACAGGAGTTTTATATGAAAGGCACGATTGATCAAGTGAATAAATAGCTATCAGTACTAGCGTTATATTTCTACACGTATGGAAAAAATAAATTTCCAAATAACTACCCCGGAGCGTACAGTTTTTTCTGATACGGTCGATGAGGTTATCCTGCCGACGGTACAAGGCGAGATTGGTATATTGCCAAACCATATCCCGCTGGTTTCCCTGCTGACAGCTGGGGAGATCCGCGTCAAAAAGGCCGGCTCTGAACTGTTAATGGCAGTTTCCGGCGGATTTATCGAGGTACGCCCGGATAAGGTAATTGTACTGGCTGATACAGCGGAAAAAGCGGAGGAGATCGACGAAGAACGCGCTGAACAAGCCCGAACCAAAGCAGCCGAGCTGATGCAGGAACGCCGTACTGACGCGGAGGAGTTTGCCATGCTGTCAGCCAAGATCGAAAAAGAACTAGCACGGCTGCGGGTGGCCCGCAAGCATCGCCGGCGACCGCCGCCACAGCCCTAGACAGGGAGACAGCTCGATATTTTATTATTCTTTTTTGTAGTGTATGCAACACCGATGCCAGTCGCTGGTTATCACCTGTATGGATTTTCGGCTGCACCAGGCAGTACGGGAGTTTTTACTGTCGCGTAATTTAGAAAATAAATACGACCTAGTAGCACTAGCCGGAGCAACTAAAGATTTAGTCGACCATGATACTGCGGGTACGACCATACTGATGAAAGAGATAGAAATTTCTCACACGCTCCATGGTGTTAATCACATCATGCTGATACACCATACTGACTGCGGCGCGTACGGTGGCCATGATGCATTTGACGATATCGACGCTGAACAAGACAAACAGCTCGGTGATATGCGCGTGGCCCGATCATTGATCCAGGAGCAATACCCTGGCCTAGAGGTAGAGTTAGTATTGGCCAGATTGTCTGGCACAGATGAGAAGCCGCAAATCGATTTTGCCATTAGCGCCTAGGTAATAAAAAACAGCGCCAGAAATATATACGCTGTTTTTTTTAAATTTTGGTTAGTTCTTGATCTCGACGCCGCCAAACATGGCCACCCCTTTTATAATAAGGGTTTTATCGGCTTGATTGTCAGAGCTGGTTTTGTCTTCCCATCCGCCGAGTATTGGCGTGCCCTGGACATTGATCTTAATAGATTTTGGTACGAATATTTCACACCCGCCAAACACGGCAGTAACATTGAGGACTGCTTTGTCCTGTATGTGCGCTTGGCGCAAATCAAGCTCGCCGCCGCCGAACACCGCGCTTACCGAGCCGCCCTTAAATGATGGCGAGGTCACTTTCTTATTAATACCGCCGAAAATTGCCTGGATATTTATTCGCTCTGCATCTGTGGCACCGGTCGGGTCTTTGCTACGTTTGGTCAGGATAATGATGCCGATTACAATAAGCATGGCCGGCCAAAAGACGCCTGAAAATCCGGCCGGGATCACATCTACGGTCCAGAGCAGGAGGATGAAGCCGATGATCATGGTGATAACCGGGCCGGTCGCTTTTTTATCGCCCTGCCAGGTAGCCAGGCCGGCAATAATGATAATAAGCGGCCACCAATCACCGACAATATTCCAAAAATTCCAGACTCCGACATTATCCAGCAAAATGCCGGCTCCTAATACAATCAGGACAATAGGAAAAATTAACTTGGCTTTTGATTCTTGTTCCATGGGTAGTTTATTTACTAATCTCAATACCAGTATAGCACTTTAGCGCTCTTACAAAAAGATTTTTTTCTGGTATACTAATAGTAATATTTTTAATAGGTGATACTATGCCAAAACGGTTTTATATTATTCTACCGGCGCTGGCCATCATGGTTGCTGCGTTCCTCTGGGCATTTGATGGGGTCGTATTGACTCCGTGGATTAATGATCTCGGATTATGGGATGTGCCGACCTTTGTGTTGCTCCTACACCTCACTGCCTCGGTATTTTTATCATATTTTCTGATAACCAAGCGTCACGAGCTAGCCAACCTGCAGCGGAGTGATTGGATCGCCTTTGGGCTGACGGCGCTGTTTGGCGGCGCGATCGGGACTATGGCCATTGTGGCCGCCATTATCCAGGTGCACAGCGAACATCTGAACATTGCCGTTGTTTTATTACTGCAAAAACTGCAGCCGATATTTGCTATCCTGCTGGCATATGCCTGGCTGAAGGAGCGCCCCAAACGCGTGTTTTATTTCTGGGCAGTACTGGCTATCATGGGCAGCTATTTTCTGACTTTTGGCTGGGAAGCGGTATCGGTCAGCGGACAGGGCATGCTCATACCAGCGCTCCTGGCTGTGTTGGCCGCTTTTTCATTTGGCTCTTCTACTGTTTTTTCTAAAAAAGCTATTACCAAGGTAAGCCATAGCATCGGGACATCATTGCGTTTTGTCCTGACGACCATCATCATGTTTATAATTATACTGATGATTTCTCTCCTAAATACAGCCGGCATTAGTACCGGGTATGCCGGCATTGCCGGTTTTGACGCGGTAACCCTGGAAATGATCGGCGTGTTTGCGTTGATCGCCCTGACTACCGGCGGTACGGCTATTTTTATTTACTACTGGGGGCTGAAGCGGATCATGGCTTCGCGAGCGACTATATTTGAAATGATGTTCCCGCTTAGCGCGGTAGTGCTCGAATGGCTGATCCATGACCAGCTGCTGTCAGCCGGCCAATGGTTTGGAGCGGTGATTGTTATTCTCTCTATCACCGCAATTATCAGGCAGCGGACCGCGCAGCAGACACCAAAAACTAAACCAGTCCGCTAGTTTAATACAAAACAAAAACCATCCCTTGGTAAGCTCGGGATGGTTTTTTATTTGTCTGAATATGGACTACTGTTGCGGCTGCTGCTGGGTCGGCATGTCAGTGCCTGACTGCTTCCAGGTGAACATGCGGATGAGGACATAGACAGCACTAATACCGACAACGGCGTAAATAATACGGGAAAACGCGGACATATCACCAAATATTGTTGCGACGAGATCAAAGTCCAGAATCCCGACTAACCCCCAGTTTAGGCCGCCAATTATCAGTAAAATCATCAATACCCAATCAAGTGCGTTCATTTTCATAGTATCACCTCCTTTTGAGAAACTGATTTAATAGTTTTTAAATACCTATAACCAGTATACATATTTTTGGCTATGATTACAACAATGCAAATCGTGCATTTTATATATATATTGATACCAGGCGAGGCCTGGGTTATAGTGACGTGATATTTTGTTCATTAGCACAGGCACAGGAGGAGATGATGGAAACAATCAGCGTCAAGCAGATATCATCAAAAGTGCGGTATTTGTATTTTTTCACCGCAGCATGGACCTGTATTCAGATTATCATGATAATCACGGAATGTTTCAAGCTTGACTACCTTGTCCCGGACAAAATGCCCTTTGGTTATGTGGTATTAGTCACCCTGTACGCCGTCTTTAGCGAAATCGACCCTTGGTAGCACAGGCGCTGGGAGACTAGAAAAGGACACATGTTCGTGTACGTGTGGTGGCTGCTGCTTTTAGCCATGTTCATCGTGCAGTTTTTGTCCCGCAGTAAGTATGAGGCGACCGCGACGCTGTTTGAGACATGTATCTTGGTTACCGCGCCTATGGTGGGCGCAGCAATCTCTAAGGCGCGCTACAACCTGAAACACATCACAAAACGGCTATGCGCATATAGCCGTTTTATTATATCCTTTTGGCAGTCTAATATAATAAGCCGGTCCAGCCTGTATCAGCCGGCTGGACATTTTCCGGCCAGGTACCCTGGAACACGGCATAGCCGTCATGGTATTCGACAGTCTTCATACTATAGCCGGGAACTGAGGACATAATATTATTTGCCTTGTCCTCGAACCAGTCTTCAGCCATCGTCACGTATTTTTTCGGAACGGGAATATTGCCGAGCGTTACGGACTACGCGGTCAGCGCTACGCTGTTAGCTCCGGTTTGGTCGACCATGACTTTTGCGTACACCGGCGCCTCAACATACTCATGGAGCATGCCGGACAGCTCCATGCCGCCCTCGATGTATTTTACCTGGACATCAGTGACAGGACCGCCGTCGCCCTGGTGGCGTGATAGCCATGAGGTAATTTCAGAAGAAGTAATTTCTGCATCAACAGGGATTGATCCGGTCGCGGTCTGGACCAATGAAACAGTACCGTAGTCTACGGATGCTCCAGAAATAGTCATGGGGACTTTTTGCTTGAGACTGGCCAGCGCCTCATCGCTCGTGGATACGCCGAGATCTTTTGGCCGGTCAGTGCCAAACAGACTGGCTAATCCCGGTACGGCGTATAGCCCGGTCGCAGCCAGGGCGACGGCGATGATAATAATAACTATCGCCACTACAATCAATAACGTGCGCAGTTTAGGCGACTTCTTTGGCAGGTCTATTGAGCTGTTTTTAGAATCAGGCTCAAATACGGCGTAGTTATTGTCTAGATGGTTTGAAGTTGGTGGTTTTTTCTCCTGGTCTGGACGAGTGTTTTGCTGGGGCATTTTTTTATACGATAATTATACCATAATTGTATTATGAAATCATAATAAACACAATTAAAAAAACCGCAGATTTGCCCACGGAATAACGTCATCTATGTGGGGGAGCTGTTATTATTTATTTTCTGGCGCAAATCCCCGGTATAGCTATAGCAGTATCGCAACGTGCATGTGCATCATGCTTAAACGTCAATGATTGTTTACAAAATATTTCGGACATAGTAGTATGGCCATAGTGTGTTTTGGAGGGATTATGGAAGACAAATCTTTTTGTCCGTATTGCGGAAAAGCGTTAGTAGGCGGAAAGTTTGAGCATTGTGGCTATACCGCAGCAGATAAGAAAAAATAGCTCATAAGCCCATTGGTACAGCCATGGACTTTTTTCTTGACAGGCCGAGAATTTTGTACTACCCTCCAGTGTACGCTAACCGAGGTGTTTGTACATTATAATGTTAAGGAGGACGTGTGCTAGGAAAAAAATCGCCACACACAGCAACTAATGGATCGATCCCGTTTGCCCAGGTAAACAACCTCGAACATTTTGTTCTGGGTGATGTTCCCGACTCACCGGTTTTTAGAAGGTTTTTATTCATGGTCCAGATTTTCAAGGATGGCATGTGGCAGCACGATTATACGTACGAAATCAAAACAAGGACTAAAGTTCGTATTGTTCCTGATCCAAAGACCCATACCTAGTGGGTCTTTTTTTTCGTTGCTATACTGGTCGGTTAATGTTATACTGTATGTCCATGGCAAAAAGTGTTATCCTGACAATTATTATAGTTATTGCCCTGGTAATTATTGCCGGGCCGATAATAGTCAATCTGACCGCAGACTGGCTGTGGTTTGATTCGCTTGGCTTGACCGAGATATTTTCCACGATTTTGCTGACACGGCTCGCGGTAGGCCTGGGCATCGGCCTAGTCACGTTTGGTGTCTTGTATCTGAATGCGTATCTAGCCTATCGCTTTACCCGTGATGAACCAATAGTGCTCAAGCCCGGTGAATCTCCCGGCCGCCAGCCTGATGTGTCAGCGGTGATTGTCCGCCTGCTGCTGCCAGTAACGCTGTTTATCGGTATTATGACCGGCCTAGTGGCCAGCGCCCAGTGGCAGACTGTGCAGGAGTTTTTACACGGTGTCAGCTTCGGTACCACAGACCCCCTGTACGGCCGAGATTTGTCGTATTATTTTTTCACCCTGCCGTTTATCCGTATGCTGCTGGGGTTTGCTTTTTGGATGACAATTATTTCATTTATTGCCGCCGCATTCCAGTATCTGGTACGCGGCGTGTTGCGGATCCGTAATCGGCAGGTGCAGACCGCCCGCCATGCCAAGCGGCACTTGTCGATTTTATTGGCTGTTTTTTTCCTGCTGATTGCCGGTAGTCTGTATTTTAATTCCATGCCAAACCTGCTGTATTCGAATACAGGGCCCTTTACCGGTGCTAGCTACACTGACGTGCATGCCAGCCTGCCGGTGTTATGGGGACTGCTGGTGATTGCGCTGTTGATCGCGGTCGTCTTGATTATTAATTTGTTCCGTCGCGTCAAAAGGATAGTGCCGATATTGATCGGACTATACATCATTGTCGGTATTGTCGGCGGTGTGGGATATCCGGTGTTTGTCCAGCGCCTGATCGTCCTGCCAAATGAGCTGGACAAGGAAACACCGTATATTGAACGTAATATTGCGGCGACCCAGCAGGCGTTTGGCCTGGATCAGGTAACCAGACGTGAACTGGCAGCCGAGGATATCGAGCTGACCAGCCAGGACATAGCCGATAACCAACTGACGATCAAGAATGTCAGACTCTGGGACCGCACGCCGCTCCTGGATACGTTTGGCCAGATTCAGGAAATACGCACCTACTACGATTTCGTGTCTATTGACAATGACCGGTACACTATTAACGATGAATACCGCCAGACCATGCTGTCACCGCGCGAGTTAAATACTGCCAGCCTGCCGTCGGCTACGTTTATTAATGAACGCCTTGTTTTTACCCACGGCTATGGCATTGCCCTCGGTCCGGTCAATGAAGTCACTCCGGAGGGATTACCGCTCTTGTTTGTCCAAGATTTGCCGCCCAAGTCCAGTACCGAGTCAGTCAGCGTGGAGCGGCCGGAAATATATTTTGGCGAGCTGGTCTCGGACTACGTGTTTGTCCAGACAAACGCCGAGGAGTTTAATTATCCGTCCGGCGATGAAAACGTGTTTACCACATACCAGGGCGAGGGCGGCGTGGCGGTTGATTCATTGTTAAAAAAAGCATTATTTGCCGCTGACCTGCAATCACTGAAAATTCTCCTGTCCGGAGATATTACTAATGACAGCAAGGTGTTATTGCACCGCAATATTACTGACCGCGTGAAAAAAGCATTGCCGTTTCTCGAGTACGATGGCGATCCATATATGATTATCACTGAAAACGGCGAACTAAAATGGATGTATGACGCCTATACGACGTCCAACGCCTACCCCTATGCTGAATCAGTTATTTCGTTAGCTACAGACGTGACCCGGACGCCGGGCAGTATTAGTCCGCGGCTGAATTACATCCGTAATTCGGTAAAAGTTGTGATCGATGCCTATACCGGTGCCATGGATGCCTATGTGGCTGATCCAGATGACCCGCTGATCCAGACATATCAAAATATTTTTCCTGATACGCTTGTCTCTATGGACGCTATGGCCGCCGATATCCGCGCCCACGTCCGCTATCCCGAGGATATTTACCGATACCAGACCGCTATCTATGGCACCTACCACATGGAGCAGTCCCAGATTTTCTATAATAAGGAGGATAAATGGGAAATCCCCCAGATTGGCCAGGACCGTAAAGATCCCATGATGCGCCACATGATCATGAAACTGCCTGACGAAGACCAGGAGGAATTCATCCTCATGCTGCCGTTTACGCCGCGTAATAAAGACAACCTGGCCGCTTGGATGGTCGCCCGTTCTGACGGGGAGCACTACGGCGAATTAGTCGTGTACCGTTTCCCCAAACAAAAACTAGTCTTCGGACCGAAACAGATAGCGAATCGGATTAACCAGGATGCGGACATATCCCAGCAGGTATCGCTGTGGGATCAGCGCGGCTCGTCAGTGAATTTCGGCAATCTGCTCGTTATCCCTATTGAAGAAGCCTTAATTTATGTGCAGCCGCTGTATCTGCGCGCTGACCAGGGGACTATTCCCGAGCTCAAACGCGTGATCGTGGCCTATGAAAACCAGATCGGCATGGCCAAAACCCTGGATCAGGCACTGGCCGTGATTTTCAGCGGGGCGGATGAGCCAGCTGTCGATCCAATAGTCGACGGTCCAACCGAGCCAGAGCAGGATACGGATGAGCCAGCCCAGACGCAGGCAGACCTGATCAGCGAAGCCAATACGCGCTACCAAAACGCCCTGGACGCCCAGCGCCGCGGTAATTGGACGACCTATGGGCAGGAGATTGAAGCGCTGGGGAATATCTTGGACCAGCTGGAGTAGTATATGCGGAAAATATATATACAGAACAGAGACGATGTTAATCTTAGTGTTGTCATCGAACAAACCCCTGACCAGACAGGCTTGGTGTTTGTCATGCCCGGGCAGGGCGGGTTTAAGGAGCAGGGTCATATTCGCGCCTTTGTCCAGGCATTCCTGGACAAGGGATTTACCGTAGTCAGTTTTGATCCGGCTAATACAATTGGCGAGAGCGGGGGACATATAGAGCAAGCAACTATTACCAATTACTACGCTGACCTGGAAGACGTGATTGCCTGGGCCAGCCGACAGCCGTGGTATATAGCGCCGTTTGTGCTGGCCGGCCACAGCCTAGGGGGTATTTGCACGGCGTTGTATGCCGAGCATTATCCGGATAAGGTAAAGGCGCTTGCCCCGATTTCTACGGTGGTTTCAGGCAAGCTAAGCCTGGAGGCACACGGACCCGAAGAAATTAATGAATGGAAACAGCACGGCCGCACTTTGCACAGTAATGCCAAGCCCGGCGTGTCATATATATTGCCGTGGTCCAATATGGAGGATCGTTTGCAATATGATTTACTGATCAATGCTGATAAACTGACCATGCCAGTGCTGCTCATGGCCGGCGACCAGGATACTAGTACGCCGTACGCGCACCAGGAACTGCTGTATGAGGCCATCCCTACTGACCACAAAGAGCTGCATAAAATTAAAAACGCCAAGCATACATTCCGTACCAAGGAACAGTTTGAACAGATTAGCGCAATTCTCGGAGATTGGATAGAGAAATATTTGTTGTGATAGATTTTCAGATTGTGGCTGTTATGCTATAGGCATAGTACTGCCTGTTTTTTATCAGCAGTATTGATTACCCGGAATATTGTTGGTACGATACTACTATCTTCCCCAATTACCCCCCTGGGGATTTTTATATGCGTACGTATTATGTGTATATTATGACCAATAAGGTACATACCGTACTCTATATAGGAGTAACCGGTAATCTGTAAAGCCGAGTATACCAGCATAAGCATAAGCTGATTCACGGCTTTACCAGCAGGTATAATATTACCAAGCTGGTTTATTATGAAGAATACGGCTATGTCTGGGATGCTATCCACAGGGAGAAGCAGCTCAAGCGATGGCGGAGAGAAAAGAAAGAGTGGTTAATTACCATGGTGAATCCATCATGGCGCGACCTCTGTTCATAAACCAAACCGATGTCATGCCGAGCCTGTTGAAGCATCCCAGAGATCCCTCGATGTTGCTCGGGGATGAAAACAGTCGGTGGTTTATTACTGGACTTAATGGAACATACCAGAGAAAGCTCGACAGAGCCTGCACTGAACATAGCCACGTACTATGTGGCGAAGTCGAAGGGTTCGGGATGACAATGTTTGATTAAATGAGATAAAGAAGTCATTATATACCTATGACCCACGACCACCCAACCGACGAAGACTACCAGCATATCCGGGAAAAACTAATCGACTATCTGTCCCGGCAGGGGTTTTCGGAAAAGAAATTACTGCAGAAAGTGACCGACCTGAAGCGTCGGTATCCGCGTACGGCGCGGTATCGTTTTTATACGCCCGAGCATGTGCAAAAAGTTATCGACGAATTAAAATCCGCCGGCTATATCGACGACCGTACATACGCTGAGTCGGTATTACGCCAGCTGCTGGACCGTAAAGACGGCATCTACCGCATCCGCCAGAAAATGGTGCAGCGGCTGATTCCGCAGGATATTATTAATGAAGTTATCAAAGAATGGGAGGAGTCGGACGGTCGTCAGGATTACGCCGCTATTATCCGGGCGGCTAAAGCCAAATACCAGCAACTGCTTCAGAAACATCCTGGCAAGAAAGAGCAGTACACTGTCCGGCAAAAACTCTACGCGTTCCTGGCGCAAAAAGGCTATACGCCGGATGAGATTGGAGAGATTATTAAGCGGGCGGCAGAATATTGAAGCATTTTTTTAGCGTACCGCTGCATACTATAAGACCAGGCAGCTTATCAAGTTGCTTTTTATTCTTTCCCATGCGCTTGAGATATTTCGAATACTGAAATTACAGTACGTTTATAAATTGATACAAGAAGGAGACGGCAAAGCCGGCTGGATTACTGGCTGGTGCATAGGATTTAGTCTGCTTATAAAAATATTTAAGTAAGTCTCGAACTCTCTTCTATACAGGAGTGTTATGATTTTCTCGCAAAGCTCCTTTTGGAACTCGATTGAAAATTAACATTAACAAAAGAGCTCTAATTATTATAAAGTTCGGTTGATACGATCTTTTTATCATTGTCATCAGAATTATACGGTTATTTAACATTGCTGTGCAAAAGTGTAAAGCTGTAATAAACAGAAAGTGCTTTTTAACAACAGTCACCTTACATCGAGAGACACAGAATGGAGGGCAAAGTTATGTCAAATCCTGGGGCAAACGCAGGGTTAGGCTTGGGAATTGGGGCTAGCATAGCGTTATTGTTCACGCCTGCCGCGCCATTGGCGCCTTTTGGCGTGGGAGCCACGATCATAGCCAGGCTGATCCGAAAAAAGATGGACGATAACAATTCGAAAAAAGAGGCAGAAGAACGAGAACGCAGAAAAAACAAAGGAAGGGAGGTGGCAAATATGCCCATATATTCCTTTAACTCCAGGCCTTCTTATCATGATTATGCATTATCCAATCCTGCGCTGGACTGGAAGAACCGGTACGCGGATCCCAGTATAGTAGCGACAACCACTCCGGAGACCGTGTTTGCTGAGAATAAACCGTTTCTTTTTGCGGATCTCGTATCACGCCAGTCTTTGGATGATGCCATGGCACAAATTGCCAATTCATCGGTCGCCACCGAATTTGCCAGGCAGGGGATGGGCACCCATGTTGCGGCTCGCCGCAAGAAACATTTATTCGGCGGTGAAACCACCGAAGTGGTCATCGCGCCTGCACGGTGACTTTTTTCAGGAGGTATCCTATACCTGGATGCCTCTTTTTTATTAATTTTTTATATTAAATCGTTATGTCATTAGCATTTGCTTATTTGGTGAATGGTTATTAACACATGCTATGTTAAAATGTAAAATTTACACTATACAGGTGCTGTTGTGATTACGTCTCATCATTTCCACGGCTACTAGCGTGCCAACTGGCTATTTAATGGTATCCGTGCTAGGATATTGCTATCTTACCTTACTAGTTAATTGCGATATATCTATGACCAATCAAGACAGGGGAGGCCGGTCCGCGGGCAGACGCGGTGGCAGCCGGTTTAACAACCGCGACCGCGGCCCCAAGACCATGCACCAGACCACCTGTGCCGACTGTGGTGGGCGCTGTGAAGTGCCGTTTAGACCGAGTGGCAGCCGGCCGGTGTACTGCAGTGACTGCTTTGGCAAGCATAATCCGCGCGACGAACGGCGTGGCCAGGCGGGTTTTCGGGATCGGAACGACCGGCCCATGTTTCGGGCTACCTGCGCCAGCTGCGGCAATACCTGTGAAGTGCCGTTTCGGCCGACCGGGGAAAAACCAGTGTATTGTTCTGATTGTTTCGGTGACAAGGGCAGCCGCCAGGGACGGGTTAAACCATCTGGCGTGTCGGCGAATGCAGACCTGATTGCGGAGATAAAATCACTGCATGCCAAAATTGACAAAATACTGGGTGTTGTGGCGCCGCAGGTAGTGCATGTGGTTCCCCAGAAAAAAACAGCCGCCAAAACTGCGACGCGCAAAAAAGCAGCCTCGAAGAAAAAAACAGTCGCCGCCAAAAAGTCCGCGAAAAAAACCGACACGAAGAAGTCAGCTAAAAAGAAATAATACAACATGACACGAGACACTGCATCTGATTTTTACGGATTGGGGCTGGCGCCCGCATTATTGAGCGTACTTGAGCGGCATGGCTTTGTCCGGCCGACGCCCATCCAGGCCCAGACAATCCCCGTCGCCATCACGGGAAAGGACGTGGTCGGTATTGCCCAGACCGGAACGGGCAAGACCTTGGCCTTTGGCCTGCCCATGATGCAAAATATCGCCCGGCGCACGACGCGGGGATTGGTAATCGTGCCGACGCGTGAACTGGCCGCACAGGTAGACGATGTACTGCTCCAGTTTGGCAAGACGCTGGGATTGCGGACCGCCGTAGTCGTGGGCGGCGCGTCTGAAGTGAGACAGCGGCGGGCATTACAGCGCGCGCCGCATGTTATTATTGCCACGCCAGGGAGGCTGATTGATCATTTGTCAGGCAATGCGTCACTGCTGCAGCATATCGGGATACTGATCCTGGACGAGGCTGACCGGATGCTGGACATGGGGTTTGCTCCGCAGATAGAAAAAATCCTGGCGCAGGTTCCCGGTCAGCGGCAGACTATGCTGTTTTCTGCGACCATGCCGGACACTATCATGCGGATGGCTAATAAGCATATGCAGAAGCCGTTGCGCATTGAGATCGCCAAGCCGGGCACGGTGGTAAAAGAGGTTGACCAAGAAGTCATATTCCTCGAGCAAAAAGAAAAGCGGTCGATGCTGCAAAAACTGCTGGTGACATACCGCGGGTCGATATTGATATTTTCCCGGACCAAGTGGGGCGCTAAAAAACTGGCTACGGCAATACGGGACATGGGGCATACCGCCGCTGACATTTCCGCCAACCGGAGCTTGGCCCAGCGTACCGCCGCTATTGAAGGATTTAAAAAAGGCCAGCACCGTGTCCTGGTAGCGACAGATATCGCGGCACGGGGGATTGATGTGCGTAATATTGAGGTGGTGATCAATTTTGACCTGCCCAGCACGCCGGATGATTATGTACACCGTATCGGCCGGACTGCCCGTGCCGGCAAGCGGGGTAAGGCCATTTCCTTTGCCACTGCTGACCAGCGACGGGATGTACGGGCTATCGAAACGATGATTCGTATGCAGTTGACCAAGGGCGGTACGCCAGCAGGCATGGCCCGGACAGCGTCTGGGTCAGAGCGCGGCACGCCGTCGCGGCCTCCATCTTACCGGGGCCGGAAAAAACGGTCAGGCCATCACCGTCGCCGTCCATCATCCAAACAGCGCAGTCCGCACCGCCGTCGGACCAGGCGGTAGGGAGATGTAGTAATGGCGCGAGAGAGAGGCTGATTTTTGGTGTTTTGGGAAAAAATGTGGGAATAAAAAAAGCGGACTGGTGGTGTACAGCCCGCTAAAGTACAAGTGATGGTTAGTTATCTTCGCAATCGCCGCTGGGGCAATCGCAATCATCTTGACCGCAATCTCCATCACAGTCGCCGCCGCCGTTGACGCCTGTATTTAGTGGTCTTAGCGGCTCTGTGGCCAACGCAACAGGGGATACCGGGACATAGCTGCGGTCGGCCAGGTTTTCAATAATAGCCGTCATGTTTTATTACCTCCTTTCTGTCATGACTATTAGGTAGTCCGGGAATTTCTGCTTCAGCGCTTCTGCTGAACCATAGCAGGTTACATCCGCCCCGGCAAGTCGTCCAAAGTCGGCAGTCTTGGCATTTGGAACTGGGGGCGTGTGTTTCCAGAAAATGCTTTTCCTCCTTTCTGACGCACAGAAATTTTTCGATAGTATCGGCATGATTCAGGTTACCGTATGTACAGTTAACACCACCGGGGGACACTGGGGGGCATGCACGGGTGACAGCTGTTAACTACACATCATGGCCTTGCTTTTTGGCCGCAAATATTCTAAACTGATTTAAAATAAAATCAGAGCATTAAAAACACGTATAGTAAGGAGGTTTGCGGTATGTACCTAAGAGTATCTGTTTATGTATTTGTCCTGCTGGCGGTGGTTATTACCGGATGTGGCAGTGGCACGAGTTCGTTTGCCTGGACACAAGCCGAGCAGCTGGAGATCGACGGGAAGCACGAGATGGCTTTAGAAAAAGCTAAAAAGGTATTTCTGGACAATATGGACCGGATGCAAGGATCGGCGCTGTCCAATTTGTCCACAGACCATTGGGCATCGGTTGAAAAATGCATTCCGGAGGATATCCTGAGACTGACCGCGGCGCTCTGCCGGGGAACGGAGGATCCTGATCTCATAGCCCGACGGGGGTTCATATACGCCGCCATCCATGAGTTTGAGCTGGCCATCCGTGATTTTGACCGGGCGCTCGGCCTGAACAGTCGCCCCGACATCGTGGTGATGGACATTGGGGCTGCTGGATCTGTACTGCTATGCCGCGGGTTGGCAAAATGGCAGTCGGGCGACCTGGACGGCGCTCTGGCAGACCTGGATGAAACGCTTCGCCGCAGTCCGGACCAGGACAGGGCCTACTATTACCGCGCCGTCATCCATGGAAAGCTCGGCAATACATCGCAGGCTCTCCGCGATATACAGCAGGCTATGAAATTGGGCAGACAGGAATATTATGCCCAATACTTAGCCGAGCTGACTCGAACGACTTCCGGGGGAGAGATTTTATTCGGCACCTTCATCATTGCATTCTTTCCTAATGCTGAACCGCTAAACCGACCGTTTGGTTATATCTGGATGGTCGAGCAGTAATCCATACGCACACCCCCTGGAGAATAATCTCCGGGGGTTGCTTTTTAGTAAAATAGGGCTGCATTTGGCTGGAAATATAAAAAACAGCCCACACGCAAGCCGATGCTATGCGAGGCGTTGCGGGTGAGGGGGGTGACAAGAAGTACTAAGACTATGGCTAACAAAAAAAATCCAATTTCCTAATGTCTGAATTTGGGTATTAGGTCATTGTATAATTGGGATTTTAATAGGAATTAGTAATTTCCGCGAAGCGGGATCGGTGTGGGTGGGGGGGGTTGATTTTTGGCTGCAATCAGATTAAAATAATAATAGTAACAAAATATTTTGCATATGCTTTTCGGATATTCTACCGGCGCCTTGCATAAACAAATGCAAACCAAACAAGCCCTGGCCGTGGTGAGGAAGCTCGGCTGTGCGGCAGTGGAGCTCGGACTGATACGCAAGGCCAGGGTAGATGACGGCTGGCTGGCGCGCGTTACGGCCGAGGATCTGCGGGGCTTCCACTACGTCAGTCTGCACGCGCCAAAAATGTATTACCAGAAAAACAAGGAAACCGAGGACATGCTGAAGATAATCCAGGAATTCCATGACACGGTGCGTCCACTGGACTTAGTAGTGTTTCATCCTGACAATGTCGTGGACATCACGGCATTCGATAAAGCTACGTTTCCAATAGGGTTTGAAAACATGGATGACAGCAAGCCGTTTGGCAAGGTACCGAAGGATCTGCTCCAACTGTTTCAGCACAATCCCAAATTCGGATTTATCCTGGACGTCAACCATCTAAAAACCAATGATCCGGCCATGCCGCAGGTGGATGAATTTTATGACAAGCTGGGCGACCGGCTGGCCGAGTACCATGTGAGCGGCATGACAGCAGGCATGCCCCACGCGCCGCTATATAAAACCAAGGAGCAGGACATATTATCCGCGGTGCGCGATACGGCAAAACCGATTATCTGCGAAAGCGTGCTCACGCCGGATGAGCTTGCCGTCGAAAAGGAATATATTGAAGGGCAGCTGCTGTCAGTATAGTGCAATATTTTTTTACCAATATAATCGGCAAGGGTTGATGATTTATCCAGTATAAGGTATACTATATCAAAACCTTTTCACCTGTACAGAGGAGGTGTCTATGTCCACACAGGACAAGCTGGAGCAGGTGCAGGCCCGCTATGAGTACTGGAGCCGTAATACTACGGCAAACACAAGCTGTGATAATTGCAGTAATATCGGCGAACAGTGCCATGGCGACGACCAGTGTGGTGGTGACGGCGAGTAGTCGGTGACATCCATTTCCAATGGCGGGGCTCTCATATGAGGCGCCCCGTTTTTTATTGACACAGTACGGGGTATTTGCTATAAAACACTGATGTACCTTTGACAAAAAAACATACAAAATAGATTGGAGGAGCTATGGCTCGGACTACGCCATCATTCAGCTTGCAATGGCACGTGACCGCAAAATGTGACCAACGCTGCAGGCATTGTTATATGGTGCGCAACCCAGCTGCCTGGAAAGAGGAGCTGCTATCAGAGCTGTCACAAAGTGATTGTTTGCGGGTGATCGATGATCTGGTAGACTTTTGCAATAATGCTGGGGCCCGTCCCGGTATTACTTTTACTGGTGGTGACCCATTGCTGCGTGATGACTTCTTTGATTTATGCGATTATGCGCGCCAGAACAATGTCATGCTACGTATTTTGGGTAATCCCTTTTATTTGGATAGGCCTACTATAACTCGATTGCGTGCGCTGCCGATCGGCGGTTATCAAATCAGTATTGACGGTTTGGAAAAAACGCACGATTCTTTCCGCAAGTCCGGCAGCTTTCGCAGCAGCATTGACGCGTTGCTGCGGTTAAAAGAAGCAGGTATCCGCACAGTCGTGATGTTTACGCTAAGTGCCCAAAATGTAGATGATTTACTCCCAGTCATGTCGCTGATGGCTGACCTGCAGATAGATGTGTTTGGGTTTGCTCGGTTCTGTGGCAATCCTGATGATCCTGTCGGTATCAGTCCGCGTGCATATCGTCAATTGTTACTCGATGTGCAGGAGCATGCTAAAAAGCTCGCTGCAAGCGGAGCTCGGACGCATTTCAATCATAAGGATCATTTATGGAAACTGCTGCATTATGAGCAGGGCACTCTCATCCCCCCGGACAATCCTGATAATCTCATTATCAGCGGATGTAGCCTGGGCCGTAGCGCGCTCGCTATCCTGGCAGACGGTACGGTATATGCCTGTCGGCGCTTTCGCAGTCCGATTGGTCATGTACCGCAAGATCGATTGATCGACATTTTTACATCAGAAAAGCTTGACCAATACCGTCAGGTGGAGATGATGGAAAAGTGCCGCACATGTGAGC
Source organism: uncultured Gammaproteobacteria bacterium (assembly GCA_964415025.1). Lineage (GTDB taxonomy): Bacteria > Patescibacteriota > Patescibacteriia > UBA10025 > JAHIVO01 > CAYPXF01. The sequence continues at coordinate 86,706 of CAYPXF010000002.1, read as the reverse complement.
TATTGTATCTCTGCCGGGGATGTCCGGCAGTTGCCCACGCAGAGTCCGATGGTAATTTCTTGGCATCTGATCCACAGTGTTGGAAATAGTCCTTTTATGTAATAGACCCCGTCTTGATAGTATCGAGCCGGGGTTGATTTTTTGCGGAAGCCCTCACCAAAATTAATTAATTTCTAATTAAGAATTGATAATAACTGTGTTGTCAGTTTTTTTTTAATATTAGTTAGGTTGCTGGTTTATTCTCATTGGTTGATCATTGTATAATTGGGATTTTAATAGGAATTAGTAATTTCCGCGAAGCGGGATCGGTGTGGGTGGCTTCCTCCACACCATACAATGGGGGGGGTTGTTTTTTGGCTGTAAAAAGCGTAGAGTGGGGGCATGAGTGAGCATGTAAAAGCAAAACTAACATTTTCCAGGAAGTGGAATTATATTATTCCGGTTATTATCTTCGCAGTATTTTTACTAGCCGGTTCTCTCGTCGATAAAGAATATAGAGAGACGGGACTGTTGTCTGTAGCCGCTTTCCCGCTGTTTATCATTCTTCGGGAAATTACAGATATGCGCAGTAATGGGATAAAAAAAGCTTCTGTTTATATTATTATTTTTAGTGTGTTGGTTATTGCCGCATTGGTGGCGGCGGTAGTAACACAGCTGGGCAGAACAGGAAGCGCACTATAACTTTCCTAGGGTAGTAACATAAATTAGAATATCAATCCCACCAGTCATATTGGTGTGTTGCGCGGAAATAATTACATAAAAAAGGCGGAACGAATGAAAACGTTCCGCCTGTTGATACTACATGGGTTATGATTTTACTACGATACCGAAGCCGGGAGATTTCATTCGATTAAGCAAATCAATTAGCGGGGGAGATTCTCCGTTGGAGCACGGCACAAACGCGCCTTCTCCATTCGGAGCCAGCTGTTCCAGCTCTTTTTTGGCTATGCTCACAAATTCGGTCCTGATCCAGACTTCACCGCCTGTTGTCACCAGCGAGCACACACCGTTATTATGACCCCATTTACCGTGGTCTTTTTCGGTGATTTTTTCGCCGATAATATACGGCTGGCTGTGAGCCCCGTACGCATGGAGCCCAGTGACGTGAACAAACCCGAGAGACTGGAGCTTTTTGCGCTCTTCTTCAGTAGTAGGGGTTCCGGTAAAGATAATCCGTTTTTCCTCAGTAGTCATTACATTCTCCTTTCTACTGAGTGTTTACATACATGGCAGCAACTACTGCGCCGCTGCCGCTTCTTGATGTAATTTAATTTAATTTAAAAAAGATCAATACGATATTATATCACAAAACAATACTTTGTCAATCTCCAATATATGTAATTTTTAATTTACTGATTTTATAATTGGTTATTGGTTTTTAGTTGTTAGACCTTGGTTAGGTTCTTGGTTTTTTAGTTTTTTCAAAAATACGTATACGGAAAAAGCAGTAGCAGCCCGCGTATAAAAGCCCCTTTCCAAAAGCGAGATAATAGGAATCACATACTTGACCTGTAGCTCGTAATTATATAGGGTAAAAAAGTAAAAAAAAAGCACTTTTTAATAGAGAGTTTTGGAGGTAACGGTGAGACAGTATCATGATCCAAATCTATGTATGGGTTTGTCCAGGTTTTTCGGCGGTATTGGTTTTCTGATCGTCAGTATCATGGTCTTTAAATGGCTTAACCAGGCCTGGGACCTAGGCGTCACAGATATTGCCGTGATGAAAGACCTGGGGACCAAAGGGTATGTGGCCATGTTTTTATCGATCGGTGCCGGGATAATCGGATTATTCATCGGCCAGGGAATCGGCGCTTCGATCAAAGTCAAAAGTGATAATACGGCATCGACCCTGACTATTGCGTGGCATTATCTGGCCAACGTGAGCATTTACTGGATGTTAGCCAGTACAATTGCTGCCGGCATAATGCTGGGCCAGTCGGGAGAAGTATTTTTCCGTCAGCATGGAACAGCATTTTTCATCAGCGGCCTCATTATCAGCGCCGTGGGCAGCCAGATCATATGCGCCGCGTTCAATGTGGGCGGCCGGATGCTGCAAATAGGCAACCCAAGCGGAAACCTGATCATCATATTTGTACCGCTGGTCGTCGGCGTTGGCATGGCTATACTGCATTTTGGCCTGTTTGATATCAGTCCATGGATCGGAATATTTTTTGGCTTTCTCATGCCTTTTATTGTTATTCCCATCACTGCCTCGATGTGGAGAAAAGACATGGCCAGTCGCTACCTAGATTCTGGTTATTAAATCGGCCAGGATACTATAAAACATAACCGTTTCATATACTATGGGACGGTTTTTCTTATAATAAAAACTCAACTGATAAAATAATATATTGAAATATATGTCGGCATGGTCCGTATGTAAATAAAAAGCCCTCCATGTCCGTATGTAAATAAAAAGCCCTCCATGATAATCAATAGAGGGCTATTGTGGTTTGGTAAGTTCAAAATGTAATGTCTTTTTTTTCATGGCATGCGTCAGCCGTTCGGGTTGGACAGCAGTCCGAGGCCGGCGACAATGATAAGGAGTGTTAAAATATATTTGGCGATGCGCTGGCCGCGGCGCTCATGGTCCGCTGTCCAGCGAGAACTGGTATCGCCCATAGCCATTAACACCCCGGCAGTCTGGAGGGAGAGGTTTTTGAAAATCCCGGACAGGAAGAACACTCCAACGACAGCGCCGACCAACAGGCTCAGCCACGAGCTGCCAAATAATGCATTGCCTAGGAATGCTCCGTACACGGCTCCGGCCAGGAAGGACAGGCCGTCGACTCCTTTTGGCTGGCTCTGTGTGTCAAATGACATAGCACACCTCTTTTCAGTTTAAGCTGCCAATTGCTGGATCAAACTAACGATTGCTATGACTATGGCGAACATAATCGCTACCACGCCGAAAAAGGCAAGGGTCACTGGTATGCTAATTCCAGGATTACGCTCAAATACTGTCATCTGCTGGATGAAATTGAGGTGCAGGTCGCGGTCTAGGCCGCGTTCGTGTATTTTTCGGGTGGTGTGGCACAGCTTGCCCAGGCCGAGCCCCAGGAGCAGTAACAATATCCCCACAACTCCGGTAAAAAGCGCCAAAAACAGTATATCCATATACCCTCCTTTACTATCCGTTTATTAAGGTTCGATCATTATATACTTTTTAACTTCTTTATTGTAGGTTACCCCTAGCTTTTAAAAAATGCAACCCCCAATATTTTAATTCCTAATTCAGAATTTCTAGTTACTAAATAATAGTTGAAAAATGCTAATCGCAGCACAGAGGGGGTTGATTTTTGGCTGTAAAAAGCGTAGAGTACAGGCATGAATCAACCTTCCCAGACCCATTCTGAGCGAGATATCTGCAGCAAATTTATAACTCCAGCATTGCAAAAAGCAGGTTGGGATTTGCAGAATCAAATACGCGAGGAAAAAACATTTACAGCTGGCCGTATCAATGTGTACGGCAAGACCATCACCCGTGGTGAGAAAAAACGGGCTGACTATATTTTGTATTACAAAAATAATTTCCCCATCGCCGTGATAGAGGCAAAAGATGCGAAACATCGGGTGGGGGACGGTATACAGCAAGCACTCGGCTATGCGGAGGCGCTGGATATTCCTTTTGTATACAGCTCAAACGGCTCGGGATTCCTCGAGCACGATCGCACGCCGAGCACCGGCACTATCGAGCATGAGGTGGATATGGGGTCATTCCCAAGCCCGGACCAATTATATCGGCGCTACTGTACAAATAAGCAGATCACCCCAGAAATCGAGGAAGTTATTACATCGGATAATTATGAGGGCTCGTCAGCGCATCCGCCACGGTATTTCCAGCAAGTAGCTATCAATCGCACGGTGGAGGCAGTCGCCCGCGGCCAAAATCGTATTTTACTTGTCATGGCGACTGGCACTGGCAAGACCTACACCGCTTTTCAAATTATCTGGCGCCTCTGGAAGTCGCGCAAGAAAAAGCGCATTTTATTCCTGGTGGACCGCACCGCGCTGGCTACGCAGACCATGCAGGGCGATTTTCGGCATTTCGGGGATAAGATGACAAAGGTGGATCGACATATCGCTGACCCTGCCTATGAAGTGTATATTGCGCTGTATCAGGGGCTGACGGGTATTCAAGAACAACAAAAAATATTCAAGCAGTTTTCACCGGACTTTTTTGATTTAATCATCGTGGACGAGTGTCATCGGGGCAGCGCCAAGGATAATTCCGTGTGGCGCGAGATATTAGAATACTACTCTGCCGCTACCCAAATCGGCCTAACCGCCACGCCAAAAGAAACAACCGACGTCAGCACCCAGAATTATTTCGGTGAACCCGTCTACACGTACTCGCTCAAGCAGGGGATTGAGGATGGTTTTCTCGCGCCGTACAAAGTGCTGCGATATGTCTTGGACAAAGACATCGAATGGCGTCCCAATGAGCTGATCACCGACGAAAAAGGAAACCCCATCGAGGACCGTGTGTACAATGTCTCGGACTATGATCGTAATATCGTTATCAAACAACGCACGAAACTGGTGGCCCAAAAAATCACGGAGTATATCCGCGATACCGACCCCATGCAAAAGGCCATCATTTTCTGCGTGGATATTGACCATGCCAAGCGTATGCGTGAGGAGCTGGTAAATTGTAACGCTGAGCAGGTACAGAAAAATCACCGCTATGTCATGCGTATCACCGGTGATAATGACGAAGGAAAAAATGAACTGGAAAATTTCATGAATCCGGAATCACCCTATCCCGTACTCGTCACCACCTCGCAATTACTCTCCACTGGCGTTGATGTTCAGACCTGTAAATTGATCGTATTGGACAAGCCCATGAATTCCATGTCTGAGTTTAAGCAGGTCATCGGCCGCGGCACCAGGCTCCGTCCCGACTTTGGTAAATACTATTTTACTATCATGGATTTCCGGGGCGTGACCAGACTTTTTGCCGATCCTGACTTCGATGGCGAGCCGGTCAAAATATATGAACCCACAGATGATGAAAATATCAAGGATAGAATCGAAGAAGAAACCAGGGGCGGTCAGGATATCAAAGATGAAAATCCCCAGGAAGAAATACTCATAGACGCTGAGGAACCCGAGGGTAAAAAAGAAAAAATCGTTATCGCTGATGGCGTGGAGTTTAATGTGGCCAACCGCACCGTTCATTTCCTCGACCCCAAGACAGGCAAACTGATCGCCGAATCACTCCAAGACTTCACGAAAAAGAAAATTAATGAATCCTATAGTTCCCTGGATGAGTTTCTCAGTGCCTGGACCGACGCCGAGAGAAAAGACGCTATCATTGATGCATTGCAGGAAAAGGGCGTGCTGCTCGAGGAGCTCAAAAAAGACGTCGGACTCAATATTGACGATTTTGACATGATACTGCACGTGGCCTACGGCAAGAAGCCCCTGACGCGGAGCGAGCGAGCGCGGGAAGTACAGAAGCAAGACTACTTCGCCAAATACGAAGGGAAGGCCCGCCAGGTACTCGAGGCATTGCTCGAGAAGTATGCGGATCAGGGGAGTATGGCTATCGACGATATCGGCGATCTCGAAGTTTCACCCTTTGATCAGTTTGGTACGCCGGTAGAGATTGTCCGAGACATCTTCGGCGGCAGAGAGAAATATATGACCGCCGTGCGTGGACTGCAACACGTTTTATACGCTACCCAATAACATATGACCGTTGAATCACTTATCAAAAGTCTCCGTAATATCATGCGCCAGGACCAGGGCGTGGCTGGTGACGGTCAGCGTATCGAGCAGCTCGGCTGGATGCTGTTTCTGAAATTGTATGATGACCAGGAGCAGTTTTACGAATTAAAGGATTCTAAATATAAATCACCCATCCCAGAAAAGCTCCGCTGGCGTAACTGGGCCGCTGATCCCGAGGGTATGACCGGCGAGGAGCTCATGGATTTCGTGAATACACGGTTATTTCCCGGCCTGAAAAATCTCAAGGTCAGTCATAGCGACAAGCGGGGGATGGTCGTCCGCGACGCGTTTGAGGATGCGGTCAACTACATGAAGTCGGGCACCACTATGCGTCGGGTGATCAATGAACTCAATGTCTATGACTTCAACAAGCAGTCTGACCGCCATGTGATCAATGATTTTTATGAAAAACTCTTAAAAGAGCTCCAGAGCGCAGGTGACTATGGCGAATTCTATACCCCGCGACCAATAACGCGGTTTATCGTGGAAATGACTGACCCCAAGCTCGGTGATGCGGTCTTTGACCCGGCCTGCGGTACGGGTGGCTTCCTGGTCAATACCGTGGAATACGTGCAAGAGCACTACGTGAAAACATCAGCCGATAAAAAGAAGCTGCACGACAATATCCGCGGTGTAGAGCTAAAGCAGCTGCCACATCTGTTGGCGTCTACCAATATGATTATCCATGGCGTGGAAGTACCGGACAACATCCGTCATGATGATATGCTGGCGCGGCCTTTGACCGAGTATGGCCCCGCGGATCGAGTAGATGTGATCATGGCCAACCCGCCATTTGGTGGCGTAGTCAGAGAGGGTGCGGAAAAGAATTTCCCCAGTGAATTCCGTACCAAAGAAACTGCTGACTTATTCCTCGTCTTATTTATTCATTTACTCAAAGACGGTGGCAGAGCAGGTATTGTACTGCCGGACGGTACGCTATTTGGCGAAGGGGTAAAGACCAAGATAAAGCAAAAACTGTTGTCCGAATGTAATGTGCACACGATTATACGTCTGCCACAGGGAGTGTTTAATCCCTACGCCGGCGTGAATACCAATCTGATATTTTTTGAAAAAGGCCAACCCACCAAAGAAATCTGGTATTATCAGTTGCCCTTGCCAGAGGGGATGAAGCAATACACCAAGAATAGGGGAATCACCGACGCGGAGTTTGAACCGATCCGTAAATGGTGGCCTGCCCGCCAGAGCCATGGCGACGGAGGGAGGAATCGGAAATCAAACGGCAATGCCTGGAAAGTATCAGTCAAGGATATTAAAAACTACAATCTAGATATCAAGAACCCGAATAAAAAAGATGAATTAGCACACAAGCCACCTGAGGAGTTGGTGGTGGGGATTCAAGAAAAGGAACAAAACATCAAACGCATTTTAACCGATATTACGGCGGGACTTTAGGCTCGATTTGACAGAAAATCTTATCCTGTATACAATGTATACGGATTATTATTAATTTTCGCAATATTATGAAAAAAGGCAAGAAAATCACTCTAAAAATGGAAGGTCCTATTAGTTATACCACCAAAATTGATGAATCGTTAGCAGGGAGGATTATCTCAATGTGTGCTATGGTGGAATCAGTAATTTCAAATTCTGTTAATCACACCGGTTTGGATGAACATAAAGATAATACGGTACCGGGGTCAATCGTTGAATATATGGATAAATATATTCCCAAAAGGAATCCCGATAAAATTTTAGTGATCGCTGCATACTTAACAGAGGTAAAAAATAATGAATTTTTTAAACCTATTGATATTAAGCCTTATTTCCCTAAAGCAGGTGAGCCTATTCCTGGTAATTTTAATCGTGATTTTAAGTGGTTGCAGGTTTCAAAATGGATTGCCGAAGCTGAGGATCGACGTGGGTTTTTCTATGTTACGAAAAAAGGGTTGGATGTCGTCCATGGGGGTTTCCCAAAAGAATTAGTTACTGAAAGCCGTGGGAAATCGGCTATTAGTCGGCGGAGGAAAAAACATAAGAAATAATTTATAAAAATATGAAGGGCAATCAATTAAAAAATATTTTGTTAAAACTTGATGATCACGAAAAACGGATTGCCAAACTTGAGGCTAGTTACTTTAGCAATAATAAAAAGACAAAGAGCACAATTTGGTATAAACAAGGTTCTACAATACACAAAATAATGCTTTTGTATAAAGCTGGTTTTTTTAGTAAACCAAAGAGCATAATGGATATCATTCAAAAACTTAAATCACAAGATCTTCATTTAAAGGCGCCAGACCTTACTTTACCTTTAAGAAAAATAGTAAGAAAAGGTATATTAATGAAGACAAGAAAATTACCAGACGGTACAACCTCGAAAAAGTGGCTGTATAAAAAATCATGATATGTCTACTTCAAAATCTCAGATATTAAAGGATATCGAGACAAAATTAAAAGAGATAAAAAAGGGTAGCTTTATCTTCCGTGTCTTAAAACTGATTAAGAAGGGTGAATTTAGTAGTGAACTTCCATCATCAGAGTTAGCTAATTTATTAAATGAGGGCGCGGGAAAAAAAATTAAGGCCAACAATCTAACTGCATTAATGGAGCCTTTGTTGAGCGATGATATAGTCGAGGTTAAAATTATCGGGAGTGGTCGTAATAAAAAAAAGTATTGGTTTCCAGCTTGGATTGAGAAATCAGATGTTGTAGCGAACTTGGCATCCGGCGGAGTAGAGCTCCGAGATATTTTTTTTATCACCGGCAAAAATGCCTGGTCTGATTCAAATGATGATTTCCCACAAGTCATTGATCGGTTAGTTGGAGACCTGTGTATTGTCGATCCGTTTTATGGGAACGGGACTTTTGTTTTCCTATCAAAATTTGGAAAGAAAAGAAAAATAAGATTTTTATCGTCTAAGCTGGGTGATGAAGAGCAAAATGATTTGAATACATTCCAAGTGAACTTGAAGAAATTTAACAGCCAGTTTCGCAACATAAAATTGAAAAAATATAGTAGATATTTTGAACTTCACGATAGATATATTATTGCAGAAAATGCACTAGTTATTATTGGTTATGGGACCAAAGATTTTGGCAGTAAAGAATCATTTGTAATTTATATACCTAAAGATAAGGTGAATACGTTTTTACCTTTGCTAAAAAAAATCTTTGAGATTCGCTGGAAAAAAGGTAATAACATAACAAAAACATCATGCCAGTGACCTACCCAACAAATAAGTTGAATCAAAAAAGATAAATTTTTAAGATATATGATTAGCAATGTTAGTAAAAAAAGCAAAGAAAAGCTTCTAGAGGAGTTTGCTCGACAAAATACTCACAATACCCTAGAAGGGGAGCAGTATGCCGCTGCAATAATTGTAAAATCTACAGCTGATATTCAATCATCGACGCAAGAAATAAAACAGTCTATTGATCGGTTTAAAAAAGTTGCAGAAGATATTGGTGAAAGCTCAGACAGGCTTTCAAAAAAACTATTTTGGTTAAACGTCGTTTTAGCAGCAGGCACTATTGTTGGTGCAGTGGCCACAGCAATCATAGCCTTTAAGTAGCATGCCCTACCCAGCAAAAAAATTAGGTAAGATGAAAAAAACGGTAATAACAGAAACAACTACAATTGCACCAGAAACATTTTTTCGTATTGATGAAAAAAGTAATGCAATTGACTATCTACATCGTGCGGCGCAATTTAGCTACGAAATCGCAACTGATGAATTCGCGTGTAAGTGGTTCGTAATTGCGCTGCATGGTGCAGCCTATCACTTTATGCTCTTAGCATTGCAGAGGTCTGATTTGTCAGGAATATGGACGGAACCGGAAATTCGAGACGCGAATGGGCGTATTGATAAAAGTAATAAAAAAATCGTTTCTTTTCACGAAGCGTTTAAAAGGATTCGGAATCCCTCTAGAATGTCTCAATTTGTCGGGTCAAAACACCTTATGGCTACACCTGATCATTATATGGCTATACGTCGATTAAATGATGATTTACGGAATGAATTTATACACTTTCATCCTAGGGGCTGGTCAGTTCAACATGCCTATATCGCCGAGATAGTTCCGGCAATTGGAGCCATCATCGAATTTCTTGCTTTTGAGAGCAACAATATTTTGCTGGGGGAGAATCAGAAGCAAGGAATTAAAAAGGACCTTTCTATCCTAAAACAGATTGCTATTAATTAGATGTCTTATTCAACAAAAAATTTAGATCAGCGAAAATTATGCTTTAAAAAATTATGAGTGAAAAGGAATCACATCTCGATCGTACCATTCGTTGGATGAATCATAACGTTCGGGTTTGCATGAGTCATGATGCCTTTGTGGGCGCAATGACACTTATGATGGCGCATACTGCAGCACTTGCCGGTTATTATGCCGGCAGAGATCACGATAAGCAAGGCGGCGATCATGATGAATTTATGAGTTTTTACAATGCGTATTATAATCCACAGATATTTCCAGATATACGACCGCCACTATCTGGTAATCAGAAAAAACGAAGAAGTATGATTTATACTCATTTTAGAAATGGGTTAATACATGAACATCTGATGAAAAAGGGGACGGCAATTGATCAGGGTTTAACAAAGCCGCCTTTTTACCATGAAATCACCAATGATTTGATCGTCATTAATGTAGATTTTTTCTTCCCAGAGTATTTACGCGTTTTGGGTGAGTATAGTAATGATGTTAAATATAGTAGAAAAAAAGACATTAAAGACAATTTTATTAAGCGCGCTAAGTATTTAGGGGCGTCAGATCCAATTGTATGACCTACCCAACAAAAAAATTAGGGGATATCTTGGATTACGAACAACCTAACAGGTATATCGTAAATTCCAAAAATTATAGTGATAGCTATACGACACCCGTTCTAACTCCGGGTAAAAGTTTTATTTTAGGCTATACAGATGAAAAAGATGGCATTTACTCTGCCGAGCTACCAGTAATCATTTTCGATGATTTTACCACAGCTTCGAGACTGGTAGATTTTCAATTTAAAGTTAAGTCTTCTGCAATGAAAATACTGCATGCAAAAAGAGGTATTGCTGATATTAAATATGTTTTTCATTTGATGCAGTGTATTGAGGTGAATCATAATACACATAAACGTTATTGGATTTCTGAATTTTCAAAAAAAGCAATCCCTCTCCCCCCACTTCCCGAGCAGAAAAAAATTGTAAAGAAAATTGAGGAGCTTTTTGGGAAAATTGACGAAGCCCAAAAGCTACGCGAAGAAGCGTCGACAGACGCCAGCGCCCTCATCCCCGCCGCCCTGTACCAGATTTTTGAAAAGGGGAGACAGAAGGGGTGGAGGGAGCAGACAGTAAACGAAGTAACTAAGCAGGTACAATATGGTTATACGGCTTCAGCAAAGCAGTCGGGCAATTCTCGATTGCTTCGAATTACTGACATCCAAAATAGTCATGTGAATTGGGATTCCGTTCCGTACTGCGATTGTAAAGATATTGAAAGTTATAAATTGCGCGAAGGGGATATTGTGTTTGCGAGAACGGGCGCAACCGTTGGCAAAAGCTATTTAATTACCAGTCCACCACAAAACGCAATTTTTGCATCTTATTTAATTCGAGCCGTAGTAGATAAGCAAAAATGTTTCGCTGAATTCCTATACTACTTTTTCCAATCACCGTACTATTGGGATCAAATCGTGGGTCAAAAAGTTGGCGGTGCACAACCTAATGTAAACGGAACAAAACTAAAAAAGCTTATATTTCCACTCCCGCCCCTTCCCGAACAAAAAAAGATTGTGGCGTATTTAGATTCACTTTCCGAAAAAGCAAAAAAATTGCAGGTACTGCAGCAGCAGACCGCGGAGGATATGAAGGAGTTAAAGCAATCTATTTTGCAGAAGGCGTTTGAGGGGGAATTGGTGTGATATAGGGCACATTTTTCACCATACTCTAAGTCCTTCCTGCACCACTCCGGGTGCGAGGGCGGTTTTTGGTTGTTAGTTTTTAGAAGTTAGTATGGTCATTGGGTGCTGGGTTTTGGTATACTGACATCATGACAAAACACAAATACCCCTGGCGTTCATCCGCCGTTATTATCGAAAACAACAATGTACTGCTCATGCATAGGATCCAGGAAGGCCGGGAGTATTATATATTACCCGGCGGCAGCATGGAGGACGGCGAGACCAGCGAGCAGACATTGGTACGTGAAATACGAGAGGAGGCCAGTGTCGACGTGCAGATTACTGAGAAACTGGGTGAAGTGTATAATGACTGGCCCAATGACCAACGGACCCACCGCCTATATCTTTGTCACATTACCGCAGGTACCGTGACGCTCGGCGGAGAGGAGCTCGGGCGAATGACTGACCGGAATCGGTATATATTAGAATGGCATCCGGTGAAAGATTTGAGTGCGCTTACTCTATATCCAGAGGGAATCAGAAAAATATTAGCAGACCAGATCAAATAGCGTCCTCTGCATTTTTAGTCACAATAATATATATTTCTCATCATGCCCCAACCACAAAAAGCCATCATCATCCACGGCAATGGCGGCGGGACAAACCACGACCACTGGATGCCGTATGTGCGGCGTGAACTGCAGAAGCTCGGCCAGGGTATGGTTGCATAAATATTGAAAATATGCTAATATTTATACTGGAAGTCACCATAAAGGTGACATACAGTAGAGAAATAGCATATATATGAAAAAAGGTCAATATTTAAACACCCTTCTGAGGTCTCCCCAAACCATCTTTTCAACAAAGGACATTTCCTTGTTATGGGGCGAAAAAAATGAATCATCCGCACGGGAAAGACTTAGAAAATACGTTAAAAAAGGTCAGTTAATTCGATTGCGTAGGGGAATTTATGCTAAGGATGAGAAGTATAATGCAATTGAGCTTGCAACTAAAATCTACACTCCTTCCTATATCAGTTTTGAGACCGTTTTAGGCTCAGAGGGTGCCGTGTTCCAAAAGTATAGCCAGATATTCGCCGCTTCATATATTTCCAGGGAGGTGCACGTACGAGGGCAATTATTTATATACCGACGAATAAAAGATTCTATCCTAACAAATTCTAAAGGCGTGATAAAAAAAGAGAATTATTATATTGCGAGTTTAGAAAGAGCATTTTTGGATACGGCCTATTTACAGCGCAATTATTACTTCGATAATCTGTCGCACATCGACTGGGACGCGGTTTTTGATATTATGCCTATATATGGCAATAAGAGTTTTAATAAAAGAATACATACATTGTATACTCAAAAAAACTAGAGGCAGATAATTATGGTTTTGGACCAGCTGGAGCACAAGAGAATACTATTACGCATCCTACGGGAGATATACACCGATACAACTATCGGACCTTTTCTTGGATTTAAAGGAGGTACGGCAGCATATTTATTCTATGACCTTGCCAGGGCATCGGTAGATTTAGACTTCGATCTTCTGAATCAGGACGAGGCGAATACCGTGTTAGAAAAAGTGACGCGGATTGCCGAACAGTACGGCGCGGTCAAAGATAGCAGAAAAAAGCGGTACAGTTTATTTTTGCTTATTTCGTATGACGAAGGATCGCGAAACATAAAGATTGAGATTAATCTGCGAGATTTTCATTCACGCTATGAAGTGAAACAGTATATGGGGATAGCAATGAACGTAATGGTGCCTGAAGATATGTTTGCTCATAAGCTGGTAGCGATGTACGAGCGGGCCGCGAAAGCGAGTCGTGATATTTTTGACGTTAATTTTTTTCTAAAAAAACATTGGCAGATAAATAAAAAGATTATTGAGGATCGGACAGGACTATCGTTTGCAGATTTCATTCATGCATGCATAGAATTGTTGGAAACATTACCTGATCGCGGCATTCTGTCCGGAATGGGCGAGCTATTGGATGAGAGCCAGAAGGATTGGGTAAAAACAAAGTTACGCGAAGATACGATTTTCAATTTACGATTACTACTAGAGAGTGAGCAGAAGTAATAATTTTGGATCACTGGTGTGATGTGAGATGTGGGAAATGAGAGGTTAGTCCGGATGTGAGATGTGGGATGTGAGAATGATTAAATCCGAAATTCGAATATCGAAGCACCTGCCCGCTATCCCTGCCCGCTCATGCCTCACGTGGCAGGGGGCAAAACAATCCCAAAATTCAAAATTATAATGCTCCAAACGTGGAACTTTGATATACTAATATATATGGGGAATACAGAGAACAACTTATCAGAAAAGCAAGCAAACCGTAGTTTTTGGCGACGGGGGAATATTATAGTACTGGTGATAATTACACTATCCTTGCATTTGGTATCTGGGTCGCGTCCCAACCGTTGCTGGTAGATGATACTATATCATGTGCGGATATCGATACCAGCACACCAGAATTAACGTTTGAAATGAATTATTGTATGGGCGCCTATTGTACTGCGACCACAGCTGAGGATTGCCAAGTCATCGATGTGGTTGATACGCAGCTGCGGGCGAATCCGGACGGTTCGCCGGATTGTGAATGGGTAAACAGTGGGTGTGTGCCAAATAAGTTGTGAGTGATATTGCTCCCGGCGGACTCGGGGTCTGCGAAATGCGGACCCCCCTCAAGTCTCATTTTTGCTATACTCACAGCATGAAAAAAGCAAAATTTATCCCACCAGAAATAGCCGGCGGAGTTGGTGGGGGATATCCAAAGCAAAGAAGCCAAAATCAATACCCTGCTAAGTCAGATTAAGAAAAGTATCTAGGGATTGCCATTGGTAGCGCTTTTCAGATTTGATACATTTTTGTCATATATCTGAAAAGTGAAAAATCCTAATTTGGTGTATTAAATTTTCTTAATATCCACTACATCTTGGTGTCAAAATATGTGGATAAGTTAGATTTGACAATATACCATATATGATATATTTTAATAGTAGCTCATACTTAGCATGCAAATAAAAGTCTATTATTTTGTCCGCCGAAACGGACGCGCACCAGCTGAGGAGTACATACATTCTTTATCAGAGCGCAGACAGATTGCCGCGGTACAGGCGGTAATTGAAAGACTGTCACATTCTGGCGGGAGATTGCCAAGACCGTTTGCAGCACATGTAGAGGGGAAAATTTGGGAGCTGCGAACCAGGTTTGGAAGTAGAGTTTTTTACTTTATTCGCCGAGGTCCAGATATCATACTATTGGACGGATATACTAAAAAACGAGATAATATTGAATCAAAAGTTTTCGAGAAAATTCAGAATTTATATATGGAGTATGAGATAAATGAGAAACGTAAACCTTTTTAAACATATGCATAAAGATAATATTCTCTACAAATACCAAAAGGACAAAGAGTACCAGAAGTTACTCCAAGAGGAGCGTGAATTACTAGATATCGCTATTGCAATTGCTGAAGCACGAAAGAAGAAAAAGATCACCCAGGCACAGCTGGCAAAAAAGACGGGCATGCCGCAGAGCGAGATTGCGCGCCTCGAAAGCGGTCATCATAATGTTACGGTGGCAAAGCTCAGCCGCATCTCGTCTGCATTGGGCCAAAAGGTTACGCTGACAGCCCGTTCTTAGTAGTTTGGCAGAAGTTTTGGTATATAACTTAGAAGATATAGAGGTCTCAAGAGGGCAAAACATAACAGTTTTTGCTATACTGACGTTATAACAAAACACAAATACCCCTGGCGCTCATCCGCCGTGATTATCGAAAACAACAACGCACTGCTCATGCACCGGATCAAGGAAGGCCGGGAGTATTATATTTTGCGTGGCGGGCGGGGAAATTTGTCATAAAAAAAGAGTCCAGTCTGCCGACTAGACTCTTTAGGGAATATGTACATTGCTATTCGGTTGGTTGCTCAATCCGTTTGAGGTATCGAGTAACCTGTGGTCGAATCTTGACGATTGCCCGGCGTCCTCCTAACCGCGCAAAGAACGTTTCGATATTTCCTTTCAAATTAATGAGCGGATGCTTTACTTTTCTGGTGAGCACTCCCCACGCGAGCTGTAGATTATTTCGCCACAGCAGTTTGTAAGTCTGCCAGTGGTTGTAGACTCGCGGCATAGCATCTAGCATCACTGCTATCTGGAGCTGGCGGGCGGTCATGCCCATTGGTTTGAAGGTGACGTGATGGCCGTCGTACTTTGCCCAGTCACGCACGATGATCCGCCGTTGTTTGACAAAACGCTGGTACAGCGGTGCGCCCGGGATTGGCACCAATATCAGGAATTGACTCGTTTCTATACCCCAGCGGATACAGGAGCGTATTGTCTGTTTGACAGTATCGATAGTGTCGTCGTCAAATCCCAGTATCCACATGGCGTGGATGGCTATTCCGTACCGGTGGAAAACTTTGGTCAGACTGCGCATTTCCTCTGATTTCAGTTTTTTCCCCGCGGCATCGAGACTCAGCTGGTTGACTGATTCATATCCGATAAAGGCACGATTCACGCCGGCTTGGATCATCTGGGCAATCGTTCTTGGGCGTTTGCCTAAATCAAGCCGTACTTGACAGGAAAACTGGCGGACGAGACCATTGTTCACTATGCTGGTACAGAGTTCTTCCAGCCGAGCCGGGTTGGCGGCGGCATTATCATCCGCGATAAACACGGGTGTGGTGCCGTAGATGCGGTCATAGAACTCGAGATCATTGATTATCCGTGATTCCGAGCGAAATCGGTACCGACGCCCAAACATCGCGTATTCAGAACAAAAGTCGCAGTTGAAGGGACAGCCGCGTGAGGTAATCAGCGGGAGGGTACTCGGCTTGTCGTAGCCGACGATGAGCCTGAGGTCAGGCGTGGGTAGGGTATCGAGGTCGACCCATTGCCGTGTGTGATCGGCGGTGTTGTGGTGGTTTTGATTTCCCACCCTAAATGACAGGTCAGGAATGTCAAAGAGTCCGCGCGGATCACGGCCGCTTGTCCACCATTGCAGCCACGTGGGGAAGCTATGGTCAGCTTCGTGGCGGAAGGCGTAATCCGCACCATGGTCGAGCGCTTCGTCAGGGAGGAATGTCACATGCGGTCCGCCGATGAGGATGGGGGTTGTTAGTTTGAGTTCCTGCCTTATCTTGCGGATGAATTCATATGTCCGAGGGATGGTAGAGGTGATGGAGGAAATACAGATGATGTCTGCCTGCCGTACCCTTTCCCAGTCGATGGGAGCGATATCTTCACAATAGATTTCTCCCTGGTGTCCCATAGCCTGCGCCATGGTGAAGAGCAGCGGTAATCCTAGACGTGGTAGCCGCGCACCACTGAATATATGTAATCCAGGAGCACGTGGTTCGATGCCAACGATAAACATGGCATTACCTCACTTTCTTAAGTAACGTTTTTTATTCTACTTTTTATTTAATTTCTATCATAATCATGCGGGCAAAACAGAATAAAGTCAAGTTAGCCTAAAAGCATTTTTTCTCATTGGTTTTCTGGCGCGCGTAACAGAGTGATTACGCTACTGCAAAAAACTTGCTATACTACCAACATGATCCGCGACTATATTACCTATTTAAAAAACAACCCCGAGCGCTATTGATTCCGGCGTAAACTGTTTGGCTGGGGGGGGGCGGGTGCCAAATACTAATAAAGCAAAAAATAAGGTGTATGTACTATCTCTACATTGTCCGCTGTGCTGATCGGGCACTCTATACCGGCATTGCGAGGGATGTACGGCAGCGAGTACGCGAGCACAATTCATCAGAGGCCGGTGCAAAATATACCCGCTCCAAGCGGCCGGTGAAATTAGTCTACACCCGGCGGTACCGGAATCGTGCGTATGCACTCAGGGCCGAAGCACGGGTGAAACAGATGACCCGGCGAGAGAAGCTGGCGCTGATCAAGACAGCCAAGCGCTGATTTTTTACGCGGATTGATCAGCGGCAATATTATTTGGAATAGCCAAAACCAGAAACTTAAACTACTAATAAATTCATAATGTAAATGCCCTGAACACATGTGGGGAGGGTTTATTTGGCTAAGGGATTGACAAAATTGCGCTGTTTTGCTATGATGTGCTGTTAGAATACATTCGTTTTATTCTGGAAATCAACCAATCGAAGATAGGAGTTATCATGAAAACGAGAAACGTGTTGATGCTGTTTGTTCTTTGCCTGGCCGCCCTCATGTTCAGCGGCTGCGAGCAGTTATTAGGACCGGATCCGGATGAGATTAGTTCCAGTAGCGGAATCTATTCGTTCGATCTGGAACATATTCGGTTCGAGTACGATACCGGCTCCAATCTGATGACGGTAACAAATCTCACGTCGGTGAACTCAAAAGTTCGTGTCACCCGATATGATGACCGGGCGGATGAGCGTTCCGGAATCAAATTTACTCTCAGAGATTTTAACTGCAGTTACTCGTACCACGAGGAATATCCTCGAGGCACAGAGATCTGGATAGATATCTGGAGAGACGGTATCCATGTCGATGGGTACGTAGAGTTCAGGTGACCTAACGTACCGAGACCAGATATAATCGCCCCCATTGAAATGATTCAGGGGGCGATTTTTTATTCGTATCTGAGTTTATAGTCTGGTATACTGGTACTATGCAGCAAGGCATCAAAAAAATCAGTCAGCATATCAACTGGAACCAAGTTGTCGCCGTTGTTTTATCGTTTATTAATCTGGTATTTTCTGTGGTTTCTTTTATGGTAATCACGGAATATGTTGAAATGATTATCAGGGGCACACACTGGCGTTTAGCATATCATGATGTATGGGTGGATAGTCTTTTTATGCTATATGGTATACTAGCGACCGGCTACAGTGTATTTACTATAATAAAATATCTGAGACACCGGCAGATCACATTACTATATCCTGTTTTATTATTTCTATTTCCGTTTGTTGTTTTTATCGTCGTTCCGTATCTTTTATCTGTTGTTAGAAAGATATTTTGAGTATGAGGATTATCCGCGAAAACTATATTATCGATGGTTCACTATACTAATAGTGTACAAAAACAAATCACCCTATCGGAGACAACCGTCACCTATACCTTGCGACGGAGCCAGCGAGCCCGGCGCCTGCGGTTGGCCGTGCGTGGTGACGGCAGTGTGGTGGTGACTGCGCCGCTGTACTATCCACTACGGCTGGCCGAGGAGTTTATCCGACAAAAACAGCGATGGTTGATGGGTAAAATTGCCTCTGCTCGGCAGCACCAGCCAATACGGCGGTTTAGCCGGGGTGATTATGTACGAAATAAAGAAGCCGCCCGTCAGTTGGTCACTGAGCGGATTGATTATTATAGGGGAACCTATGCCACTGCATACAACCGCATCAGCATCAGGAACCAGAGAACCTGCTGGGGCAGCTGTTCGCGGAAACGGAATTTGAATTTTAATTATAAAATAGTACTACTACCCAGGCGGTTGGCTGATTATATCATCGTGCATGAGCTATGTCATTTGCAGGAGATGAACCATTCTCGGAAATTCTGGGAGCTGGTCAGCCGCACTTTCCCTGACTACCAGGCATTACGGATGTCACTGCGTCATTATAGCCTGGCACTTAATTAATACGACTGTATACCAATGCGCGTTCCTATCAGAAAAACCGGACGTTATTCAAATCTGCCGCGTGATCCGCACATGACGCAGGAAAAATATGACGAACTAACCGCAGAACTGGCCCGGCTGAAACAACAGCGGCCGGCAGCAGCCAGTGAGGTGAAACGCCTGGCCGAGCTGGGTGATTTTTCGGAAAATGCGGAGTACCAGATTGCCAAGGGTAAACTGCGGGGGATGAACCGGCGGATATTGGAGCTGGAGGACCATCTGCAGCACGCGGAGATTATTGCACCGGACGGTACTGCGGATAGAGTCAGGCTGGGCAGTCAGGTGACTATTGCCCATGGTGGTATGCGGCAGACTTACCGCATCCTCGGGCCGACAGAGGCAGATCCTGGGCAAGGGATTATCTCACATCTATCACCACTGGGCCGTGCTCTGCTGGGCAAACAAGCAGGAGCGGTAGTTACTGTCCAGATAGCAGGCCGTGAGCAGGCGGTACAGATCCTCCATGTTTGCTGACAATATTCCCAAGGGTGATGTGGTAGGGCGAACTGTGCAATCACGGGGCATTGCTATTATTCCTATTTTAGTCTACATTGCAGGTACTTGTTACATAAATACAAACACTATGGATAACCGAGACAGAGTCGGGCGGGCCGCGGGCAAACGTGGCGGCCGATTTGACGACCGCGAACCGAAACAGCGCACCGGCCGAGAAAAATATTGAAGCATTTTTCGTTTGGGGACTAAAATTTACCCCCCCCAAATCCTCTTTCAAATAACCCATACTTCCACGCATTTAAATAATAAATAAATTCATAAGATGTATGCAAGAAAAAAAAGAGAAAAAAGGACGGAGAAAGACTTCTTGGTATCATAGCGGCCATAGTAAGTTGGGCAGCATTAACAGTCAAAAACAAGGTTTTGGCAAGCGCAAAAAGGGCTAAATTCCAGGCAGGCAGGCGTTAAACTTTAAACGTAGGATTTTTTTCTTTAGTTATCAGGCCAAAGACCAAAAATCAATAATATAACCAATGTCTAACAACTAAAAACTAATGACTAGCTAAACTCAACTAGGCGGAAAATTTTATATTTATTAGTATATTTTGTAGATTTATGGCACAAAATTACAATAATACTTGACATTTGTAGGTTTATGCCTTAAACTTACAATATGAAGGACTCTAATAAAGATATGCTCCGCGTTAGCGAAGCAGCAAAAATACTTGGTATTTCCCCCCAAACGCTGAGGAATTGGGAAAAATCAGGCCGGATTACTGCCCAGCGCAGCCCAGGCGGTCAGCGGTATTATCGTTTATCCGAAGTACGGCGGTTGGCGGTAGATTTACCAAAGTTGGCCTGGGCCTGGGCGGCAAGCAGCCAGGCGCCGACCTTACCCGATGAGTATTACTGCGATCGGCAGGACCGCTTCACCAGCCGGCTGGTGAAAATGGCCGAAGTGCTGCAGAAAACGCTGGGCACATCGGGGACGGATATTGTTTCATTGCTGACCCAGGTAGCCGGTGAGATCGGGGACAACGCTTTCACCCACAATATCGGCAGCTGGCCTGATGTGCCGGGAGTATTCTACGGCTATGATACGGTCAAGCGTAGTATCGTAGTGGCAGATCGGGGCCGTGGTGTCCGAGCAACACTACAGCGTGTTCGACCGGCTATTGCCAGTGACCAGGAAGCGCTGCATATTGCCTTTACGGAAATTGTTTCAGGCCGAGACCCGGAAAAACGGGGCAATGGATTAAAGCTCGTACGGAGTGTTGTTGAGAATAACCCGATCGGTCTCACCTTTCGTTCGGGCGTTGGACTGGTCAGTATTCCCGCGAACGGTGCCATGCAGATCAAGCAAGTCTCGGAAAACGTACGTGGCGTGTACGCCGTGATTACCTATTAATTGCAAATGACCATGCAAACTATTTATCTGAAAAAATTTGGTACTGTGTTGCTGTCCCGTCCAGCCGGTTTGGAAGCCTTTCAGGCTATTCGTCCGACATTGGATGCGGCCGAACCGGTGCAGATCGATTTCAGCGGTGTGGTGAGCGTTACCCCATCGTGGTTCGATGAATTTCTGACGCACCTGGCAGAATTTATGCAGGGCAAGGTGGAGCTGTTGCCGACCGAGAATGCGTCCGTACGGGCAATGCTGCCGGTCTTAGCGCGGGATCGGGATGATACAGCAGGCCGGGTTCTGCGGCAGGCGCTGGAGCGTTTTGGTAGCTAGACTTTTAAGGATACTGGCTGTTTGTTATCGGTCTGAAAACCAACAACCAATAACGTAACCAATATCTAACAACTAACGGCTAGCTAAGCCCCACTAGGCGGGAAAATTTGGTATAAAAAAAGACCCATTGTTTTTAGCGATGGGTCTTGGTTCGGGTGGCTGGCTATTTTGCCTCTGCGTCAGACTTTTCCCGGTCGTATTCCCTGATATGGAAATCCAGGGCGTCACGTAAGGCGCGGATGACCTGGATATCGGTCTGGATACCGAAGTGCGTTCCTTTTTCCATCCCTATTAACGCTTCCTCGCTCGGACAGGGAGAAAACGTGATATCATAGGTGCCCGGACAGTCTGTCACAGATGAGATGCTCAGGAAGGTCGCTTCAAAGCCCTCTGCGTCGCGCATCAGGCGTTCTATCCAGCCGCCGGAGTCTGCCGGCAGGAACAAGTGCCCCTTAGCAATTATTGTATCATTTTTCTTGTTACGAATAGGGATTTTGACATGCAGAACACCTTTTGTGCTTTCAGCCATAGTATCCTCCGTTTTACTTTACTGTATTGGTGTTTATTTTGTTATCATCCGGACAGTGTATTATATGTTATGCTGTTTGTCAATCCGCTTCGCGCCGGCGGGAATTTGCTCACAGTGCGGGTTTATGGGGTTATGCTAAGTACAGCAATTCCCCCAAATAATGCCGATCATATTCACCTATTGCTGTATACAATCCAACCACCCCGACGGATGATGCGGTTTTATTATTCGCCTATTTTAGGTATACTTGATATACGCTTGAACAAATATTGTACAGCCTGGCAAGGACATTACCCGGCCATAGGTTAAATAATAAATAAATATAAAAAAATGTCCGATTACTACAAGGTCCCGAGAAAAGAAAGCTATAACTACGGCGGCAAGCATTGGAAACTGTCCCGGTCAAAGATAGATCTGTTTACCGAGTGTCCGCGGTGTTTTTATATCGATAATAAACTGGGAATAAAACGGCCGCCAGGATACCCCTTTAACCTCAACAGCGCGGTCGATGCCCTGCTCAAGACGGAATTTGACGTGCACCGGGCAGCCAATAAAGTGCATCCATTACTGCATTCATACGGCCTGGATCTGGTCCCGTACCAGAACGTGCATATGGATGAATGGCGGGAGAATTTCAAGGGAGTGAAGTTTGATCATGCGAAAACCGGATTTACCATAACTGGCGCGGTCGATGATATCTGGGTCGATAAAAAAAAGAATTTGTACGTAGTCGATTATAAATCAACCGCTAAGAAAGATGATATAAAAGAGCTGAATCAGGCCTGGCAGGACGGATACAAACGCCAGATGGAAGTATACCAGTGGCTGCTGCGCCAGAACGGGTACACGGTGTCGGACACCGGGTATTTCGTATACTGTAATGGCATGGCGGACAAGGAGGCGTTTGACGCCAGGCTGGAGTTCAGAGTGACATTGATTCCGCACCAGGGATCAGACGCCTGGGTCGAGGGTACGCTCGAGGAAATTAAACAGTGCCTGGATTCCCCAAAAGTCCCACAAGCTGATCCTGACTGTGATTATTGCGCGTACCGCGAGGCAATAGGCAAGCTGAAGAGCAAATAAAACTATTTCCCAAAATATTCCCACAAAAAATAACAAAAATTGCAGCAGCGGACCGCGGAAAATATGGAGGCGCTTAAACAATCAAATTTGCGTAAGGCAGTTTTTTCAAAAAAAGAAGGAGAAGCGTGGATTAGTATAAACAGTTATGTCAAAAGTCCAAAAAGCAGAACATGAGGCCAGAACGCTCCACGCGAACATGTTGCGAAAAGACGGGGTAACGCCTTATATCGTCCATCCGCAAGCCGTGGTTGAAGTATTGCAAAAATATACAGATGATGAAAATATCCTTTGTGCCGGATGGCTGCATGATACGCTAGAAGATGTGGCTGGCTATACCAGTGAAAAATTAACCCGCGCTTTTGGTCACCACGTGGCCATGATTGTTTTGGAAGTTTCTGAAAAAAAAGACCCCACGGACAGCCGGGAAAAGAGCAAGGCAACATGGCGTCGAAGAAAAGAGGAATATATTCAAGCGCTTGAGAAAAACAGTGCCGAAGCGCTGATGGTTAGTTGTGCCGATAAAATAGTCAATCTAAAATCATTAGTCAAATGGCATACAAAGGACGGGGACGCTATTTGGAAACAGTTTAATGCGCCTGAACCCGTACCTGGATCCGAAAAATGGTATTATCGGGAAGTACTGTTCGTCCTGCAGTCCCGTCTGCAGAGCGGGATAGTTAATGAATATTCAAAAATAGTCTCCACAGCAGAAAAAAAATTTTAACTGCTGCTAATATTAATCTTTATAATCCATTCCGCCGGTATCACCTCGGGAGCGTGGCTCGTGCGGCGGGCGGGGTTTTGGTATACTAAAGTCATGAAAAAATCAATAAAGGCGCGGCGGCAGATCAAAACAAAAATAATCGCCACTATTGGACCGGCCAGTCTGCAGCTCGGAGTTTTCCGGGCAATGGCGCGGGAAGGCATTGATTTTATCCGTATCAACACGGCATACGGGGATAGCCGGCAATACGACCGCATTCTGCGCAATCTGAAGCAGGTGCAGACCAGGAATAAGATCCGCGTGATGCTGGATATCAAGGAGCTGGACACGCTAACGTATGCCCGCAACCATAAGATCAAATACATCGCTCTGTCCTTCACCGAGCGCCCGGATCAGATCGCGGCGGTGCGCCACGCCCTGCCCGGGTGTTTTGTCATCGCCAAAATTGAAACCAGCGCCGGGGTTAGAAATTTTGATGCGATCCTGGACGCTGCCGACGGCATTATGATCGCGCGCGGTGATTTGGGCAATGCTGTTACATTGCCGGAAGTGCCGGCCCTGCAAAAAGAATTTACCAAGAAATCGCTGATCAAACAAAAGCTCGTCATCACGGCCACGGAAATGCTACTTTCCATGACTGCCCGCAAGCAGCCCACTCGCGCCGAGGTCAATGACGTGGCTACGGCGGTGTTTGACGGCTCGCACGCGGTGATGCTGTCTGAAGAGACGGCTATCGGCACATACCCGGTCGAATCGGTGCGCATGATGCGCGCCATCATTACCGAAGCCGAAGCATGGCTCGAGCGTAATGATGTGGTGGAGAAAAGGATGAGACAAGAGCTGGACAAGCGTGAATTCCGCGTGGCCATATTCGGATCAGCCCGGATCAGGAAAAACGACACCCTGTACCGGCAGACGTTTGCTCTGGCCAAAGCTATCGGGGAACAGCATATCGACATCGTGACCGGCGGCGGTCCGGGCCTGATGATGGCCGCCAACGCCGGGCACGCGGCCGGTGACACGGATAATAAATCAGATTCTATGGGATTGCGGATCAGGCTGCCCTGGGAGATTGAGGACAACGGCCATCTGGAAATAAAAAAGGAATTTGATAAATTTTCGCACCGGCTGGATTACTTCATGGCTCTGTCGGGCGCGGTCGTGGTCATGCCGGGCGGCGTGGGGACGTGTCTGGAATTCTTTTACGCGTGGCAGCTCACCCAGGTAAAGCATGTCCGCTCTATTCCCCTTATTCTGATCGGAAACATGTGGGAAGCATTATATGCCTGGATAAAAAAGCATCCGGTGAAGGCCGGCTATATCAGTCCGCATGATACGGACAATATCTATGTGGCCAAAGACAACGCGGCAGCATTGCGCATAATACGCAAGCACTATGCACGGTTTGCCAAATCAGGAAAGAGTCGGCATACGCCTATCGCGCCGTATCGGGTAGATTGAGCTCGCCACCTGGCATTAGACGCCTGGGTCGAGGGTACGCTTGAAGAAATTAAGTAGTACCTGCATTACCCTTATTGCAGTTAGGTCGAACGCGCGCAGGTCGCTACTGATTCATGGCAGGTAGGCTATACTACCCAATGCCTGTTTTGCCATCAATGTGGCGACGAACAGCCGGTTACCCCGGGCCAGCTCGCGTTTGATCAGTCCGCTGAACAATAAGTTTGGCGGGTTTTATTTTGCAATGCACGTTTTGACTGTTACGGAGGAGAGCTGATAGCATTATCAATGCAATACAGTGCATGTTCACTGTATGATAATTAACTAAACGCTCTTTATTACAGGCCGTCACGTAAACTACGTGGCGGTTTTGTTTGCTGCAATAGTTTGGCATACCAGATAATGCCGGACTACGTACATTTGTTAATCATGAACGCGACGGCGTTTGACGGGCTCATCGCGGGCGCAGAGACCCGCGATGGGGAGAGGGAGAGAACAGGATCCCATAACCACCTCCCAACGCGTGTGTCCCGGCCCGCGGTGGGAGACAATCCATACACCATATCGGATGTACTGTATACCATCAAATCCTATTTCTACGAACAAATGAGGGTAAAATACAACATAAAACATTCTTGTCTGCAGTCGCGCTTCTACACGCGCATCATGACCACGAACACATACCTGAATAACACCATTGACTACATCCGCCAGAATCCGGACAAATCTAGACTGCCGGTAGCATTCAAACATTTACCGTATCAATACGCTAGTCAGGAGAAAATCAAGAGACTATTTTAATATTCATTCATACGAAGTACAATAAGTCTATGCAACTCATCCTCGATACCAACATATTTATCGCCGCGGAATTTAACCGGCACAGCAGTTCGGCCCGTGTTGTACAGGCTGCGCGGAAAGGAGAGCACTGGTTGATTTGGAACCAAAAAACCAAACGCGAGACTAAGAAGTTGCTCAACCAAATCCCGCCGCTTGACTGGGAAGATATTGCTGACCTTTTTAAGCCAGATCAGGAGTTCACCGGACCGACAAACGAGAAGGCGTTCAGCCTGATCAAGGATCCAGACGACCGGAAGTTTGCCGCCCTAGCGAAGGCAACCGGCGCGCCGATTATTAGTAACGACCGCCATATACTCGACGTACGGAGCCAGCTGCCGATTACGGTACACACGCCGGGTGAATTTATGCGCACATAAAAAAGCCCACAGTCATAGTAGTACCATAAACTGCGAGCATTTGATGGACAGGATTATCACACAAGGAGGCGCATAACGCTGGCGCCGGATTTATCAATCTGGCTTGACGTGATAAACTATCAGTCCGTAATGTGCTGCCACAAAGGGCTCGATGAATTCGTACGCGCTGACGATAATTTTATAAAGCGCCGCAGAACCCGGAGTGATTTCGACCATAGGGAGTTTATTCCTTAGCGTATCATTGGCTATTGGTATCCACATAGTGTCAACCAGCTTATAAACCTCAATATCCATATCCTTCACTCTGGGATCGGCAAAACCAATAATCGTATATGTCCAACGGCTGTATAACCAGCGGTAAGTAGTCGCCGGAGTATTTCTGGTAACAATATCGTACTGGATATGCACGATTTCTTTATCCTGGTTTTCTAGCGTATCCAGTAACATGGCGCCGGCCTCAATCACGAATTTCATGCTGTATCCCTCCTTGAAAATGCAGGTAAAAGATTTTTTAGGTACTAATATGTAAGTTACTATGTAGAATATATTTGTCAAACAGCATCACAGCGATTATAAGAAATATGTATATGCTGGAAAAATAATGCACGATTTGTCAAGGTGTCAGCGCATTGGTATGATAAATATGAAAAATCATTAAACCACAAAACGTATGAAAGGATTTCATGACAACATTGAAAAAGCGACAGTGGAAAACGACAATTTCCGCAAAGTACTCTACACGGCCAAGCACAGCCAGCTGGTGCTGATGGCCATTGCCCCGGACAGTGAGATCGGCATGGAAGTGCACGGCGAAAACGACCAGTTTTTCCGGTTCGAAGCAGGCCAGGGTAAAGTTATTATCGACGGCAATGAATACGAGGTCGGCGACGGCAGTGCTATCGTAGTGCCGGCCGGCAGTGAACATAATGTCGTCAATACGTCGGATGCCGACATGCTCAAGCTGTACACGATTTATTCACCGGCCCACCATAAAGACGGCGTAGTACGGAAGACAAAAGAAGAGGCCGAGGCTAGCGAACCGGAATTCGACGGCCAGACCACGGAATAAACAGTTTACAGTAATAAAAAACGCACTCAATCAAAAGAGTGCGTTTTGCTTTGCTAAGGAGCAGTGCTTCAGTCTGTGTGGATAATCGGATCCTGATTATAGTCATCTGACGGCATATTGGGTAAATAAGCGGCCCCCGATACCTGCTACAGCGGCATTACCGTAGACAGGGGGGCAAACTCTGCCAAGTGCAGACCGTCCTGATTGCTCCACTTATAAAATCCCGGGCATGAGCTCATGCGTTCTAGAACTGACTCATCATCAGTGATGGCGCCGCATTTGTAGTCATCTATCGGGTACACGGCCGTGATGTGCGTCCTTGTTTGCGCTGCTTCTCGGGCACCTGGTTCACTGGCACATGCTTGGATAAAGGCATCCATCGTTTCTTTTTTATGTAAGAAAACAAAATACTATTTTAGTATTGATACATTGGAGCGTGCTAATAAACTTTTTGTCAATGCTTTTTGTATGCTACAATACCATCATGAATATTGCCGGTAATCTCAATGACGCGCAAAAAAAGGCCGTCCAGTTTGGCAAAGGACCTCTCTTAATAGTGGCCGGAGCGGGTACGGGCAAGACCACGGTCATTACCCAGCGTTTGGCCTGGCTTATCATTGAGCAAAAAATCAGCACCGATAATATCCTGGCCTTGACGTTTACAGAAAAAGCCGCCGGTGAAATGGAGGAGCGGGTGGATGTGCTCCTGCCGTATGGGTATGTGGATCTGTGGGTGTCTACGTTTCACGCGTTTTGCGACCGTATCCTGGGCGATAATGCTCTGGAGATCGGTTTGCCGCCGGATTATACTTTACTGGATGAGACCGAACAAATGCTGTTGGTACGCCAAAACTTCGACGCGTTTGATCTGGATTACTACCGGCCGCTCGGCAATCCGACCAAGTTTATCCAGGCGCTAGTCCGGCACTTTTCCCGGGTCAAGGACGAGGGTATCATGCCTGACGAATACATTGAGTACGCTAAAAAAATCCAGCTGGACAGGGATGACGATAAGTTCCTGAAGAAAAAAGGAGACGATGACGATGAGATTTCCGAAGACCAACGTATGATCGAAGTAGCTAACGCGTACCACACCTACCAGCAGTTATTACTGGACAAAAGCGCTTTGGATTTCGGTGATTTGATTTTGTATACTATCAAACTTTTCAAAACCCGGCCAAGGATTTTGAAAAAATATCAAGGGCAATTTAAATACATCCTGGTCGATGAATTCCAGGACACGAATTACGCCCAGTACGAATTAGTCAAAATGCTGGCCGCGCCGACCAACAACGTGACAGTAGTTGGCGACGACGACCAGTGCCTCCCCGGTAATTCAACAATCCAGCTGGAACAAGGCCTCAGGCGCATTGATCGGGTCGAAAAAGGGGATAGGGTATTGACTGCCGTGGGTAAAGGTCATATAGGCGTTTCTAGGGTTGCTCGTGTTATGAAAAATACTAAACATGCGAAACTGGTAACACTTACTACCACATCAGGCAAACGCATTACTGCAACGGCAAATCACAAGTTTTTTTGTTACGTCCCGCGCAAAGATACACAGCATGTTTGTTATTACGTGTATTTGATGTACCGAACCGGATTTGGCTGGCGGATCGGTATTACAAATGACATAGCCAGCCGGCTGCGGCTGGAACGGTCTGCTGATTATATTATCGGTATTAGTGCGTATACTACAGAACAGGAAGCGCGGTATTGGGAAGTATACTATGCGTTGCGGTATGGTATTCCGTCAGTCTGTTTCCAGAAAAGGGACGGCGCAGCTATTACTGACTCATGGCTTGAAAAACTATACCATGAAATAGATACAGAACAGGCAGTACGGCATCTGGCAGCTGATTTAGACATTGATTTGGAGGCATATCATTATGCGCTCCAAGGGGTTAAACGGGGCGGAAAATCCCGAGTGAAAATATATCTAGACATGTGTTACCGGAAGTACCGCAGCAAAGATCATGTTAAAAATAAACGCCCTGTTATGAAGTATCCAGCTATTGCTCATGCGGTAACTATCGAAACATCAGATACATTTATTCTCCAGAAAATAAAACAGGCCGGTTATCAGCTTACTCCCAGTAAAAAAGGTTACCGGCTCCGTATACAGACAAGCGACATCAGGAAAGCAGGGCAGATATGCAACACATTACGGCGCATCACCGGCGGTATTGTCGAAAATAGGTTCACTGCAGGCCGGATTGAGTACCAGCACCGGCCAGCTCTGGTCATGCCGGCTGGTAATGTATTGCCTGGACATTTTATTCCGGTAAAATGCGGCCACAATATCGAGTATGAACGAGTTATAAAAAAATCTGAACATAAGAAAAAACAAGCGGTATATGACCTGGAAATAGAGCGTACCCATAATTATATTGCTGATGATGTAGTAGTGCACAATTCTATCTACAAATTCCGCGGCGCGGCTATCTCTAATATTCTCGAGTTTAAAAAAGATTTTCCCCAGTCCAGAGAAATCGTGCTCACGGAAAACTACCGCACCAAACAGAATATTCTGGACATGGCCTATAAATTTATCAAACAAAACGATCCCAACCGCCTGGAATACCAACTGTCCAACGGCCAGATCGGGGACAAGGGCGCTCCCCTGGAAAGTAAAATTTCCAAAAAATTACAATCACACGTGGGTGATGAAGGGATTATCCACCATCTGCATTTCAAATCGCATACCGAGGAAACCGCGGGCGTGGTCAAGAAAATCATCGAGCTGAAGAAAAAAGACAAAAAATTATTATGGAGCGACTTTGCTATTCTGGTGCGGGCTAATAACTATGCCCAGGAATTTATCACCGCCCTGTCTCGCTATGACATACCGCACCATTTCCTGGCTTCATCCGGCCTGTATTACCAGCCGGAGATAATGGATGTCGTTTCGTATCTCAAAATGCTGGATAATTACCATGAATCGCCGGCCCTGTGGCGGGTGCTGAACCTGCCCCACTGGAACATGCCGGCTGACGGGCTGATGCGGCTGTCAAACTATGCCAGGCGCAAAAGTATGTCCCTGTGGGAAGCAGTCCAGCAGTCACGGGCTATTCCGGGCCTGCCCCAGGAAATGCACCAGGCTTTGGACAAAATTCGCAGTATGATCGAAAAGCATACCCAGCTGGCGCGCGCCAAGGGCGCCCTGCCGCTGGCCCTGCGGTTTATGAAGGATTCAGGATATCTCAAGCATATCACCCAGAAAGATACACCAGAAAATTTCGAAAAAATAATCCATCTGAACCAGTTTTTCCGGGAGATCGAGCAGTTTGAGGCGGTCGAGGAGGATGCCACCGTCAAACATTTTCTGTATCAGCTGGACCAGGCCAAGGCGGCAGGCGAGCGGGGCTCGTTGCGCCAGCAAATGGAAGAGGGGCCGGAAGCCGTGCGCATTATGACGGTGCACGGGGCTAAGGGGTTAGAATTTCCGTACGTGTTTATCGTGAGCTTAGTCGATAAGCGTTTTCCGTCGATCAAGCGCAAAGAGCCGATTGCCCTGCCGGACGAGCTGGTCAAGGAGATTATCCCCGAAGGCGACATCCATCTCGAGGAAGAACGCCGCCTGTTTTACGTGGCCATGACCCGGGCCAGGGACGGGGTGTTTTTCACGTCTGCCGAAGACTATGGCGGCGCCCGTGCCAAAAAACCTTCCCGTTTCCTGATCGAGCTTGGCTTCGAAAAAAAGCCCGGGGCCGAAGAGGCAGACATGGCCGATCAGCTCCAGCCGCCGGCATCCAAACAGCAGGAGATCAGGGAGCTCGACATGCTGCAGCAGGCCATCCCCGGCAAATCAAGCTATACCCAGGTGCGCGCGTTCACCACGTGCCCTAAGCAGTTTAAATACGCGCATATTCTGCGAGTGCCGGTAGAAGGCCGCCACACCTTCAGCTTTGGAAAATCCATCCATAATACGTTATTTCAATTCTTTAAGCTTATACAAGAAAAGGGTTCTTCCCAGCAAGAAAATTTATTTGGTAATGTCGCGAGTAAGCGAGATACCAAGCGGGCAAGTACGATCAAACCGAGCCTGGACGACTTGTTAAAGCTGTACGATCAGAATTTTATTGACGACTGGTACCTCTCCAAACAGCACATGGAAGAATACTATGCCAAGGGCAAGCAGTCACTGGTTGAATTCTACGAAGCGCATAAGGACAACTGGCCCATACCGCTGTACCTGGAACAGCCGTTCAACATAAAACTCGCTAAATCTGTTTTCAAAGGCGTGATCGATAGAATCGACCCGGCCGGGAAAGACAAAGAAGTTGAAATAATAGATTATAAAACCGGGAAAATGCCTAAATCCGGCAAGCTGGCGGCTAATGATAAGGAACAGCTGCTGATCTATGACTACGCGGCTCGTCATGTGCTACAATTAAAACCCGTCCTCTTAAGCTATTACTATGTTGAAAAGAATAAAAAGCTGTCTTTTACTGCCGAGGAAAAGCACCTGGAGCAGGTCAAAAATAATTTAGAAGAAGTAGTAGCTAAGATCCGTGTCAGTGATTTTTCGGCCACGCCGGGATTTTGGTGCAATTCATGCGATTTCCGGGATATTTGTGAGGATCGTTGGAAAGGCTAACGAGGTAATTACCAATATTTAATTACCAATAGCCAAACAATGATCAATGTTCAATTAATTAATTCTCAAATTAGACATTGATTAGGAATCTGTACCACTTGCCCAGAAAGGGAGTCCTGCCCGCCGTGTCCAACGTATTGTATTAGTGTACTGGGTAACTGGTTTGATTTTAGGTGGCAATAATCTAACAATGCATCATAAAACAGGGACGTGCTCCCTGTTTTTGCTTTTATAATTCCTTACATTTAGTAACTCGGATTATAGTACCAATGGTCAACATTGATTCTATTGTCTATGGCAAATTTCTTAGCGTCCTTAAGGCATGTACCCGGGACTACTACATTAAATCTACCATTCACTGAAGAAGTATAATCAGAGAAAGACTGCCACTGTTCTAGCGTGTGGGACGTGCCGATCGTTTCCTCGGTCTCGGTTATGTAGAAGATTGATGTATGTCAAATATATTTACAATAATATTGACAACATATTTTACATATGATACAATGTGGATAACTTATGATTGGTGAATTTATACGCACACTGCGTAAAAAACATGGTTTTACCCAGAAATATTTGGCAAATAAACTGGGGATTTCTCGTCCCACTTATTTACAAATAGAAGGTGACGAAAGGGATTTAACAATATCACAAGCAAGGAAGCTTGCTGGTATTTTTAATGTTTCACTTGAAAATATCCTTAAAGAAACCGAATCTGATTACAAAGTTATCATTCCAGAAACCGAGAAGGAGAGTCTTTTCAGGAGCAATAATATGCAGATTCGAATAACAAAAAAGGACCTTAATAAGTTTAAACAGGTTCTCCTGTATGTTTTAAACAAAGTTGGTAGTAAACCAAATGTGGGGGAAACAGTATTGCATAAATTATTGTATTTTATTGATTTTGATTATTATGAAAAGTTTGAAGAGAGTTTAATGGGAGGAGTATATATCAAAAATCATCATGGCCCTACTTCAGTGGAACTTGCTTCGATCATCAAAGATATGGAAAAAAATGAGGAACTAGAATCAATTAAAAGTGAATATTTTAAATATAAACAAAAGAAGTACTTACCTCTTAAAAGGCCTGACTTGAATATTCTTTCAGCACGGGAAATTGAACATATTGATGATGTTCTTGCTCGTCTTTCAGACAAAAATGCGAATGAAATAGAGAAATATTCTCATAATGATATTCCCTGGAGGTCGGCGAACGAGGGAAAACCACTTTCTTACGAGAGTGTATTTTATCGGGACGAGCAGTACTCCGTAAGAAATTACGAAGATGTACTTTGATGAGCTTTCTGAATTCAGAAAGGAGTTTAGAAAACTGGGCAAGAAGTATAAATCACTACCTGATGATTTAGAAGTATTCAAACGTGTTATTACGGTAGTTCCTCTCGGAAACACTAAACATTTCAATACCATCACAAAAAATGACACCTGTGCTATTATTAAAGCACGTTTTTTTTGCAAATATTTGAAGGGAAATTCCCTTAGGATAATCTACGCGTATCATACACAAAGCAATAAAGTTACTTTTATTGAAATTTATTTTAAGGGGAATAAAGCGAATGAAGATAGAGGGCGCATAAAGGGCTACCTAAGTGGTAGATACATTAATTAGTCTATTCTATGACCGAATCAATAGGAAATCTAATACAACAATCAGTCAATAAAGCAGGGATCGGGGACCAGGTCGGGGCGGCGGTGGTGTGTGACGCATTTAATAAAATTCTAAAAGATGTTATCGGAGATAAAGCCGAAGGCCGGGCCAAGGCCATGTACATAAAAAATAAGACACTGTCCATCGCGGTAATGAGCTCGGCCATGGGCCAGGAAATAAAACTGCATGAGCAGGAAATACTCGAAAAATTAGATAAAACTGCTGGTAAAAACAAGGTTGAGCGGTTGCGGTTTTTAGTGTAAAATTTAGGCCATTTTTTAGGCTAAAACTAGCAATAAAATAATACACTGCCATTGCTTGCCACAGAGGGTAATTTGTGTTATATTTGAGGTAGGTTGAGACGGCCTTTTTTTAATAAACTACCAGAAAATGTCACTCAAACAGTACCTCATATTCATGACCGCAGCGACCTTTGTCAGCTGGCTGGCATGGCTCATTGTACTCTTTTATCTCAACCCGGAGGAAGCCGGTTTTATTGGATTTGCCTTATTTTACCTAGCGCTGATGTTTGCCCTGGTTGGCACATTTTCTTTGATCGGATTTTTCATGCGCGTGTGGTTTTCCCGGGAGCAGGTTATTTTCCGGCATTTGAGAGTGTCGACACGGCAGGCATTGTTGTTTTCTATACTTATTATCAGTTTACTCATGATGCAGGGGAGTGGCTATTTACGGTGGTGGAGCATTTTACTGGTTGTCGCATTACTTGCGCTTATAGAATTTTTCTTTATCTCACGCAAAGTAGTCAGTCGGGCATAAGTATGTTATGAAACAGGAATTACAAACAGTTAGACAACAGGCATTAGCACAAATTCAGGCCGCAGATAGTGCGGCTGATTTGGCAAAGCTGGAAACTAAGTATTTGGGACGTAAGGGCCTACTGGCTAAGTTCATGAAACTGCTCAAGGACGCTCCGCCTAAGGATAAACCGGCCATGGGCCAGCTGGCTAATAGGGTCAAGCAGGCTGTTACCCAGGCTGTAGCCGAGAAAAAACAGCAATTAGACACGGACAAGGCGCCTGCTATTTCACCGCTGGAGATGACCTGGCCTGGCGATCCGGCAGATATCGGCCATTTGCATCCGATTACCCAGTTTATGGAGCGGGTCGAGGATATATTCATGTCTATGGGGTTTGGGATAGTAGATGGCCCAGAAGTAGAAACTCCGGAGTATAATTTTGATTTACTAAACATTCCCAAAGACCACCCAGCTCGGGACGCCTGGGATACGTTTTATGTGGAGGGCGGGTTGCTCATGCGCACGCATACCTCACCGGTACAGCTGCGGGCCATGGCGGACAAAAAGCCACCGGTCAGGTTAATCGCACCAGGCCGGGTATTCCGCAATGAAGCGACCGATGCCGGACATGAGACGAATTTTTACCAATGCGAAGGTTTAGTGATTGATAAGGGGATTACGGTCAGTAATTTGATTTATACGCTTGATTCTTTTCTTAAGGCTATATACGGCGATAAAGTGAAGACAAGGGTGCGGCCAGAACTGTATCCATTTGTCGAGCCGGGCATGGACATCGATATGCAGTGTTTGATTTGCGGGGGCAGGGGGTGTTCGGTATGCAAACAGCGCGGCTGGCTGGAAATGCTGGGCAGCGGTATGGTGCATCCCGCAGTATTGAAGAACATGGGAGTAGACGCACATAAATATTCAGGCTTTGCTTTTGGATTGGGCATAGACCGGCTGATGATGCTGTACCACGGGATTGATGATATCCGCTTGTCGTATAGCGGTGATTTACGTTTCCTAGAGCAGTTTTAGAAATAATTCTCTGTCATTCAGAGCCCAAATGGTAATGAGGGTGAAGAATCTTTATGCAGTATAGCCATAGGTCATAAAGATTCTTCGCTTCACTGCGTTTCGCTCTGAATGACTTATACATTTATATTCTGACAGAGAATAATAAGCCACTATGCATCTTTCATTAAACTGGCTACAACAATACGTCGAGGTAAAAGAAAAACCGGACAAGGTCGCGGAAATTTTTACGCTGACTGGATTTGAGGTAGAACAGGTCATACCGCTGGGAAAGGAACTGGAGGATATCATCGTCGGCCAGGTCCAGGCAATCGACAGCCATCCCAATGCTGATAAACTGACTGTCTGTTCAGTAGACATAGGCACGAGCCGCAGATTATCTATAGTCTGCGGCGCCAAAAATATTAAACCGGGCCATAAGGTGCCGGTAGCACGCGTTGGCGTCACTTTGCCAAACGGTCTCAAAATAGAAAAGCGTGACATCCGCGGCGCGGCGTCAGAGGGTATGCTGTGCGCTGAAGATGAGCTCGAGCTGGGCCGCGACCACAGCGGCATCATGGTGCTGCCGGCTGAAGCTGCGCCGGGACAGCCGTTACCGCAGGCGCTTAAGATCAATGATACGGTGCTGGATATTAGCGTATCGCCGAACAGGCCGGACGGGTTTTCTATACTCGGTTTAGCCAGGGAATACGCCGCCTTGACCGGCCGGAACATTACCTATCCTAAGGTTAGCGTTAAACAAAGCTCAATGTTTACCGCGGATAAGGAAGTCAGCATCCAGGTAGCTGATCCAGAGCTGTGCCCGCACTATACTGCCCGGGTGGTAAAGAGTGTGGATGTCCGTCAATCTCCGCTGTGGCTGCAGGGGGTCCTGCGAGCGGCCGGGCTCAAACCGATTAATAATATTGTCGACGTGGCTAACTACGTGATGCTGGAGTACGGCCAGCCGCTGCATGCGTTTGACCTGGACCGTGTCAATAACAGAAAAGTTGTGGTGCGCCGTGCCGGCAATGACAAGCACTTAATAACCCTCGATGATGAGGCCAGACAGCTACAACCGGATATGCTGGTGATTGCTGATGATAAACAGCCGATTGCTGTTGCCGGAGTGATCGGCGGTAAAAACTCTGAAATACTGACCTCGACTAATGATGTACTGATTGAATCAGCGCTGTTCAAGCCGGTGTCCATCCGCAAAACCAGGCAGTCGATGGGCATAGTGACCGAAGCGTCAACCCGTTTTGAAAAAGGGCTGTGGCCTGGATTGGCCGAGCAGGCAGCTGACCGCGCGGCCCAGCTCATGGCCGAGCTGGCTGACGGGCAGGTCGCCAAGGGCGTGATTACTGTCGCCAAGCAGAAAAAAACAAAGCCGACAATAATTTTTACGACTGCCGAGTATATTTCCGGTCTGATCGGCCATGCCTTTACCGCCGGCCAGATAAAGAAGTATTTAGAAAAATTATATTTCAAGATTTCCTCATCCGGCAAACAGCTACGCGTGGTCGTGCCCGCGTTTCGTCCGGACGTGACCATCCCGGCCGATTTGGTAGAGGAGGTAGGACGTATCCATGGCTGGAACAAAATTAAGCCCGAACCTATTATCGGTGCTATTAGGCCGCCCCATATTCCTGAACACATTTATTGGACAAGGAAAATCAAGCGCATCCTCATGGCCTGCGGCATGACCGAGGTGCTGAATTATTCGTTTTACAGCGAAGCATTACGAAGCTATATGCCGGATGCTTGTCATTACGAAATTGAGAATCCAATTAATCCAGAGCAGAAGTATTTACGAGTAAGTTTATTGCCCCAACTATTTATGAGGAACAAGGAACAATACCAGGAAAGAGAAGTGATTAAAATATATGAAGTAGGGAACGTATATTACAATAAACAAAGCATGCCTGATGAACAATTACTTGTTGCTGGTACAGTTTATGATAAAACAAGAAGTAGATTCCAGTGTTTTCAAGAAGTCAAAAGCATTATTCAGAAATTAGTGCAGCAATTGCAGATTACTATCCAGGATGCGCAGTACATAAAGGGAGATAATAATAGATTCGTGATTAGTGTTAACAATAATGAGATTGGTATTTGTGGAATAATCCCCGAAGATAATACGCAAAGTGGTAAAACTGGCAATCCCAAAGCATTTTTTCAGCTTAATATGCAGATACTGCTCTCTTTTGCCAACGAACGAAGAGTTTATACCAGATTATCACGGTATCCAGTTGCGCTACAGGATTTAACTTTTTTTACTCCTTCGGACGCGTCTTATGAAAAAATAGTAAAAATAGTTAAGGATCTGGACACCAAAATAATTTCTGATTTTCGTGCTATTGGCCAGCTATACAAAAAACCATCAGAAAAAGAGCATAGCGCTACCTTTCGATTGACATTACAATCACCAGACCACACACTAACTTCAGATGAAATTGAAGCGGTGCGGCACAAAGTCATTAGTGCCTTAGAAAAAAAATTTAACATGAAGCTAAAGCAATAATATGCTGCTCGACATTATATTATTTTTAGTCGGTATTGCCTTATTGTACTGGGGCGCGGAAACCATGGTAAAAAACAGCTCATGGCTGGCCAAAAACGCGGGAATTTCGCCGCTAATTATCGGTATGACGGTCGTTGCCTTTGGCACCAGCGCGCCAGAGCTGCTGGTCAGTACAGTCGCTTCGACCCAGGGCAACAGCGACATCGCTATTGGTAATGTCATTGGCAGTAATATAGCTAACATCGGCCTTATCTTAGGCTTAGTTGTGCTGATCTGGCCGCCCAAGTCAGAGGAAAAAGCAGTGCGACGAGAATTTCCATTTTTAATAGTAGTGACTGGATTGCTGTTTGCCTTAAGTCTGGACGGGACTATCGGACGCATTGACGGGATTGTTTTGCTCTTGCTCTTTACCGTGTTTATCTATTACAATATTGCCACTGTCCGGCGCAAGATGATGGGCAAACTCAAGCATGAGCTGGAAGAGATTGAGGAAAAAATTGAGGACATGATCGAACATAAGCGCACACGCCGCCGGGAAATGTTCCGCAATATCGCTATGGCCGTATTTGGTTTGGCTATTTTATTAGCCGGCTCCAAGCTGTTAGTCGACAGCGCGGTATCTGTTGCTGAATCGGTCGGTGTCAGCCAAATGGTTATTGGCCTGTCTATGGTAGCACTCGGTACTTCATTGCCTGAATTGATTACCTCAGTGGTTGCCGCGCTGAAGAAAGAAGACCAGATCAACGTGGGCATGATCCTGGGCAGTAATATTTTCAACACCTTGCTCATCCTCGGGGTGGCGGCGGTGATTCTGCCGATTTCTGTTTCGGCACGAGATATATATGTCAGCTTGCCGATCGTGTTCCTCTTTACCGTATCCGTCTTCCCAGTACTGAAAGAAAACGTCAAAACATACCGTCTTATCGGTTTATTCATGCTCCTTGGGTACTTTGCTTTTATCATGTACTCGTTCCTTCAATAATACAGGTTACTGGGAGCTACATGAATTATCGGCTAAGGGTTTAACCGGTTCATAAAGTACTATGGCATGTATCAACCTTTACACCTATTAACCCATAGCTCATAGAGCTAGTCCCGATCTTTTTGATTCTATAAACCTCTTACATTTTATTAACAATACATTACATATGTCACCAACCAAAAAGAAAAAAACAACCAAAAAAACAACCGGCGCAAAAACCGCCAAACGTGCTCCTGTCCTGGGCAGCAAGTCGGCCGGGTATGGCGCTAAGGAAATTACCGTACTCGAGGGACTGGCGCCGGTCCGCAAGCGGCCGGGCATGTACATCGGCAACACCGCCGAAGAAGGCCTGCATCATTTGGTCTGGGAAGTGGTGGATAATGCCATTGACGAAGCAATGGCCGGATACTGTCAAAATATCGAGGTAGAGCTGTTGCCGGATAGTAAAGTACGCGTGGCTGATGACGGCCGCGGCATTCCGGTCGACCGCCATAAACAGACGCGGAAGTCAGCCCTGGAGACTGTCATGACCATCCTGCATGCCGGCGGTAAGTTTGGCAGCGGCGGGTATAAGGTATCCGGCGGGCTGCACGGCGTGGGCGTATCTGTAGTAAACGCACTGTCAGCGTACGTGCGGGCCGAGGTGTATCGCGACGGTAAGATTTGGATGCAGGAATATGCCCGCGGCAAATCCAAAACCAAACTCAAGGCTATCGGCAAAACCAAAAAGTCTGGTACGACCATTGTTTTTTCGCCTGATCCGGAAATATTTTCGGTCATGGAATTTAACCGCGAAACCGTTCTGTCGCATCTCCGCCAGCAGGCATATCTAACCAAAGGCACGAAGATCACGGTCATTGACAGCCGGGGAGTGCAAAAAGGCGGCCAGCCGTTTACGTATAGCTTTTATTTCGAGGGCGGCATTGCCTCATATGTCAAGCACCTGAATTCGCATAAGGCGGCCAAGCATGACAATACGTTTTATGTAGAAAAAGAAGAGGACGATATCAATGTCGAGGTCGCCCTGCGCTATACCGAGGAATATAAGGAGACGATTTTCAGCTTTGCTAATAATATTCACACTGTCGAAGGCGGTATGCATTTGACAGGCTTTCGTACTGCCCTGACCCGCACCATTAATTCTTTTGCCCGCAAACAAGGTTATCTGAAGGAAAAAGACCAAAACCTAACTAGTGATGACGTGCGCGAGGGGCTGACCGCGGTTATTTCTGTCAAGGTAAAAGAACCGCAGTTCGAAGGCCAGACAAAGGCTAAGCTCGGCAATGTCGAGGCAAAATCAGCCGTAGAAAGCGTTACGGCTAAATATTTGCAAATATTTTTAGAAGAGCATCCCAAGGATGCCGAAGGCATCATTGGCAAGTGCATTCTGGCATCGCGCGCCCGTATCGCGGCTCGCACTGCCCGTGAAACTGTTCTGCGTAAGGGGGCGCTCGAGGGCATGACTCTGCCGGGCAAGCTGGCTGACTGTTCCTCACGCAATCCGGACGAATGCGAGCTGTATATTGTCGAGGGAGATTCTGCCGGGGGCAGCGCCAAACAGGGACGTAACCGGAATTTCCAGGCCATCTTGCCGCTGCGCGGTAAAATCCTGAATGTTGAAAAAGCCCGGCTGGATAAAATGCTGAATAACAATGAAATCAAATCCCTGATTATTGCTATGGGTACGAATATCGGTGAACAGTTTGACATCAGCGGCCTGCGCTATGGCCGGATTATTATTATGACTGACGCGGACGTAGACGGCGCACATATCAGGACACTGCTGTTAACTCTGTTTTACCGCTATTTTCCGGATATTATCGATCAGGGACATTTGTACATAGCCCAACCGCCACTGTACCGGGTGCAGATTGGCAATGATTCTGAATACGTGTATCGCGAGGATAAGCTGGAACAAGCCAAGGAAACCCTTCTCGAACAGAAAAAGGCCAAAGCTAAAAAGGGAACCAAGAAAAAGCCAGCCAAAGAACAGGGAGAGGAAGGCGAAATTGAAACAACCAGCACGGTTTCAGTTCAGCGGTATAAGGGGTTGGGCGAGATGAACCCTGACCAGCTGTGGGAAACAACAATGGATCCGGATCAACGCGTCATGAAGCAGGTGACGGTGACTGATGCGGAAAAAGCCGATGAAACCTTTGATATCCTGATGGGCGATAATGTTGAGCCACGCAAGCATTTCATCCATACACACGCAAAATCTGTCAAAAATCTAGATATATAAAGATGATTTTGTTCTGATAAAACTGAAGGGCGAAGTCTGTGAAGGATTTGGATATATAGACTCGTCCCGAGTTTGCTGAGGAGCCTAGCCAGCTATAATTTAGATATTTAATAAAGGCCCCAGCGAAGCTATAAGAGCTAAATGTCAACAAGCTAAGAGGTTGTCCTCATATTTTCATTTCTTTTGTCTATTTTTTCTCGACCTTTTTCTCTGAACCTATAACTCCTATAATCCTTCTCCTCCCCATAAAATACTATTTGACAAAAAAATATCCCTATAGTAAGCTGGGGTTAGCTATGGAAGCCCCGCGGACGGGGTTTTTAGATACCACTTTTTCATGGGGGTATCAGCGTTATAAGGCATAATAAGTGAAAAAGTAAGGTTTTCACTTGTACCGCTTTTTGGCCTTATTAGGCCCTTTATCACTGCTGAACTACTATGCTAAAAAAAATAATCAATTACATCAAAGAATCACGCGACGAGCTGAAAAAGGTAGTGTGGCCGTCACGTCAGGAAACCATTAAATACACCCTGCTGGTAATTGGGATCAGTATTGCCACGGCAATATTTTTAGGGGCGATTGATTTTAATCTGAATATCGTATTAGAACAGGTGATTAGCCGATAAATAAATAACATTGAATTTTTTTAGGGTATGCCTAAACAGACATTACAACAAGGACGACGCTGGTATGTGCTTCATACCTATTCTGGGTATGAGGAAAATGTATCCCGCAATTTACGGCAGCGTATTGAATCCATGGATATGCAGGATAAGATTTTCAGCGTTCTGATTCCGACTGAAAAGAAAATTAAGATAAAGAACGGTAAACGCCGCGTCGTGACCGAGAAAATATTCCCCGGCTACGTGCTAGTAGAAATGATTGTCACGGACGATTCCTGGTACGTGGTGCGTAATACGCCGAATGTGACTGGTTTTGTCGGTTCGGGCACGACACCGACCCCGATTTCCGAGGAAGAGGTCAAGTCCATCCAGAAGCGTATGGGCGTGGAAGAGCCAAAGTATAAGATTGACGTGTCAGCCGGTACGCCGGTTAAGATTACTGACGGGCCGTTCAAAGAGTTTGAGGGTAAAGTATCAGAAGTTGATGAAGCCCGCGGCAAAGTAAAAGTGCTGGTCTCCATGTTTGGTCGCGAAACGCCAGTTGAATTAGACTTTTTGCAGATTAAGAAGATTTAATATCATCTTCATTATCCATTACTAATTACTTGTTACCACCATGGCCAATAAAAAAGTAAAAACAGTTGTTAAACTCCAGATCCAGGCGGGCAAGGCTACGCCAGCACCGCCCATCGGTCCGGCACTGGGTCAGCACGGCCTGAATATCCAGGAATTTTGTACTAAATTCAATGCCGAGACTAAGGATAAGGGCGGAGACGTAATACCCGTGGAGCTGACGATTTTTGAGGATCGCAGTTATACGTTTAAGCTGAAAACGCCGCCGGCTGCCGAATTGCTAAAAAAAGCCGCCGGTATTAAGAAAGGCTCCGGTGATCCGCTGAAAACTAAGGTGGGCAAGGTGACTAAGGCCCAGATAAAGGAAATTGCCGAGAAAAAAATGCCTGACCTAAACGCGAACGACATCGAGGGTGCCATGAAAATTATCGAGGGGACTGCCCGCAATATGGGCATTCAGGTAGAGGGTTAGCACTATGGACCAGCAGGACGGCAACGCACGAAAAACTACGGTCAAAAAAATATATTTTTACGTAGCCTCATTGGTTACACTAGGTATTGTCGTTGGCTCGCTTATTTATTTGCTGGGATTAGGGCTACGCACCTGGGTATTTACCGAAGCCGAATACAGCTGGAGCCGCGCGGGTTATTCGCCGGAGCTATTTTTGGAAAATCCAACAACAGGCGCTCCGGATGAAATCAGCTGTGAAGCAGGGGAGTGTTCATTGACTGATACGCAGCGGCAGCAACTCGCCACGTGGCAGGAATCGTATTCCCAGTGGCAGGAGCAAAAAATTGACCCTAATGCTGACCGGTTGCAAGATGCCATCGGCGGGTTTTCATTTTTCATTATTGCCCTGCCGATATTTTTAATCCATTTCCGTGAGGTCCGCCGAGATCGCAAGCATGACAGTACGCTGCTTATCCACCAAATATATTATTACCTTATTTCATTTGCCGCTCTGCTGATGATCGTAATTTCTGCGGGCGTGCTGGTCAATACAGGCCTGAAAGCGTGGGTATTTCCCAGCGCCGGTGAATACGAACGTACTGAAAAGGTAGCCTCGCCGCGGGCACTGCCAGGCACACAGTCTACGGCCGAACAGCTAGTGGATTGCGCTGATGCGTGCGCTCTAGATAGCGCTACCGTGACACTGTTGCAGGACTACCAAAGCCAACAAGCTCGGACAGAAACCATAGATACACTCCAGCGGAACGCCGCCGCTGCGCTGCCTTTTTTCCTTGTCGGTGTGCCGCTTTTCTGGTATCATTGGCAGCGGATACGGCAGGTGCGAAAGGATAAGCAAGGGGAAAAATAAAATATTATATTAATTTGTGGGAGCTGGCGATTGGTCTCGCTAGCGTCAGTACCACGAAGGAACAATCCATATGAAGCGTTCAAAACGCTACCAAACAGCCAAAGCGCAGTTTGATCAGCAAAAACAATACGAGTTGACAGACGCTGTAGCCGCAGCAAAAAAGACGTCGACGACAAAGTTTGACGCCGGTGTTGAGGTGCATATTCGACTCGGTATTGATCCGAAAAAGGCTGACCAGACGGTCCGCGGTTCGGTTGTCCTGCCGCACGGTACGGGTAAAACTAAAAAAATCGCTGTTTTTGCCGAAGGCAAGGATGCAGATGCTGCCAAACAAGCCGGTGCCGCTATCGTCGGCGGCGAAGAGATTATTGCTGAAATTAAGAAAACCAGTAAAACTGATTTTGATATTGCTCTGGCCACGCCGGCCATGATGAAGAAAATCGGCCAGATTGCTAAAATTCTCGGCCCGAAGGGACTGATGCCTAATCCGCGGAATGAAACAGTTACCGCCGACATCGCCAAGACTATCAAAGCACTGGGCGAGGGTAAAATTACATTCCGCAATGACGAAACAGGCAACGTGCACCAGCTAATCGGCCGTACCTCGTTTGAAGAAAAACAGCTGGTAGAGAATTACGAAGCTTTTCTGGACGCGATTAAGCGCGCTAAGCCGTCCGCGGTTAAGGGCACGTATATCCAAAAAGTGACGCTGTGCACCACCATGGGTCCGGGTATTAAAGTTACGGTATAAAAACTGCAACTTTTAAATCCGAGTTAGAATTTGAGTAATGTTTAGGACACATAGTCCCGTAGGGATTACGTCCCTATACGGAATTTCGTGCTTCGTGCTTAGTATTTCATATGTGAATAAACCCTGCTTAATCTAAGATTTAAGAAATAAAATACTATGAGTCATAGAGAAAGTTATATATCGTGGGACGAATGCTTCATGCGTATGGCACATGTTATCGCTGACCGGTCAAAAGACCCCAGTACCCAGGCGGGTGCCGTGATCG
The DNA here is from genome assembly GCA_964415025.1 of uncultured Gammaproteobacteria bacterium. Classification (GTDB taxonomy): domain Bacteria; phylum Patescibacteriota; class Patescibacteriia; order UBA10025; family JAHIVO01; genus CAYPXF01. The sequence continues at coordinate 41,880 of CAYPXF010000002.1, read as the reverse complement.
CGAATAAGGATAATGTTGTGGTTGGCCTGGGCTATAATGGCTGGCCGCGCGGCATTGAAACCGATGAACTGCCGTGGGAACGCGAGGGTTCGTTTACCGAGACAAAATACGCCTACGTCGTGCATGCCGAGGAAAATGCTGTTTATAATTCAAATGTCCAGCCCAAAGGGTGTAAGCTGTATTGCACCTTGTTTCCGTGTAATGAATGTGCCAAGACGATTATCCAGAATGGGATTACTGAAGTTATTTTCGAGAGTGATAAGTACCATAATGATGACCCCTGGATTACTTCGCGCAAAATGTTGGAGTTGGCCGGGGTCACCTGCCGCCAGTACCAGTCAGCCTGGGCTGATAAGGAATAAGCTATGCGAGTGAACATCAAGCTGCTCAAGCCACAAGCCAAAATACCTGATTATGGCCGGCCTGGTGATGCCGGGCTTGATTTGTGTGCGTGCGAAGACTATACACTGCAGCCTGGCGAGCGGCATGGATTTGGAATGGGCTTTGCCATGGAATTACCTGACGGGTATGTTGCGCTGGTTTGGGATCGCGGGGGCATGGCCGCCAAGTACGGCATCCATACGCTAGCCGGCGTAGTCGACAGTAATTACCGCGGCGAGGTAACCGTCATATTATTAAATACAACTAGTGAGCCGTATCAGATAAAAGCAGGTGACCGCATCGCCCAAATGGTGGTACAGCAGCATGCCGCCGTAGCATTTACGCAGGTAGATGAGCTGGGTGATTCAGAGCGCGGCAGCAAGGCCTGGCTTTCGAGCGGAAAATAATCATTAAATTTTACATAGCGGCCAGGCTATGTGGTGGCTGGTTTTTATGACAAAACCGTTATTTTTGTGTATACTAAATACACTATGCGGCAATATCTCGAGTTGTTACAGCATATTTTAGACAATGGTACTGACCGTGACGATCGGACAGGTGTGGGTACGCGCAGCGTATTTGGCTACCAGATGCGGTTTGATTTGAGTAAGGGGTTTCCGCTGGTCACTACCAAAAAAGTCTTTATCCGCGGCATTATCCACGAGCTGTTGTGGTTTTTGAGCGGCAGTACGAATATCAAACCATTGGTCGAGAACAATGTACACATCTGGGATGAATGGCCGTTTCAGCGGTATGTGGAAGAACAAGGCATGGCTGAAAAATTTCCCATGTATTCTGATGACTGGCAGGAGGAAAAGAAAAAATATATCGAGTGCATCAAGTCAGACGAGAAATTTGCCGAGCAATTTGGCGATCTTGGCCCAGTCTATGGCAAGCAATGGACTGCCTGGAGTATGCCGGATAGCAGCAGCTTTAACCAGATTGCTTATGCCCAGCAGATGATTAGGGAAAGGCCGTATTCGCGACGCATCATAGTAAGCGGCTGGAATGTGGGAGATTTACAGCAAAACATACACAGCAAAACTGCCGCGCCGCCGCCGTGCCATACCGTGTTTCAGTTTTTTGTTTTAGACAAGAAGCTACATTGTCAGCTGTATCAGCGCAGTGCTGATGTATTTCTGGGTGTGCCGTTTAATATCGCTTCGTATGCTCTTCTGACGATGATGATGGCACATACCACCGGACTTGCGCCGGGGGATTTTGTCCACACGTTCGGCGATGTGCATATTTATAGTAATCACTTCGATCAAGTGAAAACCCAGTTGGAGCGCGAACCGCGCCCCTTACCAACTATGAGACTTAACCCGGACGTGAAAAATGTTTTTGATTTTAGGTTTGATGATTTCTTATTGGAGGGGTATGACCCCCATCCGCGGATTAAGGCACCGATAGCCGTTTAATTACTAATGACGAATTTCTAATTCCTAATGAATGATCAATTTAGGAATTATTCAATTGAAAATTGGAGCTTGATTAGAAATTAGTAATTTTTGCATTATGACCGACAGGTCTACAATTAGCACAATCGCCGTTGGTTCACATAATCCAATCAAGCTAAGCGCAGTAGAAAAAGCATTCATCTACCGGCTTGGCGGCGATATCACGGTTATCCCAGTATCAGTCACATCAGGTGTGTCAGACCAGCCGTTTGGCGATGAAGTCAAGCACGGTGCTGAAAACGAGCTCGGGCCGCCCGAGAAAAAAATGTAGCAGATTACGGCGTTGGTTTAGAAGGCGGTATCACCATACACGGTAGGGAGCATTATGTATTTGCCTGGTGTGCTATCGTTGATAAAAATTGTAAGACCTATTGTGCCCACTCGTTCGCGGTGCCTTTACCAGAGGTAGTTATTAAGCGCATTAAAGAAGAACAAATTGAATTAGGTGATGTTATGGACAGCCTTTATCACGAGAAAATATGAAACAGCAGGAAGGATTTTTCGGTTATGCTACTGGCAATGGGGTAACCCGTGAACACGGGTATTATGACACGGTGCTGGCCGCACTGGCGCCAATAACCTTATCTGAAGTGTATGGAGCATCAAACTAAAAAACCTCGCATCAGCGCCATCGCGGCGATATCAGAGAATCGCGTTTTAGGAAACAAGGGAAAAATCCCTTGGCATATACCGGAAGACATGAAACGGTTCAGACGTGTTACCCGCGGGCATCCGGTGATCATGGGCCGGAAAACGTATGAATCGATCGGCAAACCATTGTCTGACCGGCTCAATATCATAGTTACCAGGCAGGAAGAGTATCATCCGGCCGGCGTGGAGATCATGCCGGACGTTAATAAAGCTATTGACTATGCCCAAATGCATGAGGACGAAGAAGTGTTTATCATCGGCGGCGGGCAGGTATATGCGGCCGCTTTACCGCGGACCGAACGGCTGTATTTAACAGTTGTCAAAGCTGAGTTTGCGGGAGATACATATTTTCCGGAGTATACGGAGTTTAGTAAAGAAATAGGACGAACTTACAGCAGTGATGATAAATATGAGTATGTGTTTTTAACGCTGGAAAAATAACATGACAAAAAAAAGAACCAAAGGAAAACTCATCGTACTTGACGGCCTGGACGGTTCTGGTAAGGCGACCCAGACAGGCCTACTCATCAAACGGCTGAAAAAAGAGGGCTATAAAACCGCTGTAACTGATTTTCCGCAGTATTACACCACTTTTTTCGGCAAAATGACGGCACGGTATTTACGCGGAGAATTTGGCACGGCCAAACAGGTCAGTCCGTATTTTGCTTCGTTACTCTTTGCCGGTGATCGATGGCAAGCCAAGGATAAAATACAACGCTGGCTGGATGAGGGAAAGATTGTTATTTCCAACCGCTATGTGTCCGCCAATCAAATCCACCAGGCCAGCAAGATCAGGGGAGCGAAGAAAAAAAAAGAATTCCTGATATGGCTTAGCGAATTAGAGTATAAAGTTTTTGGCATTCCGCGACCAGACATGGTAGTATTTTTATACGTACCGTTCCAGATCGGCAAAAAACTCGTATCTCAAAAGGCTAAACGCCAGTATATTGGCCGCAAAAAACGCGATATCCATGAGCGCTCTCATGCTCATTTGAGCGCGGCAGAAAAACAAGTACTTCAGCTGGTTCGCGAATCAAGTGAATGGCAGCAGATTGACTGTGTGAAAAAAGAAAAACTATTATCACGCCAGGCAATCCACGAATTGGTCTGGAGCAGTGTCAGGAAAAAAATATAATACTATTGACAGTCGAGTGGTTGCTTGATAAGGTTATGTAACTTTGTTCTTTTTAATTACAACAGGAGGAAGCATGAGATCGAATCGCAGCAGAGCCGATGGCAAATCGCTTGTTCAGTATTTGAAAGAGATTGGCAAATTTCCGATTTTAAAACCCGCAGAAGAAGTAAAATTAGTGCAGCGCATCAAACAGGGTGACAACAGCGCCTTGGATAAGCTGGTTGAGTCGAATTTACGGTTCGTCGTGTCGATTGCCAAGCAATATCAGCACCGAGGGCTCGAGTTGGCTGATCTGATTAACGAAGGGAATATCGGATTATGCAAAGCTGCTAAAATGTTTGATGAGACGCGGGGATTTAAGTTTATTTCCTATGCTGTCTGGTGGATCAGGCAGGCTATCAGGCAGGCTTTAGCCGAGCAATCGCGTATTGTCCGCATACCCTTGAATCGTTCCAATATACTGCGTAAGGTGCATAAGGCTATAGAATCCTTGCGCCGGGATGGTAAACCAAATCCGTCTGTCGATGAAATCGCGTCAGTATTACGGGATGATGACATCAGTAAGGATGAAATTACTGAATCGATCAGAATCGGCTATGGCCATAGTTCGCTGGATGAGCCGTTTGAGCAGAATGGTGGCAACAAGCTCCTGACCATACTCGAAGACGAGTCAGTGCCGTCCCCAGATCGGTACTATGATCAGGGGGCGTTACAGCAGGCTATACGGGCCGTGCTTGATGAGCTGACGCAGCGCGATGCTGAAGTTATTGAGCTATACTATGGTCTGAATAATAATAAGCCCCATACTTTGGAGGAAATCGCTAAGCGTTTTTCCATAACCCGGGAGCAAGTCAGGCAGATAAGAGAAAAAGCAATCCGCCGAATACGGCATGCTAGTCAGACCAAGCGGTTAAAGGATTTTCATACGTAGATACCTGCAGCACGGTGCGCATGTATGCAGGTATCTTTTTTTTACCTACGTATTTTGATACAATACACTTATGAATAAATACGAGCTGGTTATCGGATTAGAAATATACCTCCCCGTATAGCCTCTCGTTTTACTCGAAGTATATGGAACAAGCAGATAAAAAAAATATTATGAAAAAATATGAGCCAGTCATTGGGTTGGAGATTCATGTACAGCTAAAAACGCAGAGCAAGATGTTTTGCTCTTGTGATAACCGCGGTGACGATGTACCGCCGAATACCGCGGCCTGTCCTGTTTGCCTGGGACATCCCGGCACGCTACCGGTCATGAACCAACAGGCAGTTTCCTGGGTACTCATGGCGGCGCTAGCACTGAATTGTTCAATAAATAAACAGTCACATTTTGACCGTAAGAGTTATTTTTATCCTGATTTACCCAAGGGCTACCAGATTTCACAGCAGGGTGCGCCATTTGGTCGGGATGGCTATATGATTATCGAGACAGCGGACCGTAAGCGCCGTGTTAGGATTGAGCGTGTTCATCTGGAAGAGGACAGCGGAAAACTCTTACACGAAGCTGAATCACATGCCAGTTACGTCGATTATAACAGGGCCGGCACGCCGCTCATGGAGATTGTAACGCATCCTGATTTACAGACCCCAGCCGGCGCCAAGGTATTTTTACAGGAGTTGCGCTTATTGATGCGTTACCTGGGGATTTCCGACGCTGATATGGAAAAAGGCCAGCTACGGTGCGACGCCAATATTTCCCTGCGGCCAAATCCCGAAGTATTCCTGGATCAGGCTGACCAGGCCGGCATTGGTCTGGATCCAAATAAATTATACCCCAAGACTGAAATAAAAAATCTGAACTCATTTCGTGCTGTTGAACGCGCGCTAGCCTATGAAATAGAACGGCAGACCGGACTTTGGGAGCAGGATAAAGCGCCCCAGCGCCAATCGACACGCGGCTGGGACGATAAGCAGGAACACACGGTACTCCAGCGCGAGAAAGAGGAACAGCATGATTATAGATATTTTCCCGAACCTGATTTGCCGCAGCTCGAAATCAGCCGGCGCGATATCGATGCGCTCAAACAGGAGATAGGAGAGTTGCCAGCTGACAAGCGCCGACGCTTCCAGTCAGAATTTGGACTGTCTGCATATGATGCGAATATTATAGTCCAGGATGAAGATGTGGCGAAATTTTTCGAAAAAGTAATATCAGAGCTTAAGGCGTGGCTCATCGCGCTGGAACAGGTCGAGGGCAGCGAGCAGGAAATATGGGATACGCACAAGAAGAAGCTGGTCAAGCAGGTCGCTAATTGGATTATTACCCGTTTGCTCGGTCTGCTGAACAAGCATAGTGCCACGATTTCTGATATGGATATTACGCCGGAAAACTTCGCTGAACTCATCACCTTGGTCCATGAAAATAGGATAAACAAACAGACAGCTGTTCAGGTATTGGACCTGATGTTTGCCACAGGCAAGGATCCGTCAGATATTGTTGAGGATGAAGATCTCGGCAGCTTGACAAATGATGAAGATTTAGATACAATAGTTGATCAGGTTATTGCGGATAATGCCAACGTTGTACAGGAGTACCAGGCAGGCAAAGAGCCGGCACTTAAATATCTGATAGGACAAGTCATGAAGCAGACAAAAGGACGGGCAGACGCGCAAGTTGTCGATAAAACATTAAAGATAAAATTAACATAGTACCGAGCTTGACCTTTTTTCAAGGAGGAACAATGTCAAAGGTAGTCGAGGAAGTATGCCGGGAATGCGGCGCTGATCTGGTTTCTGACGGCAAGGGCGGCATGAAGTGCTGGCAATGCGAAGTACAGCTGGACCCCAAGCAAAAGCTCGCAATGTCCCGAAGAGATTACGAAGCAATGATGACGGGAACGCCATCATAAAAACAATGAGGCGTGATTATCACAATCACGCCTTTATTTTAGAATTTATGCCAGGCAATACTGGTGCAAAAAACGATTACCCGGAATATCCAAGCATATACTGAATATCGCGTAAACAGCCACCGCATACGCTGATGTCGCTGAAAATATGTCAGCAACGCCCAGACCAGGCGCAATACCATAATACCAAGCGCGGTATAACCGCAGATAGTGCGCATCTGAACGCCAGACTGATGCGGCTGGGATGCCATGATTGATATGCCAGCCACATCGCAGAGCAAGGCAAACAAAATCCGTCAAATAAAAAAAGAGACCATATTATGGTCTCTATGAAGTTGCGGGACGGAAACCCTTGCTTATAAATTTACACAGTACTGCGATACAGGCACAAAAGCCAAAAATAATCATGATGGCGCAGGCGCCAAGCCAGAAAAAAGCTACTATCATTGGCGCCAGCACAAATAGGGCGGTATGAACCGTATACTGTATAATTCCTGGCAAATGTTCAGCTGATTCCCATAGTAAATCGACGGGTAAAAATAAAAAATCGCGGAGATCGCCCTGTTGGTAGTAGAGGAAATAACTACTGGCCAGCCAGTATATTACCACAAACCAAACACCGCCGAGTATTGCTGCAATGATGAAAAGATCCATGTACCCCTCCTCAATGTATGTGGAAAATCTTATTTACGTATTGTTTCTCGTGACTGGTGCTTGGCGACTCGCTTGCCTTTGTATTTTTTGATCTGGCGGACCAGTTTGTCGGTGCAGAGGTCGATTGCCTCGCGCATATGTCCGCCCTTATGGCCGGCCTTGAGGTATTCACCGGGCAGGCCGACTGACATTTCCACGCGGTAGATATCGCCAGAGCGCTGGTTTTCATCCACGTCTAGTTCGGCGCGCATTTCAGTAAACGTATGCGGGGAGTATTTTTGCAGCTTGCTAAACTGCCGCGTCACATATTCCTTCAGCGCGTTGGTTAGCTTGAAATGTTTTCCTGAAATAATAGTTGGCATAGTTTGTAGTATAGCCGTATTAGCCGCGTCTGTCAATGAAGCGCTGCGCCAGTCTCTGCGCTTCGGTAGGTGTACCGATCCAGTGGATGCGCTTATCCTTGCGCCACCAGGTCAGCTGGCGCTTGGCGTATTGCTGAATAGCTTTCAGTAATTGATTGTGCATTTCCTGTTTTGATAGCTGACCACGGATATACAGACTGACATAGCGGTACTCCAGCCCGAACTTAAACAGCCGTTGCCAGCTGACGCCCTGCTCATGCAGCCTCTTGACTTCGGCTACCATGCCCTGACGCAGCCGTTTGTCAAGCCGCTGTTTAATCCTGCGGTGGAGCGTTTTTTGGGGGACGACGATACCGATCTGTAACAAATCATACAGTGATTGCCGTTTGAGTGGCGGAACCGGCTTGCCGGTTGTTTTGATTATTTCTATAGCCCGGATCAGCCGATACGGGTTATGCGGGTCAATGGTTTTGGCGCGTTCAGGATCGAGCTTGTGCAGCACCTGTAACAGTGCCGCTGGCCGTTTACGGGAAAGTTTTGCGCGCAGTTTTTTATCCGGTTTAACTCGTGGTAGCGGCAGGTCATCGGTTACTGCCTGCACCCAAAAGCCGGTGCCGCCGGTTAAGAAGGGCAGTTTGTTTTTTTGATGAATGGCGCGTATTGCCTGTTGCGCGTCGCGTTTAAAATGCGCTACGGTATATTCTTTTTTTGGCGAGACCACATCCAACAGGTGATGGGGCGCCTGTCGCTGTGCTACTTTGGCCGCTTTACCAGTGCCGATATCCATGCCGCGGTAGACCTGGCGTGAATCAGCCGAAACAATTTCACCCTTAAACTGTTTTGCTAGTTTGATAGATAGGTTGGTTTTGCCGCTGGAGGTGGGGCCGAGAATGGTAATTAGTGGCGGTTTGCTTGACATAAATATATTTCCTGATACAGTAATTTAAATTGTACCTTAAACACAGCATAAAACCAAGGAGGTTTGCATGACTAAACGAGCGTTAGTGGTTGATGACAGCCCGGAGATGCGCGGGGTAGCTGAAGTATTTTTGGAACATCTGGGATTTATCGTCACGTGCGCCGCTGGTGGCCAAGAAGGTTTAGAGCTATACCAGTCGGGGAGTTATGACATTGTTGTCACGGACTGGGAAATGTCCGTCATGGACGGCTTTGAGCTGGCCAGGAGTATATTTGAAATCAATCCTGATCAACCACTGATAATCGCTAGTGGCAATCATGATGTTGTGCTGAAAGCTGATGACTGTAATATGAGGGCATTGAAAAAGCCGTACAAACTCGAAACATTTACCCGTGCGGTCAGATTATTTTTTGATTCATAGCGCTCCGATACATCCGGTCGTAAACACACGGCCGGTTTTTTTATTCCCCCATCGTATGACGTGAGGGCGAATTGACAAACTGCAGGCATTGGTGTACTATGCAGCTTTCATTACGAAAAAAATGCACCTTTTATATAGTAGGAGTAATTGTGGAGGAGATTAGTGATTTTTTTTCTGATATCGTGGACTGGTTTGTCGCAATCCCGGTTATTCCCTGGATATTATTTCCAGAAGAAACAGCCACTAATTACTTTAGCCATTATCCCTGGCATGCGTTAGTATTTATCTTGATCAGTATTGATATTATCCTGGCAGTGGTGGAATACATTGGTATCTGGCTGCTCTGGCGTAAATCAGATCAGATAGCACAGATTCAGACACCACGATGGCTCCGTAAAATCGCTCAAGGGCAGGAAATATCCTATCCTGACTTGTATATTTTTGGTTTAACCCCACACTGCCATAAGTTCGGCGTAATAGGGCTATTCGCCCGCCGAAAAAAGCTGGGTATTAGAGGGTTTGTGGCACTTGAGCTCGGTTCGTTTTGCCGTCTTATAGTGTATCCAATCATGGGGAAATACTTGTTTCTCATAGTAGTAGTATTTTTATTAGTTCGTTTTTGGGAATGGCAAAAACGGAAAGGATACCTCGAGCGGGCCTGTAAGCGATTTTGGTGGTAAACTGCGTCTCTGTTTAAATAGGGCGCAGTTTTTTTATAGTTCCAGACAGACCCCAGGTATCAGCTGTATCCACACGGAGGGTGACAAAACTGCCCTTGTAATCAGGGCCGGTAAAACGGATATTTTTAAACCCAGCCGTTTTGGCGGTATTTATTTTTTTGTCAGGGTCATAGCGCTCTACCAGCACCCGGGCATCCTGATCAATCAATTTATTATTTTGTTGGAGTGCTGTTTTCTCGAGAATGGCATTTAGTTCTTTTTTTCGCCGCGACTTTTCGCCTGACGGTATGTCGTCCTCGAAAAATCGCGCTGCGGCAGTTCCGGGACGGGGAGAGTATTCAGCAATATAAGCCATATCATACTGTACCTGCCGCATGAGATCTGCTGTGTGCTGGAATTGCTTCGCTGTTTCTCCGGGAAAACCAACGATGATATCTGTCGTTATGGCCACGCCCGGCCAGGCAGTGCGTATTTTATCGATAAGCGTCAGGTAGTAGTCCCGATTATGGCGCCGGTTCATTTTTTGCAATATTTCATCATCTCCTGATTGGATAGGCAAGTGGAAATAAGGGGTAAGTTTTTCGCATTGGGGCAGTGTATTGATGAGTTCATCAGACACATCCTGCGGATTTGAGGTAATAAATCGGAGCCAAAAATCACCGGGGATAGCATTGATTGTTTTTAGCAGCTCGGCAAAGTCTTTTGGCACCCGAGTCGTGGCCGAGCGCCACTGTATTGGCTGGTCTGGCCTGAATCGCCAAAATTCCCGTGACCTCGTTTCGATTGTTTCTTCATCATGGTATTGTTCTGGGTCGATATAGGCGTTGACGTTTTGTCCCAGTAGGGTAATTTCCTTATAGCCATGATTAATGAGCGATGTCACTTCCCGAAGTATTGCCGAGGCGGGCCGGGAGGCTTCCTGGCCGCGGGTATGCGGTACAGCACAATAGGTGCAGTAGTTATTGCAGCCGGTCATGATGGGAACGTATGCCTGGAATGGTGAGCTATGGAGCGTCGGCAGGGCTAAATAATCAGCGTTTGTGATTTCGACTGTGGGGGTATCTTTTTTCTTGGCCAAACCAAGGAGACGGGGTAATCGTTCGATATCTTTTATTTCGATGAAGTGGTCAAACGCTTCCCGCAGCCGTTTACGGTCATAGGGCAGGACGCAGCCGGTGAGTACGGTTTGTAGTTTCCTTTGGCAGCGGCGCTTATTCCATTGCGGCACCATGCCATAGATACGATCCATGGCTTTTTGACGAACAGAGCAAGACACCACGATGAGCACGTCAGCCGCATCGCTTGAATGTGTCTGTATGGCACCGTGGGATTGGAGTAGGGTGCCGAGCCGTTCAGCATCAGATCTATTCATTTGGCAACCAATGATCAATAGATAATAAAGCATATGTAATGAGTTAATGTTTGGAACTACTAATTCTAAATCCTTTATCTGTTTATAAAATCCGAAGCATAAATTTCTAAATTCGAAACAAATTTAAATTTTAAAAATTCAGATATTCTAAATATATTGGTTTTGAATTTTGATCATTTTATTATTAGATGTCGTTTCGGACGTATAGTCCCGTAGGAATTACATCCCTATACGGGATTTCGCCGCGCCTGCCGAAGCTGCGCTTCAGCGCTGTGGGTGGATGCTTCGGATTTCGGATTTAATTTAATCCTGGGATTGTAAAAACTCAAGAAACTCCTAAAAACCAGGGTAACTCTTATTCTACCTTTCCGCTGTTCTTTTCACAAGCAAGCTGTGGTATACTAGCAGTATCAATAGTAGATAACTTTATGCCCGAGGATTTAAAGCAAAAAGCTGAAGAGCAGGATATGCTCACCGATGTCCAGGTAGAGCAAAAGCTCGGCACGAGCACAAAAGTCGTACTGACCGTTGTTATTGTGGCAGCCGTTGTGGCCGGCGTGTTCGTGGCTATTGCCATGGCGCAGTAACACAGCCCAGGTACATCCGCCTGCCGCGGCTTTGCCGTAGGCGATGGCGGGCAGAGCGGCCTGGGCTTGTGAAGGCTATTACTTCCGTTTGGTTATTTCTCCAGTCACGTGCTTGATAAACGCGCTGACTGACATCTGCTTGATGTCTTTTTTACCACGAAGTCGTACGTGCAGTTTGGCGCTTTTAGCTTCCTTATCCCCGATGACCAGCATGTAGGGAATTTTTTGTTTGGTGGCTTTTCTGATTTTATAGCCGACCGTGTCATTACCGTCATTGAGCTCGGAGCGGATGCCGGCCTCCTGGAACTGCTGATGCAGTTTTTTGGCGTGCGCGCTGTGTGCTTTGCCGACCGTCAGTACGGCCGCCTGGATAGGGGATAACCACACAGGAAAAGCCCCGGCATAGTGCTCTACCAGAATGCCGATGAAACGCTCAAAACTGCCATAAATTGCCCGGTGGACGATAATCGGACGCTGTTCCTTGCCATGTGCGTCCGTATAAGAGAGGTCAAAACGTTCCGGCAAATTATAATCCAGCTGGATGGTGGTTAATTGCCAATTTCGGTTTAGGCTGTCTTTGATTTCCACATCGATTTTCGGTCCGTAAAAAGCCCCGTCCTTTTCCTTGACCTCGAATGATATTTTGTTCTTTGCCAAGGCTTGGGTCAGCATTGTTTCAGCGTAGCGCCAGGTCTTTTCCTCGCCTAAGTGGTCATCGGGCATAGTCGAAAGGTAATAGGACGGATTAAACCCGAAGTGTTTATGTACGCGTTTCATTAGGGACAGCGTTTTCCGCACCTCTGACTGAATCTGGTCTGGGCGGCAGTATATATGCGCGTCATCCATGACAAACTGGCGGACCCGGAACAGGCCGCCGAGCGTGCCGGATAATTCATTCCGTGAATTCAGTCCAAATTCAGCAAGCCGAATAGGCAGGTCGCGGTAGCTGCGCTTATGCCGCCGGTAGACAAAGGTTGACCCCGGACAGTTCATGGGCTTGAGCGAAAACGTCTGGTTTTCTACCTCAACCAGGAACATGTTATCACGGTAGTGATCCCAGTGGCCTGATTCTTCCCATAATTGTTTATGCAAAATCTGCGGAGTTTTAATCTCCTCATATTCATCTGCCCGCAGTTCATTCCGTAGCAGGTCCTCTAGTTCACGGTACATAACCATGCCTTTTGGCAGCCAGAACGGCGCCCCGGGCGCTACGTCGTGAAAATCATACAGCTCCAGTTCTTTACCCAGTTTGCGGTGGTCACGTTTTTTCATTTCTTCCTGCAGTTTGAGGTAGTCATCAAGCTCCTTTTTTGAGGTAAAAGCGACTCCATAGATACGCTGCAGCATGGTATTTTTTTCATCACCGCGCCAATACGCGCCGGCGGTTTTTAGCAGTTTAAATCCATCTGCTGAAATTTCTTTGGACGAGTCTACGTGCGGACCGCCGCATAGATCGATAAATTCGCCTGACGCATAAAATGTAATCGGTTCGTTGTTTTTTAGCAGTTGGTCAATAAGCTCCAGCTTGTACGGTTGATTTTTACATAACGCTTTAGCTTCAGCAACTGATTTTTCCAGCTTGGTAAACTTGATATTCTGCTGGATCAGTTTTTTCATCCTTTTTTCAATCCTAGGCAAGTCTTGCGGCGTCAGAGAACGAGACAGGTCAAAGTCATAATAAAAGCCGTCTTCAATCACCGGACCGATAGCCAGCTTGGCGTCCGGAAACATGTCCAGTACGGCCATGGCCATCAGATGGGAAAGTGAATGACGAATTTTATGGAGTTGTTCGTTCATAAAAAAAATAGATAATTAGTAATATGTGATCGAGGTATTTAATGGTGGATTTTCTAAGCAATATCCCGTAATACATAAGCATTCGCTCTGAATCCAGTAAACAGTAGAAAATGTCGGGTATGTCATTATTATATTCATATTCACTTGAACATTCTTAAGAATGTTAGAATGTTATTTGACATTATGAAACCTGCTATTGTTTTCCAGCAAATTGTTTCCCACACTGTTTCGTGGCAATTGTAGATTAAGTGCTGGTGATTAATTCAGCACTTATTACGTATAGGGGGTTAGTGTCTGGGTCGGTTAGACGATAGTGCTTGATCGGGTAAATATCTCTACATGTTGCTTTCTAGTTGAACTTATTTATAAAAATAATAGGCTCTAATCCAGTACAGTGAGGGTAAAAATTATTGTGAATGTGTCCGTAATCAGTTTTATTGGCTGGGTTGGTGAGATTATAATGTGCTATTTATTCTATAATACACATCTGTCTTCGACTTTTGCTCGGGCCATAAAGGTGAATCCGGAACTCTTTTCCCCTTAAGTGTTTGTTATTTATTACGCGTTAGTATTTATACATTAAAATACCCAAATCTATGTCAGTATTGGGGTTCTGCAGTTCCTGGCAAGGCCGGAATCTACGAACGGTTCCACCCGTATTGTCCGCCAGGGGCGGACCGCTTATTTATTAAATTGACTCGTGGTTTAGCCCGTAGAATGGGTGGTTTGGCACCACAGCGGTTGGTAGCCGCTACAATCACCACAAAGCAACAGTAATTATATTTGGTACTGTGTTATTTGTCAATTATGGGCTTGTCCTTATTTCAATATGGTCGATCAGGCTGGGAGATTCGGTCACCCAAAAGGGTGAAAATTTGATTTTTATATACCCCACTTCATCAAAGTTTGAAAAATAAGCCTTGATAGCCTGCTCATCTTTTCCTGTTAAATTAGTTCGGTCGAACATGGGATGTGATAAGCGCGGCACGACGCTGGCTGTATAATCGATATTCAGCTGTGCGGTCTGATTGTCATAGTCGTATGATTCTATACTGGCCTTCAGCCCGTCAGCAGTATACCGTAAGACTTCTTCGTCATCGGATAATTCTTTTTTTAGTTGTTCCAGGCCTATGAGTACCGTTTCATCCTGGTCATAAAATACGCCGATGAAGCTTACTTCCAGATCTACGGTAAAGGTATCACTGATAGTGCCTGCCGCTGGCGAAACGCTTTCAGACAAGATGATGGGGTAGAGTGTTTTGCGAAAATCAGTGTCAGGGTATTTAGTCAGCGCTATGTCTTCGAGATCTACCGCGGCTTTTGTTTTCAGCTCGTCGAGCAGACTACGTTTACCTTCGGTAATAATTTCTTGGGTCAAAACTTTAGCCTTGACCACGCCGCCAGTCATGGGCTCAAAACTTTCTGCGTATATTTGATCCTGCAGCCCTTCCCATAATCCGGGGATGGTGAATGTTGTCGGCTCAATATTGCCGCTAGCGCCGGGCTGATCGGCATACACCTCGACATTTTCCAGTTTGCTTCCTGGCGGTATATCCACGCGCTGTTTGATGCGGAACAGCACACCATCTGGTGTCAAAAGCCTGGTAGTCGCGGTCAGCGGCTGTGTTTGCGACCAGTTATTATAAATCGTCACCGTGCCGGCAGCTACTCCCTCGATTGTTTCACCGTGTGCAGTGTTTTCATAAGTCGCCGAGTCAGCCAGGTTGGTTTTTAGTAAATATCCTTGGACAATTTCTTTACCAGCGGCTAGTTCGGCCAGCTCATTGAGCTCGGTGCTGTCGGATATGATAACCTTGTATTCAGTAGTGCTGTCGTACGGTTTTAAATGCACGGTGATGATGGTTTTCGAAAAAGAAAAATACAGTATCAGACCAAAAACAACCACCACGCCGACACAAAATCCGACGATCACTTTTTTATAAAAACGCGTGGTTTGGATGGCGCTGATACGCATATGATCAATCATACCGCTTATGGAGCTATCTGTAAATTATCAATGCCGATTAAGTCCTGGATCGGTGTATAGCACTCTGGTCCGACACGGTATTTAGTACTGATGGTTTTTATCTGACCGTTATTATTGATGCGTAGCTTGACCTGTTTATCCCCGGGATGATCCAGGCAAATCTGTTTCAGTTCCTCAAACACGCTCCGTTTCATTTTCTGGGGTATATCGAGGTAGACCACGTCGTCTGTGCCGTTGCCGTTTTTTTGCAGACTGTTAGCCTCAATTTTTTTGGCGCTATCAGCCAACAGTTTGATCTCTCCGTCCTTGTCGGAGACTTTGCCGCGCACTAAGACAATACTGTCTTCTTGCCAGAGGCCGGGGGTTTCAGCCAGCAGGGTAGGGAAGACCAGTACTTCGGTGCGGCCGGACATGTCCTCGAGCTTAACAAACAGCATGGGCTGGTTTTTCCGCGTAATAATTTTTTGGATATCCGTAATAATACCGCCAATAACAACCGATTCATTATCCAGCCGCTGCGGCAGTTCCTGGATGGGGGAGGCCATAGTCTGAAAGTGTTCAGCATAGTCAGCCAGGGGATGTTCGGAAATATACAGTCCGAGATATTCTTTTTCCCAGGCCAGACGGCGTGATTTTGGGGCGGGATCAGCTGGCTGCAGTTTGAGCGCCGGGGCGTGCTGGGTGGGCAGCGAGCCAAAGATACTCGTCTGATTATTATTTGATTCTTTTTCTATCGTCTTGGCGAAGCGGAGCAGGGAATCGAGGTTTTGCAGCAGTTGATTTCGCTCGCCAAAATGATCCAGTGCACCTGATTTGACCAGGCTTTCCATGGATTTTTTATTCAGATCCTTAGTCTGGACGCGGGTGAGGAAATCCTCCAGGCCTTTGTACGGGCCGTGCTGTTTGCGCTCGCGTATAATCGTGCGGACTATATTGCTGCCGACGTTTTTGATAGCCAGCAGACCGAACCTGATTTTTTTCTCTGGCTCGTGCGTATCAGGATTAAATACAGCAGTAAACGTAGAAAAGCTCTCATTAATATCCGGCGGCAGCACGCTGATACCCATGCGCTCGCATTCCTCGACCTCAATCGCAATACGGTCAATATTGCCGTAGTCGGCAGTGAGCAGCGAAGCCATGAATTCATCAGGATAATTGGCCTTAAAATAAGCGGTCTGATAGGCGATCAGCGCATAACACGCAGCATGCGCGCGGTTAAATCCATAGCGGGCAAACGGCTCAATAAACTGCCAAATACTCCTGGCGGTGGACCGTGGAATATTGTTTTCTGCCATGCCGGAAATTAATTTTTCGCGCTGTTCATCGAGCAGCTTTTGAATTTTCTTACCGACCGCTTTGCGCAGGATATCAGCCTCGCCCAGGGAAAAGCCGGCTAAATCCCGGGCAATTTTCATAAGCTGCTCCTGGTATACGGCTACTCCGTATGTTTTTTCGAGGATCGGCTTTAATTTTTCGTGGAGGTAGGTAATTTGCTTTTGGCCGTGTTTGCGGGCAATGAAGTCTGGAATAAATTCCATGGGTCCAGGGCGGTACAGTGCCACCATGGCGATGACGTCCTCGAGCTCGGTTGGCCGCAGCAACTTAAGATAGCGTTTCATGCCGGCTGATTCCAGCTGAAAAACGCCCGTGGTTTCTCCGGCCTGCATGAGTCTGAATGTTTCCTTATTATCAAGCGGCAGTTCATCAATATTAATCTCAATATTATGAGCTTTCTTAATAATATCAATAGTGTTTTCCAGGATGGTTAGGTTTTTCAGTCCCAGGAAATCCATCTTGAGGAGGCCGAGTTCTTCGATCGGATGCAGAGAATATTGTGATACGATAATATTTTCATCCTGTGTGGAAAACTGTACTGGTACGTAGTGGGTCAGTGGTTCTTTGGTGATGACTACACCGCACGCGTGGATTGAGGCGTGTCGGGCCACGCCTTCGAGTCGCAGCGCTGCGTCGATAAGCTGTTTACCGTTCGTATCACCGGTGTATACTTCCTTAAATTCGGGATTAGTTTCAAGCGCTTCGGTAATACTGGAGAACATGGGGATCATTTTGGCAATTTTATCACAGTATGAGTAGGGGAGGTCGAGGACGCGGCCAGCATCGCGCACTGCGGCACGCGCTGCCATAGTGCCAAAGGTGATGATTTGCGCTACGTGGTCTTTGCCGTATTTTTCCTCCACATACTCGATCACTTCGTCGCGCCTGGTGTCGGCAAAATCCAGGTCGATGTCAGGCATGGAAATACGGTCTGGATTGAGAAATCTCTCAAACAGTAAACCGTATTTTATGGGATCAACATTTGTAATATTGGTCAGATAAGCGACAATACTGCCGGCGGCTGAACCGCGTCCTGGACCGACGACGATATCATTCTCCTTTGCCCAATTGACAAAATCCTGCACAATCAGAAAATATGAAGCAAATCCAGTCTTGGTAATTACCTGCAGTTCATAGTCCAGACGTTCACGAATTTCCTGATCATGTTCATGGCCAGGATACCGTGCAGACAGGCCGGCTATACATAATTCACGCAAATATGAATCAGTAGTTTTATCCGACGGTACCTCGAAGTACGGCAGGGTAATTTCTCCCAGCTTTATTTCTACGCTGCATTTTTCGGCGATACGGAGCGTATTGGTTATTGCTTCAGGGTGGTCGGCAAAAGCCGACTGCATTTGCTCCGGACTTTTAAATGAATAGTCCTCTCCCATGTAGCTCATGCGGTCCGTATCATTCTGCTTTTTTTTCGTTTGGAGACATATCAGGATATCGTGGAAACGATCATCGTCTTTGTTTTTATAGTGCACGTCATTAGTGGCTACTACCGGGATGCCCGTAGATACGCTTAGCTGAAACAGCGCGCTGTTCACTTCTTGCTGGTGTGGCGTGTTAGGGTGGTCCTGAACTTCTAAATAAAAATTACCCTTACCAAAAATCTCCTGCATAGCCAGGGCGGTTTGCTCTGCCTTGGCGTATTGCCCGTTAACAAGCAATTGTGGTATTTGCCCCTGGAGGCAGGCTGACAGGCCGATCAGCCCATCAGCGTGCCGCTCTAGCAGCTCTGTATCGATCCGGGGTTTATAGTAAAATCCCTCAACGTGTGCGGTAGAGGTGAGCTTAATAAGGTTTTTATAGCCGGTGTTATTACGCGCCAGTAATACGAGATGGTAGGGACGTTCATCGATTTTTGCGCGTTTATTAAGTCTTCCATTCCTGGCGACATAGGCCTCGACACCAATGATCGGTTTGATGCCGGCGGCTTTTGCCTTTTGGTAAAATTCAATAGCCCCATACATAATACCGTGGTCGGTCAGAGCGACCGCTGGCATGTTGTATTCTCGGGCTTTGGCAATTATGTCGTCAATCTTTGCCAGCCCATCCAGGAGACTATAATGACTATGGACATGGAGATGAACAAAGTCCGGCATAGGGGAACAGCGAGGGTAATCGCGTTTATTATTTTTTTGAGCTCGAGCGGGAAGCTTTTTTCTGTTTCTTATCCTTGAAATAATCTATCAGCTCGGTAATACCCTTAAACACAAGCGGCAGGTATGAGGCGGTGTGGTTCAGTTTTTCCTCGATCGACGAGAACAGTGCCTCGAGCTTGTCAATTTTTTCTTTAATTGAGACGATTAAGTCCGAGACTTGTTTGATAGCCTCATGCGCGCGCTTCAGCATCATCACGATATAGAACAATGCCCAGCACAGGAAAAAAGTAAATATCACCGCGCTACCGGCCAGAGCCCAAAAAAGAATGTCTTTACTTGTTTCAAACATGGTATCGTATGGATTAACGGCTTAGACTTCACCTCTAGTATACCATACTCTGATGCCATCTGCCACCTGATTTTCATGCGCTCCTATATATGCTACAATTGACCATACAGAGCATATGGCCTCCCAGTTTGATATTAGCACAATTTGGCTGAAATCCAGCTATTTTTTCCTTAGTAACCGCGAATACTTCAAAAAGTGGTGGGTGATTTTATTTATCGCTGCTGATGTTTTTTTCACTATCTTTGCCCTGACAAATATTATTTTATTTGTATTCAGTATCCCAAAAGAAACCAAGCTGATGATTGGCATGGCCCAGAACCAGGTGGCCTATGCCACAGTCCGTGAACAAAGCAAGCCGCAACAGCTGTCACTTGTCCAGGCAAAGGCATTTCCTACTGGGAGCGGCCGATATGATTTGGTAGCGGAATTAAGGAATAATAATTTAAAATGGGCTGCCAGCTCCGTTAGTTACACGTTTTCTATCGGCGGTGAGAATACAGAAGTCCGCACTGATTTTTGTTTGCCAGATTCACAGAAGTATTTGACTGCAGAAAATATCGCCATCCAGCTAAACGATAACGGTCAGTTACCCAGCATATCTGTCAATATTGAAGACGTAGATTGGCGGCGTGTTCCTGATCCAGCCGTCCTGCCAGAGGAGAATTTTAGTATAGATTTTGTCTCTTATAATTCCGCGACGGCAAACGCAGGAGTGGGCGCTCACTGGGTCACTGCATCGGTTACCAATCAAGGGTTAGTCGGGTTTTGGCAGACCTCTTTTACGGTGGTCCTCCTCCGTGGAAGCAGTGAAATTATAGGAATGGATCGGGTGTATTTTAATAATTTCCAAGCTGGGGAAACCCGATCGCTCCGCGCACAGTGGAATTTTTTGCCTGGCACCGCAAGTCGGGTGCTGATCGAACCCGACGTCAATCTTTTGGATCAGGACAATATCATGTAACCATGTGTCGGGGAAATAGTTAGGCGCCATATGATACAGCGTATTATTGCATATATACGGACATCAGACTGGGTGCTGCTGGCAGCAACCTTTTTTTTAGTAGCTATGGGACTGATGGCGCTGTACAGTATTGACGACGGCGTAGATAACGCTGATTTTGCGAATTTTAAAAAACAACTAATATTTTTCTGTATTGGTATTGTGTTGCTGCTTTTTTTTATGGTTCTTGATTATCGTTATTTACGGAACTACAGCACGATTATCTACGCGATCGGTGTTATATTGCTCGTGGCGGTGCTGGTATTTGGCACGACCGTGCGTGGCACTAAGGGATGGATTCTGCTGTTCGGCAACCAGGGTTTTCAGCCGGTCGAATTAGTGAAAATTATAATGATTATAATGATGAGCGCTTTGCTGGCGAGGTGGCGTGCGGTTATTCACGAGGTCCGTCAGCTCGGCATATACTTCCTGGTAGGCGGCGCATTGATCGCTCTGGTGTTACTGCAACCGGATTTTGGCTCGGCCATAATTTTAGCCTGCATTTTTCTGGGATTACTCTTCATCGCCAAAATTCGGTCATCATATATTATCGCGATCCTTCTCATTATCATTGCTTTATCCGTGTTTAGTTGGTTTTTTGTGCTGCAGGAATACCAAATCGATCGTATCATGACGTTTATTGATCCGTCGCGTGACCCGTGGGGAAGTGGATACAATATAAAACAGTCGATTATTGCGGTGGGGTCGGGCAATGTGTTTGGTCGGGGGCTGGGTCTCGGACCGCAGAGCCGTCTCAATTTTCTGCCGGCCCAGGAGACTGACTTTATTTTTGCAGTTATTGCCGAGGAACTAGGGCTTATCGGGGCGCTTTTATTAATAACGCTTTTTACCGTAGTAATATACCGTTTAGTGAGGATTGCCCGCATGGCCCATGATGATTTTGCCAGGTTTTTGATATCCGGTATGATTCTGTATTTAGTAGCGCAAACGACACTCAATATTGGCATGAATATCGGCCTTTTGCCCATTGCGGGAGTGCCGCTGCCTTTAGTTAGCTATGGCGGTAGCTCATTGATAGCAACGTGCATAATTATTAGCATAGCCGAAAGTATCCATATACGACATTATAAACGTTCGCATTGACACAGGTCGGAATTTCATGATATAATATTGCCGTATTACCACTTTTATTACCTTACTATATGAAAAACCAAAACAAAAAGCAATTTATCGAAAATCAGGAGCAACTCATTTCCTACTGTCCGCTCTGTAAGCGGTCGTTTTCGCCACGCGAAGCAGCGGTTATTAACAGTGCTGGACCCGCGCAGCTGCTGCATATTACCTGTAATTTTTGCGCCAGCGCCCTGGTAGTGTTGCTTTTTTCAGAGGAAAGAGGAATAAGCTCTGTCGGACTGCTGACTGACTGTACAGAGGCTGATGTCAGCCGTATGGCAGATACGAAGCCGATTTCGGCAGATGAGGTGCTGGGAGTGCATGCCTGTTTAGGCAACGGCCAAATATAGGCCTTGCCAAGTAGACGCGGCTTTATTATACTAATGGGTACAAATTTCTGGTGAGGGTAGAATTATTTTTATATCTAAAGCATAATGCAATATGAATTCGACAGATGAAAAGGCGACATTAAGCGCCACGGTACGCGAGCAAACCGGCAAGCAGCTCAACCAACTGCGCCAGCAGGGCGTTTTACCGGTGGTAATATATGGAGATAAGCAGGAAAATCTAAAGCTTAAGGTAGATTACCGAGAATTCGAAACAGTTTATAGGGACTATGGTTCGAGTAGTTTGGTAGATCTGCGCATCGACGGACAGCCTGAAAAAAAAGTACTGATCCAGGAAGTGCAGCGTGATCCCGTGTCGGACCGGTTTATCCATGCTGATTTACGTACCATAGACATGCATAAGAAAATTACAGCAGAAGCACACGCAAACTATATCGGTATCTCGCCGGCGGTTAAAGAACAGGGCGGTGTACTGGTAAAAAACTTCGATACATTCCGTATCGAGTGTTTGCCGCAGGATTTAGTTAAAGAGATCGATGTTGATATTTCACCGCTTCAGACTTTTGATGATGTTATCAGGATGAAAAATATTACCCTGCCGTCGGGCGTCACGCTTGATGAAGAAGACGGCGTTGTCGTGGCAAAGGTGCAGCCGCCGCGGACTGAAGCTGAACTTGAAGCACTGGAAGAAAAGCCGGAAGAAGAAGTCGGCGTAGTAGAAAAAGTTGGCGACGATGAGAAGGAGGAGAAAGAAGGTGAAGTAGCTGAAGGCGGCCAGGAAACAAAAGAGGCAGACGAGAAAAAGCAAGCGGATAAGCAGGACAAGAAATAAAAAACAATTTATTTCTAAGGAGGAATATATATGGCCGGACAAAAAAATGAAAAGCACAAGGACATTGTGTGGGGAAAACGCAGCAATAAAAAATGGCTGATCATCGGTATTGTTGCTGCCGTGGTCATCGCCGGTGCGCTCGGGTTTGTGCTGTTTGCTCTGGATTGGGACAGTGATATTACAACCACGCTGACTAACAAAACCGGCGACAAGACAGCGCGCCGGACCATAGATGGCGTCAAGGCCAGTCCGGATAACGCCAATCTCTATCCGGTCGCGATTATGATAGAAAACTTGGTAACCTCACGCCCACCGTCTGGCCTATCAAAAGCGCAGGTCGTATACGAAGCTTTGGCCGAAGGCGGCATTACCCGATTCATGGCAATATATGCCGGGGAGCGAAATAACATCCCAGAAATTGGCCCCGTCCGTTCGGCCCGTCCGTATTTTGTGGACTGGGCACTGGAGTACGGCGCGCTCTATTTCCACGCTGGCGGCAGTCCGCAGTCATTACAAGACATTCAGACGTATGATGTGTTTGACCTGAACCAATTTTATAATTCACAGTATTTTTGGCGGGACAGCGAGCGGAACGCTCCCCATAATCTATACACTTCCGGCGAGCTGGCCGCCTACGCCTTGCGTGATAAAGAAGCCCCCGAAGAAGGGATATACCAGGGCTGGAAATTCCAGGACGATGCCCCGCTTGCCAAACGGCCAACCGAGGAAAAAAGCATTAGTATTGATTATTCCTCATTTAATTACCGGGTCGAGTACAAATACAACCGCCAAGAAAATGAATATATCCGGTACCAGGCAGGTGAGGAGCATTCTGATAAAGACGGTACTGTTATTACCGCTAAAAATGTTATCGTGCAAAAAGTGAAAACAACGCTGGCTGACGAATCCAGATTAGCCATGTCAACAGTAGGCACTGGAGAGGCCATGATTTTCCGTGACGGCAGTGTTATCAACGGTACGTGGGAAAAGGAAGCAACAGGCGAGCGTACGTTTTTTTATGATGCTGACGGCCGGGAGGTGACCTTAACAGCAGGCACGATCTGGGTAGAGGTAGTACCGACTGATCGCACGATCGAATATCTCTAATACTCTCAATCGTGGCACAAAACACTAATAAAGAACCGGCAGCCAAACAGCGTACAAAACCCACGACAGTATGGCAGCAGGCACAACAGCCCCATGGCGCGCTATGGATTGTTTTATTTTTTATCGGGGCGATGATTGTTACCTGGCTTATCACCGGTTGCCAGTGGCAGCAGCAATGGCAACATATGGCCGGTACGTACGAACGCATTACTACCGGCGGTACCAGCGCGACAACGTCACGGGAGGACACGGGATCTGATCAGTATACGCGCGTTTTAGACGGTATACGCGTGGACGCTGCTGATAAGGCGGCGCTGTGGCCCTATGCGATTATGATCGAAAATCTGCGGTCTGTCAGGCCACAGAGCGGTTTGAGTTCTGCCAGCGTGGTCTACGAAGCGCTCGTTGAGGGCGGCGCGACGAGATTTATGGCAGTGTTTGATCCATCGGTGGAGATTGAACAAATTATGCCGGTCAGGTCAGCCCGGCCGTACTATCTGGAATGGGTGTCTGAATACGATGCGCTCTACGCCCACGCCGGTGGCAGTCCAAAGGCATTGACTGTTATCCGGGAAAACAGCATCAAGGACCTGGAAGCTTTATCCAGTGACGCCAAGTATTTTTGGCGGGACACCTCGAAGTACGCACCGCATAACCTGGTGACATCGTCGGAAAAAATAAACTATGCTCTGCGTGATCATGAGCTGCTCGATGTTCCGGCAGTTATTGACACGTGGACGTTTAAGGACGAAGCAGCGCTAGCTGATCGGGGTGAGAACGGCCGTGAGGTAGAATTTAATTTTTCCGGCGGATCCACGTATCGCGTTAACTACATATATGACCGCCAACAGAACCACTATGCACGTTTTAACGCGGGTGAGCCGCATGTGGACGCGCGTACCGGTAATCAAATCAGCGTGAAAAACGTGATCGTCCAGCTGACCGAGGCTCCGGTATATGAGGGAGGCAAGGGCCGGCTGGATATTTATGTAGGAGGAATCGGTGACGCCTGGGTGTTTCGTGACGGTATGGCTATCCAGGCTACCTGGCAAAAAAACAGCCGTACTGACCGGACGCGCTTTTATGATTCTGACGGCAAAGAAATTGCGCTCAATCGTGGCACTACCTGGGTGCATATTCTGACCAAGACGCAGGACGTCCTATATAAATAAGAAAAAGCCACCACTCGTATGCAATCATATGATTGTTTTTGTCGTGGCGGCTTTAGGTGGTCAGGTTGACACCGAATGCTCGGTATAGCGGATGGGAAAGTACTTTCACGTATTTCTCCTTTTGTTTTTGGCAGCATTGTATCTACAGCAATGTGCAGCTCTCTTCTGTTCGTGATTGCGATAGTGTGAATTTCGATAAGTGGGATTTCGATAATATGTGTTTGATGCAAGGTACGGACATGCAACTGCAGAATAGTATCTCGCAGCTCCATCATCGACAAGAGACCTGTCAATCGCTTCTTGTCTCGACGTTCAATCGTTACAAAACAGAGCCAGAGCGGCAGAGCGGGGACCAACCGAAAATTCGGCATGGGCCGCAGTAGCAACCATTCACCAATATGGCCATTCGGCCGCTTGGTGTTGTGATCAATAACCTGACATACGAAGTCATGAAAAGTACGTAGGTTACCCATGGATATCACCTCCTCGGTAACCAATTAGAATGAGCAATAATGCCTGTTTTTAAAGGCGGATACAGTATAGCAAAAA
Organism: uncultured Gammaproteobacteria bacterium; assembly: GCA_964415025.1. GTDB lineage: Bacteria > Patescibacteriota > Patescibacteriia > UBA10025 > JAHIVO01 > CAYPXF01. Next base: position 16,686 of record CAYPXF010000002.1, on the reverse strand, counting down.
CCAGCATCGGGTACAAGCGTGCTCGGTCAAAGGGTTGTTTAAATAATTTTCGCAATCCGATCCCGCCGGCCCAGATCCTTAATAAAAAACACTGACCGTTCGGGCAAGTGCTGTTCAGTGAGGTAGCGCACCGCATCTGTCTGGGTAGGGGCAATTTCTAATAATGCCATGCCCTGCGGCATGAGTACTTGTGGCAATGTGGCAAGCAGTCGCTCAATTAATTGCAGTCCCATTTTACCGCCGTCGAGCGCTTTGGCCGGTTCGTGCGGTACGTTCTCGAGTTCGTCCCTCGTCAGGTAGGGGAGGTTAGCGGTCAGTATGTGGATAAAAGGATTTGTCTTATTGCGCTGTAATGGTTTGAGCAAGTCTCCCTGCTTAAACGTGATGCGGCTGGCGACTTTATGTGTGCGGGCATTTTGTCTCGCTACTTTTAGCGCCGGTGCTGATATATCAGTGGCTATGATTTTATATCCTGGTAAATATTTAGCCAGTGTTACCGCGATGCAACCAGAACCGGTGCCAATATCTGTCAAAACAAACGTATGCGCATCGGCGTGTTTTTTGGTCATATCGCGAGCCGCCTTGATTGCCTGTTCGATCAGTATTTCCGTATCAGGACGGGGTATGAGGACGTGTTTATCAACATGGAATTCCAGTCCGTAAAACTCCTTGGTTCCAGTCATATAGGCGATTGGCATACCATTGAGCCGTTTGCGGATAAGCGCCGCAAAACGCCGCCGTTGGCCTGTCGTCATTTTTTTATCAGGGTGGGCCAGTAGATATGTTTTTGGTTTTTTCATAACAAATGCCAAGAGTACTTCAGCATCCAGATGGGCCGAATTAATACCTTTTTTCCGCAATTTATTAACAGCCGTATAAAGTGTTTGCTGTATGGTCATTATGTTTGTTTGTCAGCTGTTTTCAGATCGTTGATCAAGGTGTCAATATCTCCGTCCAAAATCTGGTCCAGGTTATGATAGCTTTTTTTGATACGGTGGTCAGTCACGCGGTCCTGGGGAAAATTATACGTACGGATTTTTTCTGATCGGTCGCCGCTGCCGACCTGGCTTTTGCGCTCGGCGGCGCGTTCTTTGTTCCGCTTTTCTTCCTCTTCTGCCAGCAGGCGAGAGCGCAATACCTGGAGCGCCTTTTCCTTGTTTTGCCGCTGGGAGCGTTCATCCTGGCAAATGACGACAAGACCGGTTGGTTTATGCACGATACGTACGGCTGAATAGGTGGTATTGACCGATTGGCCGCCGTGGCCAGATGAGGTGGTTATTTGGATGTCCAGGTCTTCTGGTTTGATTTTCAGGTCAACTTCCTCTGCCTCGGCCAGCACCGCTACAGTCGCGGCAGAGGTATGGATACGGCCGCTTTTTTCTGTTTCTGGCACACGCTGCACTCGATGTACGCCGCTCTCATATTTGAGATTGCTGTAAACCCTGGTGCCCTTGATTTCGAAAATAATTTCCTTAAACCCGCCAATGCCGGTTCGGCTCCGTGAAATAAGGTTTGTTTTCCACTCCAGACGTTCGGCATAACGCTGGTACATACGGAACAAATTAGCGGCAAACAGCGCCGCCTCCTCCCCCCCGGTGCCAGCTCTGATTTCGATGATAATATCACGGGCGTCAAGCGGATCAGCCGGGCTGATCAATTCTTCTATCTGATCACGCAAAACAGCGGCTTTTTGCTGCAGTCCGGGAAGCTCCTGTTCAGCCATGGCGCGGAGCTCTGCATCCTGCTCGGCCAGTGCCTGTTCAGCGTCGGCGATGGCCTGCTCAATACGCCGGAGCTCCTGGTGTTGCTGAATAATTCCGCTACATTCATTATATTCCTTAGAGACCTGTTCTAGTTTTTTGGCATCATTAATAACCTCCGGAGACTGCAGCTGCTGCTCTAATTCATCATACCGTGATTGGATGTGGGTAATATCTTTTGACATAAACAAAAAGCCTGACTGTATTATACTAGACAGGCCGTATTAATAAAAGTGTTATTGTTCCTGCTGCTTGCCTTGCTTGTTCTTCGTCCGGGCTGCCTGCTTGGCTTTCTTATCCTGGCCAGCGCTCATCTGCGATCGCTTCTCCATCAGGCGCTTAAACCGTTCGACGCGGCCACGGTCATCAACCAGTTTTTGCTTGCCAGTGAAAAATGGATGGCACATGGAACATATTTCAACATTGATGGATTTGGCGGTTGAGCCGGTGACAAAACTATTGCCGCAGGCGCAGGTCACCTTAGCATCAGTATGGAATGCTGGATGAATTTCTTTTTTCATGACAGTAATAGTAAATGATAGTAACGTTTAGTCTATCAAACGGCTGAAAATTTGGCAAGGCTTGCGACAACTTGACTTATTGTAGCTAGTTTTGTTATTATACGATTATTAATTAATCCCCCATGTTTTCTGACTGAAGCGCACCCTTGCCTTTGTTTTACTGAAAAAACAAAGGTTAGCACTTCAGAATGATGAAAACAGCGGTAACCAAAGGAATAACAATATGCAGGAATTATCTCTCATGGAGATGCTCAAAAGTGGTATACACTTTGGGCATCAAAAAAAGCGCTGGCATCCGAAGATGGAACAGTATATTTATGCTATGCGCTCCGGTATTCATATCATTGACCTGGAAAAGACCGCTGCCAAGCTTACCGAGGCAGCCGATTTTCTCAAGCAAACCGTAGCCAAGGGCGGCACGGTGCTGTTTGTTTCGACCAAACGGCAGGCGCAGGGAATCGTGAAAAAAGAAGCCGAATCAGTCGGTATGCCATTTGTGACTGAACGCTGGATCGGCGGTACGCTGACGAATTTTGAAAATATCCATAAACTAGCCCAACGGCTAAAAGATCTGCGGAGTAAGCGCGAGAGCGGTGAACTGGAAAAATATACCAAGCTGGAACAACTAAAATTCGATGAAGAAATCAGCAATTTGGAAACGGCTATTGGGGGGATCCAAGACATGGATAAAAAACCTAACGCGATCGTGATTATTGATATTAAAAAAGAAAAAACAGCCCTGCGTGAGGCCCATAAAACAAACATACCAGTCGTGGCAATCACTGACACGAATACGAACCCGACCTTGGTTGAGTATCCTATACCGGCGAATGACGACGCAACTAAAGCGATTGAGTTTTTGGCGAGTTATTTAGCAGCGGCGGTCAGGGAGGGGCAGCACCAGCAGCAAAAGGCAGCGCCACAGGCAGCGGAAAAAAAAGAAACCGCCGACGAACAAACTAAACAGGAAGCATAATATGTCAATTGATACGGCTACGATTCAAAAATTACGAGAACAAACAGGCGTTGGCTTGATGGACGCAAAGGCCGCGCTGGAAAAGAGTGACGGTAATTATGAGCAAGCTATCGATTATCTCAAAAAGCAGGGACAAAAAGTAGCAGCCAAGAAACAGGACCGGACTACTGCCGAAGGGACAATCGGTTCGTACGTCCATGCTAACGGTAAGGTGGCATCGTTGGCAGCGATTTCCTGTGAAACTGACTTTGTCGCCAAGACAGATGATTTTCAGCATTTAGCCCATGATATTGCGATGCAGGTCGCCGCGACTGATCCGCAGTACCTGGCGCCAGCAGAGGTCCCGACGGAAATTATTGCCAAGGAAAAGGAAATATACCAGACACAACTGCGCCAGGAAGACAAGCCAGAAAGCATATGGGAGAAAATTATTGCCGGCAAATTAGAGAAATACTATGCAGACGCATGCCTTGTTAAACAGCCATTTATTAAAAATGATGACATAACGATTGAGCAGCTGATCCAGGAACATGTGGTCAAATTGGGAGAAAATATTAAAATTGCTGAATTCCAGCGCATCGCTCTATGAACCGACGGGTAGTTGGAATTCAGTTCAATCCGTGGGGACAGGTCCATCACTATGACGCCGGAGAACTAACCCTCAAACCAGGCGATCAAGTGATAGCAAAGATTGAACAGGGGATTGAGCTGGGCACAATCACTTCATCGACGGCGGTAGAATCGCAACACGTCCAGGGTATTAGCCAGCAGGTTATCCGTCTGGCGACGAATGAGGATATTCGCAGAGCTGAAGAAAACAGCGTAAAAAAAGTGACGGTATTAGAAAAAGCACGGGCACTGGTAAAGAGGTATCAGTTATCCATGAAGCTTGTTGATTGCGTGTTTTCGTATGAGGGCGGTAAATTAACATTTATTTTCACAGCTGACGGCAGGATTGATTTTCGGGAACTGGTGAAAGATATGGCGCGGACATTTCAGAAGTCAATACGGCTGCAGCAGATCGGTATTCGTGATGAGACCAAGCAGTCCGGCGGTATCGGACCATGCGGGCGGTCTCTGTGTTGCGGGTTTGCCAAAGATATGGGCAGTATTACCACCGACATGGCCCGCGTACAGCAGGTACACAACCGGGGCAGTGATCGTATTTCCGGGGCGTGCGGCCGTTTGATGTGCTGTCTCTCGTTTGAATCAGGGTTTTATGAAGAGGCGATGAAGAAATTTCCCACGCCGGACAGTCAGGTCAAAACACAGCACGGTACGGGCAGGGTGCTTTCATGCAATGTAATAAAAAAAACAGTTACCGTACGGGTTGAAAAGGATATCCATGAACTGCCACTAAAAGAGATTAAACAGCTATGATATTAGATTATATTGCTATCATCATAATTGTGTTCGCCCTCGGCGTGATTGTATACATCATTGCTAAGAAATTTCCCGTTATCGCCGCGATTAATATATCAATATTACAGCAGAATAAAGAACAGCGAATCAAAAAAGGATTGATCGAAAACCGGTTACGGCGCAAAGTAATGGCCAGGTTCGCATTACGCGCCAGCGGCCAAAAACAGTTATCAATATTTAAGCGTTTTCATACGGTAGTGAAAAATATGGAGCAGCAGTATCGAGAGCGGATTAGAATAAAAAAACCAGTTGATACAGCAGAGAGCAGTAAGAAAAAGGAATTACTCGTAACAGAGGCAAAAATATTTGCCGATGAAGAAAAGTATAAAGAAGCTGAAAATAAATACATTGAAGCAATCAGCCTTGATAACAAATGTATCCCGGCGTACGAGGGATTGGCGGCAGTTTATGCCCGTATGAAAGAATATACTCACGCAAAGGAGATATATTCACACTTGATCAAAATGTCGGAGACTGAAGGTGAGACAGGCCCGCAGGCTGACAGCAAGGTCTCCGTAGTCTCGCTAAGCAAGCAGATTTCCGGCTATCATATCGCCCTCGGCGAAGTCTATATTCTGGACAACATGCCAAACCAGGCCATGCAATGCTTTCAGGAGGCGATTAAACTAGAGCCGAATAACCCGAGAAATTTAGATTTATTGATTCAGACAGCGTTAATGCTCGAAGATGTTGATGCAGCAGAAAAATACCATACTAAACTCAAAGAAGTAAACCCAGAAAATGTCAAACTAGCTGAAATTAAATCGCAGATTAGCGCCTTGAAAAAAAAGAAATAATTGCATTACTGGCGCAGGGAACAATCCGTTATTACTGTATACTAGGACAGACCAGCTTGCCCCGCCTTCGCCGTTGTAGCTCAGTTGGTAGAGCAACTCCATGGTAAGGAGTAGGTCCGCGGTTCGACTCCGCGCAACGGCTAAGGCGGGGTGAAGTAGAGCAACTCCATGGTAAGGAGTAGGTCCGCGGTTCGACTCCGCGCAACGGCTAAGGCGGGGTGAAGTAGAGCAACTCCATGGTAATACTGATTGACATTATGGCGATAGTAGTGTAGATTAGCGAGTTGTTGCGGTAGTATTATTTGACTGCGGATAGATATGTAAGCAGTTTCTGTGAACAGCTCGTTGCATTCATTTATTAGATAGCAGATAAAAGGATAGATAATACCTTAAGTCATAAAGTCATATAAAGGCGGAGAAGCGTTTAATAGGCTCATTAATAAAAAATAACAGTTAAGAGACGGGCGCATACCGAAGTGGTTCCCGCTATTCTGCGGGGCAGGCAAACCTTTTTTAATAAACTTATCATTTAATGGTGGGCAGGTACCAGAGTGGTCAAATGGATCAGACTGTAAATCTGATGCCTTCGGGCTTCGGGGGTTCGAATCCCTCCCTGCCCACCATTAAGTGATAATGTTAAGCCACAATGTAATTCGTCGGTTTACCTGTGCCGTACCTCGAGCTAGGCGTGAGGTTTATGGGGAGCACTATCCTATCCAGTGCAATCTATTTTTTTTAAAATCAGCAATGATCCGTATCGTGCCAGGATAGCTCCCAGTACAATGTCTTGCCGTGCTCGGTATATACGGGGCAAGCTACTTTACCCCACCTTAGCTGCTGCCACCCTAGCTCAGTGGTAGAGCAACTGTTTTGTAAACAGTAGGTCGTCAGTTCGAATCTGACGGGTGGCTAAGGCGGGGTAAAGTAGCTGCCTCTTCGGCAGTATGCCGATGAGGCGGGAGCAACTGTGGAGCCTGCCCCGCCGTATGGCGGGAGAACCAGACCGCCGGCTAATGGTGAATTATAAATTATTAATTATCAATTATACATTTGAAACTATGTCCCAGGACAACATGATCAAATTAGAGTGCGCAGAATGCAAACGCATTAATTATTACTCGCGTAAAAACAAAAAGACGCTGAAAGATCGTCTTGAGCTGAAAAAATTCTGTCAGCACTGTAAAAAACACACACCACATAAGGAAACAAAATAGGCAGTATCGTATATTTAGTTTGGGGGAGCATAGTGAAATGGCTATCACAAGGGTCTCCAAAACCCTTATTCTAGGTTCGAATCCTAGTGCTCCCGCCAACCAATAAATCTTGAATTTTCAGGAAAAATTTTCCATTCTTTTTCGCGAACCACGGCGGCTCCCCCCCCTTTTTTGTCATAAGGGGCTTTTAATATTTTTGAGTTTTGGATTTGTTACTTGCGTATACCGCTGGGTGGTTCTGATGTTCTGATGTCCGAGTAGTTCCTGCACATAGCGCACATCAACGCCGTTTTCCAGCAGGTGAGTGGCAAAGCTGTGGCGCAGGGAATGGAAAGTAGCCGGTTTGCCGATTGCCGCGTGCCGGAGACCGTTCTCAAATATCTTTTGCGCGGTCCGCTCCGAGAACCTGCCGCCGCGCTCGCTGACAAAAACATAATCATCGCCGCTTTTACCGGCCGTAATGTTTTGCAAGTCGGTTTTTAATTTTACCGGAAAAACAGTCAGGCGGTCTTTGCCGCCTTTTGCTCTTTTTAGGTGAATAGTCAGCTCGTCAAATTGGACGTCTCGTACCCGCAGGTTAACGACTTCGCTGACACGCAGTCCGGCGCCGTACGCCAGGGAGATCATAATGCGGTGTTTAGCGTTGGTGATAGATCTGGTGACGCGTCTGATTTCATCACGGCTCAACACCACCGGCAATGCTGACGGCCGCTTGGCAAACCGCACGTTGATTGGCTGGTTTGTTTTGACCACGATACGGTAAAAGAATTTTATTGCGTTCAGGTGCAGGTTTATTGTTTGGGCCGAATACTGCTGATCGTGCTTTCCAAGCAGGTAGTTTCTGATGTGTTCCTGATTCGGTATGTGGTAATCTGCTTGTTTGAATGTGAAATACTCTTTTAGGCACGCCAAATAAGCCCGCACTGTCCTCGGGCTGTAATTTCTCAAGCGCAATTCTTCCTCTACCTTCCCTAAGAATTCTTGCATAGTTAGCTAAAACTAAGTATTATTTACATGGGAAGGTTGTACTAAATATAGCCTACTTACGTATAATACGCAATATTTGTACTATAAAAGCTATATTATACATATAATAACGAGTTATGTGAAATGCATGTTTTACTTTAGGGCTAACGCCCTTATTTTATTGTATAAAAAAATATGATTTTCTTTTATAAGAGAGGGGTATAAGGTATTTTCTCCGCTACGCTTCAAAAACTATTTTACAGAAGAATAAGATTGAATAAATATCCAATTGCCATAATTCCAACTGTAACGATTCCAAAAAATATTGCCAACAACTTCATCGTCATAACTTTTTTTAGCATAATCGCTTCCGGTAAAGACAAACCGGCAATAGACATCATAAAAGCCAAGGCGGTGCCAAGCGGAATACCTTGTCCAACAAGAGCAAAAACAATCGGTACGAGAGTGGAGCAACCGGCATAAATAGGAATACCAACCAAAGCGGCAATGGGAACGGCTAATAAGGAGTTAATATTCAAATATTGCTGAAAAAATCCTGCCGGCACATAGCCGTGAATAGCGGCACCGATTCCTACACCAACAGCAATAACCAGCCAAAGTTTCTTGAAAGTGGCAAATCCTTCTTTGAGTGAATACTGGATTTTGCCTTCTAAACTTTTTGGCATGTATTCCAGTGACAAATCATTACCTGCGTTATCATTCAATTTCAAAATCACTTCCTTTTCCAGTTTCATTTTTCCAATGATCATTCCAGCAACTACCCCCAAGACGATTCCTGAAAGAGCATAAAGCGTGGCGATTTTCCAGCCGAAAGTTCCACCCATCAAAACAAAAACCACTTCATTGACCAAGGGTGATGTTATGATAAAAGAAAAAGCGACGCCTATAGGAATTTCCGCTTTCAAAAAACCAACGAAAATCGGGATTGATGAACAGGAACAAAACGGGGTAACCGCACCCAAAATAGCAGATGAAAAATTGCCAACGCCAAACTTTTGCTTGGCAAACATTTCCTTGATTTTATGCGGAGGTAAAAATGTGCGAATAAAAGCAATACCTGCAATAATAGCTAAAACCAAGAGATATATTTTTACCGTGTCATAAACAAAGAAATTGACACTGCTTCCCAATCTGGAAGCAGGATCAAAATTAAGAATTGAATAAACAAGCCAATCGGCAAAATATTGAATCATAATGTTATTTTTTTAATTTTTATCCGCAACATCCGCCGTTGCTATTTTTATCTTCGCAATCACTTTTCCCGCTTTCATCTGGTTTGCAGGAAATATCGCAAACATCACCGCCAGAACAACAGCCGCCAGACTTTCCGTCGCTTTTGAAAACATTTTTAATAAAATTAATGGCGGAAAATTCTTGTTTGATGTTTTTTGATCCGCATTTTGGACAAACAAATTTTTCACTTATTCCTTCTTCTTTTTCTTGAATTGTCGCCTCAATGCTAAAAGCATTTCCGCAATCCGAGCATTTGTAGTTGTATGTAATCATAGTTTTAAAATTAATTATTATTTAAATTAAACGTTCATCTTTTAGAAATTTATTAATATGCTGTTCTATTAAATTTACTACTTCGACAAAAAATGATTTATCTTTTCCTTTGGGGTCGGGAATATTCCATTCAATAGTCTTTTCAGCGGTCGTAAGTGGGCATTTATCAATACATCCCATTGTGATAATTTTTGTCGCGTTCGCTGTCATTTCGAGAGTAAGCATTTTTGGATATTGCTCCGAAATATCTATGTTCCTTTCTGCCATTATTTCAATTGCAATGGGATTGATTTCTTTTCCCGGCGCAACCCCGGCGCTTTCCGCCATTGCTTTTTTTGTCAAAGAATTAAATAGGCCTTGGGCTATTTGACTTCTACAAACATTTTCAACGCAAACGAATAGATAAATAGGTTTATTTTCCATAATTTAAATTATTAGTATTTTTAAACCAACCTTTAGTATTATTGGCTATTTTTACTAAAGTCAGCATAACCGGAACCTCAACCAAAACTCCAACAACAGTCGCTAAGGTTGCACCCGAACTAAGCCCAAAAAGCGAAATTGCCACCGCCACGGATAATTCAAAAAAATTACTGGCGCCAATCATACCGGCCGGAGCGGCGATATCATGCGAAACTTTCCACTTTTTCGCCCATAAATAAGCAAGAAAAAATATAAAAAATGTTTGAATTATTAAAGGCACGGCAATGAGGGCAATATGCAGGGGGTTGTTTAAAATAACATTTCCTTGAAAAGAAAAAATGATGATTAACGTAAACAAAAGACCAATTTCGGTAAGGTGTTTGAATTTTGGTAAAAAGTCACGTTCAAAACAAGCATGACCGTTCTTTTTGATATGATATTTTCTGGTTAAAAATGCTGCTAAAAATGGAACTACCACAAAAAGTCCGATTGACAAAAAGAGCGTATCGTACGGAATAGCAATACCACTAACGCCAAGCAACAAGGAAACAATCGGGACAAAGGCTATTAAAATAATCAGATCATTTACCGCTACCTGCAAAAGAGTATAGGCGGGATTTCCTTTCGTAAGATAACTCCAAACGAAAACCATGGCGGTACATGGGGCGGCACCGAGCAAAATTGCTCCGGCAATATATTCCTTAGCTAAAGCGGGGTCTATAAAATTTTTAAAAATAATTGCCAAAAATAAATAGGCAAAAGCGAACATAGTAAATGGCTTGATGAGCCAATTAACGACCAAAGTAATCGTCAAACCTTTTGGTTGTTTGAAACAATCTTTAAGACAGGAAAAATCTATTTTTAACATCATCGGATAGATCATTAGCCAAATCAAAATGGCAATCGGCAAAGAAACTTGAGCATATTCAAATTTACTTAAAAAAGCTGGAAAAGAGGGGATGAATCTCCCAATTAAAACACCAGCGACAATACAAAGAAAAACCCAAAGACTGAGATATTTTTCAAAAACTCCCAGGGCTTTTTTTTCAATATCCTCAATATCTTCTTTTAAATCTTGAATTAAATGATGTTTTTTCGGCATATTTTTAAATTAAATAATAATTAAAGTTTAACATTTTGGCGGTCTTTCTTTTGTTGCGATTATTTTTGCCAGTAATTTTTGCAATTCCTCGATACGTTTTCTATTAAGTGAATAGTAAACCCATTTGCCGTCTTTTTCGCTTGTAATTAAATCGTTTTCCCTTAGGACTCCCAAATGATGAGACACGATACTTTGTTTTAGTTTTAGGCTCTCGTAAATTTCACAAACGCACTTTTTCCCTGTCGCTAAAAATAAAATAATATCGAAACGGACATTGTCGCTTAAAACTTTTAGGATTTTCTTGGGCTCTGCTTTTTTGTTCGATTTCATAAGATTATATTAATCTACATCAATATGTTATCAGCTCATAAAATTAATGTCAAAATATTTTAAAATAAGGAGTCTTGGCTTCGGGGCATTCACCCCCAGCCCCTCTGCCCCTACGCCAAGACAAAATCATATTTTTTCTATACAATAAAATATCTCGCCTTAGCGAGCTAAAAGGAAAAGTATACATCACATAACACGGCATATGCGGTTCGGTCTTTTTCGAAAGACCTCACCCAAATTGCCGATTTTCTTTATTTTTGATAAAATTAAGGTAGAAAATCGTCAACTTCGCATATGCCGGAACGTTATGCCGCCATCGCTTCGCTCCTCGCGGCATAACGTGCCGCGCCTGCCGGCCGCTGTTCTGCTCGTCGCTAACGCGACAGCGCATAACAGCGCCTATGCGAAATGTCTGTCAGCAACTTTGTTGCTTCCAGCCACTTCGCATCAGGCGCGGCACGTTAGGTGAAATCACCAGTTTATTAGTAATAGAATAGTATGAAAGATTTTTCGCATCTAGATCAAAAGTACTTTATTGATTCAACAGTATATAACTGCCCGTTTTGCAATAGAAATAATGTTAAATTTACTGTCGTAGATGAATTTCAATTTAATTGGTCGGAAGAAAAGGAGTGTTTCGGTATTCTAGTAAAATGCTCATCATGTGGTAACCTTTCAATGCATTTAAGTTATGAAAAACTTGTTGGATATTACCAATATAGCGATACTTTATATATAAATATTGATGACGATACTGATGTAGATTCTCTTATTTTTTATTCAGTCCCAACATCGTTTTTTGTGATTGACGAGCGTATACCAAAGGCAATGCGAGAATTAATAACAGAAGCCGAAGGCTGTTTAAAAATGAATTTCTTAACAGGAGCATCAGCATGTGCGAGAAAGGCTATCTATGAACTCACAATTCACGAAAAAAGTCAGGAGAAGAATTATGGGGATAAAATTAAAGGACTAAAAAAGAAATATCCGAACACCGACGGTGAATTGTTCGATATTCTGGCTCAAATACAGAACATGACTAGTGATAAAGTACACGAGCAATCGTGGCCAGAATGGGATCCGAAAAATCTTTCACTAATTATAGAAACATTGAAAACTGTTTTGTTTGATATATACGTTTTACCACAAATCAAGACTGAGAGATCACTTAATGTCAAGGCGCTTTTAGAAAAAGTCCGTGGCAAGAAAACGACCGAAGAAGGAGATAAAGAAAAAACTGGTGACATCACCTAACACGGACTAGCCGGTTCGCGAGCTAAATAAATTATTTGTATGCCAACATATCGTATTATCTACAGACCCAAGATTGATGAAGAAGAAGAGAGAATTCTTAAAAATATTTTCGGTAAAGACAATCTTGTATTTGCTAAATATAAAACCAAGGGAATATTAGGAGGTGCATTTGATGTCCAAATCATTATTGACACATTGAATGATCCTGCCGTAACCGCCTTAATTCATGGCACAGAACTTGTGAGCTTGTTGTCTTTATTAGTAAAAAAGTTATTTCATAGAAATACTAAAAAAATAATGGATAATAATACAAGGCCTAGATACACAAGCTTGAGTATTAAGCGAGAGAATTACTCTATTGTCATTTCAAACATTAATAAGGATAATAAAATTCTTATTTCTAAACATTCCTCTGATTTTAGTGAGATAAAGAAGCAGATTGAAATGGGTGATGTAGAATATACAGAGGAAAAATTGAAAGGTTATTTAAAAGACAACAAATAATTTATTTAGTCACTCACCCAAATCCCGACGCAAGGTCGGGACTTCGGCTAGCCCGAAACGTTGTATGAAATTATCTTTTGTGAAAAAATTATAAAAAGAAAAATTTTGGCACCTTTTATTAACTAATTTAAAAATTATGAGCGAGCAAGCAACATCGAAACCTTGGTACAAAAAATGGTGGGCAATAACTTTGTTTGTCTTTTTTGGTTTAATTGTAATTGGCTCATTGGCTGATAACGACGATTCATCAAATCAACAAAACTCTTCTGATACCCAAAAACAAGAAGAACAGACCGAGGTTAAAAATGAACCAATAACTGAGGAACAAGAAGTAAGCTACCAATATGAGTTCATCGAGTCAAAAACAGAAACCACAGGTAGCAATACAAACAGAATGGATCTCTACGCTTTTTCGGGAGAAATAGATTTAATGAATTTAAAAGAATTCTTAAAAGAAAAGAAACAAGGTTTCAATAACGGCACATTTTATTATGTTGTTATTTTCGATAACCAAGCTAACGCAATATTTCCTCAAGATTCATTTACCGCTGCCTACGGTTTAGAAGAAGAACCTCAAAAGCATATTCGAGCTTTTTATACGTACAATAAATTAAATGGCTATAGCAAGCTTGATTATTATGAAGAAAACAAGTGGGAAAGTGTAGCCCAAACCGAGGACATCTAAAAAATACCAAAATTATAAGATTTTTCACAACAAAAGAGAACATCATACAACAGCGTATATCTGGCTCGTGCCTATCAGCACTCACACAAGTTACAAAATTATTTTAAAACTATGGAACTAAGCGAATTTATTAAACAAAGTGTTAGAGAAGTTATAAAGGGAATGCTTGAGGCCCAAACAGACACTCATAAGTTTGGGATCAATAATGACAATGGGGACGGCATAGAATTCGATATTGCCGTAAAATCCGAAACAACAAAAACCGGTGGCGGTAAGATCTCTGTATTAACTGTTGTTGATATTGATGGAAAACTAGAAAAATCAGAATCTCAAGTTCATCGAATAAAATTTACTCTTATTCCAAGAGGTAAGAGAAATCCAAAATAGTTTTGTAACTTCAGATATACGCGGACGTTATGCCGCCATCGCTTGTGTGTCATTTAATTAAATAAATGGAAAAGTATTTAGCATTTTATACAAGTAGACCTTATTGGGCTGGTAAAAAGCCCGATGTTTCTTTTATTAGTGATCAGAATTATAATACCAACGCTTTCTACGAAATAATGTCTGAGGAAGTCTTTATAGAACAGAATCCCCATTACACTCTTAAAGTATGCAGAGATGGATTAATAATGTTTAATTCGAAAAAGATTAACAAAATGCTAAAAGAAGCATTAAAAAATAACCAAACAACTGCCGATATAAAATTGTGGGCATTTTGTTTAAATTATCTTAATGCAATATATTTATTGTTTGAATCTGCTGTTTTACAAAAAAAGAAAATTAGCTATTTTGAAATATCTGAAATCACCAATCAAGATGCTTTTAGTATTACTTTTGAAAAAGGAAAGTTCAAAGGAAATGTAATAGCCGATTTAAGTCTTGCATCAACATTTCAAATGGATCGATGGTTAAGTAATTTTTCAGTTAGTGATTTAGCACGCATTGAACATTCTCGAAGTTTAAATCGTCGAAGTTTTATACTTGATGAGGAGACTTTTCAAAAAATAAATAATGATCTTAAAAAAATAATCAATGAGGATAAGTTAATTAAAACAATTTCAGTAACCACAAAAAGTTTAAGCGAATATAAAATTGGTAATTTCTCGACGTCATTGATTCTAGCGTGGTTTATAATTGAAACGTATCTGAACCAGTATTGGAAAGACTTCCTCAAGCATAACAATAAAAAGTACGCTATTGGAAAAAGAATTAATCGCAAAAGACTCGAAAATTTAACTAACGGAAGAGATTATACTGCATCCGTAATTTTAAATTATTTAGAACTTGCAGGAATACTTGAATTTAATCTATTCAAGAACATCGATAAAGTTAGAAATTATAGAAATAAAATAGTCCATGGCGATGAAGACTATGAATGTGAACCCGCTCACTGTCAAAAAGCACTAGATATTATAGTTGAATTTATAAAAAAAGAGACGCAAGTAAAATTGCAATTAAATACTAGCTATAGAATAGGAGGAATATAATTAAACGACACACAACAGCGTATATATGATATCCCGTCATTCGACAGGACATCACATGATACGCAGACGTTATATGACATTTGAATATTTTTCTCAATGAATTACAAAGACTTTAAAATAGCAAAAACTTTTATATATACTGACATTGAACGTGAGCTGAGATTGGCTGAACTTTCCCAAAGCAATCAAGGCAAGCAAAACTTAGATGCACTTGGGATTCATGAAGGTGGAGCAAATTTTATGGCCACGTTAGGACTGTTGTGTTACACGGAGTTTGTTGGAAAATTAAAATTTTCACATCTTTCACCATCTAAAAACTTCAATGATTTTTTTGATGAACTGGGTGAGGATTATAAAAGTTTTCGCCGATCACACAATGTTTACAACATTCTTCGCTGCGGTCTTGCGCACGAATACTTCATAAAAAAGGATTGTACAATTGCAATGTTCAGCGATTCACCTATGGGAGTATTATTTCAAAATAATCGTTACATTTTCATTGTCAAAAAATATTTCGAAGATTTTAAAAGAGCCTTTGAAATATTCGAAAACGAAAAATATTCAAACACCATATAACACGGGCTAGCCGGTTCGTGAGTGTAAAATTATTTTAATTTAATTCTATGCCTAAAAAACCTTATCCAACAAATACTGAGCTTGAGCACCTATGGTGGTATCGTTTAGGTAAAGTCATTTTAATTTTCATAGTTATAGCGGCACTATTTGCGCCTGCTATTTTTGAAAAAGGTCTTTGGTATTTCGATGGTGTTATAAGCGCTACCATTTGGTTTATAGTTTTAGTTATATTAGGTAGAATAATTCTATACGTAATTTATGGGAAAATACCCAATACTGAAGATTTTAAAAAAGATAAACGAAAACGTGATAATAAAATAGCTATAATTATTTTTATCGCATTTGTATATCTGTTTATAATGTGGTTGTCCCTATCCCGATTTCATCGGGACTTCGGCTAGCCCGAAACGTTATGCCGCCATCGCTTCGCTCCTCGCGGCATAACGTGCTGCGCCTGCCGGACGCTGTTCTGCTCGTCGCTGACGCGACAGCGCATAACAGCGCCTGATGCGAAATGTCTGTCATCAACTTCGTTGCTTCCAGCCACTTCGCATCAGGCGCAGCACGTTATATTCAATTCGGGCTGGGGCAGACGTTTTATATATCAACATCAATTTACTAAATCTATGGAATACTTCGACATCAATGATCCAAATATAAAGAACAGATTAATCGTTGAAAATGAACTGGCGTTTGCCTTTCCTTCAAAAATGCCAATTGTTCCCGGACACACTTTGATTTGTCCTAAGAGGCATGTTTCAAAAATAGATGATTTGACAGATGAAGAATTACACGCAATTTTGCTCTTACAAAAACAGTTAAAACAAGCGATGATAAAAACATTTGGCGCTGAAGGATTTAATTATGCATGGAATGAAGGCAAAATTGCTGGACAAAGTGTGAACCATCTGCATTTGCATATGCTCCCAAGAAAAAATGGGGATTCTGGCATTTTTGAATATGAACCAAGAAAATTTTTGTATAGACCAGGCGAACGCCCTGATTCTCCAGAACAAGAACTTATTGAAGTTGCTAAATTGATTAAAGATAATTTGTAATGCCCCAGCCCGAACTCTGAAATTTCCCTTCGGGACGTTGCACTAAATTTCAGCCCTTCGGGGAATATAACAAGGGATATG
>CAYPXF010000001.1:0-148622 GCA_964415025.1 uncultured Gammaproteobacteria bacterium | reverse complement strand
ATCAATCTCATCTACCGCCACCACCACTTGTTACCGATGACCCCTTCTGATACATTGAATTGACGAGAGCAAAGTAACGTGGTACAGTGATATAATTTGAAAAACAGAAATGGTTATTTGACACAATAGCGAAGGAGGTTTGCTGTAATGCAGATTAAGAATCATTCTGTTGTTGGTATGTTTGCCGGTGATGAAGGCAAAGGCAAGATTACCGATCTACTATCATCCGAGGTAGAGGTTGTTGTGCGCGCTGAGGGCGGTGCCAACGCGGGCCATACCATACAGACCGGCGGCAAGAGCTTTATCGGACATTTATTGCCGAGCGGTGCGGCCGCCGGCAAACTGTGCGTGCTGGGCCGCGGTGTACGTATCGATCTCCATCAGTTGCTTAGTGAAATTGATGAGTTTGAAACCGAGTTCGGATCCCGGCCCAAGGTGGTGATTGACGGCGGCGCCTGTTTAAATTTCCCGTGGCACAAAGCGCTGGAATACTATCTGGAAAAGATGAAAGGTTCTCGGCGCGCCTATACTACCATGCGAGGCATGTGTGCCAGCGGTGGGACTGTGTGTTTCCGGCTCAATCCACGGGTGGCAATGCTGTACCGCCGTGACGAACTGGTCAGCCTGCTTAATGATTTTTACGCTTCATTTGCCGGCATCTTCCAGCATGAGATTTTTGGATCAGATGAATTTTTGAAGATTGCTGGCGGACCCTTACCCGGGCCGGAGGATATGGCGGATATGCTGATTGCTGACGGGGATAAAATCAAGGATTTTGTCACGGATGTCCGGGCTGAATTGTACGAAATGATTGAGCAAGGCACGCCGGTGCTGTTTGAGGGAGCACAGGGTATAATGCTCGATCCGTACTGGGGCACGTATTTGTATAATACCCAGGGAATTTGCACGTTTGCCGGTCTGGCCGTGGGAACAGGTTTACCGCTCGAATTCCTGGGCACTAAGCACGGCATAGTGAAAGCGCTCCATTCTCGGGTCGGTAATGGCCCGTTCCCCACGGAGCTTGGTGACGACAGCATTACTAATCAGGAAAAACCGATTCCCAAAGATGAGCGGGAAGCATGGCTGGATGACATGCTGGAAAGAATCAATAGCGGCCACGCCTCAGCACAGGAAGTCGGCCAGTATTTCCGTATCAAAGGGAACGAGTACGGCGCCACATCAGGACGTCCGCGGCGTACCGGATGGTTCGATGCGGCCTGGCTGAAGTATGCCGTGCAAGTGAATAGGCCTGACGATCTGGTACTGACTAAGCTTGACTGCCTGTCAGGACTCGCAACGGTTCGTATCGCTACCGGCTATAGTAATTTAGAAAAGCCCTATGAGCACGGTAGGATTCCAGCACTGTCATCTGAGCTTGGCATGCTAGAGCCGGAATATGCCGACGTTCAGGGCTGGAAGGAAGACATTACCGGTGAAACAGACTATAATTCCTTGCCGGCTTCTACGCGCAACTATATCGAAATAATCGAACAAATGGTTGGCGTCCGGTTCCGTTATATTGGCACTGGACCTGATCGTGAGCACATTATTGTCCGTGATTGAATCAAAAAGCCCTACTCTCTATAAGTAGGGCTTTTATTTTTGCAAAAAAAGCGGTTATTTGCTACAGTAAAATAATTTAAAATAGAACATTTACATTACATAAGGAGGACAACATGGCAATCGAATTTGCCGATGATTTTCAGGGTGAACGCAACCTCATCATGCCGGGCAATCCTCGCTATCAGCCGAAACAGCTGCGCCCCATATTTGGGTATGACAATACCTATCGGGGTTTGGCCCGCGTGGAGCTGGCAACGATGGATGTCTTCGGTGATATTGGACTTATTCCAGCTGATGATTATCTGCTTCTAACCGAAGAGATACGTGAGAAGATACTGCGGATACGAGCGACTGATGTTGATGAGCTGGAACGGTCAGTTACTAAACACGATGTCCGTGCTTGGATCCGGCTTGCCCAGGAAATACTGCCTGAACCGTTGCGGCAGTGGCTGCATCTACTGCTGACCAGCTATGACCCGCTGGATACCGGACGCAGACTGCAGTACCTGGCCGCTTACCATGACGTACTGAAGCCGCTCCTGAAGAAACTGATCCGTATATTGGCGGCAATGGTCAGACAGTATGCCGAGGTACTGCAAGTCGGCCGCACGCACGGTCAGCACGCGCTGCCGATTACGGTCGGATTCTGGCTGGCGACCATTCTCTATCGGCTTGTCTATAATGCCCAGGAACTGGACCGAAGTGCGGCGCAGCTGGTCGGGAAAATTTCCGGAGCGGTCGGTGCGTATAATGCGCAGGTTGGACTGGGTATACTGGAGCGGTGCGGCGAGCGGAGTTTCGAAGAGCGCGTGCTCGATAAGCTCAATCTACAAGCCGCACCAATCAGTACACAAATCTTGTCACCGGAGCCGCTGTCATATTTTCTGCATAGCTGTACTTTACTTACTGCAACTATCGCCCAGCTATGTCGGGATTGTCGCCACTTGATGCGCTCAGAAATCGCTGAAGTGCAGGAGGTGTTTGAGTCAGGACAAATCGGTTCGTCGACCATGGCGAACAAAATTAATCCGATTAGCTTCGAAAACGGTGAAGGAATGTATATCCGCACTGTGCCCGAGTACCTGAAAGTGTTAAACACACTCGTTTCTGAACACCAGCGTGATTTAGTTGGCAGTTCAGTGGCTCGTGATTTTCCGATCATCGTCATTAATCTGACGCAACAGCTGAATACATTGCTTCGCGAGAAAGGTGGCAAGACATTCTTGGAGAGGATCACTATCAATGAAGAAGTTTGCCGTCGAAATTTCGATATGAGTGGCGCGCTCGTGATGTCAGAGCCACTTTATATTGCTCTGCAGATGGCTGGTTATCCAGGAGATGCGCACGAAATTGTTGCTCACCGTGTAGCACCTTATTGCCGTGCGGAGGGAGGTCAGCTGATTGATATCGTCCGGAAGTTAGCCGCTGATGATGAAGATCTAGCTACAGTGCTTAGCTGCATCCCAGAAGAGGTGCAACAACTTTTACGCACGCCGGAAAACTACACTGGTCGTGCGGCAGAGAAGGCAAGAGAGATTGCTGGTATGGCGGAAGCCTACATTGCAAATTGAGGTCAGAGCGCAATTACACAACCGCCCCCTGGGTATCCTCGGGGCGGTATTTTTATCCGAAAAGAAAGACCGCCAGGTGAGGACCGGGCGGTCAAATATTTAATGATGTGCGAGGTGCGGTGAGGTGCTATCGGTGACGTTGAGCACTCATGGTGAGAGAGAATGACTTTGGTTCCCCTCCATCTTGGGGGACAACAGTAGCATGTGTTTTCCCCACTTTCGTGATGCGGCCGATAGTCCGGCTGCCGTTACTAGCGATGAATTCAAACGATCCGTCGGGTGCGGTATTTCCTTTGCCGACAAAACTTTTAATGATTGTGTCACACATATTCAATCTCCTTAACGTGTTTGCGGATAGGTTAACGTAGTGTGGCAAACATATTAAGGTAAAAAGTGAGGGATGGTAAAGAGCATAGACACCCCTTTTTTGTTTGAGGTTTTTGGTTTTGGCAGTTGCCAGGTTTTGAGAAAATGTAATAAAATTTTTTTATGCTAAATTTATTACACTTTTTCAAAACCTGATTTGCACTTCGATCCTGCAGGCCCTTGCGTTTACTCAGGGGAAAACTTGAATCAAATTTTAAAAATCGGGGTACCCGGACTTGAACCGGGACTCTCACGAACCCGAATCGTGCGCCTTAGCCAATTAGGCCATACCCCGATGCAGGGGATAATAGCACGTTTGCAGCCGGAAATAAAGGGTTGCCAAAGTACAACTAAGTGATATTACAATAATTATGCGTATCAGTCAATAGGCTTTTCCACAGTGCGGATAAGTGGTAAAATATCCCTATATATGCAAATAAAACCGATAAAAACTAGCGTTTTACAACCTCCACAGGACAACCTTTTGGAGATAATTTCAGGTAGTGTGAAAAAATTAAGAGAGCAAAGCATTATAGCCATTACCTCAAAAGTAGTCAGTATTCACCAGGGCCGCTGTGTGCCGAGAGCGCAGGTAGCTGATAAGGATGAGTTAATCAAAAAACAAGCCGACTATTATTTGCCGCGGCACCAGGTATCGACCGGATCCATCATGCTGACCATCAAACATAATATCCTGATTCCCTCTGCCGGCATTGATGAATCAAACAGCGGCGACTACTATATCCTCTGGCCGTTAGATCCAGATCGCATGGCACGTAGTTTGTGGCGTTGGTTTCGGTCAACATATAGGGTTAAGAAAGTCGGCGTACTCATTGTCGACAGCCACACTATTCCTATGCGTCGGGGCGTGGTGGGGGTTGGACTAAGTTATTACGGATTTAAACCGATCAATGACCAACGCGGCACAAAAGATTTATTCGGCAGAAAATTGAAGGTCACCACTATTGATGTGGTTGACGGATTAGCCGCGGCGGCGGTATTGACTATGGGCGAGAGCAATGAACAGACGCCACTGGCACTGATGTCTGAACTGCCATTTGTTCGATTTACTACCCAGCCCTATCGTCCGCGAAAAAAGGCCGATGCTTTGGCCATTCCCCGCAATGAGGATTTATACGGACCGCTGCTGAACGGCGTAACCTGGAAAAAGAAATGATTATCATGACAAATAAATTTACGCTCCGGCCTTTTAATGATTTTGATGCCCAGGATATCGCCAGAAATATTAATGACAAGACAATTTATAATAACACCCTGCGTATCCCGTATCCCTACGAATTAAAGGACGCCAAGGAGTGGCTGAAAAAAATAATTCCTGAATACCGAAAAAGAAAAGCACGTAAATTTCATTTAGCCATTGAAATTAATGGTGAGGTAGCAGGCTCTGTTAGTTTGATGGAGATACAGGGCGGCCACAAGGCGGAGATCGGTTATTGGTTGGCCAGGAAATATTGGCGAAAGGGTATCATGAGCGAAGCGGTAAAAGAAATCTGTGAAGTGGGGATGAAAAAATTCGGGTTAGTGAGAATATATGCATATGTATTTATACAAAACAAAGGATCACGAAAAGTATTGCAAAAAAACGGGTTTAAAAAAGAAGGCGCAACCAAGAAGGGCGCCATGAAGGATGGTAAATACCGCGATGAAATTTTAATGGCCAAAGTAAAATAATATGGAAATTGAGATTAAAGCAAAAGTAAATAATTTTACAGGAATAAAAAATAATTTAAAAAAAATTAAAGCTAAATATGAGGGCAAGAAAAGCCAAGTTGACTATTATTATTCCCTGTATAAACGACCGATTGGCAAGCCAAAGGGAGACGTGTTCCGTCTGCGGTATGACCGGATAAAAAAAGAAGCCAGAATAGAATTTCATAAACCAAAAAACGCATATGCGGCTGAGGAGATTGAATTGCCGGTAGGAGATTTTAATACAGCCAAAAAACTACTAAAAGCAATGAAAGCCCGTCAGGAATTCAAAGTTGACAAAGAGCGTTTGATTTATAAAAAAGGCAGGGTTAATATACTGTTAGACAAAGTAAAATATTTGGGAAAATTTATTGAAGTCGAAATTGAGGGGAAGTATTCCAAGAAGAATATAAAAATAGTATATGATTTATTAGATACGCTGGGTGTTGACCGAAAAGATATAATTTTACATGACCATTATCACGGAATGATTTTAAAGAAAAAAGGTAAAAAACATGCCTATTTCTAAAAAACAAAAAACTGATTTATTCGACGCGCGCATGGCGTTTGATTTAGGCCGAGAAGCGCCGCTGGCTGACCGTATCCGTCCGGAGTCTTTGGCAGATTTTGTCGGGCAGGAGGAGATTATCGGCAAAGGCAAAATCCTGCGCCGGGCTATTGAAAATGACGAGGTATTTTCCATAATCTTTTGGGGTCCGCCGGGGTCGGGCAAGACCACGCTGGCCAGCATCATCGCCACAATGACCAAGTCTCATTTTGAAGAGGTGAGCGCGGTCACGGCTGGGCTGGCTGATTTACGGAAGATAGTGAAAGAGGCTATTGACCGTCGCAAACTGCATAATAACCGGACCATATTATTCGTCGATGAAATACACCGATGGAATAAAGCCCAGCAGGATGCGTTATTACCCTATGTAGAAAAGGGTATTGTTACGCTGATTGGCGCGACTACGGAAAATCCGTCATTCGAAGTTATCGCGCCGCTACTGTCCCGCTCGCGCGTGTTTGTGATGGAGCGGCATGGGGTGGCCCAATTGTCCCGCATCATCAAACGAGCCCTCACAGACAGGGAAAAAGGCCTAGGTGGCCAGCAAGTTAAACTAGCTCCAAAAGCACTGGATTTGCTTATTTCCGGGGCAAATGGAGACGCCAGAACCGCCCTCAATGCCTTAGAAATCGCTGTCAAGGCCACTTCTGCTGATAGCCAGGGCATTAAGCATATTGGCCAAAAAACCGTAGCAGACGCCCTCCAGCATAAGGTTCTGCAATACGACAAAAAAGGCGAAGAACACTACAATGTAATCTCCGCTTTTATCAAATCTATGCGCGGCTCTGATCCGAACGGCGCGCTCTACTGGCTCAATCGAATGGTCGAGGCTGGGGAGGATCCGGAGTTTATTGCCCGCCGGATGGTTATTTTTGCCTCGGAAGACGTGGGCATGGCAGATCCGGGCGCCTTACGAATCGCTCTGGATGTATTCGAAGCAGTGCAAAAAATCGGTTATCCCGAGTGCCAAATTAATTTAGCGCATGGCGTGATATACTTAAGTAAAGCGCCAAAAGATAATAGCGCTTATGTCGGTCTGCTGGAGGCCAAGCGGGATGTCAAAGATACGATGAATGAACCAGTACCATTGCATTTACGCAACGCCGTAACCGACCTGATGAAAGATCTCAACTACGGCCAGGACTATAAATATTCGCATGACTATAGTGAGGAAGAAGGGAAACAAGAGTATTTGCCGAAGAAGTTGGTAGGGAGAAATTATTACCATTCAAAATCAGATTCTCAAGACTGACAGTCTCCTAATTTCCAATTCCTAATATCTAATTTCTATTCAAAACACCAATGTCTAATGTACTAATAATTTTGCAAAATTTATCTAATAATTGGATAATTGGGAATTAGGAGTTGGTTAGAAATTATCACCGCCATCCGTGCCTCGGCTAGCTCGGCACTAAGGCGGGACCCCCCTTCTTAATTGAAAAAATAGATATTTGTGGCGGGGATATTCCTGCTTAGAATTTAATTCTAAATTATACATTATAAATTAGTAATTATAATCATATGGCCAGACGAAAGAAAATTATCGAGGAGAAATTAAGCTGGTCGGATAAGCTGGCCGATAAAATTTCTGATTTTGTCGGGAATATCTGGTTTGTCTGGGTACATGCTGCGATATTCACTGCGTGGATTGTTATTAATATTATCCTGGGAGATAAAGCGTGGGATCCATACCCCTTTATTTTCCTGGTGCTGGTGGTGTCGTTGGAGGCGATATTTCTTTCTACATTCGTATTGATGGCCCAAAACAGGGAATCGCGCGAAAATGAAATCCGTGACGTGCTGGATTATGAAGTAGACGTGGCATCCGGAGAAAAAATTGACGAAATCAAAGAAACACTCCAAGAGATCAAAAACCATTTGAGAAAAAAATAAGCCGATATGATGCAAATTATTATATAGTCCGCTATGGGTATTGGTTTTAATTTAGCGCTGGCGGCAGCCTTGGTCTGGGCCGGCTCCAATGTCATCCATAAAGTCATGGCCAGCCGGCTGATTAACAGCGTGCCGGTTATGTCCTTAATTTTTGGCGTGGTCATTTTTTTTGGTAGGTGCTGTTGTCAGTTTCTTTGTCGAGGTTCGGTTTGTATTTAATTACATAAAAAAATCCCCTGGTTATGGCCATAACCAGGGGAGAGAATATTACACGAGGTAAACATCCTTGACCTCAAGTTTGAACGAGCCTTTTTCAGGTCGTACAATTTTACTGAATGAGCACTTGGTATCCGGAGCCGGATTAACCAGATTGCCGTTGCCTTGGATTTGGTCTGCCGTAACCCGGGCGATACCGTGTCGGGTTTGTACCGCGCCCATGCCCATGAAGGGATCAAACCACTGAATCATACCCTCATTACTGTCGAGGATATTTTCTGCCGATTCGGGAGTATCATACTCCTCGATCGGCGGCAGTTCTGTCCGCGGTGCCGGCACCATGTCCCGGATGAGCGTAAGCATTTCTGACCAGCTGGACCGGCAAGAATACTTTTGCTGGAATACCGGGCAAATAAGATGACCGTTATTCGCTCGGTAGCACTGGAATTCGTACATCCGGTGTTCGACCAGGTATAGCTGCCCGCGCTGGATAACCAGCCCGACAGCCCACAATTCTCCATGGCCATCCGGAGTCACGGTCAACAGCCGGATGTTATTATGCGCGTACGGAGTGAATACGACATCATTGTTTCTGATGACCCGAATAGTGATGCGGTAGCGGCAACCAATTTCCGATCGGTGTGACCGCAGAGCCTGCACAGTACTGCCTGTTATTTTAAGGGCGGCCACATTATCCAGATGTTCGGTAAAATCCAAGCTGAATTCGATTTTTTGTGCGGGCCGGGCATAGCATTTCCGGGCATAGCATTTTCCGTGGGTATCAATTACCAGATCGCCCGGTTCATGGCCCATGTTTACTTTAGCGATAATGCCAGGGATTGCTTCAAGTTCCTTGTGTCCTTGCATGTGTTCCTCCTTGGAATGTTTTGATGAAATGAGCAGAATAGAGTACCGTACTATAAAAACACTGTTATGTCAAGGGGGAATTTTGTGTTTAATCGTGGTATACTAAAAACATGAAAACAAAGCTGAAAAAATGGAAAAAACTAGATTCAGAAATATTGTATCAGAACAAGTTTGTTAAAGTATCAAAAGACGTCGTTCTCCTGCCAAACGGTAAAACATATGATTATTATATCAATGACAAGGGCGCCCGCGCGGTTGCGGTAATTGCCGTGGATCAAAGAGGGAATTTTTTACTGTGCAAAGAGTACCGTTATCCTGTTAATGAAATAATATTCCAATCAATTGGTGGCGGCGTGGAAAAAGGCGAGACACCAGTGCAGGCAGCCAGGCGCGAGCTGCGCGAGGAAGGGGGGTATACGGCCCGCAGTATGCGCCTGCTGGGACGCTTTTACGCCAATCCGGCCCGCAGCGGTACAGTATTTTACGCTTTCCTCGCACGCGGCCTGCGCCGCGGCCGGCCAGAACCCGAGGAAGCTGAATTTATCGAGCATGAATTTGTCACGGAAAAAAAGCTGCAATCAATGCTCAAACAGGGTCAAATAAAGGAACCGTATTTTATGGCCGCATATCTCCTGTATACACTTAAAAAACCGTAACAATTGGACATTTTTAACCATATAAGGTATACTTATATATAAGGTTGATTATTAACAAAAGGAACCTATACTATGCCGGAGAATCAACCACAAGGCCAACCGCAGCAGCCGGCCGGCCAGCAGCCCGCGCCTCAAGGCTCGGAAACCCCGGAGCAGGGTGGCGGCGGAAGCAAAGCTGGTATTTGGCTGGTCGTAATCCTGGTTATTATCCTCGCTGCTGTAGTGATCTGGCTGATCTAGCGTCAGTTTCATAATTTTGAAAAGTCAGGCTCCGCTAGCCAGCAGGCAGCGGTCCTGATTTTTCAGTGATTATTACCTATGTATGTTTGATGAACAATCTGCCGGAGCAGTTATTTATTATATACGGGAACGGTGGCCGCGATATTTAATACTCCAGTATCCACAGGGACACTGGGATTTTCCGCGCGGCCATATTGAGCAGGGAGAAGGGGAGGTTGCTGCGGCTAAACGCGAGATCAGGGAGGAAACCGGATTAGCAGAGCTTGATTTTGATGACACGTTTCGGGTGCCGTATTCATGGAAATATCGCCGCTTGGGAAAGCTGTCTCATAAGCAGGCAGTGTATTTTATCGCACGCGCGAAATCCGATTCCATAAGCTTGTCAGACGAACACCGCGATTATTGCTGGCTGGAATACGAACAAGCCAGGCAGCGGCTGACTTTTCCAAATGTGCGACTAATTCTGGATAAGGCACACCAGCATATCGCCGCATAGCACATTTTGACTGAACCAGCCAAACCACGTACAATAATACCATAGAACAGTAATTAGCTACCATATGCATGATAAAAAATGGCGGGATATCATCGCCCGAGTGCAGGACGAATTTGAAGTAATAGAACATGAGACACGCGAGCTGTCAGATGATGATGGACCCGGCCTGGTTGAGTATATTGTTTTCCAAGGCCCGCTGGGCACGATGAAGCTCGAGCGTACTAGTACACCGCTCGTTGTCGATGAAAAAACAATCGGCTCACGCCGCATTGGCAGTGAAACACACGTGGAAAAGCTATATTCAGACACCGAAAAAGTCCACACGTTTAAGGTCTACCGCCGGGAAGGGGAAACATGGGTCAAACTCGAGGCTGGTGATAACTTTTCACTATGAAGCAAATATTAACCGTCGGACTGGTTATTTTTATCCTATTGATTGGTTCATATTTTACGATCCGGTATTTCGCGACGGTAGCGGATGAGGATAACTGGTTTAATGAAAGCTGGCGTGAGTCATTTGCCCGGTATCCGGTTGTGCGGGATTTTTTTAGTCTGCACTGGGACGGTGATGGAAAAACTGATTATTTGCTCGATGAGAACTATACGAAATTGGTTTTTGAAGTTGATTCGTATGATGAATGTGAGCTCGATGAATCAATCTTTGCTGATGTACAGGAGGAAGCTGAAAAAATTCTGCAAAAGCCAGACGGCTATGAAGTCGTTTATAATGAAGAATTAGCGCTGTTACAAGGCAGCTACACCAATGAGCACATACGGAAATTAGCCAGACGGCATCAAAATATATCCACTGGCGGCAGGAAAGCGGTTTTTTATGTGCTTTGCCTCAATGCCAATGCGGATAATCCATCGCACGTGGGCATGACTGTCGAAGAAGACGGTATAGTGCTTTTTTATGATACTATCCTCGATCTAGAATTTGGGTCTAGCCGGCAGCGCGATCAGTTTATCGCTTCTACGATACTGCACGAGATAGGGCACCAGGTGGGCATGAGCCATATTGATGACAGCAGGTGCATTATGTCTGAAACTGTCGAGGTTCCGGACGCTACCCGGGGATCGTTTTTATATGTGCCAAATACCTGGTGCACAAAAGAGCTGAACGCCATGCTGGAAATACGCGAACAGCTAGAGCCAGATGCATATGACATCTGAAACTAACCAGCGTATTGCCAATGTGTTCTTAGCCAAAGCTGGCGTTCTGGAGCAAAAGGGAGAGCGCTATAAATTCAGAGCCGTGGCTTACCGCCGGGCCGCGAGTGCTCTGCGCAAGCTTGACCGCGGCGTGGATGAGATATACGCGCACAGCTGGCTGGCCGGCTTACAAAAAATTGAAGGAATCGGCAACCGCTTGGCCCATGATATTGAAAACGAATTAAAGAAACTAGGTAAAAAATAATTATGATTTATATACGATACTATTGGGTGCTGCTACTACTGGGTATTGGCGGCACTATTTTTTCCGGTTATTTGTCCTACTACACACTGTGGGGACCGGGCTGCCAAGAGGCGGTAGTCAGCTGCGGTTCGAAACCGATAGAGCTGTTTGGCTTACCTACCTGCGTATACGGCTTTGGCATGTATGTAACAGTAGGCGTACTCGCGCTGTTTGGTTTGAGAAACAAAACACGCGGCTGGATGGCGGGCATATTATGGCTCGCCGTGGTCGGCGTGTTATTTTCCGGGTCACTTTCATTTTATGAATTGGTTACACTGCGAACCCCAATTAGTGATCTGCCGGCATGTGTGTACGGATTTCTAATTTATACCGCGATTCTTATTATCGCCACGCTTGGTATCAGGCGGAAAACCACTGTTGAATTAACGCACAAAGACGATGGAATGGCTTGAGTATATTGTCTATTTTTTCACGGATGCGCACAGTCTGGGATTCCCCATGCTGATCGCCATTGGGCTCGGTGTCATACTGTACCTCATGAAAAAAACGAGTGAAGGGTGGCAGCGAAGCGACAAGAAAGTGACACATGATAAAGCAGAGCAGGATGTGCGCAATTATCCGTTTAAACCGTTTTAAGTCATGTCTATCGGCTTGGTTATCCTTTTCGTCATTATCCTCCTGGTTATGTTTGTCGGGCTGTGGGGCGTGCTACTGCCAGTACTGCCCGGTATACCGCTGATATTTGGCGCGGCATTTGTCTTTGCTATTATCGAAGGGTTTGAGCTTATTACCTGGAATACGATTGCCCTGTTCGCTATTCTGACTGCGGCTAGCCTGCTGATTGATTATCTGGCTACCATGTACGGTGTCAGGCGCATGGGAGGTACCAAACTGGGCATGGTCGGCGCTCTGGCCGGGATGTTTATCGGTCTTCTCACCAGCGGATTACCCGGACTGATAATCGGTTCGTTTGTCGGCGCCTACGGATTTGAGCTAATCGGCGGCAAGCGAAGCAGTGAGGCTCTCCGTTCCAGTACCGGAAGTTTTATCGGGCTAATCGGCGGCGGGGTAATCAAGTTTGCCGTCGGCGCGGTGATGATCGGTATTTTTGTGTGGCGCATAATATTTTAGTAAACAATTTGGCCTGTTTTCTGTTATAACAGAGCTTGTTTTGCATTGATATTTCTATAGCGCGGCGGTATAATTACGACACTATGGATCTGCTCGTCGTCAAAGGATTAACAAAAAAATTCAAGGCCAAAACCGGAGACATAACCGCTGTTGATAAGGCGAGCTTTGCCGCCCGTTCGGGTGAAATTTTTGGCCTGCTCGGACCAAATGGTGCCGGTAAAACAACCACTATTCGATTGATTGCGACGACTTTGCAAGCAACTGACGGGACAGCCCTGGTAGATGGTTTTGATATCCGCCAGGACCCAGAAAATGTGCGCCAGCGTATCGGCGTGCTGACGACTGATATCGGCGTGTACGATCGTTTTACCGGGAGGGAAAATTTGCGCTACTATGGCCGTCTGTACAGCATGTCGGCGGGTGATTTGGATAGGCGCATCAGCGAGCTGATTGATTTATTGGCTATGGCTGATTTTATTGACAAGCGGGCAGGCAAGTACTCCACTGGCATGAAGCAAAAGCTGGCAATCGCACGCTCGGTGATCCATGATCCGAAAATTATTATTTTTGATGAGCCGACGTCAGGACTTGACGTATTGGCCGCCCAGACAGTGATGCGGTTCATGCGCCGTTCGCGCGACCTGGGACGGCTTGTTATTTTATCGACGCACCAAATGTCTGACGCCGAGCGTCTGTGTGATCGTGTCGCTATCATCCACCGCGGGAGCATAATTGCAATTGATACACTCGATGATATTAAGCAAAAAACACGAACTGACAATCTCGAGAATGCATTTTTGCGATTAGTCCAGGGCAGGCCGGAACAGCGAGCCAAATCAGAGACCGCCAGGGTATCAGATGACAGAACCGCAGCACCGGAGAAAAAGCGCGATATGAAAGTCGTCGTTCAGCAGCTCCGTGTGGCTGCGTATTTTGTTATTGTTATTGGCCTGGTACCGCTGTTTTTATCTGATATTGCCGAATGGGCGCAAACAATGGGTACTGCTCTGGTCCTGATCGGCGCGCTGGGGATTATGGTGACCAGAACATATCTTAAAAAACATTCCTCATGAAGCCAATGCTTTTTGTCTGGGATTTTCACGGTACGCTGGAAACGGGAAATGTCCGGGCCGTCCAGGAATTGGTGAATATGGCAGCCGAATATGTAGGGGAGTCACGGCGCATGTCATTGGAGGAGGCTGTGGAGCTGTATGGGTTGAGCTGGATAGACTATTTCCGCTTTGTCCACCCGAGCGGCAATCAGCAGGCATGGCTACAGATGAAAACGTTTGTCAGCCGGCCGGCCCGGGAAATCGTGCCGCGGCATATTAAATCCGCGCCCCACGCCCAGGCAGTACTATCGAAAATTAAATCCGCCGGATCTACCAACGTCATTATGAGCAATACCGCGCCTGATGCCCTACGGTGGTTCGTGAAACTTGTGGCGCTCGATCAATACATTGACGACTATATCGGCCTTGACATGCATAGTGAACCGCGCCAAAAAACAGAAATACAGCAGCTCAAGGCGCAGGCTTTGCAATCATATATCAAATCTAATCACCACGGAACAATAATAAAAATCGGCGACCGGGAAAGCGACATTCAGGCCGGCCAGGCGGTCGGCGCTACTACCTATTACGTGCGCAATCAGTTTAACAAAGAGCACGTATTGCAGATACGGCCTGATTATGAAATAAGTGATTTACGAGATATTTTGCAGGAAATATGAAAAAGATAACTACCATCTGGAAAAAAGAACTTCGCGATACGATCCGCGACCGCCGCACGCTCATGGCCATGATTATCATGCCCATATTTCTGATGCCGGTGCTGATTGTCGGCATTGGCAAGTTCACCGAATACCAAATCAGGCAGGCAGAAGAAACAATAGTGCGAATAGCAGTGGACAATGACGAGGCAGCGCCTGCTTTTATCGATCAGCTGGCCGCACATGAGCGTGTTGATGTTGTGGCTGATTACGACGGGGATATACGCGCCCTGGTGAGAGATGATGCCTTCGATGCCGGGCTGGAGTTGCCGGAAAACTTCCAAACACTGGTTGACCAACAGCAACCAGTACCTGTCACCGTAGTGCGTAATTCTATTAACACCGATTCAACCGCCGCTGTCCAGCGTATTAACGAGGTAGCCGCTGCCTATACCAAAAACATTATTGCCCAGCGATTCAGTACTACGGGTATAGACCAGAGCATTCTCACCGGCATTACGATCCAGGGACAAGATGTGGCAACCAAAGAAGAGGTCGGCGGATTTGGCCTGGGATTTCTGTTGCCCTTATTTATCATCATGTGGTCGGTGGTTGGCGGCCAGTACGTGGCTATGGACACCTCGGCCGGAGAAAAAGAGCGCAAAACACTCGAGTCGTTATTACTGACTCCGGTACGGCGCCTGGATATAGTATTTGGCAAGTTTTTAGCCGTATCGACCGCGGCGCTGGTTTCAGTAGTGGTCGCCCTGGGCAGTCTGTATGCGGCAATCGCCGTGTTTGGGTTTGGCGATTACGGTCAAACAGGTGATAGTTCCTCTGCGCAGGCGATGCAAGCCAGCGGACTCGATTTTTCGATCGAACCAATGGCGATTCTGATACTGTTCGGCGTTAGTGTTTTGCTAGTGTTAATGTTTTCCGCAGTGCAGCTTTCCATATCGATTTTCGCCAAAAGCTATAAAGAAGCCCAGAGCTACATCGGACCATCATATTTGGTTATTATTTTACCGACGGTCATCGTCAATACTTTGCCGAATTTCCAGCCAGCTGCGTGGTTTTTCGCGCTGCCCGTAGTCAATGCTATCCTGCTGTTTAAGGAGGTATTGATCGGCACGTATGACGTGACTCATATAAGCATCACGGTGATTTCATCTATACTATATGCTCTGATAGCAATATATTTTGCCGCATACATCTACCGAAAAGAATCAGTGCTATTCCGAGATTAGCTTTTACTAAACCGCGATAGTACGCTATACTAAAGCTATACATAATAAAGCAATACTATGAACGTATCGGAGATCATGAACAAATCAGTGGTTACTGTTCCGCACACCGCTACACTGCGGGATGCGGCCGAAATACTGTCAACGGCGGGGGTTTCTGGCGCGCCGGTATTGGACCAAGAGGGCACAATGATTGGAATAGTGTCAGAAAAAGATATATTCAAGTCACTATATCCTTCTCACGCAGAGTTTTATGACAGTCCGGGCATATGGATAGATCTGGACAAGCTGGAGGAAAAGACCATGGAATCAGCTGACAAGCCGGTCGTCGATATTATGACTAGGGAAGTAGTCACAGTAAATCCGGATGCGTCGCTGATGCAGGTCGGCTCGATTATGCTGGTACGCGGCATCCACCGGGTCATGGTCGTCGGCCAGTCAAATGAAGTTATCGGCGTGGTGGCCAGGCGTGATATTTACAATAACATCCTGAAAAAGAGGCTCAATATATAGCGCCACATGCCTGAATTACCAGAAGTCGAGACTATCCGCCGCCAGCTGGCGCGTGAACTGCCGGGTAAGAAAATAACCGGTATTGATATACGTCTGAAAAAAATGGTACGCAATACGGTTCCGTCGTTTCGCCGGACGGTTTTGGGTACGCGCGTCAAATCAGTCAAACGACGCGCGAAATTACTGTACTGGGAACTGGATAACGGTACTGTATTGTTATTTCATCTGAAAATGACGGGCCAGCTCGTCTATATTTCACGGAAAAAAATAGCTGTAGGCGGACATCCGATACAGCACGATATTCAGGATCTGCCGAACAAATATTCACATATTATTTTCAGCTTGGCAGGCGGCGGCACATTATTTTTTAATGATACCAGGCAATTCGGCTATGTCCGTTATCTCAAGCAAGCCAAGCTGGCAGACTTATGGCGAACCATGGCGCTCGGTCCAGAACCGCTGGCGCGGTTATTTACACTAAAAAAGTTTTCAGACAACCTGGAACGCAGGCCCCAGAGCAAAATCAAACAATTACTAATGGATCAGACGTTTATCGCCGGGGTTGGAAATATTTATGCTACTGAAGCGTGCTGGCGGGCGGGTATCCGGCCGACACGTCGGGCACAGACACTGACGAGCGCAGAACAGCGGCGGTTGTTCACCGCGCTTCGTACGATCCTGCGGCAGGCTGTTAAAAAACAGGGGACCTCTTCCCAGAATTATGTCGATGCCTATGGGCGGCCGGGGGAGTACGTGCCGTACCTCAAAATATACGGACGCAAAGGAGAGCCCTGTCCGCGCTGTAGTATGGCGATAGGCTATATAGTGCTGGGCGGCCGCGGCACGACGTTTTGCCCGACTTGCCAGCAATGATTACGCTACTACCAGCCAATGCACGGCAGTGGCGATGAGAAAACCGATAATACTGCCGACGACAACCTGTGAAAAGGTGTGCTGTAGTCCGGTGGTGATGGCGGGAAAGCTTTTCTGCTGATCTGGCGGTAATACCTGAATAAGTCGCTGCAGCGCCAATCCCTGCAGATTAATGTATTTGCGCAAAAAAATGGCATCCACGATAACAATCAATGAAAAAATAAGGGCAATGCCAAAGGCGGTAGAATCAGTACCCTCACGATAGCCAACCAGCGTAGTCAGGGAAATAACAAATGCGGCGTGGCTTGAGGGCATGCCGCCGTACGTGGACAGGATACTGCGAATGTTATAATTCCCCTTGATCCCGTCAGTTGCTAATTTTATTGATTGTACTACAATAAACGTTATTACCGCAGTTAAAATTATTTCTATCGAGAGCAGCATATATGGAATATATTTACTCAATTATACTCGGTATTGTCCAGGGACTGACAGAATTTTGGCCAATTTCCAGCTCCGGTCATCTAGTCGTCGCTCATGAAATGCTGGATTTTGATTTTGTGAACAATCTAGGTTTTGACGTGGCGCTGCATCTAGGAACGCTATTTGCCTTGGTCGTTTTTTTTCGCCGAGAAATAAGTGCATATATCGTAGCATTGTTTAGTAGTTTTGCCAACTGGAATCTGGCTCACGACATGCAGCAGCGGCTGGCCTGGTATATTGCGCTTGGTTCGGTGCCTGCTTTTATCGTTGGCTATCTGGTGATGGACTATGCCGAGACTGTATTCCGTAATTTGTGGCTGGTGGCCGGACTGCTGATCGGTGTTGGCTTGTTGTTTTTCGTCATCGAACGCGTGGCCCGGCAGGCGCATGGATTAGAAAGGCTGTCCTGGAAATCAGCCTTATTGATCGGCCTAGCCCAGGCAGCCGCGCTCTTACCTGGCGTTTCCCGTTCTGGCATCACCATCATTACTGGCATGGGACTTGGCTTACGACGGGTGCACGCGGCTCGGTTTTCCTTCCTCTTGTCCATACCCGTGGTTTTCGGTGCGGGCATGAAAAAAATGTACGACCTCACGGCAGTTGGTATTAGTGGCGCTGAATGGGTCGTCATGGCAGTAGGCCTGGCAACTGCCGCGGTCGTCGGCTACTTTGCTATCAAGTTTTTACTGCGCTTTCTGGAGCATAGACCGCTGAATGCGTTTGGCTGGTACCGGATTGCACTTGGCATTATTATTATCGCTTTTATCGTACTGTAGCAGCAGCGGAAAGAAAAAGACCCGCTATTGATGAACGGGTCTTTATTATGATAGCCGTAGTCAGAATCTAGAGTGGCAGCTCATTCTGCGAGTCATCAATTTCATCCGTTGGGTTATTTGGCCTGCCTTTGAAAAAGATAGTAACGACTACGCCAATGCCGACTAATACCCACGGCCACCACAAATACGTCTCGGGGCAGAAGTATTTGTAATACAGTATCAGACCGATTACTGTCAGCAGAGTCGGAAATATCCACCAGCTACCGGCCCGGTTTTTCTTTTCATAGCGGAAGAACACGATCAATGCCAAACCGTAGACCGCCAGGATAGTAATAATAGCCCAGTGCGCCCAGTTAGTGCAGGCAGCTGCTTCATCGTTCTCTTCGGTAGCCGCTTCTTCAGTACCGGTTTCAGCAATTGTTTCTTCGCCCATCACATCGCCCTCGTCCTGTTCTTGTTCAGGGGCAGTATTCTCCACTGGCGCTGTTTGTTCGGTTGGCGCGTCTGTTTGTTCTGCTGCTTCGTCCGCTGTTGGTTCATCGGCCTGCGTTTCAGTCACGAGCTCGGAGCGGATATCCTTCACGATGACGCCGATAGAAGTGGTTATGTTTTCCGCAGTAGCTGCTACATAGCCGATTCCTCCGGTTTTGGCAAAGAACAATCCATTGTCAGTAATGGTGCCGGTAATCGGATCAGTGGTCCATACCGGATTAATATCAGTGATTGGGTTATTGTACGCATCATATAGCCGAGCGGAAAACTGCTGGCTCGAGCCGATGGGTACGAGTGTCGGTCGGTCATTAGGGGTAATAACGATGGACGCAGTTTGGCCGGTAGCGACGGTAACTTGCCAGGCCTGGGTATCAAAACCCGCCTGATCGTCGGTTACCTCAATCACAAAATTATACGTTCCGGGCTCGGTTGGCTGCCAGGAAACTATATTATTTGCAATAATAGCCTCATCTGGCGCGGTCGTCAGACTGTAGACAAGCGTGTCATCGTTACGGTCAGTCGCCGTAATTTCATAGCGGAACAGCTCATCAGTCGTGAGTTCAATCTCTGGTTCAGAGGTAATCATCGGCGGATGATTAGTATCAGTCTGCGCCTGGGCTACCATGCCCCAGCATAAAACAAAAAATCCCACGGCGGCAATAATCAGCCATCGTGAATTAACAGCCCCCCTGTAAATCCTGCTTATCATACGGTTTCTTTTGGTTACTTGTTTAAGAGATAATTATTGTATTGTAATAAAAACAGCCAAACCAGTCAAGCCAGGCCCCGGTATCGCCAAAAACAGGGATCGAGCCCCTGTTATGCTTGTTTTATATGATTTTAAAGGCTTTTGGCAGCTGTTCCAGGAAGTGCGGGTGCAGGAAAATAGCGGCAGACGCTATAATGATGACGATCAGTGTCTGCGCAATAACATGAGCGTGCTGCACGCGGACATCAACAAATATATTGATGCCGAGCGCGATTA
Source organism: uncultured Gammaproteobacteria bacterium (assembly GCA_964415025.1). Classification (GTDB taxonomy): domain Bacteria; phylum Patescibacteriota; class Patescibacteriia; order UBA10025; family JAHIVO01; genus CAYPXF01. The sequence continues at coordinate 128,851 of CAYPXF010000001.1, read as the reverse complement.
TCAGAAAAGCCAGTATAATTGCGTAGTATTGATGCGAGTATTCGATAATTTTCGCCACAAAACTTTGTTCGTCGCTGTCAAATGACTGTGATTCCACGATAGGCCCCTCGGCTTCTTCAGTGGCCAGTGGTTCTATTGTGGGTGTTGGTTCAGACGGGGTGTCAGGTTGGTCAGGCGAGGTAGAGAGCGGGGTATTAACCACCTCTACTTCGGTTTCAGTGCTTTTTTCGGGCGGAGCCACGACTACGATAGGCAATTCGATCGAACCGCCGTCAATCCAGGCCAGGTCTTCTGCTACCAGACCAAACGATTCTTCGTACGTACCGGCCTCTTCTGGTGCCTGGAGCGTGAATTCGAACCGGCCAACCTCTCCCGGGGCAGCTGAAGACTGTAGTAATACGGCCGGACGATAGTATTCGACCCAGGTTTCATGCTCAAACTCGCTGTGTCGGCCAGCCGGGTTGGTTACGTTCAGGGCGACATAATACTCGCCGCTTTTAGTCCAAGTGGCCGTGCCGGTGTTTTTAAACTCTACCCAGTAGTCAAATTCCTCCAGTGTTTTGATACCCAGCTGTTCAGCGCTCTGGTCAGAGAGCTCGGCCTGGTAGTTAATTGGATTAGCCGCGATTTCAGCCGCTGTTGGCCGGGGAGCAGGAGTAGGTGCTGGCTCGGGTTCTGGCTCGGGCGCCGGAGTAGGTTCAGGCGCAGGAGTAGGTTCAGGCGCAGGAGTAGGTTCTGGTGTTGGGGCAGGCTCGGGCGCAGGAGTAGGGACTGGTTCAGGTTCGGGAGCTGGCGTTGGCTCGGGTTCGGCTACCGGAGTAGCAGGAGATTGGTACGGTGTACCGAAAAACTCGACTAAAATAATCGTCTGCGTACCGTTTAGCTCACCCTCGAGTACGGCCACACCCATTTCAGTGTACTTGGCGTTCATGATATTTTTCTTATGCGACGGGCTGTTCATAAAGGCGGCGTGCACTGTGCTGGCCTCGGTAAAGTCCATAGCCAAATTTTCACCCGCGGCAGTATAGTCGTAGCCGGCCTGTTTGAGAAAAGACCATGGCTTGGTGCCGTCTGGCGCTGTATGGGCAAAATAGCCGTGTGCCAGCATATGCTCGGCCTTGAGCTGGGCAGCCTGGTTCAGGGTCGTACTCATAGATAACGCAGCCACGCCGGCAGCAGCTCGGGAGCTATTGGTTAGGTTTAGTATTTCAGCCCGGGCAATGGTCGCGAATTCACCTGTCGACGGGTACGCGGCAAAGAGAAAAGCACTAACAAACAATTTGATACCAATAATTGACACGGCGTACAAACGTAGTGCCGGTGGTCGCAAAGCGTGGGGATGGTGGTTGTTGCCGTGGTGCGGTATGAAAAAATGTTTTGTATGCTCGCCCGCACGTTTACAATGATGGCTGATATTTTTTTGTGCTTGTTTAGCAGTCATACCTTTTTATATTATATCGTACAATTCATATTTATAACAATATAATCTACCATAGCATACTTAATTTGTCAAGGGTAAGTGCGCAAAAAGAAAGCCCTTCATATAATAGAAAGGCTTAATATACGCGCTAGTGGTAAATAGTGATGATAATACTATCTCTAATATTTGCCACAATACTCCAATCAAACGATGAAAATGTATAGCAAAAATTTCCGCACGGATGTTTATAATTACATTGGCCGAGCATTGCCCGAAGCTCGATTAAGGCTCTGGCCTCATCGGTTTTACCGGTGCGCTGCATAAAGCGCTCTAGCGCGTGTTTACTGATCTCACATTTTGAAAGATCAATTAGAATCAGATCAGTTGCCATTTGTCACCCCCTTGATGACAGTTTACTATAGTATATCATTTTTAATGATGAAAATCAACCAAAAACCGCCCCGCTGGAGCGGGACGGTTTGGTGCAGTTTGTACTGCGTATATTAACCTCGGGACGAGGTGAGCCTTAGGATAAATCCGGAAAACACGACGATCAGTCCGGCACCCAGCACATAGAGCACGTGGAGCAGGGAACCGCCGGTGACCGGTAATACAGTTTCCTCTGTTTCAGCGCCGAGCACGGCCGGTTTGCGTACCTCGACAGTGGCCGTGTCTGATACCAGTCCAGCGTCATTAGCTGTCACCGTTACCGTGTTGGTATACATATCTTCGCCAGCTGCCTGGTCAATGGTGACGTCATAGGTAATAGTGCGGCTCTGGCCAGCGGCCATGGTGCCCAGGTCCCAGTTTTTGACCGTGTCAGTACTGCCTTTGAATACAAAGCCGATCGGTAATGTATCTGTCATGACAGTGTTGAGTGCGTCAACATCGCTGTCATTAGTGACAACTACTGTATAGGCAACAGTTTCTCCTGGTGCGGCGAAATCTTTGTCAGCCGTTTTTGTGATGTTGAAGAACGGCGCGGCATCGCCAAGCACGATCGGTACAATCACCTCTGTATCAGCGCTGGCACTGACTGGATCGAGACTATCTGCCGTCACAGTTGCATTATTTGTATATGTATTGGCAGTTGCTTCATCATCGATGATGGCGGTATAGGCAGCCTCTTGGCTGGTGCCTACCGCTATTATATCCCAGGTCCAGGTTTTGGTCGTCGTGCCGTCCTGGAACATCATATTGTCCGGTAATGCATCAGTCAGCACGACGTTTGTCGCGTCAGCCGTGCCATTGTTCGTCACTGTCACGGTGTACTCGACAGTCTGACCGGGGTTAAAGGGGCCCTCGGCAGCTGTTTTGGTTAACTCGAGCACGGGACTGTCGACTGAAATAGCTGTTTCTACCTGTTTAGAAGTGGCCTGATTTTCATTCTGATCCATGACCCAGGCGATATTTTCAACAACAGCACCGTCAAAGGCCTCATTAGTTACTTCTACAGTTACCGTGGCTGTTTTGGGGTCACCGCAAGATACGTTATCAAACGTCCAGGTAAGTACATTGTTATCCGGGACAACGGACGGGTCTGTACTTACTAGTACGGCATCGGCGAGCACATCAGTTATATCATCAGTAATGGTTAAAGTAGCATTATCACAGGTGTCAGTGTCGTCGGCGTTAGTAGCAGTGATGGTATAGGTAATCGTATCACCGTGAGTTGCTATGGCCGGATCGACGGTTTTATTTATCTGAATTTTCTTTTCATCTGTCGCGGTTACTCCGGTACATTCATTGTTACAATATCCTGGTTGGCCATTCATTGCGCCATCATCACACGTTTCGTCGCTATCTTTTATTTTGTTTCCACATTCTGCATAGTAGTTACCAAATTTCAGCCAGCCGTACGATTCGCCGCCTTGAGCATCAATTTCCACTTGCCAGCAGGTCGAACCCTCATCATGCATGCCGGATTGGTTAGCGACCGCGGTGGCATCATTCTGGTCCTGGAGATCGAAATTCACCGGATGAGTACCAACTAGGGGACCGGTCTGCTGCCACTCATTCTGCATAACCTCGCAAACATTATAAGTGCCAGGCATGACGTCGAATGCAAACTGACCGGGATTGCCGGTGTCGCCGGTGACCATACTGTTATTGCTGTTCATATCTTCGACACTGTTCCAGTTTTCGTCGTAGAGGCGGGTAGTCCAGCCATCCATACGTGTTTCGGTGTCATTTGAATCATGGTAGCCGTTGCCATTCACGTCATCGTATTTGCGACCCTGGATGACAGATGGATCCGGGACTTCAGCATTGAATGCAACACAATATATTGTTTCTCCGTAGTGAGGATCATCAATGCGATCGTAGTTATCGTAGTTTAGTACATCTGATTTACAATAAACCTGTGCTGAAAGTGAATTGGTATTCCGGTTCCCTTCAGGGCCATAAGTGAAGGGGATATAGCCAAGCTGTAAAACTTCACGGAACCAGAAATTCTTCTGTATGTCATCTATGGTTGTCGTGGCCATGCCATTGCTGTCGGTAGGACCGAAGGTGTGCCATCCTTTCTTTCCTGCCTCTGCTGCTGTACCGTAATGTGTATCGCCGGGGTTCTTAGCATTGTGGTCACCCCACTCAAATTTCCAGTCTTTAGCGAAATCACAGCTCTTATGGGAAGTAACCCAATTTTGAGCAGTATCTTTATCAATATCTGCTGCTCCGACTCCCCATTCAGGTAAATCAGCGTAGTCTTCACAGGTAATCTTGTGAGCAACTATTTTCATTGGTTCAGGCTGACATTCGTAAACATCAAGAGTTAATAAGCCTGAATTATCATCTTTCATTCCTTTTTGATTGTCCCAAGGGGTATTGAACCAATCGCTGTATCGATCACCTATAAGGAATTGTATATTGTTCGTAGTGGGTTGATAGTAAAAGTCATATATGTTTTGTGCATTGAATACGCCCCACATAACAACCCCAACTCCATCACCCAAGTCTCCAAGTAAGGCGTGTGCACCATAGTTGCTACCCGTTCCATTAATACCATAGTCGGGTAAAGGGCCACTTTGGTTCCAAGAGTATCCCGCATCTGCCATAATATTATTGCTAGCATTATACCAGCCGGAGGCATGGAATAGATATGTATTACCTGCAGTAACGCCAAAATTTACTCCGTTTTTGTCTGTACTGTTGATGTCGTATGAGTCCAATAATTCTGGTGTATAGCCGCGTGGGCAGGTATCCCCAGAAGTATAGCGGGGGATAGAGACAACCTTAAAATTATCTCCCTTGACTTCACCAAATTTAACCTGGTACACACCATTTGCACCGGCGTCGAGGCTTACTGCAGGAAAACAAAATTTGCCATCTGCATCAGTAGTGTGTTGTCCATTGATAAGAATATCACCGTTTACCCCAGGTTTTCTAATAACCCAATCATACTCATGGTTAGTAGAAAAGCCTGCACCATTAATGAACACGGTTTCTCCTGTATGGTATTGGTTTACATTTTGCGGATCACCACAGCTACCGGTAGTAGTCCAAATTGCGCCGCTACCCGCATCATCCGCGTGGGCGGTGAGAGCAAAACCAAAAACCGCCACCGTCACGACCAGGAGGGGGGTTGCTAGCTTGCTCAAGCGTAATGTGTGCTTGTGCATAGATTTGTTCATTTAATTGTTGATAATACTAATAATTTCTTTATTTTTTGTGGTTTATTAGTAGTTTTTATTTTGTATTAGTACTCTCAAATTATAGTAAAATAAGGTATTTTTTGTCAACGTTGCTATTAACATACAATATCACGTGATGGCATTATTGTCAAAGCATAAATGTCTGTGGGGGGATATGGTATAATAACAGCAGAGCCTTCCCTGGTCAGGAAGGTTTTGTTTTATGTAATCCTCCCCTTCTGTTTTTCATCCTCCCCACACCACCCACCATACTAAAAGTAACGAGAATATTCACCCCTCCTTGGGAAGTAAGACAACCGTCCCTCCTAGCCGAGGCCGGTGAATAGAGTGGACTGGGTGCTCTGGAACTACCTCCCCGTCCCACGTCAGTTACTAAAAGTAACGAGGATGGTTACCCCTCCTTTCCAAGGAGGGGAAGAGCCTGGGCGGGTTCAATGAAGTTAAGGGGCTGCCGGAGGGGAGGTGATAGCGGGGAGGTAGTTCCACAAACAAACTATGACATTCGCATTCAACAAGCAGTCAATGAAAAAACGACGTAAGAAACTGCGGAAGGAGTCCCCGCAGGCCGAGGCTCTACTGTGGGCGCAGCTGCGGAATAAGCGGTTATACGGCTACAAATTCCGCCGGCAGTACAGCGTGGGGAATTATATAGTTGATTTTTATTGTCCTAAACTGAAATTGGCTATAGAAGTTGACGGCCCGTCGCACATTGGCCGGGAAGAATATGATTACCAGCGACAGAAGTACATAGAACAGTTTGGCATACGATTTTTGCGGTTCAGGAATGAAGACGTGTATGAAAACATGCGAGGTGTTATCGAGAGGATTTGCCGGGAGTTTTTGTGAATATAATAATTGGGCCTAGCCCGGAATGACAAGGTAATATAACAACATGTCATCCTGAACCTGATTCAGGATCCCGTCGACAAAAGAGTCTCTCGCCAACCAAAAAGACCCTTTGCACATGCTCGGGGTCTTTTTGGTTTATAGTAACCGCGATGCGGTCTTATGACCGGCTGCGGGGAGAGGCGGTGAGTTTCAGAACAAAGGCGGCGAAAGCGATAATCAGTCCGGCAGCGATGAAGTAGATGTAGTGGAGCAGGGAGCCGCCAGTGGTCGGCAGTTCTTCGCCCAGCACCTGGGGTTCGCGTACCTCGACAGATACTGAATCGTCCACCTTGTCATGGTTATCGGCCCAGGCTACGGCCAGGTTTTCGTACATACCCGGCAGGACCGTGTCATCGGAAATACCGGTGTAGGAAATTTCCCGTGATTCGCCGACGCGCAGGTCGCCCAGGGCCCAGACTTTGGTAACCGTACCGTCCTCAAAGGTGAAGCCGGCCGGCATGATGTCCTGAACCATGATGTTGAGCGCGACTGCCTCAGCATCCTCGTCACCGACATTGGTGACAATTACGGTGTAGGTAACGCTGTCGCCTTTGTTGATAAATTCTTTATCAGCAGTTTTGACGATCTGCAGGACTGGATCAGCTTCCTCGGCCAGGACGGTCGGGACGCGTACTTCCAGCAAAGCCTGGTCATGCACGTTAGGATGATTGTCAGCAGAAGCAACTGCAAAGTTTTCATACGTACCAACAGTAACATCTTCACCGATGAGGACATCGTATGTCAGCGTGAATGACGCTTCTGGAGCCAGGTCACCGAGCTCCCAGGTATACAGGCCGGTGCTGAATTCTACAAAAGTGAAGCCAACAGGCAGGAGGTCGGTTAATTCGACATTAGTCGCGGTGGTGTCACCAATATTTTCTATAACAACCGTATAGGTAGCTGTATCGCCAGGATTGACGAAGTCAGCGCCGACGGTTTTATCGATGGTCAGAACGGGCCCGGCAGGCGTTTCAGGTATTTCTGTAGTAGCGCTGGCCTGATATGGACCGGTCTGGTCAGAGGTGATGACGGCGATGTTGATAATATCAGTGTCCGCCGGTGTTGATTCATCGATACTGACGGTATAGGTAACAGTGCCTGTGGTATCAATCGGCAGATCGCCGATATTCCAGACAATGGTATCACCGTTGTCAGCGCCGGTGCCGCTGTTTGTTACCGTCACGTATTGCTGCGGATAGTCGTCAGTTATTTGTACCCCAGTGAGATCAATATTGCCGTTGTTGGCATAGGTCAGCTGGTACGTGATGAAGCCGCCTGGTTTGAGTTCTGAAGCGGTGATTTCTTTTACCAGGGTCAGGTCGCCGGTATTACGGGTATTCTCGACAACGCAAGTGTCACTGCGGCCGTCTGTATACAGTGTGATTACTCCGTTATCGAGCTCGCAGGCACCGGACGCATTAGTCAGGGTGAAGAGATTGTCATACTCTGATGACTCGGTCACGGTAAATGTTTCATTAGTCGGGAGGGTGACAGTATCACCATCCTTGTAATCACCTTGACCATCAACAGCAAACGTCCAGTTGTCATCAGCCATGTCGCTGCCAACAACAACCTTATCAAAAGTGATATCAGTCGTTTCGCGGATATTAGTAAAGGTGCAGACAATATGCTGGTCTTTTTCGAGTGTTACGTCAAATGACGTGCCTGTGTGGAACATCGGCTGCATCTTGTTCGCATCAGTAGCTATACCTACGCCACCGGCAGGATAACACACCCATGACGTATTGTAGTTATCAGCTGGGTAGTGGGTTGTATCTTCGGTAATGGTGTATTCGACATTGGATAATACGGTTCGTTGCATACCGCCAGCAATACCAGACTCGTCAGCATACTGGTTTGACCACTGCCATGACCAGTTATCCGGATTTTTCTTGGTAGAGCCGTCAGCATATTCGACAAATTTATTTATTCTGACGGTAGCGGTATCGCGCTCATTCGTCAGGGTGCAGGTTTTGTTATCACTATGTTCAATAGTGACATTTCCATATTCATCACAGTTTTCAGAAAACGATAGCGTGTAGTTAGCTGGACCGTCTTTTTCATTGATCACATATGAACCAGCATCATAGGTGTGGGTGACGCCAGTTGCACTACCTGCAAATTCTCTATATTCCGGGCCGTTGGCTACCATAGTCCAATCATCTGGGTTGTGTCCTTCCATCTCACCGCCGATGACGTTCTTAATAACAGTCAGGTCGCCTTCACAATTTTTGTGTACGGTGGTATAGACAGTATTGCTATAGTTATCGTCCCAGTTCGGCATTTCATTTGCCCAGAAGTAGGCGGTATTGGGGATTTCCCAGTCGCCGCACTGGTCGCGGTCATCAGCAGTTACCTGAAATGTCAGCGTGCCGAATTCACCCGGTTCGACTGTGCCGATATTCCACAGTACTTTTTCCCCATCAAACGTAGCTGACGGATTAGCGGAATCGGGCACGTAGGTCGTATAGTCGGGGATATAGTCTTTTACCTTAACACCGCCGCCGGTGCAGTTACCGTTTTCATAAAACAGGGTATAGGTTATGGCACCGTTTACATCAACGTATTCGGTAGCTTCTTTCGTCAGTTCGAATTTACATTCGGCAGCGTCGTTACCAAAGTCAACACGCTCGGTGCTGTTGGCTGACACTGTTACTGGCACGGAAATGGGGGTTGTATTTACATAGCCGTTTGGCTTGACTTCCATAACTGTGTAATCACCGGCTGGCAGGTCGGTAAATTGGTAATACCCAACTGCTACACCGTCGCCAGTCACCATTTCATCGATGAGTGCATCGCCCTGGTAGAGCTTGATAGTGATACCGTTCAGAGCTGGTTCGCTATCGTCCCATTCGCCGTCACGGTCATAGTCATGGAATTTATAGCCGTGGATCGTGCCGAATTCCTCGATATATACCTCGGTGCTGTTGCCGTATACGTTTGTCATGACAAAATCACCGTCTGTCGGCCAGGTATCGGCAGTGTTGATAGTAACTTCGAAATATTTCGTCACTGAATCATTACCCTCGAGATCAACAGCCGGGTAGGAGATTGTGCCACCGGTGACAGTACCGTCATACGCATTTGTTACGGTAGCGTATTCCAGGATATCAGAAATATCATCTTCCACTACGACATCCTCTGCCGGCCATACATCAGTCGTCTGTGCCGTCAGCGAATATTTTATCACATCACCAGCGTGTGCCGGCATGGCTTCTGTCGTATAGCCCGGGCGGGTCAGGTTTTCTACTGATTTGCTGAAATCAAGATTTGGATCGCACAGCTCAAACTGGATTTGATTATAAATTTCCTGGAGGTTAGCGGTTGAGTCTGTTTCGAAGTAGTAGTCTTCCTGCGATGCCATATAATTCATTGTCTGGCGCGCTAAAGCGATTGATGCAGGATATGCGTTTTCAACAGCCTGTGTAAAATAGCCGATGGTAAAAATTACAGTATCGTCGGTTTTAGCAGCATTAGCCTGTTCAACAGCATCAATAGTGCAGTTAGTATGTTCGCTCGGCCATAATTCGCAAGAAGTATCATTACTTGATCGATTCGCTACGCCATCTGACAATACTATCATGATTGGCTGTGCTTCGAGGGGGTCAATCCGTTTGTTAGTCATGAGGTCGTTCTGGCCAGTTAATACGCCTTCTCCGATATTAGTACTGCCTGCTGCCTGCAAAGCGTTGATAGCATCGATAACGTCCGTGCTGTTATCGGTCAATGTTTGGCGCAGCGTGGCATATCCATCATATGAAGTTACGCCGGCGCGGTCTGTGGCAATAGGGTCAGACGGATCAAAATTCATCAGATTGACGAATTCATTGGCCGCGGCCTTGACCGAGGCGAGCGGCTCACCGCCGCCGGCATCATCCATACTGCCGGATCTGTCAATCACCATCATGACTTCAATCGGCATACCGCATGCCTGGGGAAGTTCATTACGCACTGGATCAGGCAATACTGGTCCATCTTCAGCTGTGTGCAACACGACGTGGCTGATATCATGGTCATATGGACCGGCCTGACCGTCTGCTGGATCAGGATTGTCGAGCGTAGTGCCGTACTTGAGGCAGACGCCGGTGATAGTATAGCCGGTTGTTGCTTCCCAAGTAACATAGTTATGCTCATCACCCTGATGATAGCTGATAGTAGCACTACCTTCTGTGTCCTCATACGTTACTGCGTCAGCCTCTAATTTGACGTCACCTTCTGGGCAAACTCCAGAGCTGACTGTTAATCCAGCGCTTTCACCGGGAGTGCTGGCTGCAGCAGCCTGCGGTACAGCAAACACACCGACCATGGACATATTCAGGACCAGGACAGTGAGTGCGACAACATGCAGGCCTTTTGACAGGGCCTGGCGTGTTTTCACGGAAATAAGGTTGTTTAGACTCATATACTTGTTTGATTAGTTATTTTCTAAAATATATATAAATATTTGTTATTTGAGCGCGATTTTTTCGCTTTTGCTCGGTTCTGTACGACCCCTCGCTTTTGCTCGGGTTGTGAATAAGCTTGCTATCCCGCTATCCGCCTCGCATTGCTCGGCTGCAGCGGGATTGTTTGCTTAGTATAATTTTCATCGCCGAATTTGTATTATTGGGTAGTATTTTTCGGCTTGTAAATTTTGCTAAGCAAACAAAAAAAGCCAACACTAAGTTACAAAATTTTAAATAAGGCATAAATCAGCTGTTTTATAGCTTCAAAAAATTGAGAATTGCGACTGGGTTGTGCTGATTTTTTTTATTTTTCCTTGAGTTTCCTCCTTTTTATAACTCAATGTTGGCTTTTAACATTCCTCCAAATGTTATTTGTACAAAAGTGCGTTATTCTCCTAAGGTGCGATAGTATTTTGGTATTTTTGGCTTGTTTTTGTCAATATCTACTTTTTGTTTTGTGTTCTACCTATCTTAGCAAAAATAGTATTTTTGTCAAGGGGTTAAAACGAGCAATTAGTAATTTTTAGTATTGTTTTTTCTGATAAATAATATACTTATACTGGTAATGACTGCGGCTGTGGATAAGGATAATATTCCTCCAGTGCGGGGTAATTCTATATCAATCCCCAGTATTGTACCGTTTGTAGGGGTTTGCTTGGGTTTTTCCGTTTGGTCGCCTAAAACCAGGCCATCTGATGGGTTATCCACAGGGTTAAGTGGGGCTGTTTCAGTCTGGGTAAAGCCAATACCCAGGTTAAAAACCGTTTCCTGGCCTTGTAACTGGTTATTCGCAGTGTGTGGCAGATAGAGGGATATATGAAAAATAGCTGTTTCCTGAGGGTTTAGTGTCCAGAGGGGGATTTCTCCTTGGTGTATGGCATCGGTAATAGTAGGCCCACCCAGCTCATAGCCGTAAATATATTCAGCATCATGTCTGATATTGATTTGTAGTATCTGGTTTAATGGTAGGGACGGATTACTGTCCATAACGAGTCCGACTGTATGTGGTTCGTCTCCAGTATTAAAAACATTTATCGAACGGGTCATGGCGGTGTCCGGTACGGCATCGGATACCTGGAACAGGGGAGAATGCGGGTATGTTATCTGTAAATCTCCTGCGGTTTGTGTGATGGCAGCGGCAGGTGCGGCAATTAAGCTCAGAGTCCCGATAAATAGTATGAAGAAAATCATATTAAATTTATCCCGGCCGTTGCGCAGTGCCTTTTTAATTGTACGTATGCTTGATTGCCATGCTTCACCAGCAGCAGTTCTGACAGAATACCCCGATCCTTTCGCACGTTTTATTTTATTCCACTGGCGCCTGATTTTTTTCAACTCTTCGTAAATGATGATTGTTCCGGGAATAATTATCAGCAGGGTTAATCCTAGCGGTTGTTTGGCGAAACTGATGACATATCCCAGCAGCGGCAGGGACAGTCTGACTTTACCGACTATACCGCGCTGGGGTACGGTATATGAATCAGCCACATCATTTGCATCACCCTGTGTCTGGAACTGCGGTTCGGCTGACTGCGGATCGGCAGATACGATGCGGTGCGTGATGAGTTCGCGCTCGCCCGACGATCGGAAGGTAATGATATCATTTACCTCGTACGAATCACTGGGAGTAACAAAAACGAGGTTGCCGGTGGGAATGGTGGGGGACATTGACCCCGACTGCACGGACAGCACCTTCATGCCGGCAAATCCCGCGTGCGACATGACGATAAGGAGAGCGATGACAAACACAAACAGCACCACCACATTGACTGTGTTTTGTATGATTTTTTTTCTGGCACGTTTGTTAGTCAGTGGATTACGATTCATATTATAAAACCTTAGGTGGCTGTTTATCTTCAGGATAAACAGCCTAAAAGACTTCATCCCATACTAGGTAGTCGCATCAACCATAAAATCAAAGGTTGTGCTCAGACCCTGATATGAGTCGTCAGCGTCAGCCGGGAGGCATACTTCGTAGTAGACATCCTCGGAATTACCAGGAACCAGACTGCTCCAGCGCGGAGCTAGCAGATCAGCGCTGGTCAGACCAGACAGTGAGCCGTCGTAGACGTCCATGGCCGTAGGCCAGCCGCGGTTAGCGTTGACATCAATCTCCAGCTTATCGAAGAGATAGGTACTGCCGCCGTCCTGTACGGCGCTGACAGTCAGGGTGTTGGCGTCAAGTGTTGACGGACCGGCAAACCATGGCGCACCGTAGTTATTGACGGTGAACTGGCCGTCATAGCAGTCGCCTGGTGCGGCATTGTCAAAATCAAATCCGTCGATGCTGGATTGACCGTTAACCCGTACTTCGAGTGTACCAGTCGCGAACGTGTTGTCCTCTACCGTCGCCTGGCTGGTAAATACAGCGCTAGTAGCACCGACAGACAGTGCGCCGACAAAAGCAATGGTAAGCATGGATACGAGAATTTTTTTCATGTTTGTCACCCCCTTTCAAGATGAAAGATAATAAAAAAATCAACCGACAACAGTGCGCGGCTGATTATCGACCATGTCTGGTAAACACGGGATTGCGATGAGGGCCACAATCCATATCCTTGCCAGGCATGGCTAAATATTTGATTAGATTATTGGCGTTGGAATAGTATGTAGGCATATTAGAAAACAACCATCCTCCATATTCTCGATGTTTGTTTTTACTTAATTTTTGCGATTAGTTAATTTTATCAGCATTGTTAAAAGTGTCAAATTATTCTAATGCGTGCATTTACTAAAAAACCGCCGATAACAGCGGTTAGCAATCCATATTCATATTTGAGATTATTGCAACATGTAAACTCCAAGTGCGACTGGGTAATAACTAAAAGCAATGCAGTTCGGGTAGCGATCGCGCACGGACAAAACAGGGGAGTTCTGTTTTATAATAGTACTGCCTAGAACCGCAGATTTTTCTCCGGGTGATGAATTTGGTATACTGGGAGTAGCCGGGAAAGGCTCTTTTACTACCGTAATATTTTGTTGGGGTGTTGGCGGTGCGATAGCAGCACGGTTACCGAACAGCTGGACGATTAAGCAGCCAGCGGACTGGCAGGTGACGGCAATGCCGGTTTCAGTATACGCTGGCTTCATGATATTTTCACGGTGGGTGCTACTGTCGAGCCAGGCAGTGATGACATCATCTGGACGCAGCCAGTCAATGGCCAGGTTTTCGCCGATGAGTTCATAGTCATAGCCAGCCCGCAGCGCCACGTCCCAGGGCATGTCACCGTCGGGACTGGTATGCGAAAAATAGCCACGCGCAGTCATATCAGCGGCACGCAGGTGGGCCGCGCGCGCCAGAGCGGCATTACGGGATAATGCATTGAGATGGTTGACAGCTCGCACGTTATTAATGCGGGTATAGATATCGTCCGGAGTGATGGGTTGTGTCTGGGCGACTCCAGGGGAGGCCAGGAGCAGCATGCCGGAACAGGCTGCCGCCACACCGAAAAAACGTCGCCACAATTTGATTTTCATTTTGTTTTTACTTTTTGTTTTTGGTGCAATTTTCAGCACAATAAAATAAGGGCCGATTGCGCCCTTACCCTATAAGTATATCACATAGTAATAAAAAAATCAATATGGAGGAATTAGTGCAACAATTAATCGACGAGGGCTATCTCAAGTCCGAGCGTATTATCAAGGCTTTTCGCAAAGTGAAGCGATCTGATTTTGTCACTGAACAGATGAAAGACCAGTCACATGTGAACGCGCCCCTGCCCCTCGAGTATGGCCAGACGATTTCACAGCCCCTGACAGTCGCCTTTATGCTCGAGCTGCTGCAGCCGAAAACAGGAGATAAAATTTTAGACGTGGGTTCTGGGTCAGGATGGCAGACAGCACTGCTGGCAGAGCTGGTAGGGCCAGAAGGTAAAGTAATTGCCATCGAACGCGTCCCGGATCTGAAACGGTTTGGCGAAGCAAATGTCAAAACATACGGCTACACAAATGTAGAGTTTATTACCGGAGACGGCACAAAGGGATATAAAAAAAATGCGCCCTATGATAAAATAATTGTAGCCGCGGCTGCTGAGATAGGCATACCAGACGTACTGTTGCAGCAGCTGGCTATCGGCGGACGCTTGGTCATTCCGGTCGGTAAATACGAGCAGGAAATGGTGCAGGTAGATAAAAAGTCGGAGACGGATTATCAGGAGAAAAAATTTCCAGGATTTCAGTTCGTACCGTTGGTACCGAAAGAATGGGGAGAATAAATATAAATTTCTAATTACCAATTACTATTCCGAATCAATTCATAATGTACCAATAATCAATTACTAATTATGAAGATAGTTATACTCGCGGGCGGAGGAGGGACGCGGCTGTGGCCCGTTTCGCGAAAAACTAAACCAAAGCAGAGCCAGCCGCTGATCGGCGACAGAACGTTACTGGAGGCAACCTATCGACGCATCAGAAAAGCGGTGCCTGACAAGGATATTTTTATTTCTACTAATTACAAGCTCTATCCGGCTCTGAAGCGCCAGGTACCGGAGCTCAAACGCGGTAATTTTATCCTGGAAACTGAAAAGCGCGATACGGCCGCGGCTATTGGTCTGGCGGCGGCACGATTAGCCAAGATCGATCCGCAGGAGACCATGATCATGGCCAATGCCGACCACTATATAAAAGACGTGAGAGAGTACAGTCGATTGTTAAAGCTGGCGGATCGCATGGTTCAGCAGCATCCGAGCTATACGTTTGTGATCGGCATCAGACCCACGTATCCGGAAACGGGATACGGCTATATCAAGATAAACAAAGTCTTCGAGCAGATCGGTAATGATGAAATATTTTACGGACAGCGGTTTGTCGAAAAGCCGGATCTGACCACGGCTAAAAAATATGTACGTTCCTGGGATTATTTATGGAACTCGGGTATTTTTTGCTGGCACGTAGAACAGCTGCATGCCTTGTTCCGGCAGCACCTGCCACAACACTACGCGATTATGAAAAGACTCCAGCCGATCCTGGGTACCAGCCGCGAGAAGCAGGCGGTACAGCGCGAGTATAAGAAATTCAAATCAATTTCCATAGATTACGGGATTATGGAAAAGACGAAGCACATTGCCGTGATACCGGCGAGCTTTGACTGGGCCGACGTCGGGAATTGGCGGACGGTCAAGGATATTCTGGCCCGGCGCGAGACAGATAATGTGGAACGTGGTACAATCGTGAGTATTGATTCGCGTGATAATCTTCTGTATAGCTATTCGGGCAAACTGATCGCCACAGCCGGACTGGAAAATATGATCGTGATTGAAACAGATGATGCCCTGCTGGTTTGTCCGAAAGACCGCGCCCAGGACGTGAAAAAAATTGTCGAAACATTAGATAAGAAGAAAAAGAATAAATACCTCTAACCCAACCCGAATGTCCAAAAAAATCATCCTCATTATCGTTTTTATGCTTATCGGAGCCGCGCTACTTGCCGGGCTCTATTTTTGGAATCAGGTAAGTCTGCCGGCGGGTTCATCTGATGAGACGGTTTTGTACCAAATTACATCTGGTCAAGGGGTAAAAGAGATCGCTGACAATCTGGAAAAGCAGGGCCTGATCCGCAGCGCGTATTGGTTTGAATGGTACGTGTATCTGGAGGGGTCAGAATCTGATTTTATCGCCGGTACGTACAGCTTGCGGCCGGATATGAACATGCGCGAGGTGGTCAGCGCGCTTAAGTCGGGTAATACCGCGGCCGAACGCAGCATTACTATTCTCGAGGGATGGACTACCGAAGAGATAGGCGAGTATCTGGAGCAGGAAGGAGTCGTGTCCAAGGATTCGTTCGTCGAAGGGGCGTCACTCAATGATTCGCGCGATATTATCCCGGGTAAGACATATGATTTTTTGGCCGACAAACCGGATGGCCAGGGGCTGGAGGGGTATTTATTCCCTGACACCTATCGTATTTTTGAGACGGCTGAAACCGCGGATATTATTGAGCGCATGCTCAATAACTTCGGCAATAAATTCACCGAGCAGATGGCACTCGATGCCGCCGCCAGCAATATGGACATACATCAGATTGTCACACTGGCGTCTATCATCGAGAACGAAGTTAATATAGAACGCAAAGACGGGGAACCTATTAATAATGACCATTATATTGTCGCCGGCATATTTTATAACCGGCTGAACAACGGTATTGCCCTGGAGTCGGACGCCACCGTCAATTATGTGACAAAAGGTGACCGTCCGCAGCCGACTGCGGCAGATTTGGCAGCAGAGAGCCCGTATAATACATACCGAAATCGAGGATTGCCGCCCGGACCAATCGGTAATCCATCGCTCGAAGCCATCAAGGCAGCGGTTTATCCGGCTGATACGGATTACATGTATTTCCTGCACCGGATTAATGATGATGGTTCGATCGTGTTCAGCAGGACGTTTCAGGAACACGTGGCAAACAAGCAAAAATACTTACAATAAAACCCCACGGAAACCGCGGGGTCTGTAGTGTGCGTTTGATTACAGTTCGTACGGATCGCCCATATCTGCCAATCTGACGGGTATTTTTGTTATCAGATCGATCGGTAGGTTGTTCATATGACCGATGACTGTGATGGTGCTAAGCGTGTTATAGCCTATACAGCTGAACCATTTTTGTGTACTATTCTGCCAGGTAAAGGTGGTATGGTTATTGTTTCTTTTGTCCCGGCCGATAGCATTAACATCGAGATCGAAGAAAATACTGCCTGGTTGTCCTGGCTTTACCCGCCGAGGCCCTGTGCCAGTACGGATGATAAAACACCGGTGTACTTCACCACAATGATAGTGGCAATTGCCTTTATCATCTGGATCTTCGAACTCAACAGTAACAATATCCCCGATCTGGAGCAGGTGGAATGTTTCAGGAGTAACAATAAATGGTAAAGTGCGCTGCGACATAATTCCTCCCCAATACGTTCAATTATTATGTACGCGACAGTAATACTTTTGTTATGCTATACTATAGCATGGTACTGATATTGTCAATATTAATCTATGATTAAAACCATTGTTCTCTCTCTGGGCGGGTCAATAATTGTCCCTGACAAGGTTAACATAAATTATTTAAAACGATTTAAGTCATTAATCGTTCGGTTGTCTCGGCGCGGTTATCGTTTTATCATTGTTACCGGCGGCGGGGATACTGCCCGGACGTATCAGCAGGCAGCCAAAAAGGTCGCTTCACAGACATCAGCACCTGATCTCGACTGGATCGGTATTGCGGCGACTAAACTCAATGCTGAATTAGTACGCTCAATGTTCGGACGTATGGCCTACGCATCAGTACTGCATAATCCGACGAAAAAAATCAGGACGGCGAAAAAAGTACTGATCGGCAGCGGCTGGAAACCGGGATGTTCGTCTGACAAGGACGCAGTGCTGCTGGCTAAAACATTTTCTGCTAAGCGTATTATTAACATGAGTAATATTGATTACGTGTATACAGCAGATCCAAATAAGGACGAAAATGCCAAATCTATAAAACACATGTCATGGCATGAATTATTGCAGCTGACCGGCCCTACCTGGCGGCCGGGCGCGCACGTGCCGTTTGACCCCGAAGCGTCCAAGGTTGCCAAAACTATTAATCTCGAAGCAATTATCTGCAATGGCACGTATTTAAAAAATATTGAAAATATTGTTCTAAATAATTCGTATAAAGGCACACGCATTAGTTAGCCTATGCGGGAAACGCCACCACAATTTGAACTGCCGTTTGTTCAGGCAGAACAATCCGCGGAAAGACAAGCAATAGCGGAACATTTCCAAGCCATTATTGAGAAACTTTTTTCTGAAATAGAGACTGGGCTGACCCCGCAGCATTTGCATATGTTGATTGCCACACGCCTCGAACATGAATCAGACCAAACAATACAGGAGCCACAGCTGGTAATTATCCGTGATCAGGTCGGGACACTTGCCAGAAACCAGGTGGATGTAACGCAGCTGGCTGCCCGCCTGGCAGATTCATATTCGTCGACGCCGGATTCATCGGCAGCGTAATACATAGCGGGCACGGCTTGACAGTGTTTTTTTGTCTGCTATACTGGGGATAATACAATCTTATCACCACAGACAGCAGGTGTAGCAAAGGCTTCATAAATCCTGCCGAGGTAAAAACTAGCGAGCTGTCGAGTTAGTAAGGTAGCAAGCTAGAGTAGACACATACAAGTCTGTGGTATTAATCCGCAGATTTTTTTAAACCTATGGCTAAAACCAAGCAACAAAAAGAAGAAATAGTTAAAACACTGACTGATAAATTAGGAAAAACAAAGTCTGTTATTTTCACTAATTTTGAGGGATTAAGTGTAGATAAAGCTAATGAACTGCGCGCCCAGCTGCGTGAGCAGGGCATTGATTATACCGTGGCTAAACGGACGCTTCTGGCACTGGCACTGAAACAAGCAGACATGGGAGCGATTGATATATCCCGGCTTGAGGGAGGACTTGGCACTGCTTTTGGGTATGGGGATGAAGTATTGCCGGCGAAAATCCTATATACATTCGCCAAAAAACATGAGGCAGTCAAATTAATCGGTGGAATTTATCAGGGAAAATTTATCGATGCAGAAGAAGTGACCGCGCTGGCGCAATTACCTGGCAAGGAAGAGCTCCAAGCAAAACTAGTATGGCTTATCAACTATCCGGTGAGTGGATTGGTGAACGTGCTGGCAGGATCGATGCGCAATCTCGTATACGCGCTGAACGCTATCAAAGAATCAAAAGACTAATATACTAATAAATAAGTAAACATATCAATACTATGGCTGACGAAGAAAAAAAGGAAGCTGCTCCAGAAGCAGCCGAGGATAAAAAAGACGACGCAGCAGAAGAAAAAAAGGAAGCTGCCGAAGTCCCGGCCAAGTTCAAGGACTTGGTAGACCAGATCGAAAAGCTGACCGTGATGGAGCTGGCTGAACTGG
Source organism: uncultured Gammaproteobacteria bacterium (assembly GCA_964415025.1). GTDB lineage: Bacteria > Patescibacteriota > Patescibacteriia > UBA10025 > JAHIVO01 > CAYPXF01. The sequence continues at coordinate 109,536 of CAYPXF010000001.1, read as the reverse complement.
TAAAAGTACTCGAAGATAAATTCGGTGTGTCTGCCCAGGCGCCAGTGGCGGTTGCCGGCGCGGCTCCGGCTGGCGGCGGTGAAGAAGGCGGCGAAGAGAAGTCTTCGTTTGACATCGAGCTGGCAGAAGCAGGCTCGAACAAGATTGCCGTGATTAAGGTTGTGCGCGAAATTACGGAAAAAGGCCTGAAAGAAGCAAAAGACATGGTCGATGGCGCTCCTAAGGTTATCAAGGAAGGCGCGACTAAAGAGGAAGCAGAAGAGCTGAAGAAAAAACTCGAAGAAGCAGGTGCCAAAGTAAACCTCAAATAGATTTCCAAACAAAAAACCATCCAGTAATACGTCCGGATGGTTTTTTGTTTGTTATGATTGCGGCAGCAGTTCCACGCCGTATAATACCGTATTGTTCAGGACATACAGTTCACCGTCCTCTGGCGATGCGGCGATGTCATGCATGACACTGAATACATCGGCGGTATATTGGTTGACGAGGGAGCCAGACTCTTTCGAGAATTCGAGCACCCGTCTGCCTTTAGCATCGAGGATGTACAGCTTGTCAGTCTCGGAATTAGTCCAGATGGCATCGCCATTGGTTAAGGCCGGATCGATGGGTGCTATTGACCAATCCAGTCGCTGTCCCTGGAACAACTTGATAACCCCTCCATCACTACGCAGTACATAAATATTACCGTCAATCGCCATACTGACGGCGCTGGTCAGGTCAGTGTCATCTGTTTTCCATTCTACTGGCGTGCCATAGCCACTGCCGGCGCCAAATGAGCGGTAAATTTGATTATTCTTTATATCCAGCAAGTATAGTCTGGTATCGTAAAGCGCGATGCTGGCTATGTTCGGATCGCTTTGTTCTAGATTAAAGGTGAGCGAAGAAAAATTGTCATCGGTTGTGTTAAATTCAGACAGCTTGAGGCCGGTATCCATCAGCACCGTACTGCTTGTTCCTTTTGCGGTGACGTATTGCAATGCCCGCGGGTGGTCTGACTGGTCAGATGAGGTTGTTTCGCCGCTGTCGCTGTCAGTGGTATAGATGGTGTTTGTTGAGGGGTTCACTGTAACCAGGGTGTTATTTGGCAGATAGACCAGCGATCGCGCTGTAATATCGGTTTCAAATTCTGATAAATCGGCTATGTCCCGTGGGGCAGATACCACAATATGCCGCGTACGCGCAAACTGCGCGTCTATATCCTGGGACAGCTCGGCACGTTTTTCGGCGGTACTTTCGTCATCGTCTGGAAATGACGCGAGCAGCTCCTGCGCTTCAGTCAGCAGTTCCTTGGCCCCATCTTCATTACCGTACGACAGCGCCGCTTCGGCCTTTAGTATTTTTTCTGAAATATCAGAAATTGTCTGGGTGTGCACGATGAGTTCTTGTGCTGACTGCTTTGATTGCGCAGAACTAAAAATACCTTGTGCTAACACAAAAGCAACGATCAGTACCAATAGCAACAGCAGCTTGCTTATTTTTGGCAGTCTTTTTAGGGAGTTAATGTACTGATCAGCTTTTGCTGATAGAGAGCGTGGTGAGGTTTGCCGCGATACTTTTCCTGTTTTTTTGGCGGCTTGGGACAGTAGCCGCGCGCCTTTGCCAGAAGTTGCCGCGGCTTTTTTCATGGTTGCCTTCATGTTTTTTAACAGCGGCTTGGTGCGTGTTGCAACGGCGGGCTGTTCACGATCGGCCGCGGCTCGCATCTGCTGCTGAAAACGGACACGACGGGCTGATTGGCGCAGCAGTTTGAGTCGAATAAATGTTCCGCAACGTTCAAACGTTTTTTTGATCAGGGCACCGAGATGCTTGCTCAATGAGGGCGCCAGCACGTCACCTGTTTGTTCTTTTTTTTGTAGCAGATCTGACATGGATGATTCAGTATCCCGTGCAGCAGGAATAGTTGGCTGTGTCCGGGCAGGTTGCGTAGCCACGCTAATATTGGCCGGAGACCGCTGCTCCTGATTTACTGGCTCCATCTTAATAATAACCGCGCTAAAAGCAGTATTGGTAGTATTTTCGGAGAGCAGGTTATCTATCATGCGCACTGACTGGCCAGCGCTGTGCTCCTGGACAATCCGGCGCAGTTTTTCCTGGGATAAGTAGTCGAGTAAGTTGGGCGTGGTTAATACAAGCGTATCCTCTGTCTGCAGGGGGCCGCTGATTATATTCGAAAACGCCTTAAGCGGATTGATTTTTTCATGGGCGGCCGCGCCATTTTCAGTTGTCCGCAGGATGTCTATGATTTTATTCTGCCGGACTAAAAATGCATGAGTATGTCCGACCGTGCTGAAATATATTGCATCATCCTTCAGCACGAAGGCGATGGCATTAAGCTTATCCAGCCAATTGACATCATAATCACCGACCATATCAGCGATGATCTGATTGGTGCTTTCCAGTGCTTTTTCAAAGGCTGTCTCAATATTCAGATCGTCAGTCCGGTAATAGCTCGATAGCAGCTGTTCCTGGATTTTCTTAATAATATCCAGATTAATCCGGTCACGTGAAGCGATTTCAGCCACGAAAAAAACCTTGCCCAGGCTCTTTTCCTCGGTAGGTGACTGATGCGCCACAAATACCTGGCAGGTTGAGCGGCTGACATCAGGATTACAGATGAGTAATTTGTCGTATGTATACGGTAGCTGTGCCATTGCAAAACACGATTTCTTGCTCTATTTTGATAAATATATTATAATATATATATAGTAAATAGTAAAGAAGCGTATTCATGCTTGAACAACTTTTTGGTTCACGGACCAGAGTCAAATTACTCCGGATATTTCTGACAAATACAGATAATAATTATTTTGTTCGGGAGCTGACGCGCAAGATAAAAGAGCGGATTAACTCTGTCAGGCGCGAGCTGGACAATCTGGAGGATATGGGCCTGATAATTTCACATCAGGAAGGACAGAAAAAATATTACCGCGTCAATACAAATTTTACACTGTACCATGAGCTGAAATCATTGATCGTCAAATCACAGCTGACCATGGAACATAGCCTAGCCAGTAATATCAAAAACATAGGCCAAATATCATATTTGGCACTGACCGGTATTTTTACAAATGTTCAGGACGTCCAGACTGATATTCTAGTCGTCGGTAAGGTCAACCGGGTAAAACTCAAACGCCTAGTCAATAAATTTCATAAGGATTTTGATAAGGAAATCCGCTACACGGTCATGACTAAGAAGGAATTTGAATATCGCAATTCCTTGACTGATAAATTCTTGTACTCAATCCTGGAGCAGCCAAAAATTGTCGTGACAGATAAAATATTTATTTCTAAATAACCTCGTATGTATTTACTCATAGATACCAGCCGTAAGGAGGAGTTTTATATTGGTATTGTTTCCGGCGCGGGCAAGATAACTGACGACAAAACAATTGCCAGCCGTAAAAAACATGAAGAGAAGTTATTGCCAGCCATTGATGACCTGCTCCAGGAAAAGGGGAGGGACATTAGTAATATTAAGGGCATCATATGTGTGCTGGGACCGGGCAATTTCACGTCATTGCGTATTGGTATCCTTACCGCAAATACGTTGTCATACGCGCTGACAATCCCGTCAATTGGTTTTAGCAAGCGTGATGACATAACGACTAAAATTATCGCCCAGAACGGTGCCCGCGCACTGAAGAAAAAAAGCGGTTACCAGTTGCTCGAGCCAGTGTACGGACGCGAGCCGCATATTACCAGGCCGAAAAGACGGAAAATCGCATAGCGCTTTATGCGTAGGCGGTATCCCGGGCGAAATGCTTAGTCCGATATACGTCGGCATATTTGATAGTCCGGCCGGAGTGCATAGCAGTAAAACCGAAACGGTTCCTGATAGTATCCACTGCCTGCTGGATCTGCTTCAGTTTGGTAAAGGAGTTATCAAACAGCGTGGTCTGGTGCGTATGAGATTCTAAATCATGCATGGCCACCCCTACTAGCCGGATATCGCTAGAATGGGTGAGTATATCCTGAAGCAGCGCGACAGCAGGACGATAACAATCGTAAGATTGATTAGTTCCCTGCGCTAAACGGCATTGTTTAGTCCGGGTAGTGAAATCATGTGTGCGGATTTTAACTACTAGTGTGTGACCATATGCATCACGGTCACGTAATGTTTTGCATATCTGTTCGAGGAGGAAGAACATCGTGGATTTGATAAGTGCCGTATCAGCAGTATCAAAGGGAAAGGTCGTAGAACGGGAGATTGATTTTGCTTTACCCGGCGCGGTAACTTCACTGTCATCCTGACCGTTGGCGAGCTGCCATAGCCTATATCCCTGCTGGCCAAACAGATGGATAATTTTGTTTGCAGATAGTGATGCCAGCTCTCCGATTGTGGTGATGTGTTCTCGGCCCAGGTATGCAGCAGTCCGCGGGCCAATACCCGGCAGCTGGCGGATAGGCAGGGGAGCCAGAAATACCGCTTCCTTACCGCGCGGTACGTAGACAACTGCGTTTGGTTTTTTTGTTTCGCTAGCAACTTTAGCCGTGACCTTGTTACTGGCAATGCCGACAGACGCCGTGATTTCGAGTTCACGCTGGATATCCTGACGAATACTATGAGCCGCCTGTTCCGGTGAAATATAGTGGTCATCAAATCCGGTCAGATCAATAAACGCTTCATCTAAAGATAAAGGCTCGATGGTATCAGTATACCGGTTTAGTATGCGGAAAAACTGTTCTGAAAATTCCTGGTATCGCTGGTATGATCCCTGGAGAAAGACAGCATCCGGAGCCAGACGATATGCCTGGTACAGGGGCATGGCCGTTTTGACGCCACGGTTTCGGGCCGTGTAATTGGGACAGGCGACTACGCCGCGTGTTTTAGGATTGCCGCCGATTATCACTGGCTTATTGCGCAGGGCCGGATCAAGTGCTTCTTCGACCGATGCAAAGAACGCGTCCAGATCGACGTGCATGATTGTTTTAGTAGGAGAAGATTTTTTTGGCATATGGTTATTAAGAGGAATTAAAAGTGTTAGAGGGCCACACAAGGGATAAAGGGGATTAGGTCTTAAAAATGATAAGAGTGAGGATAAAAAGTTAATTAGGGGCTATAGTTTTTATAGGTTGAGAAGTGCTATATGAGCTACAGGTTTATATGTGTTATAGGAGCGATAGGGCAAGGGATAAAAGGGCTGATCAATACAGGGTTCGTTTTTTTAATCTAAAGCCGAACAAAAACCGAATATAGAATGTAAAATTTTTTGACCAGCACTATTTATTTGCTTATGATAATGTAATATACCTTGAGAAAAGGCAAGATAAACATTACTATGCCAGCAGGGATGAAATGATTACAGCGAACTAGAAAAAAAGGCCACTCTTACCCAAACTTACGGATAATACCCAGCACGCGACCCTGGACTATCACGTTTTTCTCGTACCGTGGTTTATATTTCTTATTGGCCGGCTGCAGTCTGATGTAGCTTTTAGTCTTGAAGAATTTTTTCAGTGTGGCCGATCCGTCCTCGAGCAGGGCTACGACCGTATCGCCGTTTTTGGCGTAGTCGGTTTTTTCACAGATGACGTAGTCGCCGTCCGCAATCAGGGACTCTATCATGGAATCGCCGCTGACTTTCAGTACGTATGCATTCTTATCATTGACTAACTCTTTTGGTACTGGTAGTTCCATATCTCGGTTTTCGATAGCTTCGATGGGTTCACCGGCTGTAATAAGGCCGACCACAGGCACTGACACGGCATTGGCATCGGTTTGTTCCTGTTCTAGTTCGGGAATAGTAATGCCGCGGGCTTGATCTTTATCTCGCTGGATAAAATTATGTTTTTCCAAAAACTGTAAATGTTCATGTACCGTTGCTAGGGAGGAGACATTAAACTCCTGGGCAATTTCGGTCAGCGTGGGCGCATAGCCGTGGTCAGATATATAGTCCTTCAAATATTGGAGAATTTGCTGTTTCTTTTTTGGCAGAATAGTGGTCATTGTTTTGTTTTTAATTATTACGCTATACTGTTATATATATGGTAGCAATTCTTAATTTATTTTTACCGCTACTCATACAGATACTGATTCTGTACGCTTTATCCCAGATGGTGGATAGATTAGTATTGAAGCGGCTGGGCAGGGGCTGGTATTTGGCGACCATGTGGCCCGGTGTTATTATCCATGAGTTGTCGCATCTGGTCGGCTGTGTTATTACCTTTACTCGGGTGCATAAGGTGCGCTTATTCGCGCCGTCCGGTACCACGCTGGGTTATGTCCAGCATGCCCGGACACATAACCCCATAAAAAATATTATTATTTCTATTGCACCGTTGTTTGGCGTAACTGCGGTTATCTGGCTGCTGACCAAATGGCTGTGGCCTGATCTGTATGCGGTACAAGTATCAGCGGTCCAGTCTGCAGCAGCCGATTTCAGCAGCTGGGAAAATTTCTTCGCCTTTACGGGATCATATTTTAATCAGTACTGGTCATATATAGCTGATTTATTCAGCCGGTTTGATTTTGGTCTATGGCAGACCTATGTCTTTATTTTTCTGATGCTGTCCTTGAGCTCACATGCCGCTCCGTCACGCGCTGACTTAAAATATACGTATTACGGCTTGTTTGGTGTGGCGGCATTGTTTTACCTCATATATGTACTTGATCAATGGTTGCAGATACCGATTACCTGGACCATTATTGAGTGGCTGACACATCCGATTTATTTAGCAGCCGGATTCCTGACTTATGGAGTAATTTTTGCCGCGCTTAGCTTGATTATAATGAGCATTATCAGTCTGGTAGCCTGGCCTATAAAAAGGGGATAATACAGTACTGTAAGGATAACCGAACAAAAACCGAAGGTCAATACCTACTTATCCACAGATAAAAAACCCCGCACTTCTGGCGAAATGCGGGTGTAGAAGGTGCGAATGGACAATTACTCGATTTTGATCTGCGTATAGCAGTAGCCGTATTCCTGCTGGTTTACATCACGGATGAAGAGGGCCAGGAAATAATCCCCGGTTTTAATTTTCCGGGGTATTTCCAGGCTTTGGCCGAACTGGAAAAGCTGATTTGGCGATCGGAATCTTTCATTGAAAATGATAGTACCATCAATGTCGTCTCGCCTGATACGTGTATTGATCATCTTCGGAATTCGGTGTAATACTGCCACCACTGAAAAATTAAGATTTTCACGGGGGAGTATAGCGTCGAAATACGTATGAATCGTATCGCCGCGCTGGAATACCAGATTCACATCAGCCAGGATCGATCTGCCATATCGGCGTATCCTGTTTTTCTTCGGCTTGTCCGTGATGTCACGGAGTAGCAGTAGATCACTGAAACCGTTGGTAGCATACTGGGAGGGCAGCTGAACATCAAGCGAGTATACGGCTTTGTTGTCCGTACCCTCTTCGAAAAGCGACACAGACGCCGTGTAGTAGCCGGGTGGCAGCATACGTCCGAGATGGATGGGAAAGACTGCATTACCGTTGTCAGCTAAATGGCCGGGCAGCGTGTACACCGGACTTTTATACTGGCATACCAGTTGCGGATCTCTTCCGGCCGTATAAACGGCCACTTCACTATGGAAACGGAGCTGATTTGCGCTGTCCGGATGCAGTTTTTTCAGCGACACACCGCTAATAGTCCAGAAACCGAAATTACCGGTTGTGTCTGGACAGCTGAACAATCTGATCCCCATTTCCAGCTCTTTTCCGTCAGGAAAGTTGCTGAATTCCGGTTCCTGTAAACGGCCGACTTTCCATTCAGTATAACTTTTCTGTCTTAAAAAGTCGTCTATGGTCACTGCTCCGTGCTCCTTGAATGGAATCATTTTATCCGGATGCAGATCACTGATCCGTCCCTGGTAGTAAAAAGTTGTTCCGTCAACAAATTCCTGCTTGTAAATCATACAATACTTGGTTTTGCTGGTGGTGGTCAGGCCGACGCAGAATGATTCAAATTCAGTCTCCATAAACGGAATGCCGAGCAGCAACGTGGCTCTGGCCCGCGGGTCCCAGTGACGGCCGATAACCCCCGGTCCGGCGTAATGTTCATTGCAGTAGGCAATCCTTTTTTTCATCTCGCCGAGCCACTCGTTTGTGTCCGGTGTTTCAGGATTGTACTGCAGATCCTTGCGTTTGTAAAACGCATTGACCAAACTGTCGATTTCACCCGCTTCCTCAGTAACGGATAAACGTTCGAGCTGTTTGTACGTACTGTCGTCGACAATACGCATGAACTCTTTTAGTTCTTTCCAGGCCGTACGCTGCTCAGCCGGAAGCGAACTAAGACTTCTGCTGTACAAATTTTTACGCGAATCCTCGTTTCTACCAGTGCCGGTTTGCACAAAACCAGCACATGAGACAAGCAGCAGCACAGCCACAATAACGATCAGTATGAAAAGATTCTGCATGTTTCACCTCTGTGTATGTAATTGTGAATGATCTTTCGTCTACTATATGGCTCAATAAGCCAATATAGCATCGTACTTAATATCCGACAGTTTGTCAACATAAAACCTCCTCATGGAGGAGGAGGTTTTTTACTGCAATATTCAGACTATTATCGTACATTCACCCCGCCCATGCGTACTTCACCGGTTAGTCCCCAGCAGCGTTCTACTTCAGTGACACAATTGCCATCGAAATCATATTCGACGCACTCCCAATAGCATTCAATTGGCTCATCTCTGAAGCCGGCTTTGGCTGCGGCTTGATCAGATGTATTAAATACTAAAAATAACGCCCCTGTCAGTACAAGGATGGTAATAACAGCGAAAAGTATCGTTTTCTTAATCATAGGTAATTCCCTTAGTTGATTTAGGTAATTCCCTTAGTTGATTAATGTGTCGACCTTTATCCCTCTTAACCATCATTATATATGATGGGTGCTGTAGGTCAAACGTATTATAATAATACTTATCCACAGTCTGCTTAGCCATGTATGGTAATATTTAATAAAAATAGATCATAAGCTCTTTGTGCAATGAAAGGAGATGGTATATGGGGATAGACCCTGATAGGATTGAAGTATTGGGCGTTTTGCTCAGAAAGCACGCCGGTAATAAGCGTGACCCGGTATTTCCCGTAGATTTCCCTGACCCAAATCAGGCGGTAAAAGCTATTGAACTGGTGGTAAAGCCGGACCAATGGAATAACCTACTGCGGGCAATTATAAACCGTGATGACCAGCTGAATTCAGGATCCGGCATGATGCCATTGCCATTGCGTGGTGAACTATATCATCCTAACGAACAGGAAGTGCCTATCCATACCAGCGCCATTCTGGGTGCTGTTGCTCAGCTCACCTGACCCACAACCCCTCACGTACTTTGACCGGACTGCTATGACTGTAGTCCGGTTTTTTATTTGACGAATAGACATATTTATTACCTAGTAGGTAAATTAACTGGGGAGACGCGTTTTTTGGATTGGCATGATTGACTTTTCCCAGAAAGTGGTGTAAAATGGAGTAGAAGGGTATAAAAGTGGATAAATGTGGGGATAAGTCAGGCTAACTGTGGATAAACACCCCTTTGCTCTACTTTAGCGACTATTTTTTATTCAAACAAATGTTCATCGGCGAGTACCATCATTCTATAGACAGCAAAGGCAGACTGGCTGTTCCGGTTAAATTTCGTAATGAACTGGCAAAGGGAGCAGTAGTGACCAGGGGACTGGACAACTGTTTGTTCTTGTATCCGCAAAAGGATTGGGAAGCGCTCGCTGAAAAGTTATCCAAGCTGCCTATTTCCAAGGCTAACACCCGTGCCTTTGCCCGTCTGATGCTAGCCGGCGCTATGGATTGCGAAATAGACAAGCAGGGCCGCATTATTGTGCCGGAGTATTTACGCACGTACGCCACTATTAAAAAGAAAACAGTTATCGCTGGATTATATAACCGTCTGGAAATCTGGGATGAAGCCGCCTGGAATAAATATAAGACCAGTACGGAGAAAAAGGGAAGTGATATTGCCGAGGCGTTAGATGACCTAGGGGTTTAGTTGTTGTTTTTGATCTTATATTATTGGCAGTGTTCTTCGACAAAATGGTCACCATAAGCACGAATTTAGAAATTTGAATTTATAATTTAGAGTTTGTTTCGTGCTTCGAAATTCGAATTTTTGGATTTAATCTATGCATGCACCGGTACTTTTAAACGAAGTTATCGAATTATTACAGCCCCAACCAGGCCAGCATTTTATAGACGGTACGCTCGGCGGCGGGGGACACGCCGAGACTATACTCAAGCACACGGCACCGGACGGAAAACTGCTGGGTATTGACCGGGACCAGGTCGCGCTTCAGAAAAGTCAGCGTCGACTGTCCCAATTCCAGGATCGAGCTACCCTTGCCCACGGCAGTTTCCATACTATAAAAAAAATATACAATGAACAGTTTTCTAGCAATAAAATTAGCGGTATTTTACTTGACCTTGGTTTATCATCATTTGAGCTCGAAGATACGGATCGAGGATTTTCTTTCCAGATAGCTGATGCACCGCTTGATATGCGGTTTGATGTCCACCAGGAGCTGACCGCAGCAGATATTGTCAATACCTGGCCTGACATAAAGCTAACCCAAATAATCCAGGAGTATGGTCAAGAAAAGTCTCGTCTGGCGCGCGCCATAACAAATCAGATAATTGTGGCCCGCCGACAGGCACCTATAACAAAAACAAAAAGGCTCGTCCAGGCCATACTCCTGGCCTACCGGGAAGTACTCGGCAGCACGAAAGAAGTTCCGTGGATCGGCGGTATTCACCCGGCGACAAAAACATTTCAGGCACTGCGCATCGCCGTCAATGATGAACTGAACATACTGCAGCAGTCTTTGCCAGACATGATCGATGTTCTTTCACCCGGTAGACGTATCGCAGTCATCAGTTTCCACTCGCTGGAGGACAGGATCGTGAAGCGGTATTTCCGAGAACAGGCGCAGGAGTGCGTCTGCCCGCCGGACATACCAGTATGCCGCTGCCGGCATCAGGCTACTGTACGGGTCATCACGAAAAAACCGATCACGCCCGGTGAGCAGGAAATAAAAACTAATCCACGCAGCCGCAGCGCCAAACTGCGCGTAGCGGAAAAAATATAACCAAACATAAAACCTAAAACCAATCATGACCAAATTCATGTCCCAGCAGTATACTACTGCCAAATCAAGCAAGCTCAACACAAAAATCAAAGAACGCATTACTGTCAGCCGCATCAGCCTCAGTATTGTCTTATTATGCCTGATTGTGTTCGCCGGCTTTTCTTATTTATTTTTCGTGAACCAGACGGCGACCGGCGGATTTGATATCAAGGGATATGAAAATAAAATTACCGCATTAGAAAAAGCAAATAAACAGCTCGAACTCCAGGCGGCCCAGCTTAAGTCATTGTCAGTAATCGAACAGGCCACCGCAGATATGGACATGGTGGCAGCAAATGACGTGGAATACATTGTCCCGGCCGATACCGCTATGGCCGTACGGTAGTTTACATACAGTAATATTTTGGTATACTTTCAAAATAAGTAGATAACACTTGAGATATTATGACGAGTCGGCGCGTCCGATCACGCGTACAGCAGGACAAACAGCCGAAGCATCGGCTCGACCGCATTGATGTATTACGTGCGGTTATTTTTATATTTGCCGCGCTGATCGCCATCCGGCTGGGCGATATCCAAATTTTCCAGCATTCGTTTTATGAAGCAATCGCCGCAGACCAGCATGGATTGTCTGAAAAGCTGCTGCCCAAACGGGGTGAAATACTGGTCCGAGACCATGCCACACCAGGCACACTCTACCCTCTGGCCACGAATAAATCATATTATCTAGTTTATGCCGAGCCCAAACGCGTAGAAAATCCGGAAATGGTAGCCAAAGCACTGGCCCCGCTTCTGGAGCTGGAGGAAGCTGAACTAGTACCGCGGCTGACCAAGGAAAATGACTTGTACGAGCCTCTTAAACGCCAGGTGGATGAAACAGTAGTGAACGAAATCAAGCAGCTGGAATTTACCGGTATAAAATTCCAAGAACAGCTATACCGGTATTATCCGGAAAATAATATCGCCTCTCATCTGCTCGGTTTTGTCGGGATGCAGAACGATGTTCGGGTCGGGCAGTACGGACTCGAAGAGTATTGGAATGATGAATTAGCCGGTGAAGAAGGTTATTTACAGGCAGAAAAAGATGCCCAGGGCCGGTGGATCACGTTTGGAACTAAACTGCTGGAAGAGGCACAAGACGGCGACAATCTTATTTTAACCGTCGACCATACGATACAGTATGAGGCGTGTAAACAGCTAAACGAGTGGGTGGCCCAGCACGGCGCGGACAGCGGCAGCGTTATCATCATGGATCCACAGACGGGCGCAGTGAAATCACTATGCGGATCGCCTGATTTTAATCCCAATGAATATAACGAGGTAGAAGATATTAATGTGTACATTAATCCGGCAACCTACTATATTTATGAGCCAGGCTCGGTTTTCAAACCCATTACCATGGCCGCGGCCCTGAATGAAGGCGCGGTCAGTCCGAATACAACGTACGAAGACACCGGCAGTGAGGAAATCGGAAAATATACCATCAAAAACTTCGATGGCAAAGCCCACGGCATTAATACCATGACCCAGGTACTGGAACAGTCGCTCAACACCGGCGTTATTTTCGCCGCCCGGCAGATCGGTCCGGAAAAATTCGATGAATATGTTCGGGCGTTCCACTTCGGAGAGAGCTATGATCTGGAGCTGAATTCAGAAGCAAATGGCGACGTGTCGTCGTTAGCCTCGCATAAGGAGCTGTATATGGCGACCGGTTCGTTTGGCCAGGGTATTTCAGTGACCCTCCTGCAAATGACCAACGCCTTTGGCGCGATTGCCAACGGCGGCCAGCTGATGCGGCCGTATATTGTTGATGAAATTGTTAAGCCGGACGGATTCCGTGTCAAAACAGAACCAGCCGTGCTCGGCCAACCGATTACCCAGAGAACCGCTACCACATTGGGTGCCATGCTTGTCAATGTGGTGCAGAGCGGCCACGGCAGCCGGGCCGGCGTGGACGGGTATTTTGTGGCCGGCAAGACGGGTACGGCCCAGGTCCCGCGCGAGGACGGCCCGGGCTATGATCCCAACCATACCATTGGATCGTTTTGCGGGTTTGCCCCGGCAGATGATCCGGCTTTTGTTATGTGCGTACGGATTAATCGACCGCGTGATGTGCAGTGGGCCGAGTCTTCTGCCGCGCCGCTCTTCGGTAATTTAACGAAATTTATGCTGAATTATTACGGCATACCGCCTGAAGAATAGTTTTCGTTTGAGGATTTAGGTTTCGCGGCTCGTATCGGTTTAGTCTAGCGGTTTCATTTCATCGGCCGTACAACGTAACCGATTAACGGTACGCGCCGCGACAACGTAAACGACAACGATATTTATGAAACGTATTTATTTATGAAACGTATTATAGAGTGGAAACTAAAGCTCTTCGCCCGCTGGGTTTTACAGAAGTATAAACCCATCATCATTGGTATTACCGGCAGCGTAGGCAAAACAGCTACTAAAGAAGCAATAGTTACTGTGTTATCCGGGAAATATCGAGTGGGCAAAAATATCGGCAACTATAACAATGAAATCGGCCTGCCGCTGGCTATTCTGGGCATGGAGTCAGGCCGGAAAAATCCATTTATTTGGGTAGGTATTTTTCTTCGGGCAACGGGCATGGTTTTATTCACCAAGAAGGAGTATCCAGAAGTACTAGTTTTGGAAATGGGCGCTGATAAGCCTGGTGACATAAGTTATTTGACGGCTATCGCGCCACCCCATATTAGTGTGATTACGGCAATCGGCTCGGTACATACTGAGCTGTTCGGCAGTGTGGATAAAGTCATGCGCGAAAAACAGCAGATTATCGCCCGATTGAAAAAGGACGACTTCGCTGTACTGAATACTGATGACTCGCTGGTTACTCAAACCCGGGAAAAGACCAGAGCGCAGATAGTATCGTTCGGTTTTTCAGAGCAAACGCAGGTTAGAGCTACGGAAGTCAGTATTTCTACCGGCCATTCACCAGATCCCTGGATAGACCAGGATATAAAAGGTATTAGTTTTAAGCTGCAGTATCAGGGCTCAACCGTGCCGGTGTTTTTGCCTTCAGTCCTGGGGACCCACCAGGTATACAGCGCCTTGGCCGCAGCGGCAGTCGGTATTGCCATGGATATGAATTTGGCCGATATTTCTGCCGCGCTTAAACAGTACCAGTCGCCGGCTGGACGCATGCGGCTCTTACCCGGCATCAAGCATACGTCACTAATTGACGACTCCTATAATTCATCACCAATGGCGGCCAGAGCCGCGCTCAAGGTTTTGGCTGATATGACGGTGTCTGGCAAGAAGTTTGCCGCGCTCGGTGACATGCTGGAGCTGGGTTCGTATACTGAACAGGGCCACCGTGAAGTAGGCGAAACAGCCGCTACTACGTGTGATTATCTGGTTACTGTAGGTGAACGCGCCAAACTAATTGCCGAGGGAGCCAGACAAGCAGGTATGGCCACTGAACAGGTTTACAGTTTTGCTGATACAGAATCTGCCGGTAAGTTTATCCAGCAGCGGATGAAAAAAGGCGATATTGTTCTGGTAAAGGGTTCCCAAGGCGCACGCATGGAAAAAATAGTGAAGGAGCTCATGGCCGAGCCGCTCCGGGCAGGGGAACTATTGGTCCGCCAGGGGTTGGCCTGGAAATAAATAAATATTTGTCAGTGGGTACTCTATCCTTACCCTTGTTGGCATCCTGAACCGCGCACCTTTTGAAGGTGCGTGGGTGAAGAATCTCCCGCGCAGCGGGCGGCTTGATTTGACTATGAATGCAGCGGGTTATTTTTGGGAATGACAAATATTTTATTGTAATAAAGACGCCACCCGTTACCGAGTGGCGTTGTTGAGAGAAAACAAGACCTGTATGTACATCGGGCAGAACCAGATCAAGGATTTTTATATTAAAAGATCGATGTTCGCAGCCAGGCCACGCATGACCCGGCTGTTAGATATGGAGTATAATCGCAGTATATTACACTGCTCTAATAGTATAAATAAGTCGCCGAATATGTCAAACACTACTTATCAGACCCCCGGCTAGTTGAGTTTATTCATTTCGTTATCACGTGTATAAAAAAATCCCAGGCAGCATAAATGGTAGGCTATGCTTCCTGGGATTGACAGAATAGACCATGGACACGGCAGTCCATGTTTCCCCCTCATAATGTTGTCAGATCAAAAGCAAATTGGTTACGACTTGATGTGGCTTTGCCCATTGGGGGGATATTGTAGCGGGTATTAGAAGGTTCTAGTTTTATTGTATACCAGGCAATAAGCATGTCAATATAGGGTAATAGCACACCTCGATAACCTAGTGTTTTTTAATTTTCAGGCGGAAAATTAAAAAAGAACAACCACCGTGGGCCAGTGGTCGTTCTATTTGCATTATACCCAATATTTTCAGGCCGTCAAGGGCTTTTTGTGCATAAAAAAATACCCACCTCTACTCTTAGTATTAGCAGTAACCAGGGTATTAAATAAAGAAGAAGAGGTGGGACTTGTCTTAAGAAAGGAGCAGAATAAGTATACCAAAAATATGCATATAAAAAAACCCGGCCATAATGTAAATAAGTCGGGTACTAGAAATCGTGAATTATGGCCGGGGTATGAATGAAAGTACGGTATGGTTTTGTACAAAACCATGAATCTATATGAAAAACTCCAGAATGAAGAACCACCTATACTATAGCACACCTAATCATATCGGTATAATAATGCAATAAAAAATGCCGGCCAGAATCATATCAGGAAACTAGGGGGGTAATTGTTTGACACACGATGTAGCCAGCAATTGGTTTTATCCTATGATAAGAGGTTTTTTCGTAATGTGCAATTCCTTTGTATATATAGAATAGCGGCTTTATATATTACTGCATTAGCCCTTTAAATAAAGGAATTTTTTAAAATTTATTGTTAGTTTTCCACATAGTAGTGGATAATGCAATATTGACGAAAATATGAGCAGTAGGGTAGGGTAAAAGTGCGACGGCGCTCTAATCCGCGACGGCGCATAATATAAGGGAAATATGGAGCATAGGTTTTTAGGTGTTGGTTTTTGGATAATTGTTTGGTAGTTAGTTGTTAGTTATTAGTCAATATGGAAATAAAAAGTATAATATTATTTGTAATAACCGCAATAAGTTTTGTAATTACCGGCTACATTTACGGCAGAAATCGAAAATCACATATTAATTTATCATTTGCGCTGTTATTCTTTTTTGCGGGATTATGGAGTGTGGGTTTAGGATTATTTATTATAAGCAACAATTTGGATTATGCTGTAGTTTATGCGGTGCTCTATTATATCGCAGCGATATTAATTGCGCCAACTTTTTATTATTTTTCATTAGTATATCCATTTCCGTCTCTAAAAATCGATAAAAGAAAAATATTCCTGCTATATATACCTGCATTAATATTAATTATACTTATAGTAGCGCCATCAGTTCTAATCAACCACGCGGAAAAAACAGATAGTGGGAACATAATTATTTTAAATGAGGCATACTATTTGTATGTAGCGGTATTTTTAGCTTATATTATTAATTCCTTTGTTATACTGTTTAAGAAGCTCAGGACAAGTGAAGGAGTCAATAAGATACAATTACAATATATTTCAATAGGGTTTATCATTGGTTTTTCCATAGGTGTTACTTTCAATTTGATTTTACCTTTAATAGGGAATTATCAATTAATTTGGATGGGTCCATATTCAGCTTTCTTTGTTTTGGCAAGTATTTTATATTTAATAACTAAAAAGCATTAAGCATTAGTCATTGATTGGATATTGGATATTAAGGAATTGGATATTTTCAAATGCCAAAGTCGAACGAAAAAATAGCATTACTATTCTGCGGCGGGACGGCGCTGATCGCTGACAAACGGGTTCTGTCTGTGCAAAAACCAGCTGATATCAAGCCGTGGCTTAGTGCTGTGCCTGAAATAAACCTGATCGCGGACATCGAGCCGGTGTTTGTGTTTGGCGAGGACGCTTCGGAAATCAAGCCCGAACTGTGGGTCACGCTCGGCAAGAAAATCAAGGAGCTGTATGAGCAGTACGACGGATTTGTGATAATCCACGGCGTGGACACCATGATCTATACCGCGGCCATGATGCACTTCATGCTGGGGAATTTGGGTAAGCCGGTAGTCTTCACCGGGTCGCCGCTGTCGGCCGAGGTAGCAGAATCTGACAAGCAGGATTTGTCCGGCCTGATCTCTGACTACAAATCACTGGGCGTGAAAGCAAACCTAATCAATGCTATCCAGGTGGCGACCATGGATCTGTCCGAAGTAGCCATTATGTTTGGCAATCGGCTGATCCGGGCCACGGCCACGGCCAAAGGCGACACGCCGTCGTTTAATTTCTTCGACGCTGATAAAGAGGGAATGCTGGGCAAGGTCGATTTCGGCATCAAGCTTTTTAGCCGGGCCCGTAAACGGCGCAAAGGCGCATTACAGCTGAACCATGCAATAGCCGATAAAGTCTGTTTACTCCAGCTCTACCCCGGCGCTAGACCCGAACTGCTGGAAAACATGCTGACCGATCAGTGCCAAGGCGTTATTGTCAAAAGTTTTAACACGAATTTATTTCCTGATTCATTTAAACCAATATTAGCTAAAGCCTACCAGCAGCAAATCCCCATCGTGGCGCACAACCCTTTTGCCCTGGACGTCAAGAAAAAGAAGCGGGAGTATATTTTGATAAATGATATGACGTTTGAAATCACGTTTGTGAAGTTTATGTGGGCGCTCGGGCAGACGAACGATATTGGTAAGATAAGAATGTTTATGTGGCAGGACGATACAGTTGAACCTTTTAAATAGGGAGGGTTTCGTTATCCGGTTAACGTTATTGCAGCTCGTATCGGCATAGTTAAAAGGTATTGTGTTAAAAGCAATAATTACACTAAAAAATTATGGATAGTAAGAATAAAATCAGAAGCTTTCGAGATTTAGACGTTTATCAAAATTTATATAAAGCATGTATTTTAGTGATGACGAGAATTATCCCAAAATTGCCTACGAGTGAGAGATATGATTTGAAAGATCAGCTCAGCAGGTCGTCTAAAGCAGCACCGCGATTGGTCGCTGAAGGATATGCTAAAAAGCATCAACGAGCAGGATTTCAGAAATATATTGATGATGCTATGGCAGAAAGCAATGAATGTATTGTCAGTATTGAGCAAGTGAAAGATATTTATCATATTGAGGTTACTTTATGTACCCAACTTATCGATATGTATGATAAGTCAGCCCGTCAGTTATTTAAACTAGCTGTGGCCTGGGATAAATTTATAAATAGACGTGAAACGAAAACGTTAGACGATACGAGCCGCCAAACCCAAACCGTTAAACTATAACGAATACAATGCGCGTTTACTTTTTCTCACCATTAATATCTACCACCGAACTCGACCAGAATTATAAGACTGTCGTCGAAACACTACGGCAGGCCGGTGTATTTGTAGTGGCCTCATCAGACGAGAATAATACTGATTTTAAGAAAGAGGAACTCGAGCGCATGCAGGAGTCAGGGGAGATACTGCTGGACAAGATGGACTGTATCATCGTGGAGGCATCCAAGCCGGACCAGGAAATCGGCTATCTCCTGGCCTACGCCATTTCCCAGAAAAAGCCGTTGCTCTACCTGTATAAAAAAGGCACCCCGGAAAAAATCGCCCACGGCTACCTGACCAAGAAAAACACGCCCGAATACATGCGCCTGGCCAAATATACCAAGCAGGACCTGGAGCAGACGGTCATGGATTTCCTGCATGAGGTCAGCGAGGGAAAAGGGCTGAAGCAAAAGCCGACTATAAAATTCACCCTGCGCATCACCCCCCGCATGGAGCGTTACCTCCTCTGGAAAGCGAAGAAGATTAAGAAAACAAAAGCTGATTTCCTCCGCCAGCTGCTGGAGGAATTAATGGATAAGGACGAAAATTTTAGGAATAAATTGTAAATATGGCAATCGATAATATTTCCAAACAATACATTCAAAAATCACAGGATTACTATTTTGGAAATCATGATGGCGAACACTATGGATGCAGCATTGCCATAGCCAAGGCATTTGATTCTATGTCCCCTGGTCTGCATAGTTTGCGGCGTGGTGGGCTGGATGGCAGTCGCTGTTGCGGCGCGATCGCGGCAGCCGAAATGATCTTAGCGCATATATTTGGACCGGCTGAAGATAACGAGTCCGTATCCCCAAAACTTATGGAAATTATTATTGCTTTTCGCAGGAAAATAGACAAACGCTTATCAACAAAGGGGAGCTATATTTGTAATAATTTAGTATCTGAATATCAGAATTTTGATTCAATATCTAGATTTAATTATTGCGGTAATATCGTCAGACAAACTGCCGCTGCCCTCATAGAAACAATTGACGAATTTGACGGGAAAATAGTTTTTGCGGAAAAAGATAAGAGTATTAAATCAATTATTACTACGGCTCTAGAGAAGAATCCCACCGGCCGTTATCCGCTTTATATACATTCGAAAGAAGAAAGATATGCATGGTTGCAGAAAGGGGCTGATATGCTACTACGACCGTCACAGCATAATAATATACTTCGATTACATACCGGCTTATCCTGTTTTTCACATTCGGATAAAGATGTCGCAACAAATAGCAGGCAAACTTGTTATTGCAAGCGGGAGCAAAAACTGATCAGCAAACTGGTTAAAAATAACATAACGGTGCGATGCATGTTGACGCCTCGGTCAAATTTATTAATTCAGATGGGGTATTCCGCCAAGGAACTGCAGTTACGTTTCCAAGAGCTGATAAAATTCTTAGATAATGACACTCTTGATAAGTCTTTCACATTTACGGCGGGTGATTCGCCCCAGCCGCAATTATATATTTTTGGAGCTAACGTATATCTAGAAAGTTATAAGGCAATGGTCGGCGCTGGGTATGAAGTCGCACTGGTACGGACAGATAATAATGAGATTGCTGATGAAATAAAATATTTTGATAACAAGTTACTTACGCAAGCAGCAGAACAACTGGATGAAAAATTTACCTTTACACCAGCACAAAATAAAGCTTTGAGACAGGGGATGATTTCAAAAATTAAACACCAGTATAGTATTGTAAAAAAACAAAACAGTAGACCCCTGCGAAATAATATTCATCAAATAAATAAGCAGAAAAAAATTAGTGCTGAAATAATTCTGAATCAGGAACAGAGCACAGATAATAGCTACAGCAAGCGGTTATCTGCGTCGGGAGTACATAGTAACGTTTATAATAAATTTATTGATGATTTAGATGCTTTTACTTCCCAGGTACAGCACTTGCTTAAAGCTGAACATATCTCGCTGTATCTCAAACATGAAGCTCGAAGAGCAATTGTATATAGCTCTTTTCAGATGCCATCTCATGAAGCTGATACATTAATTCTGAATAATAATAGTTATTTGACAGAATATTTAGTGCGTACCGGCAATATATTAGTATTTAGCGAGATTCCCAGCTATGCACAATATTATCAAAATGGGATACCGAAAGATTATTTTCAAGCAATTAAAAAAGCCATGGCTGACCATAGTATTTCCCTGTTGATACCCGTTATTTCAAATAATGAATTATTAGGAGTAATAGCGGCGATCAATAAACAGAGCTCCTATAATGTGCAGGATATCATGGCAATCAAAAAAATTGTTATGCATATGAATACATATATCAAAAATTCATTAATGTATTTATGGGCAGTTACGAAGTACGGAAAAACTAGAAAGTCAAAAAGCTAACAACCAAAAAAGAGTGATTTAGAAATAAATTGTAATTCGAGGGAAACTATATGTCTTTAATAAAAATTATATATCTAGTAGTAATTCTAATAAACTTTGCAGTTGCGTTTTTGGTACTCGTGAGAAGCAAGAGAAGCGGAATTAAGTGGACCTACTTTATACTGATTATTATTCTAAATGGTTGGCTAGCAGGTAATTATTTTGCCTATTTTACTGGAAGCGCTGAAGTAACCGCTGTTTTTGGGAGAGTTTCATTTTTAATGGGAGGATTAATCGTCCCCTCATTTCTATTATTTTCAATATTTTTTCCTTACAAAAGTAGAGTAAAACTCATTCATATAATTTTATTAACAATACCCCCAATCATTATCGGGTGGACGTCTTTGGGTAATGCATTTTTTAAGGATCAATTTATTAATGAAGATGGCCTCGGCACCCCGGTGTATGGTGATTATCACTATGTATTTTCACTCTATATAATTATTTATTTAATTATCACTTTTTTTGTTATATATAAAAAATACAAAAATTGTAAACCACTAGAAAAAGTAAAATTAAAATATGTTATATTTGGTTTTGCTTTAGCATCATTAATTGGATCCCTAGCTGATTTAATTTTGCCCTATTTTATCGAAAATATTAAAAGTTACTGGGGTTCATTAGGAACAATATTTATTTCACTAGCTTTTGCATATTCTATTTTACGTTATAGGTTGCTTGATATTAGATTAGTGATAAGAAAAGGAATTGTATATTCTTTGTCGATAATACTGCTATCAGCTATATACATTTACTTATTACTTTTCTCGAAAAGGCTATTAGAAATCAATTACAGTTGGTCCGAGCAAGCGACTACCATACTAATTGTTTTAATCATTGCCCTGACAATCGAACCGCTGCGGCGATTATTAGTAAAAGCGATCGACCGTGTATTTTATTCACAGCAAAAGGATACAAAGGCTGAATCAAGCAAACTGCGCAGTATTATGTCGTCCTCTCTGCAGTTTGATCAGCTGATTAAGCGGATACGAGCTGAATTTAGCGAGTTTCTCGGTGCCTCTGATATCCAATTCATCTGGCTAAATCGACAGAAGAATATCCTGGAAAATTATTATCCTGATGAGCGGCGGGTGCAGGCGGGATCCGATACGGCGCTATTTCGCTATCTGCGCGAGCAGGAAAGTATTATCGTTACCGAAGAGATTCCCTACCTCAAGGAGGAGAAGGACGAGGGTGAACAGCAAATGCTGGAGAGTATCGAGCGGGAACTGAAAGCCATGGGCGTCTGGCTGGTAGTGCCGGTCGGCGAACCAGGGGAGTTAGTTGGGGCGTTTTTCTTCGGCAAGAAAGAAAACAAGGAGGCCTACACGGCTGACAACCTACTCTATCTCCAGCGCCTCCAGCCGCAGATGACCGGAGCGATCGCGAATGCGTTGCTCTATAAACAGGCGGTGGAGAGGATTGGGAGAACTTAGGCAGTAAAGTTGCCAGCCTAAAGGCTGTAATCCGTAGCCGCTCAAGGATTCCACGCTTTAGCGTGATATATAGCAAAACTTTCACACAACCGCACCTGTTCGGAGTCCAGGCGAGAGCCTGCAAAACCGTAAACCGTTCCAAGCTTTCGCTTGCCCTCCGAAACCGAGTGTGTGGAGGTTGAGGAGTCCAGGTCGTCTCCAGGATTTCACCCTTTAGGGTGAGACAGCACCCGGTTAAGTAGCCCAAAGGTTGTAGTCCCCGACCACCGCTCCAAGGATTCCAGACTTTAGCGTGACATATATGAACAAGTTTCACCACCCACCACATCTGTTTTTAGATAATATGTACTATTTTATAACCTCTCGTACACATAAAAAACGTGCCGTGTTTGAATCGGATGAAATGAAAAAGATACTACTCCACAGCCTAAAGGCTGAAATCCGGAGAGCGAGCTACGATTTAATCGCATGGGTTATATTAAAAGATCACTATCATTTACTGCTCAAAGTAAGAAACGCGGAAAAGTTGCCTCAACTGATGCAAAAAATACACGGAGGAATCTCATATAGAATTAATAAAATGAACCGCACCCAAGGAACTAAGTTATTTCATAATTACTGGGATCACTGCATCAGGGACGAAGCAGACTTTTGGAAACACTTTAATTACATCCATCACAATCCCATCAAGCATGATTATGTGAACGAAATGCAAGATTACGATTATTCTAGTTTTAATTTTTGGTTGGAGAAGAAGAGGGGGCAGGAATGGCTCAATTCATGTTTTCGTATATACCCGATTATTGATTTCACCAGGGAATAAATGCATGATAAGTGTATTACGGACCCTGAATGACTACCGTTAGTTGAGTCCCTCCATAACACGACACATTTGTCATAAAGTATTGGCCACAACTTATTTGTCATCCAGAACCCCACACCATCATATGGTGTGTGGGTGAAGGATCTCCCGCGAAGCGGGCACCGAGCTGCGGCAAACTACCTACACCTCACTACAACATAATGTCAAATGTGTGTATTTATTAGTACATACTTTCTTTTCTTATGGTTTAAAAAATGCTAAAATAAAGGTAGAAATGATGATTGCTCATGAAAAAAAAGACGACTCTGTATACAAAGAAAAAAAATATAACAAATCAAAAAGTTAATTTAATTAGAGTTTAATCAGTATTTTTATCTTGCGCCGTCGCATAGAATAGCCGTCGGCAAATCATGTGGAAAAACATTAAATATCAAAAAACATCCAACTAAAACAGTTCATTTTCAAACGTAAGGCCCGTCGGCTAATTCTGCATAACGGAATTTGCCTAAGGCCTACAGGAGGTCGATGCCTATGACACCTAACCTTTACTAAGGGGGCACCAAAAGGGGGCGCTTTCAGAAAACACATGTGGGTCTTTCTGAAAGAAAAACTGCTATTTACAATCAAACACTGAAATCGAAGAAAGTGAGGATAGTGAAATGATATTTTTGAAGCATTCTAAGCACATGGTAGTGATTGCTACCATACTATTGTTGGTTGTTATTGGTTGTTCAGAAAAAGAATCTCCAATACAATCAACAGTCGGTGAGCAAGGTAATATACCGTCAGAAGCACGTCAGCAGACCGCCGCGGTCAGATATAGTGGCACGGAAACTCTTGAAGAGATGCTGCAGAACTATTACGCCTTGCGGGATTCTGGAGTGGTACCCGAAATAAGCGCGGCAGAAGAACAGGAGATGGTAGCGGCATTTATTGCTCATCAGAATCAACATCAAGCGAAAGTCGCTACTAGCCAAACCATTATCGCGTATGCCGCTTACTACTATTATTCTGGTCATGACTATGACCTCCGACTCGAATATAAATGGTGGGCCGGTTCACAGCAAGGATATTACTTTACTACTCCCAACTGGGCGCTCTACTGGGCGATTCGTGCGTGCTACGGTGGCCATATCACTAGCTGGTCCTGGATGGAAGGAGGTTATCAGCGTGTGACCGGCGTTGTCGGATCATGTCTTTACTCTGCATTTGGTGCTGGGTACATAAGGTACTATTTACGGGTAAAAACGTATTGACTGTGATGCTGACCTTTCATTTTTATGAGGGGTCAGCATACATTTACTTTTATGAAACATCGTCAAAGCATCATTATTTTTTTTATTGTTTTAGCAATATATACCGTTGTAGGTGTTGTTTTTATTTTGTTGTTTCCTGATCAGCATGCTGCGTCCACAAAAGAATTACAAAATGAGGGAGATTTTTCTAGGGTTAGCGCAGTATTTGTAATCATTGTACGTTCAATTTTTCAAATATTGTTCTGGCCTGGTCATGCACTTGTGCTGCTAGCAGATTAAGATATTAATTGATTTTACTGCTATCATTTTATGCACCATAAAAAATAATTGATACCATGTCTGGTATTCTCCATCCATTTCTCTATAGCGTATTGTAATCATTTATATGAGTAAAAAAATATTTATAACTATTATATTTATATTAGTAGTAGTATCTGCAATACTGTTTTTAAATAGACAAAACGGGGAGCAACCATCAATACAAAATAATAATACCCCGGTTAATATTATAAATCAGAATAATAATCTAAATAGCAGGCGTACTGCTGAAGAAGTGATTATGACACAGCAGGTAGACTCTGGAATCAATATTACTAACACAATATATAATTATTCTTTTATTGTTCCTTCAGATTGGCAGCTTGATAAGAAAACTTCCAAAGCCGATCTGGTGATGTTATTTGATCCTGAAGCGCAGGCCCAAGAGACTGACGGGGATCTTATTCAGGGCATGAAATTGGAAGTCTACGTAGATAATTATCCCGGTAATTCTTTGGCAGATTTTTCACGAAAAGGAGGATTCCAGGACTATATCGTAGATGAAGAGGAGATGACAGTTAGTGACCTGCCAGCATATCAGGTAACCAATGAGGGATATGGGTACAACATCAATACCTATATTATTCGTGATGGAACTGGATATATTATATCCGGCATTATTGCCAATCAAGAAAAGACAACTGAATACACAAATATATATCAGGGCATAATACAATCGTTTGCATTTGATACAGAATAAAAATTCAGCTGCTAATTTAAATAATTTGTACTTTTATGCTAAAATAAAACCAACGAAAAAATAAAAACACACCCCATGCTTCCCCACAATAACACTGCTAATGCCCAAATTTTCAGTACAATGAGGGCTGTTTTGTTATTTTCGGTAAGTTGCAAAAAACGGGAAAATGTGGTATGATATAAACATAAGAATTTTTTTTATTTGGGTGGTTAATAATGCTCAACAATCTCAAAAGCAGTTTAATTCACTAGCAAGAAGCTACGAAAAAAAAGGTTTTTGGGATTTATATTTTAAATACAGTGCTGGCAAAGTTGTAAATTTAGTTAGTAGTCACTATAAAAATAACGTAATCAATTCAGTTCTTGATGTTGGGTGTGGGACTGGTACATTATTAAAGAAATTATCCTCAGAATATCCATTTTTAGATTTTACGGGGGTGGATGTTTCGGATGAGATGCTAAATATTGCTAGGTTAAAATTTATTAATACAAAAAATATTAAAATAAAATTTATAAATACTGATGTTCATGAATATCACGTAAATAAAAAATTTGATGTCGTTATTTGTTCGAATTCATTTCACCATTATGATAATCAATCAAAGGTACTAAATAAATTTCGTGGATATTTGAATGAAAAAGGAATATTTATTTTACTAGATCCAGTCCAAGATGGTTTTCTTAGAAAAAAGTGGACAAAATTACTCAAATCAAAGTACTTTGATGAACCATATGCAAAATATTACACTCGGAGTGAGTTAAAAGAAATGATGACCAAAAACAGGATGTATTTAGATAAATCATTTTTACTACTTTATTTTATTTGGGTAAGTGTTTGGAGAAAAAATGAATAATGGTGTAGAAATTAAAATAAAAACTAAATTACTTGATTATGAAGATAGATTTAAGTGGTGGGGCTTTTATTGTGGTTACAAAGAAAACTATAAATCTTCCGTGCAAAGTAAGCCCAGTTTATCTAGAGAACTATTTGATAGTATTTGTGAAAATGAGAAAATACTTAAAATTAGTGTATTACGAAACAATAATTTCTTAGGTTATTGGTTCGTGACTGACGATCTAGCTCTGTATCCGGAATCACATTATTCATTTGAATACTTTTATGATAATAAAAATAAAAAAAACAAAAATGTGATCATGGGAAACAGGACCCCCCTTTTCCTTATAGGGGATAATTGTGGGTTTATATTATCTAAATATACAGATGAGTTATTTAAAAATAAAATACTTAATTACATAAAATTACTAGAATCTTTGTATGTGGAGGTCAGTAAGTATATGAATCAGAAGGTTTATTTAGTTATGAACTACTCAGAAATATCTTTAAAATTATCTAATTTATATTTTGCTGATGAAATATTAAATAGAAATGGTAATAATAACGGTAAGATGCATTTATTAGATGAGGAGACTTTTGCGCATATACATTGGCAAGAAACATTAAATAAAAAAACCAGAGCGGAGTACTTACTTCAAATATTTGGCCAATTTATTGATTCAGAAAAAAATCATCAAAGTCAAATAATTTATAAATTTAATAGTATTTTTTTTAAAAATAGGTTTTTTATTTCTAAAGCCAATATAATCCCGGAAGATTACAAAAATATTATTTATGATTTATATCATAATAGACTAAAAGGTATTAATAAGAGTTCTCCTCAAAAGCTTGAGTATACTAGAGATGAATTTATTAGTTATCTATCAAATCCAAGTTATGATAAGTATTTATTAATTGACGAGGATAATAAAATTAAAGGTTTATACTTGTTAATTGGAAAACAAAATTCTGATAAAGCAAATTGGGTTTCTAAGGGATGGAGAATCGCAGATGCCTATATTAAATTGATACTAACCTCAAAAAAAATGCCTGCATTTGCATATTTGATACTATTTGTTGCTGGAACTAGGGATTTGCTAAAAAACCAGGGAACAAAAGGAAATGCAAGAATATTGGCAGATTGGAGTGAAAAGATTAATGGATATAAGTTCAGAAAAGACTTAAATATTGAAAGAGCGCCACTGCTACCCAACGTTATTAGACTAAGTCTTACTAAGAAAAAAGGTAGATATTTTGCTCGTTTATTATCAATCTTTGCTAAATTTGATGCCACGAAGATCGATTCGGATGTTTATTTAGCTTATACCTCCAATGATTAATTACTTCACATACATACCAGTTTTTTTGGCAACTTTAACAATTGCGTTATTAGTTCTTGTTAGAAATTCTCGTAGAACAGTAAATCGTATTTTTTCTTTGATGACATTTAGTGTTTGTTTTTGGATATTTAGTGTATTAATGGCGGACATGGTTATAACTGATTTATTCTGGGCAAGAATGACAATTATTGGTCCAATTCTGATGCTGCCATTTATGGTATTATTTTCATATTATTTTAGTGGTAAAAAAAAGAAATTAAGTAGAAAAAAAATATTTCTTATTTTTCTGCCCACAATCATACTTTTTCCTTTAGCATTTACCTCATTAAACATATCTGACACTGTTCATCATGATTGGGGGGGCGAGATAACTCCTGGGCCTGTTTATTTTATATTTAATTTATACTTTGTCTTATATCTTGGTATAACAATAAGAAATCTTTTTAAGAAGTTTAGAGGAGCTTCAGGGATTCTGAAACAGCAGCTAAGATATATCTTAACCGGGATAACTATAACAGCCTTTTTAGCTATATTTGTAAGTGGTGTATTGCCTCTTTTTGGAATTTCTAGATTAAGCATTATTGGTCCACCATCAACTATTATCTTTATCGCTTTCACTGCTTATGCAATTGTTAAACATAGGTTGTTAGACATTCGCTTGATAATATTAAGAACGATCACCTATTCACTCGTGGTCCTTCTTATTTCAGTAACAGTCGTTGGATTAACACTTCTCCTTCCAGAAATACTCGCTGTAAGTCTAACAACCAAAACAGTAATATCAATCGCCGTATCCATCTTCATCGTTCTTATCCTCGACCCCCTCAAACGCGGTATTGCCAAGGCCACTGACCAATTATTTTTCAAAGCGCGGATTGATTATCAGAAGCTGTTGCAGGAGCTAAGCCGGATCATTAACAGGGAAATCGATATGGACGTCCTGCTGTACTCGCTGTCGCGCAAACTGGAGAACAGGCTCAAAATCAAAAATGTCAGCGTGTATTTATCCGGCCGGGCCGGGGGAGCGTACTACAAACGCAAGGGCCGGCTGGACGCGAACGGTAAAAAAATAAAAGGCAAGGAAGAGGATAATAATGGGGAGTTAGATGACCGGCTGTCGCATGACAATCCGCTGGTACATTTCCTGAACGAGCGCAAGGAAATTATCGTACTCGAAGCATTGGAACGGAAAATTGAAGATACCCAGGACGAAGCAGAGCGTAAAAAACTGGAACAATCAAAAAAAGCCTTGGATGCGCTGGACGCGGCCGTGGTTGCACCAGTAATGGTAGGAAACAATTTAAATGCCGTGCTGGTCATGGGACCTAAGCTGTCCGGCGACCCGTTCGGCTCTGAAGACATTGATCTGCTGACTCTGATCGGGCCGCAGCTGGCTTCAGCACTGGAAAAATCCCGGCTGTATGAGGAAGCCAGGCAGTTTACTGAACGACTGAAGAAGGAAGTCGCCGTAGCCACCGAAGGCCTGCGCAATACCAACCTCCAGCTGCAGGAGCAAAACAGATTCCTCTCGGCCCTGCAAAAGGTCACCAACCTCATCACCCGTACCCTGGACTTTCATAAGGTAACCCAGGCTATCACTGACAGCATTACTACCGAGCTCGGGTATTTAGGAGGGATTTTGTTATTTTTAGGCAAGAACAAGCATAAGTTGTTTCCCGACGCGGTGACCCAGACCAAAAAAACACAGGAAGTATTAAAACTGCTGCCCAAGCCCTTTGATTCATATTACGGTGATTACCGTAATGACAAAACACGCTCTATCAAAGCGATTAAGCTCGGCAAAGTGCAGATCGGCACAGACTTTGCCGATTTTATCTCGCCGCCGATTCCGGCAGAGGTAGCCAAGAAAATCCAGGAGCATCTGGGTATTAAGACGATTATCGCCGTGCCGATTTATTCGGAAGAAGGCATTGTCGGTGTTATTGATTTCTTGCTAGAGCGCGATCCAGGCGAGCTCAAGGAAACCGACCTGTCCATGATGAAGGCCTTGTGCAACCAGACTGGGATCGTGTACCGGAACATCGAGCTGTATCGCCAGCTGGAGGATTCGAATCGTGACCTGGCCGAGGCGAACAAACATCTGCAGCAGCTGGATCAGGCTAAGTCAGAGTTTGTGTCCATTGCCTCGCACCAACTGCGTACGCCGATGACCGGTATTATGGGATACTTGTCCATGATCCTGCAGGGAGACTTTGGCAAAGTGCCGGATGAGCAGAATAAAGTCCTGCAGGGTTTGCTGGAGGAATCACAGCGTATGATCCGGCTTATCAACTTGTTCTTGAACGTGTCCAAGATTGAATCCGGCAAGCTGGAGCTGAACAAGCGTCAGGTCCAGTTCGAAGAGCTGGTAGAAAAAGAAGCGCACGTAGTAGGTAAGGCGGCCGAAGATAAGGATCTGAAGCTCGTGTATGACAAGCCGGATAAACCATTGCCGCCGGTTATGGCTGATGCGGACAAGCTCGGCGACGTGATCATGAACCTGACTGACAATGCCATCAAATACACTGACGAGGGCAGTATCACCCTGAAGACAGAGGTTGACGGTGGCATGATGCATTTTTCTGTGCACGACACCGGCCGCGGCATCCCGCCGGAAGAGGCGAAGAAACTATTTACCAAATTCGTACGCGGCTACGGCATTGCCCAGGTTAATCCCGACGGTTCAGGTCTGGGGCTGTACGTGGCCCGGCGCCTAACCGAGGCGCATGGCGGTAAGATCTGGGTCGAGTCTGCCGGCGAGGGCAAGGGTTCGACATTTCACGTGCAGATACCGTTGGCCAAGGAAGGCGGAGTAGAGAGCAAGAAATAGCGCGCAGTATCCGCAGCACATATTATATGTGGTGAGTTTTTTGATAACATTTCTTTGTGATCGGCGGAGGTATTCTAGCGCATAAAAAATAAAAGCCCTGGTATTATACAGGGCTTTTGGCGTAAAAAGTACTATAGTGATTGGCCGAGCAATTGTTTGAGCAGTTGACGCTCCTTAATAGTGGCAAAGTGCTTTAGTGAATCCAGGGCGTAGAATTGTATACCAGCCCAGGCTTCCCGTACTGCCGTAATCTGCGTACCAGTGAGCGCGCGACTTGCCAGCTCGATCAGGGCTATGGCCCTGATTTCAGGATGTAGCCGCGGCATCTGGCGTTGTCCGGCCGCCAACTGCATCAGATCGTCGAAACCGAGTTCTTTGGCGGCGCCGCGTAGTTCGGCCGCGTCCTGCACTGCCGAATGTTTTTTTGACCATTGATCAAATGCGTCCACAAATGTTGGATGCGCGTCCCGGGGTATGCCACTCCGTGTGTGCATGACCTCCTCCTTCCTGACAAAGTATTAAAAAAACGGCTCTGTCAGCCGTTATGGTTGCATACGAATAGACGTACTATCACAGCATACAACGACTGACACGGGTCAGCTTCATCGGCGGCTGTGGTTGTACGTTTTTGTTGATCATAGAGTAAGTGTATCGTATGGTATAGGCAATGTCAAATGCAATTCGTGAGGAGAAGTTGACAAATATTCGCTGGTGGTATATTCTATCAGAGCAATACATTTACAATAGTATAAAAGCGCTATCACAGAGGAACAGTAGGCGATTATGGCATCACAGCAAGCCGGAATAGCTGCAAGTCCGGTATGCACAAACCGTCGAAACGAGCCTCTGGAGCTGCTTCCTGAAAAAAGCATAATGCAAATAGGGGAGCCGGGTAGTCTCCGTCAGCAGACAAATAAAGCGCCCTGATACCAGGGAAAAAAGGTGGTACCGCGAGATAGCTCGTCCTTTTACAGGATGAGTTTTTTTATTATGAAAAATTATGAACAACAATCAGCAGAACAATAAAATACAGAAGCAGAGGGTTGTTTTACTGTATTCCGGCGGGCTTGATACGTCCGTCATGCTGAAGTGGATACAGGAGGAGTATAATGCAGAGATTATTGCCCTGACAATTGATGTCGGACAGGTCGAGGATGATTTTAATGCTATCAAGCAAAAGGCGCTTAATCTCGGTGCAGCAAAGGCGTATGTTATTGACGCGAAAAAAGAATTTGCCGAGCAGTACATAGCCCCGGGTATTAAAGCGAACGGTCTGTACCAGCGCGTCTATCCGTTGAGCACATCACTGGCCAGGCCGCTGATGGCAAAAATCGCGGTACAGATTGCCAAACAGGAGAAAACAAATATTATTGCCCATGGCTGTACGGGCAAGGGCAATGACCAGGTCAGGCTCGAAGTATCAGCCAAAGCACTTGATCCCCATGTCGAGTTTATTGCCCCGGTCAGGCAGTGGAACATGGGCAGGGATGAGGAGATTGCTTATGCTACAAAACATAATATTCCTATTCCTGTTAGTCTCAAGTCTCCTTACTCTATTGATGACAATATGTGGGGCAAGAGCACTGAGGGCGGCATTATCGAGAACCCAGAGCAACCCATCCCGGAAAAAGAAGTAACCAAATGGGTAACCAGGCCAGAGCAAGCGCCGGATAAAGCGGCGCATATAACCATTTCATTTACTGGCGGGCTGCCGACTGCGCTAAATAGCCAGAAAGTGCCCCTTATCACATTGATTGAAAAATTGAATCGGCTGGCGGCCACGCATGGCGTCGGTATTATCGAACATATTGAGGACAGGATTGTCGGCATCAAAATCAGGGATTATTACGAATGTCCGGCGGCCATGGTGCTGATTCCGGCGCACAAGGATTTAGAACGGTATGTCTCGACTATTCATGAGAATAGTTTCAAAGAAATGATCGACAGTAAATGGGCATACCTGGTATATGCCGGTCTCTGGTATGAGCCGCTGCTCGATAATCTCAATGCTTATATCGAAAACGTAAACAGCAAGGTAACCGGCGAAGTAACAGTCAAGCTGTATAAAGGGAGCGCTACTACGGTCGCCAGAAAATCACCATACGGACTGTACGATAAACACCACGCTACCTTTATGACAGACGAAGAGTTTCACCAGGACGATGCAATCGGTTTTATCAAATACTGGGGTCTGCAAAGTGTTTTGAGCCACCAGATCAAGCAATCAGCCAATAAAAAATAGCACTATGGGTAAGAAGCTATGGCATAAACCAGGACAGCAAAAACTCGACCAACATGTCGAGGAGTTTTTAGCGTCTGATGACGCGCTTATTGATGTGCAGCTGGCTGAATACGATATCCAGGGATCGCTCGGTCATGCATATGCGCTGTACCAGAGTAAGCTGCTGTCTATGGCCGAGTATCAGAAAATAAAAATAGGACTGCAAGGTATTTTCAAAAAAGCTGAACAGGATAAAATTAAAATATCGGCAGCAGACGAAGATATCCATACTGTGGTAGAAGAAATGCTCTATGAAGCAATCGGTTCAGCGGCCGGGAAGCTGCACACCTGCCGGTCGAGGAATGATCAGGTGCTGACTGATGTCAGGCTGTACAGTAAGGCACACCTGAAAAAAATCATGCAGGCAGTACTTGAGACTGCGGAACAATGCGTGACCTTTGCCGACAATCACCAGGATATTTCGATGCCTGGCTATACCCATATGCAGCCGGCCATGCCCTCAAGTGTTGGTTTATGGGCTGATTTGTTTGCGGAAAATTTACTGGCTAATTTTGATACACTCCTGCATGCGTATAAACAAAATGATAGATTGCCGCTCGGTTCTGCGGCCGGATATGGCGTACCAATAGCATATAGCAGGCAAGCAGCAGCTGAAGCGCTCGGATTCAGCGCTATCCAGGAAAATTATGTGTCTTGCCAAAACAGTAGAGGGCAAACCGAGTTACTGACTATAGCCGCCCTGCATCAGGTCATGCTCACGCTCAATCGGCTGGCCGCTGATCTGCTGGTGTTTACCATGAGAGAATTCAGTTTTTTCAGTCTGCCGGACACGTTTTTGACGGGCAGCAGTATTATGCCGCAGAAAAAGAATTATGATGTATTGGAATTACTGCGGGCCAAGCAGGCGACTACTGCCGGGGCATATACCACGGTCAGTTCGATTATACAAAGCTTGCCGTCCGGGTATAATAGGGACTACCAGGAGCTGAAAAAGCCGCTGCTGGGAAGTTTTACGGTTGTTCTGCAGTCATTAGACATAGCAAGTCTGATACTACAGAATCTCCAGGTCAATACGTCCAATTTAGAAAAAGCACATTATCTTGACCTCGCCGCCACACAGCAGGCGTACGAACTGGTACAGCAGGGCATACCGTTTAGGGAGGCGTATCAGCAGGTGGGCAAAATATTTTTGGACAAACCCACACACTACAATAGGCAAGATATGGTACTACCAGAAATTCCATTAGAAAAACATATAAAGAAGATACAAAAGCTAAAAGAGCAGATAAAGGTGATGTAATAGGGGTTAGATTAACATTGTCCGTAGGCCTGTTTTATGGTATAATCAATCCACTCTATGAACAAGACCGCTTTACTAACATTCATTGACCATGTCCTGGAGTCATACACCATGTACGCCCCAGTCAGGGACGGCAACGAGCTCTATGTTAAGCGAATTTATGACCGGGAGGAAATAGATTTTACCAATAAAATACCGGTCAATACGTTCAAACGCGTGCTTCTGCCACCTCGGGAAACACTTTTTGATTTTAAAAAAGGGAAATTACAAAAACCAAAGCTGCAGTATGATCCAGAATGTGCTTTTGGCATGTCCATCATGGATCTGAAGGCGGTCAGTCTGTTTCACCAGACGTTTGAGCGCGATCCGTATTATCAGAAAAAAAGGCAGTCCAGCCTTTTAGTTGGCCAGGCTTTTTTCGAAGGATCGGGATTTAAAGGGCATTTGCGTGACCGCTACGAAGAAGATATCCTCGAACACATCATTTTCGATATCCTCATTGTCAAATCGGGAAAAACGACCTGGAAGCTGTTTACCGGCTCGGAAAAGGGGCAGGTTATTTTAGAAGCATTTGGGTACAAAGACTTCGAACATATAGAATTCACCGGCCATATCCGGGAGGAAGGCATTGACCCGGAACTGGAGCGGCACCGTACATCAGTCGTTGAGGCTTCGCAAAAAGCCTGGGACCACTGGGGAGCAATTTGCACCGCCTGCGGCAAGTGCGCTATAGACTGCCCGACCTGCTACTGCTTCAGCACCGATGATGAGCCGGACACTGAACAGGCCGGTAGCGGCAAACGTACCCGTAAGTGGACTACGTGTTTTTATAATGAATTTTCCGAAGTGGCCGGCGGTAAACAGTTCCTGGATACCAATGCCAAGCGTATCCAAAACTGGTACGTGCACAAATGGGCGCGCACGCCCAAGGAATTTCAGATTATGGGCTGTGTCAACTGCGGCCGGTGCGATAAAGTATGCCCAGTCGGCATCAAGCGGGCTGACGTGTTCAAGTGGTTGGATGAGCGTAAGGATCCAAAATATGTAAATACGAAGCACGAAGCACGAAATACGAAACAAATTCAAAATACTAATAATAAAAATTCAAAACAGAATAAAAAATGAATTTAGGAAATTTGAATTTAAATTTTAGATATTGTTTCGGATTTAGAAATTAGGATTTCAAATTTAGTATTATGCTCAATCCCTATCAAACCCAGGAAGCAACCGTACTAGCGGTCAAGGATCAGGCCGAGGGTATTAAGTCTTTTGATTTTAAATTAAAAAACCAGAAAGCGCTGGACTATAAGCCGGGACAGTTTTTCGTATTTTCACTGCCGGGATTTGGCGAAGCGGTTTTTGTGCCGGCCGAAAAAATAGGCAAGAAAAACATCTATGACATCGCTGTACATAAAGTCGGCCGCCTGACCTCGCAGTTCCACATCCTGAAAAAGGGGGATACGTTCGGTATCCGCGGTCCGTACGGCAATGGGTTTGATATGCGGAAATTCAGTGAAAAAAATATATTACTGGTTGCCGGAGGTATTGGTCTTGTGCCGTTGCGTTCGTTGCTCAACTATTTGATTAATCATGACTTATTAAAGCCTAAAGAGCGCAAAATACAGCTTCTCTATGGCTGCCGCAGTTTTGGACTGGTGCTGTTTAAGGATGACCTAAAAAAATGGAACAAGAAATTTGATATTCAGGTTTCATTGGATGAAGGCGACCATCCAGCCAAAGCCGGCATAACGTGCTATCAGGGGGTAATTACCGTGCTGTTTGATAAGGCCGAGATTGTACGGGGCGGCGTGGCCGTGCTGTGCGGACCGCCAGTCATGTTTAAGTTTGTGGTGCCAAAGGTGCAAGACGTGGGGTATGCGGACGAAGATATTTATTTGTCACTAGAACGCCGTATGGAGTGTGCCGGACTGGGCACGTGCCAACACTGCGCTATCGGGCCGTATTATGTATGCAAAGACGGGCCGATATTTAGTTATGATATACTGAAAGATACGATTCAGTATGAATAAGAAAAGCACGAATTTCGAAGCACGAAATTCTAAGCAAATTCAAAATTCTAAATTTAAATTAATAAAATTATTTATTTGAATTTAATAATTAATTATTGTTTAAGATATGAGTGAGCGTAAAGGAATACTATTAGTACTGGCGACGGCCGTTATTTCCGGCGTGTCTATTTATATAAATGCTATCGGCGTAAAATTCAGCAACCCGGCGGTATTTACCGGCATGAAAAATCTGCTCGTCGGTGTTTTATTCTTTTCCGTTATTCTACTTTTGAAAGAATGGCCGCAGATTAAACAGTTGACACGGAAACAATGGTATCAGCTGATAACTATCGGCCTGGTTGGCGGCGCTATACCATTCCTTCTCTTTTTCAAAGGATTGTCCATGACTATTCCGGCTCAGGGTTCGTTTATCCATAAGACGATGTTCATATACGTCGGTTTCTTGGCAATTATTTTTCTGAAAGAGAAACTGAATAAAAGTTTGCTATTCGGCCTGGGAGCGTTATTAATCGGTAACATATTATTTCTCGGCATCAGACCGAGCGGTATTGGCTGGGGCGATGGTTTGGTTTTCTTAGCCACGCTGTTTTGGGCGGCAGAAATTATTATATCAAAAAAAGCTTTGGCGCAACTATCTGCCCGTCTGGTAGCCTGGGGACGAATGTTTTTTGGCGCAGTATTTATTTCCTTCTATTTATTGAGCACGAGACAGATAGGCGCGGTTTTTGCGTATAATCCCGAGCAGTGGAAATGGATTATTATTACTTCGTTGTTTTTGTTCGGCTATGTATTTACATTTTACCATGGCCTAAAACATGTGCGTGCGTCAGTAGCCACGGCCATATTAGCGCTCGGTGCGCCGATTACAGGTTTGATTACAATTATTGCGAATCAGGGTGTAGGTTGGTCGTTAATACAGGTCGGTGGAGTTGTCTTGATGCTAATTGGAATAGGATTGATTATTGGCATACAGCGTATAAAATCATTTAAGAATGAATTAATATTAAACATTTCCAAAAATGTTTAATTGATATAACCATGCCCAGGCATACATTCTCTACAACTAAACTATCACGAGTATTTCGTGTTTTGGGTAATGAACGTAGAATGAAAATAATTAAGCTGTTAGCAAAAGGCTCAACAAGTGCTGGCAAGTTAAGCGAACAATTATCTCTTTCTTTTCCGGCAACATCATTTCACCTAAGTAAAATGGAGCGGGAAGGAATTATTCAAAAAGTACGTAAGGGAAAAAATACATTTTATACATTATCTAAAGAGTTTCGATCATCAGGAGTGTTTAAACAAATTACCAGTAGCAAATAATAAAACATTTCCAAAAATGTTTAATTGTAAAAAATGAATTCTCATACCCAAGCAATATTAAAAAATCTCGAACAAGCCCGGCGGCTGTCGTTTGATAATTTCGAGAATATTATTCTGGAGCCGGGCGCGGTGGAGATACTGGTGCATTTATTTCTCCATCCTGGCTGCAAGGCAGACGTCAATCTGGCGAAGTTTTTGACCGGCCAGCCGGTATTATTACTTGATATTTCCTCCCATATTATTACGGCTTTTCCCTCATCTATCGCCGCTTATGCCGCCGAACGTGGATTGACACGCATCAGTGCGGTTAATATGTTAGAATGCTTTGCCCTGGATCACGTGGATGCGGTCGAGGAAAATCAGTCACATCTGCTGTTCGGGCCGTCTTATGCCCTGGCCCACGTGCTGACCATCGGTACTATCAAATCACTGCGCTCTATTGACCAGCGCCAATTAGCTGAAGTAGAGGTAATAGTTTGTAACCAAACGGTTACATTTTCCCACGTACTAGTGCCAGGAGCAGTACAGGTTCGGCTTGGACAAACAGTATTTCATCATTTCGGTGTTATTATAGCCAGTGCTGACACAAAACCATTACAGCTCCTAGCCCGACAGCTCCAGCAGCAGCAGGACCAGAAGGCATTTATGCAACGGACGATCAAGCAAGTGCTGGGTGATAAGGTAGCGACTATCGACTATGCCAAGGAAACTTTTTTTAATGTGGACATGACTGGCCAGATAATCGATGAAACAAAGAAAGACGTTGATTTCCACCGGCTGTGGCGGGAAGATGATTTACAAAAGATTAAAATGTCCAGAGAGGGAGTGATGTTTAGTAGTTAGAGTTTTTGTTTGCGTTGTCGTGGCCCGTATCGTTTTCGTCAAACGTTATACGAAACCCTTTAACGATACGCGCAGCGAAAACTAAACCCATTAACTAAAACGGTAGTAGCTATGTGTCTCACCATCCCCCACAAAATAATAAAACTCAAAGGTACGCAGGCCACCGTTGCCTGCGGTGAGGACACGCACACGCTCGATACGCGACTGGTTCCGGAAGTAAAGGTAGGGGACTATGTGATGAATGAAAATAATTTCGCGGTCTACAAACTAGATAAAAAAGAAGCAACAGAACGATTAAAACTTTTTAATTCTTATAGTAAGGGATAAAAGATTAGAAGATATTGCTTTAGGCCATAAAATTGAATCTGATCCTAGGTATTCTTTACTTTCGAAGCATTTTGATACAAAAGTCTTGAAATACCTTATAGAATATGATGACTTTGTGGATTGGGTTTATGACTTTCTACTATTACTTGATAATGATTGTATTAAAAGGATTAATCTTCACGATTTTTCATTATACCTTCAACCAATATGTAAAGCTTTTGAAAAATATTTGTTTGATATTTTGCAATCAGTAGGCTATATTCCTTTTATCCCAGAAATAAAGCCAAAACATTTAGGGAGATACCTATATGATAATGAAGGTAAGAACAAGGAAGCATTTTCTGAATATATTGATATGATTTCTAATTCTGAACAGACTTCAAAAGATTACAAGAGGAATATTGATTTAAAAACAAAAAAAGAGCTGCTTGATCACATAATAATTATTGGAAGCATGTATCATCGTTATAGAAATTTATATATGCACGCTGATACAAAAAAAGCTAAATCAATTGAAGAGGTAAGAAATATTGGCGGTTCGATAATTAAAGAGATTAATGATTTTACGCAGTTGGCTGCTGACAGTGGAATTAACACTCATATAACAAATATTATAAATGAGTAGAAATAGTAATATAAAAATGTCGAAGAAAAGTAGCAAGAAAAAACTCAAAGTCGCTATTGTTGGACTAACTTCCTGCGACGGTTGTTCGGTGTCTATTTTGGACATGGGCAAGGAGTTTATCGCCTCGATCGACCATTTTGAGCTGGGAGATTTTTTTATCATCATGGAGGAAAAGAAAAAAGACGCGCACTATGACGTGGCTATTATCGAGGGCGCGCCGCTGACTAAGGCGAATATCAAGTCTCTGAAAGCAATACGTCAGCGGGCTGATTACTTGATCGGCATCGGCGCCTGCGCGCATTTCGGCGTTATCCCCAATATTAAAAATTACATGGATAAAGAAAAGGCGGTGCGGTATCAGTTTCCCAAGACATACCAAAAAGTTTTTAATCCTAATATCAGGCCGATCAGTCGTTTCGTCAAGGTGGACTTCATCATCCCTGGCTGTCCGCCGATCGGTGAAGACTTTGTGGCTGTGCTTAACGCGATCCGCGAAGGCGTCCCGCCGCAAATTCTGGAAAATCCGGTATGCTACGAATGCCAGCTCAATGGCAACGAATGCCTCTTGCAAAAAGGCGAGCCGTGCCTGGGTCCGGTCATTCGTGGCGGGTGCAACGCGGTCTGCCTGAACTCCAAATTCTTTTGCAAAGGCTGCCGCGGTATTTTACCTGGCTATGATACCAGGCAGCTGGAAAAGCAGTTATTAAAACTCATCAGCCGCAAGCAACTGGAACACATTCTGCAGATATTCGGGATTCAGGAACAGTGGTATAGACAGCAGGAGGTTAAAAAGAAAAAATAATTGTAAATAAAGCATACGTACTTATTACTAGTTACCAGTTACTGATTACTTACTTATGAAAACTGTTAAAATAAAACACATTACACGTATTGAGG
This sequence comes from uncultured Gammaproteobacteria bacterium, assembly GCA_964415025.1. Lineage (GTDB taxonomy): Bacteria > Patescibacteriota > Patescibacteriia > UBA10025 > JAHIVO01 > CAYPXF01. The sequence continues at coordinate 69,568 of CAYPXF010000001.1, read as the reverse complement.
GACACGCGACCTTCTGGGGAGCGCTCAAGTCCGGTAATATGGCCGAGGCGCGCTACCAAACGTTAGAAGGCGCACGATTAATGGAGGGCGTGCTGATCGGCCGTAACTATATGGACGGGCCGCTGGTGACGTCGCGTATTTGCGGCGTGTGTCCGGTGGTGCATAACCTGACGGCCATCAAAGCGATAGAAGATGCCATGAAAGTAAAGGTCCAGCAGCCGACCGTTGTTCTGCGCAAACTCATGATGCTGGGCCAAATGCTGACCAGCCACGGGGTGCACGCGTATTTTATGAGTATACCTGATTTCTATGGCAAGGATTCAGCCCTGGACTTACTTGATATTGCGCCGGAATATTCTGCTCATGCCCTCACTATCCGCAAGTTTGGCAATTTGATTACGGAAATTATCGGCGGCCGGGCCCTGCATCCGGTTAATTCGCAGGTAGGCGGTTTTCTGAAGATGCCGGATAAACGCCGGTTGCATGAGCTATACGAGCAAAGCCAGGAAGCGCTCCAGGGAGCTGTCGAGCTGGCGCATTTTATTTCACATTTAAAATTCAATAAATTTAACCGTACAACTGAATATATTTCACTGATTAATCCAAAAGAATACGCCTTTTATGACGGTCGGATTGGCTCTACCCAGGGGCTGGACATGACGCCCAAGCAATTCATGAAAAAAGTCGTGGAAATCCACAGCGATGATGATTATGTTAAGCGCACGGAGTATCAGGGCAAGGCTTATTTTGTGGGCGCGTTGTCGCGGATTAATAATAATCACCAGCAATTAAATCCTATTGCCAGGCAGGCTTATAAGCATATTAATATTAAGCTGCCCATTACCAATTCATTTTATAATGTGTATTGCCAGGGGATTGAAATGATCCATTTTGTCGAAGAGGCGCAAAAATTATTACAGCAGTATTTTAAAACAAAACACATTAAACCCATGGAAAAATATAAAGTACGCGCTGGTAAAGGTGTAGGCGCCATCGAGGCGCCGCGCGGTATTTTATTACATTATTACGAAACAGATAAAAACGGCGTATTGAAAAATGTTAATATCATTACCCCGACCGCGCAGTTTATTAATAACCTGGAAGATGACCTGCGGCAGTATATGGGCTCGATGAAAACAATGAGTACGGCTAACCAGCGCAAGCTGGCCATGATGATCCGGGCATATGATCCGTGCATGACGTGTGCTACTCACTAGCGTGTAGCTCGTGGCATAAAGCTTGTAGTGTATTGCGTGTACTAGTAAGAAGAAAACATATGTTCAGGTTTGAGCAATTAGAAATTTGGCAATTAGCTATAGCTTATGGTAACAGACTATATGATTTTGCTAATACCTTACCAAAGGAAGAGTTATTTGGGATGTCTTCGCAGCTGAAAAGAGCTGCAGTCTCTATTTCCAATAATATCGCTGAAGGTTCCGGCGGTACGACAAATCGCGATTTCAGAAACTTTATCGATATAGCCATTAAGTCGGCGCTCGAGACTGTTTCATTATTACAGTTCTGTAAAGAAAGAGAGTTTATAGCTGACAAATTACTCGTTGATCTATACAAAGAAGCAGAACTGCTGATTAAAAAACTCAACGCATTTAAAAAGACGATTAACTAAAGGCATCGTGCTATACGCCACGTGCCACAAGCCAAAGTATGCATGACCTCGTAGCGGCGCAGGACATTGTCAAAGCCGTCCTGCACACAGCTAAAGAAAATAATTTAAAAACAGTTGATACTGTTACTGTTCGTTTGGGGAAAATCGTAGCGCATAATGAAGAATTATCCCCGGAAAATCTCTTATTTAATTTTGATCTGGTCAAAAAAAATACTATCGCAGAAAAAGCAGAACTTGTTATTAAGCCAGGCAAAGGCAGAGAGCTGACAATTACTGAAGTACAGGGTAAAAAAGACTAATACTAGCAGTAATTATCCAAATTGTTTGTGTTTGGATAAAAAATTGAAAAAAAGGTGAAAAAGTGCTATAATTCAGGTGGTTATTACCACTTTTTTATATGAAACTCAAAATCTACACTCAAAACGACATCAAAAACAAAAAAGTCATACTGCGCGCGGTTTTAGACGTCAAATACAAAGAAGAAAACGGGGAATTAGTGCCACGAGATGATACTAGGCTGCGGGCGATTATTCCCACGGTCGAAGACCTTCTTCAGCAAGGCGCGAAGAAGGTTATTTTAATGTCATACCTGGGCCGTCCGGGCGGAGAATGTAAAAAAGAATACAGCATGGATGGCGTAGCCAAACGGCTGTCCGCATTGATGGACCGCCAGGTGATTAAGCTAGATGATTGTATTGGCGATACGGTCCGTAAACAGATTGAGGAGGCTGACGATGGCGCTGTTTTACTGCTGGAAAACATTCGGTTTCACCCAGGCGAGAAGAGTACAGACGGACTTGATGAGGAATACGCAAGAGCATTAGCCGCCAATGGCGATGTATTTGTGAATGACGCTTTTGGCCAGTCACACCGGCCGGTGGCTTCAATCATCGGCGTGATGAAATATCTGCCAAGCTATGCCGGGCCAAATCTGGTTCGGGAGGTTAATGCTATTACAGAGGTAATTAATAATCCAAAACATCCGTGTTTAGCCATAATCGGCGGCGCTAAGATTTCCACTAAACTTGGCGTGATTAGCACGCTGGTCAAGAAATGCGACAATGTCGCCCTTGGCGGGGCGCTGGCCAATACGATTCTCTTAGCCAAAGGTGTCCAGGTCGGTACGTCTCTGATAGAGCAAGACATGGTCGCCACGGCCAAAGAACTGCCGCTGACCGACACGCATCTCCATATTCCGGTCGATGTGGTAGTAGCCGAAGAAGCTGATGAAGATGCGCCGACACGAATTTGTGCGGTTGGCAGCGTCAAAGAAAACGAAAAAATATTAGACATCGGTCCTGATACGGTTAAGCTTTATGAAGGGATTATTTCAGAGGCAAAAACAATTATCTGGAACGGTCCCATGGGCATGTTTGAAATAGATTCTTTTGCTAAGGGGACTGACGATATCACACGTTTACTAGCTGGAGCTAAAGCAGATACTGTAGTTGGCGGCGGGGAGACAGTAGCTTCGATCAAGCGTCTTAATCTGGAGGGTAAGATGACATTTGTTTCAATGGGCGGTGGCGCTATGCTTGACTTACTCGAGAAAGGCACCTTGCCCGGCATTGAACCACTTAAAGAATAATACTAAAGATTTGGCGCAGTTACCGTTGTTTTATGAAGATTGATTTTATGGGGTGGTTATTCACAGTTAATAAGTCCTAAATCAGAAATAAAAATTCGAAACAAATTCAGATACCAAATTGATTAAATTCAAAACTGTTTAAAAATTTGTGATTTCGGATTTATGAATGGTAAAAGAATAAAAGCAATATAACTAAATAAAAAATTCATAAAATAAAACTATGAGTAATAAGATAAAATCAATTTCTGCCAGTGAAATACTGTCATCAGGCGGCGCCCCTACTGTTGAGGCGGAAGTACAGCTAGAGAATGGCATCAGGGCGAAGGCATCAGTTCCATTCGGCGTATCTGCCGGGTCACACGAAGCATTTATTTTATTAGATAAGGATCCAAAAAGGTATAACGGCAAAGGCCAGCTTAAGGCATGTAAAAATATCGAAACTGTCATTGCCAAAGCACTGAAAGGCAAGGCAGTCACTAATCCCAGAAAACTCGATGAGATCATGCTGGCTCTAGATGGTACACCAAACAAACAAAAACTGGGTGGCAATGCTATATTGGCGGTTTCACTTGCCACGGCCCGTGCTGGTGCAGCGGCTGCCGATAAGCCGCTGTACAAGTATATCCGCGATAAATACAAACTGCAGTATAAGCAATGGAATATTCCCAAGCCGATGATGGTAGTGATCGAAGGCGGTGCCCACGCCGACAATTCGACTGATTTCCAGGAATATTTATACAGCATCAACGGCGCGCCATCAGTGCGTGAAGCAGTACGCTGGGGCGAGGAAGTGTATCAGGCGGTCAAGCAGGTGCTTAAGCAGCGCAATATGAGTACCAATGTCGGGAACGAAGGCGCTTTTGCGCCGGCCGGCATAGAATCAAATGAAGAGCCGCTTCAGATAATGATGCAAGCTATCGAACAGACTGGCTACAAACCGGGCAAAGATGTTTCGATCTCGCTAGATCCGGCGACCAGCGAACTGTATGATGCAGAACAAGGCAGCTACGTGCTGCGACGTGAAGGAGCAGGACTGACTGCAGACCAGATGATCGGTTTGTTCAGGGAATGGATTAAAAAATATCCAATTATCTCGCTTGAAGATGGTCTGGCTGAAGATGACTGGAGCGGTTGGCAGGCACTCTATGCCGAGCTGCGTGGGAGTACCCGCATAATCGGTGATGACCTTACCGTCACGAATGAGGAACGCGTGCAAAAAGCAATTGACCTCCGGGCTATTGACGGCGTGCTCATAAAACTCAATCAAATCGGGACTCTGACTGAGACGATCGATACGGTCGCGCTCGGTAAAAAGCATAAGTTTTGGCAGGTAATTTCACATCGCGGCGGCGGTGAGACAAATGACACCTTTATGATTGATCTGGCTGTTGCAGTTAACGCTGAATATGTGAAGGTTGGCCCGACCCGTGGGGAGCGGACGGGTAAGTATAATCGTCTGATGGAGATTGAGCAGGAGGTAAAATAAATTATCATGACTACAGAACAAGCAGGCCCATTTGTACTTGTTATACTCGACGGATGGGGTATTACCACACAGACAGTCGGCAATGCTATCCTTTTGGCGGATACGCCGGTGATGGATAGCTTTTTTAAAAAATATCCGCATACGCTACTCCAGGCCTCTGGCAAGCAGGTTGGCTTACCGCCGTACCAAAGCGGTAATTCAGAAGCAGGTCATATGAATATCGGCGCGGGACGGGTAGTCGAACAAGATTCAGTGCATATTTCCCGCAGTATTAACGACGGTATTTTTTTCAAAAATCCGGCTTTTATCACAGCGCTCGATCATGTCAAAAAACATGATTCAAAACTGCATCTGATGGGCTTGTTTACCGCAGAACAGTCTGCCCACGCCGATCCTGACCACGTGCTGGCGCTCATGACTCTGACTCGACTCAAAAGGATAAAAAAAGTATATCTGCATTTGTTTACCGACGGACGTGATTCATACCAGTATCTCGCTATAAAATTACTGCAAAGGTTTAAAAAAACGCTGGGTACAGAAAAAATTGCCACGGTCATGGGACGATTCTACTCCATGGACCGGAATAAGGAATGGAAACGTACTAAAATGGCTTATGAAGCGCTGGTTCAGGGCAAAGGCAGGGTTACTGAATCTGCTGACGATGCAATCCTCCAGGCTTACAATAGGCAGGAAAACGATGAATATATTAAGCCGACCGTGGTCAAGTTGCCCGGCCGGGAAAAGGGGCAAATTAGTGATAATGACGCAGTCATATTTTTTAATCTACGCTCTGACCGTGTCCGCCAGCTGACAAAAACATTTGTACAGCCGGATTTCGATGGTTTTGAACGTAAGAAGAGATTAAAAAATCTCAAGTTTATCGCCTTGACTGATTTTGGCCCTGATTTACCCGGTGTATTGTCAGCATATCCGGCACGGTTTATAAAAAATACCTTGCCGATGGCGCTTGACGGACTGCGGCAGCTCTATGTAGCCGAGACAGAAAAGTATGCGCACATGACGTATTTTTTTAATGGGGGGTATGATCATCCCGTGGCGGGCGAGGATCGTGTCATTATTCACTCACCGCACGCGTATTCATATCGTGATCTGCCGTCCATGAGCGCTCGTGAGATTACAAAAGTGATAATAGATGATATTGGCAAACAAGGACACGATTTTATCGCGGTAAATTATGCCAATCCGGATATGGTAGCGCATACCGGTGATTTAAACGCTAGTGTTGAGGCGGTGGAAGTAGTCGATGAATGTCTCGGCAAACTGCACCGTACAGTATTGGAGCATAATGGTACCATGATTATTACCGCTGACCACGGGAATGTTGAGGAAGTGATTGATCCGGATACAGAGCAGGTCGATACTGCTCATTCCAATAACCCGGTGCCATTTATTATTATCAATAAAAAGATTTCAAACAAAGAGCCAATGAAAAAGGGTGCGCTCTGTGATATTGGCCCAACCATATTACATATGCTGCATTTGCCTAAACCAAAAGAAATGGGTAATAAGATTTTATGCCAATACCAAATAAACCAACAGTCCTAGCGATCCTAGACGGCTGGGGCATAGCCCCGGCTGGCAAGGGAAATCCAATTTCGACTGCACCAATTCCAAACATGCAGTGGTTTATTGATACTTTTCCAGTCATGGCGTTGCAGGCATCTGGTGAGGCAGTAGGCCTACCCTGGGGCGAGATGGGCAATTCAGAGGTGGGGCACCTGAATCTCGGATCCGGCAGAATTATTTATCAAAATTTACCCAGAATATCAAAGACAATTTCTGACGGCAGTTTTTTCACAAACGAAAAATTTGTGGCGGCGGCCGAACACGCCAAAAAAAACAAATCAGCGATGCATTTGCTGGGTATGATCGGGCCGGGCGGTGTTCACAGCTCGACAGATCACTACTTCGCTCTCATGGAATTCTGCCAAAAACAGGGATTAAAAAACGTTTATTTGCATCTCATACTTGATGGACGTGACGCCCCACGCGATAGCGGGTTATCCTATGTTAAAAAGGTACAGGAAAAAATTAAGGAGCTCAAATTCGGTGAAATTGCTTCGCTATCAGGGCGATTTTATGCCATGGATCGTGACAACCGCTGGCCGCGTGTGGAAAAAGCCTACCGCGCCATTGCTGAAGGCAGGTCAGAGCAGTATTATAAAGACCCAATCAAGGCCGTCGAAGAATCCTATAAACAAGAAATATATGACGAGGAGTTTATTCCGACAGTCATCGGCACCGAGGCAAAGCCAACCGCCACGGTCAATAAAAATGATGCGGTGATTTTCGCTAATTTCCGGCCTGACCGTGCGCGCCAGATCACTACGGCTTTTGTCCTGCCAGGGTTTAATAAGTTTGAGCGCGATTATATTAAAAATATATTTTTCGTCACCATGACAGAGTATGATAAAGATTTACCCGTAGAGGTTGCTTTTCCTCCGGAGAAAATTGATTACCCTATGGCGCGCGTTATTGCCGAGGCCGGACTCAAACAGCTCCACATAGCAGAAACAGAAAAGTACGCGCACGTAACCTACTTTTTTAACGGTGGCAGAGAAGAGCCGTTTGAAAACCAGGATAATGTTATTATCCCGTCTCCCCAAGTATCGACATATGATCAGGCGCCAGCCATGAGCGCTCACGAAGTCACGGAGCGCCTGATTAAGGAAATAGATGCAGACAAGTATGACTTTTGCGTGGTGAATTACGCTAATCCGGACATGGTCGGGCATACTGGTAATCTCGAGGCCACTGAAAAAGCAGTAGCAGTAACAGATGAATGTCTGGGACAGCTGGCCCGTAAAGTGCTGGAAAAGGACGGTTTACTCTTTATCACGGCGGACCATGGCAATGCTGAAGAGTTGATTAATTTGCAGACAGGTGAAATTGATAAAGAACACAGCGTTAATCCGGTTCCTTTAATTGCTGTTGCTAACAAGTGGCAGGGGCAGACTTTATATAAGGATCTGATAGTCGACTATGATTTAAGCATGCTCCAGCCGACCGGCATATTATCAGATGTGGCCGTCACCATGCTTGTCTATATGGGATTGCCAGCGTCGCCGGAAATGACCGGACATAATTTACTTATGACATAGTATATGGACATTCCAATTGAAATTTCCGCGCGCCACGTGCATTTGGCAAAAGCTGATGTAGTAGCACTATTCGGCTCGGCTGATGCACTTATCTGTGCCACTGAAATATCACAGCCTGGACAGTTTGCCGCAGCGCAGACTATTACACTCCGGGGCTCAAAAGGCAGTATTGATAATGTCCGTGTGGTGGGCCCGGTGCGTGAGGCGACACAGGTAGAGCTCGCTGTGACAGACTGTTATACGCTCGGTGTCAAACCGCATATTGCGATATCAGGTGATCTGGCTGATACGCCCGGGGGAATCACGCTGGTAGGGCCCCATGGTTCAGTCGATTTATCGTGTGGTGTAATAGTGGCAAAACGGCATATGCATATCGCCCCGGAGCAGGCAGCCGAGCTCGGTATCAAACATCTGGACACGGTTTCGATCCGTATCGGCGGGGAGCGTTCAGTAACCTTTCATAATGTGGTGGTACGGTCCAGACAGGACATTGACGATCTGGCAGTGCATTTGGACACTGATGAAGCCAATGCCGCTGGTATTTCACCAGGCGCGACCGGAGAAATTATCCTGTAGCCATGCAGCTGCGAATCAATAGAAAAAAATTGTCCTATAATATCCATGTGTTCATGAAACGGCTAGGGTACCATGCGTTTCAGGACAGGCGTTCTGGTACTACGAGTTTTATCCGCCGGTTACGGAGCGGTCAGTATCCGCGGTTTCACGTATATGTTGATGATGGGGATGAGGTCGTCTTCAACGTGCATTATGACGAAAAAAAACCTTCGTATGGACGGGGTCCGCGCCACAGCGGCCAGTATGACACTCCGTTGGTTCAGCAGGAGACCGAACGCATTAAATCATATTTAAATATATGACGTATATTCTCATACTCAATGCCGGCTCTGCCACACTCAAAGCAGCGCTATATCGATCTGGTAACACAAAAACACGGTACCGGGCAATTGCTGAAAAAATCGGCTCGACTCACGCGTTTATTAGTTTTGATAAACGCATTAAGCGTTTCAAACTTCAGGACCATTCGGCAGCGCTGAAGCAGATTCTCGCACAGTGGGATATTAATCAGGAAGAGATTGCATACATTGGGCATCGGGTAGTGCACGGCGGTGAACAGTTTACTATACCAACACTCGTTACTAAAAAAAAATGGCGCAAAATCACTCACTATAATAATCTGGCGCCATTGCACAATCCGGTTAATCTGCAAGTCATCCGCGACTGTTTTACATCTATTCCGCAGGCAAAGAATATCGCAGTGTTTGATACGGCGCTGTATGCTGATTTATTACCTGAAGAATTTTTGTATGCCGTGCCATATGAGTGGTATACGAATCATCATATCCGGAAATATGGTTTTCACGGTATATCCCATGCTTACGTCAGCCGTCAGGCTGCCGATAAATTGCATAAACCTTTTCGAAAATTAAAACTCATTAGTGTCCACCTGGGTAACGGCTGTTCAGTGACCGCTTTTAACCGGGGGCGGGTTATCGCAACATCTATGGGTTTTACGCCGCTCGACGGACTGGTCATGGGCACACGTTCTGGCTTGCTTGATCCGGCCGTACCATTACTGATGCAGCGGCGATTGGAGAAAACAGCCGCGCAGATGGAGACCATACTCAATAAGCAGTCCGGATTGCTCGGTATCAGCGGCTTTACCAGTGATATGCGAGAAATATTGCGCGCGGCCGGTGAGCCGGTGGCTGATTACCACGGTCGTAAAACATTTACTCAACAGCAGCGGCAGCGTGCCCGCCAGGCGCTCACAATATTCACGAGACGTATTCAGGACTATATACATATGTATGCCGGACGTTTAGGCAGTGTTAATGCCGTCATATTTACCGGCGGAATCGGGGAACGTAGCCTGGTCGTACGCCGCCGGGTCATGCGGGGACTCACGCTCAAGCCTCGGCCGCACCAGCTGACGGTGCCTACTGATGAAGCGGGTGAAATTGTGCAGCAAATCTATAATAGTGTATACTATAAGAACAGTAAAAAGTAAAAATTATTTAACATATGGCTGATACTTCTATTCATTGGAAAATTGGCGGCGAAGCAGGCTATGGCATAGCTTCAGCCGGTGCTATGTTTAGCCGAGCCATGCTGCGGTTTGGTAAATACGTTTTTGATTATTCAGAATACCCGTCACTGATCCGGGGCGGACATAATACATTTGAAGCGAGCATTTCGGATAAACCGCTCAACGCGCAGCGCCGTCCGGTAAATATTTTAGTAGCACTTGACCAGCCGACAGTGGATAAACACGTAGCCGAACTGGCAGAAGACGCTGCAGTTATATATAACACTGATAATACAGATATTAACCAAGCGACTTTTCCGGAAAAGGCGGCATTAATCGGCATGTCGCTGGAGACGATGGCTGAAAAAGCCGGGGCGCCCCGCGTGGCTCGAAATGCCGTTGCGCTCGGAGCGAGTTTCGCACTAGTAGACATGCCTTTTGAGTCGCTGCAACAAGTCATAGAGCTTAATTTTGAGCTTAAGCATAAGGAAGACACGGTTATACAAGTAAATGTTGCAGCTGCACGGGCTGGTTATGATTATATTCGTGGGCAGTATAGCGATGTATTTCAGTATTCAATACAAGCAGGCAACCAAGAAGATAGAATCGTGCTAACAGGTAATGACGCATTGTCCTGGGGAGCGATTCAGGCCGGCTGTACATTTTTATCAGCCTACCCCATGACACCAGCCAGTTCAATCCTGCATACGCTGGCTAAGCAGGCGCCTACATACAATCTCGTAGTAAAACATGTTGAGGATGAAATTTCGGCCATAAATACAGCTATTGGCGCTGGTTTTGCCGGAGTACGCGCTATGACCTGCACGTCTGGTGGTGGGTTTTGTTTGATGACCGAAGCCTGGGGCATGGCCGGCATGATGGAAGTGCCAATTGTCGCTGTTGAAGCCATGCGGACCGGCCCGTCGTCAGGCATGCCGACCTGGGGTGGACAAGAAGATTTGAAATTTGTCCTTAACGCTTCACATGGTGAGCTCCCCCGCGTAGTCCTGGCACCGGGCGATATTGAGGAATGTTTTATCATGATGCAGCAAGCATTTAATATCGCCGAAAAATACCAGACACCAGTCATGGTCCTGACAGATAAGTATTTAGCCGCCAGCCGACAGTCGGTCAGTGTAAAGAAGTTAGTACCTATTGCCAAGGATCGCGGACAGGTGCTGACCGAAAAGGATATTGCCTCGCTGGATGAATATAAACGCTATGCGTTAACAGACAGCGGCGTATCACCGCGCGTATATCCGGGCACCCCGGGCGGCGAACATGTGGAAAACAGTGATGAACATAATGAAATCGGATTTTCCGAAGAAAGCGCGGCTATGCGCACCAGAATGGTTGACAAGCGGTTCCGTAAAGAAGCGTTGATTATCCAGGATATGCCAGTACCAGAGCTTGCCGGTGATAAGCGGGCTGATTTAACCCTGATTTCATGGGGGTCTACTAAGGGTGTCATTCGGGAAGCCATGACGGTATTAGCCGGTCAGGGGAAAAAAGTGAACCACCTGCATATTGCCAGCATTAGTCCATTTCCAGTCAAGCAGGTAAAGGACGCATTTAAGAAAGCAAAAAAAGTAGCTGTTGTCGAGGGAAATAAAACGGCTCAATTCGCCGGCTGGATGCGCGAACAGACTGGCCTGAATCCGGATTATAAGATTCTGAAATATGACGGCCGGCCTTTTTTCTGTGAAGAGCTTGTCGAAACAATTAAAAACCTGAAATAATTATGCCCACACAAAAAGACTATACCAGTTCATATAAACCAACCTGGTGTCCGGGATGCGGCAACTACGGCATAAACCCGGCCACCAAACAGGCAGTGGCTGAACTGGGGCTCAAGCCACACCAAGTAGCCATGACATTTGGCATTGGCTGCTCATCAAACGGCGCTAATTTTTATAATGTGTATACATTCCACGGCATCCACGGCCGGTCATTGCCGCCCGCTGTCGGCATTAAGCTTGCCAACCATGAGCTGACCGTGATCGCGGATTCTGGAGACGGCGACGGATATGGCGAAGGGGTTAGCCATTTTATCCATAGCATGCGCGGTAATCTCGATATCACGTATCTAGTTCATGATAATCGATTGTACAGCCTGACCAAGGGTCAAATGTCACCCACGTCGATGAAAGGCATGAAAACAAAGTCTACGCCGTACGGTTCGATTAACCAGCCGTTTAATCCATTAGCTGTCGCCTTAGTCAATGGAGCGACATTTGTAGCCCAGGGATTTTCCGGCGATATTCCGCATTTAACAGGACTGATAAAGCAGGCAATCCAGCACCGCGGTTTTGCCTTTATTAATATTCTGCAGCTGTGCGTTACGTTTAATAAAGTCAACACTCACCAATGGTATCAGGAGCGCATCTACAAGCTGGATGAAGCAGGCCATGATCCACATGATCGTTCGGCGGCCATTGCCGCAGCTACCACAGGACAGGAAAAGGCTCCACTCGGTGTTTTATACCAAACACAACAGCCTACTTACCACGATCAATTACCGGCTCTGCAGGAAAAGCCATTAGTCAAACATGATATTAGCGATATAGATATTTCTGAATCACTGAAAGCGTATGCCTAAACGGCAGTTTGATCAAGTATTGGTATCCGGCTCCCTGGCCTATGACCGGATCATGAATTTCAAGGGTTATTTTAAGGACCATATTATCCCGGATAAGGCGCATATCTTGAACGTCAGTTTTTACGTGCACACATTCCGTGAAAGTTTTGGCGGTACAGCCGGTAATATTGCATATAACCTCTCACTTTTTGGCGTGCCGGTTGAAATGCTGTGCGGGTATGGCCATGATTTCAAATCATACCGGCTTTGGTGCAAAAAAAATAATATGGGAACTGCGTATTGTTCTTATCACAGAAAATACCCTACAGGATCAGCTTATATCATCACTGACAAGGACGATAACCAGATAGCCGGATTTTTCCCCGGTGCTATGCTAAAATCAAATAAGCGACCGCCGCAAAAACTGCTTGGCATCAGGTCAATAGCTATCATTTCACCGGGCAATATGGGGGACATGAAGAATTTGCCACGGCTGTACCAGCGAACAAGCACGCCGTATGTGTATGACCCCGGACAGCAGATTACCAGCCTGACAAAAACAGACCTGCGTCGTGCTATCAGGGGCGCCTTCGGTTTTATCGGTAATGATTATGAAGTCAGCCTGTTACAAAAGAAAGCAGGATATTCTATATCAGCATTAAACAAACAATGCCGGCTGGTCGTTATCACCAAAGGGGCACAGGGATCGATACTTATGGAGCACGGCAAGCGCCACCATATACCGCCGGCTAAACCAAAAAATACTTCTGATCCGACCGGAGCCGGAGACGCGTACCGCGCGGGCTTGGTGTATGGTATTATTCAGGGTTATGATATGCCGACAGCCGGCCGTCTCGGCGCAGTAGCCAGCGCGTACACTGTAGAGAAGTACGGTACGCAGACGCACCGTTTTACTTGGCCGGCGTTACAGCGGCGCTATAAACAAAATTTCAAACAATCATTGCCTGCGTGATCCTGGGGATAACGCGGTTGACATAACTATACTGGATATGCTACAGTGGCCTGTTATCAATAGTAACAGGTATTTTATGAATGTTTTTCAAAGCAATATATTAAATGAGCTCTACCGTGAATTTTACTTAGAGTTAGCAAAATTTAACCATGAATTAACGCATGGTTCTACAGCACAAGTCCGGCAAACAGGGCTTGTCCTGGAAAGTGAAGACTAATGCATAAAACCGTTTATCTGCCGATAAGCGGTTTTATGAATAAAAACGGCAATATTAAATTGCTGTTTTGCATTTATGAGTCCGGAGGGGTTTGAGCCTACCAATCTTTATTGTTTCAAGCTAAACTATTTGGGTCATGTGATATTACGGCAGAAAAGGGTTGCCGTATTTGCCAAAGGCTACGCCATAGGCGAGCCAGGCGGTAATCTCTTACCTCTAGACTACATTCAAGCACTCTGCCATTTGAGCTACATCTATATTTTCTTTGGGATTGCTACATCCTAAACTAAATAAATTATATTTTCAAATAGTCGCGGGTAAAACTAGACAGCCAGCTGATTTGTAGCGGCAATATTTTTAAATACGTCGGCACTCGGCCGCTTTATTCTCTGTTGTGTCGCATAATCAATTTTATACAAGCCAAAGCGTGGCCAAAAACCCTTATCCCACTCAAAATTATCAGTCAATGACCAATGAAAATAACCGCGCACGTCTACACCATCTGCTAGAGCGCGGTGGACGTGCTTGAGTGTTTCGGTAATAAACCAGGCGCGATATTTGTCGGTATTATCTGCCAAACCGTGCTCGGTGATATACAGCGGCCGCTGATAGCGTGAGAAATCGTTGAGTACGTGGTATATGGATTCAGGAAACAACTCCCAGCCAAGATCTGAAATACGTTCATTTTCATTTTGATTGAGCGTGTGGTTGATGAGATTATGATGGTAGTGGTTTATGCCGATAAAATCAAAGGAGTCTATAATTTTGTTCATAAACCGGTAATTCCACCACCAGTCGGCGCGCGTTTTTATTAACCGGTTTACGAATCTGTTATGACATGCTTCAAAATGAACAGCGCTTTTAGCAATGCCAACGAGCGCTGCCGGGTTAGTATGCTTGATAACGGCGTATGCTTTTGTATGGGCGCGGTTAAGGTTGTTAATAACGCGCATATATTCAGTCCAGCTAGTGTGCTGTGGCGGGAATATCCCTTGGTGGTAGGCAGCGCTGGCGTACACCAGAGGTTCGTTAATTGTAATCCAAAACTGCACGTTAGTTGCAAGTGCCTGGGCGACCACATCAACGTATTTACAGAAATGATCGATGACTGCCTTACTTGTCCAGCCGCCCTTATCACGGAGCCACCGGGGGATAGTCCAGTGCCAGAGCGTGATGAAGGGTTCGAGATTGCTTTGGCGGAGAGTGTTAATTATTGCCTGATAATGTTCAATTGCTTTTTTATCAAATACTCCTTCGACTGGTTCAATTCTCGACCATTCTATAGAAAGCCGGTACGCAGAACAGCCTAATTCTTTTGCCAAGGTAAAATCATCGCCATATCGATTATACCGATCACACGCAGCGCCGGATATATAATTATACGGCCGCGTTGCCTGTTGTTTTATAGTCGCCCAATCAGGCATCGTGCCGGTGTACCTTGCTTGCGCCAGGAGTCTAGCTTGGGCCTGGTCGGCTAATCCTTTTGCATGATCCTGTTCCCAGGCAGTCCAGTCATTATGATTATGGCCCTCGGTTTGGTGCGCTGAATCACTTACGCCCCAGTAAAAATGTTCAGGAAACTGATGTGACATACTTAACCGTATAATACCGCTCCCAGCCCGACTAAAAATTGTAATATGGCGAATCCCACATTAGCGATCAAAATAGGTCTGTCCTTATGCACCGCACCATAAATAATCCAAATCAGCCCTAACGCCATCAAGCCAAAAAAAGTAATAGCAGACACACCAGTGGCATCGCGGGTAGTCCATATTTTGATAACTTGCGGCACTAATAGTAATGGACCAATAATGCCGGCCGGATAAATAATAATATCGAGTATACGTTTACCCCGCTGCTGATGCGGATACGGCTCGGGTTGGGGCTTGTTTATTCGCCGTCTTTTATGAATATGGTGGAGTGGTTCAGGCATGGTTATAATAGCTTGCGGATTATGGCGTAAAGCTTATAGATTTATATACCATGACGTATTTACCATATGCTGCATACTATATGCTTTCCGCTATTTCTTTTAGTATATCATGAGTTTGTTGAAATGAGCTAACACGCACCAATTGTGAACGATAGTTGGTGGCGTGCGGTATACCCTTGACATAGGCCAGTAAATGTTTCCTAATTTCCAGCAAAGCTCGTTTTTCACCCTTAAGCCCAATAAGCAATCGCGCATGTTTTTCTATAAGGGGTATTTTATCGGCAAAGGTAGCAGGCTGTTTTGCGTTGAACACCCAGGGATTGCCGATCGCTGCACGGCCAATCATAAAACCATCCAGGTTTTTTAATCTACTATAGCCATCTTCGAGCGAAGCAATATCACCATTGCCGATTACCGGAATCGACAGTTTTTTCTTTAGTTCATATATAGGCTGGTAGTTGACGCCTGGTCCATAGCCCTGCTTATACGTACGGGCATGGACTGAAATCAGGCTGGCACCAGCCGCTTCAATACGTTTGCCAAATTCAATGAGGTCACTAAAATCATCCCAGCCGAGTCGTGTTTTGACAGAGATAGGCAGCGAAGTTGCATCTGCGACCGCCTTTACCAGAGACGCGGCTAGTTGTGGTTTTTTGCGCAGGGCAATGCCGTGCTCGGATTTGACCACGGTTTTAGCCGGACAGCCCATGTTCAGATCAATACCGGCAAAACCTTGTTCCTCGATATATTTTGCGGCAGTGACAAAGGTTTCTGTATTTTTCCCGAATATTTGAGCTATGATTGGTTTTTCATCAGGACAAAAAACTAGTTTTTCCTGCAATTTTTGTGCGCCATGATGCAAGCCGTCTGCCGAGGTGAATTCGGTAAACAAAACAATATTCGGATTCACTGATTTACAAACTCGCCGCATGGCACTGTCTGTATAGCCGTCCATGGGAGCCAGGATGATAAGCGGATGCAATGTTGTGGGCCAAGGCGAAGTAGTCATATAGACTGGACAAGTAATTAAAGATTTGTTACTGTAGTATAAAATAAAAAACAAAAAGGAGGAAGCATGTCTCTGATGTCAGACTCCCGTTCTTTACTATGTAAGCAGCTGCGTCGTATTATTAATATACTTCAGGAACAGTCAAGCACAGCAGACCATAAGCTGCTTTCAGTCATTACCGAATTTTATCAGATTTGCAGTCAGCGGAAAATTGACGTATCGCATGTGAAGAAGCTCTTTTATGAAAGCTGTTCAATACCGATTGACCCAAACATTAAACCTGAACTCAAGCTCGCATTTTTCTATTTTATCCAAATGATCCATGCGGATTGCGCTGAAGTAGCGGAAATATTAGCTGCGCATGATACTGAACAGCGTGAAGGGGATTCAGCAGCCGAACATAATTCTGATATGCCGGCTGGACAAAACAACATGCCGGCACTATTCAGGGATATGCTAGTCGAATGGAAAGCGTCGGCAGAGCGCGTGCGTGATTGGATTAAAACATTCCGTAGCAATAGTCCTATTGATTAAAACAACACCTCATATATATACGATGTGAGGTGTTTTATAATAATTTTCCGGTTAAATAATCCACCATAAAAACTAGCATCGTGTAGCGTTCCGCCACCTTGCTCGACTAAGAGCGCGTGAATCGGACCAATCATAGCGCCAGTCAGCGGCACTAATCCATTCGTGATAATGAGCATGCGGATTGCTTTTTGGTTTTTTATGGAGGGCAATAGATTACTAATCCGCATAAACATAATCAGGAAGATTCCAGGATAATGCGTTTGTCAAATCCACCGCGCGCGCTCGCTTTTGCTTGCCGCTTATTCTCAATCGTTTCCCAGGAACAATTATGGATTTGGCAGAGCGCGCGTATTACTTCCAAAATATCGGCCAGCTCATCAGGATTATAGTCGGATAAATACTCTTCTGTCTCTTCCCGCAGCTTTTCCCGCAGTTTGGCCGCGTATTCTGCTTCGTCAGCAATATGCGAGTGTGGGGTATCACCGTTTGCCCTGATGATTTCTGGAATCTTGTCGCGGATAAGTTTGTTGTATTTCATATGTTTATGCATTGGTAATATATTTATTCGACTTTGGATCAAATGACGCAGGATAAAAATAAGCGTCTAAAATAGCCGCGGCGACATTACGCTGCGCTCCCCTGGCCAATTGGTGAGCCATCCACAGGCCGGGCGCATTAATTTCTAGCAAATACACATCCCGGCAATAAATTGTACCGGTGTGGTTGTGCCGTATCATGAAGTCCAAGCCAAAGTTTTGTACCTGGAACAGTGATGATAATCGTTGGATCATTTTATCCATATCAGACGCACATTGGTCGGTGACGTCGTACAGATCACCGCCCAGACTGATGTTTGCCGCTCGCTTGAGATGGATGGTCGCACCCCGGGGTAATACGGTAGTAAGCGAAGCTCGCTGTTCTGCTAATAACCGTTTAGTCGCGGCCGTCACCGCGATCGTGCCGAAGTATGAGTGTTCTTTTTTACGATTCTTATTCTTAATATCAATCAATTCAGCAATCGTGTGCTTACCATCGCCGCGGACATTGGCCGGTACGCGTACCGCCGCAGCAAACAACCGTCCGCCGACAGCATGCACCCGCAGGTCTTTGCCTGGTTTGTGTTCCTGGATAAGCCCGGCGCCTTGGTGCCGTTTGAGAATGCTGGCTGCTAGTTTTTCAATCTTACTTTTACGCGACTCCTTAATATATACATCGCCGCCGAGCTGGCCGCTTTCTGGCTTGATGACAACCGATTTTTCATGAAACATGTCCCGCCAAATCCGTACTGCTTGCGCTGCCGAGGTAAACGAGGCTGTTTTTGGCTGACGGGGATTGTAGCGGTGTGCCTGCCGTAGGATATTATACGTCGTGAATTTATGCGCCGTGATAAAGTATCCATAATAACTTAGGTCAGGATAGTAGTTACTGCCGATAATCGTCATGGTGCGCTTGGTGCGCGGATTGGTGATGTGGTAGCAGTTTTTGTGCTGTGCTGAAACCGTTTTGGAAATACTGGTTTGGTATCCACGCTCTTTTGCTTCTCTGAATAAATACGTGACGTGAAAAGGTATTTTTTTCTTAGCCATGGGATCGGATCGTGTTATGTATTAATTGACTGATATCGATCGTAGCTCGTGGGCACGCCACAGTGTTGGTCAAGTACAGGCGGTCATACAGCCGTGCAATCCTTTCAACACCGCTCGGTAACGCACCGTGGGTTATCAGCGCGATGACGGTAGCAGCCTGGCATTGGCGACAGGTTTCATAGAACCGCGCCAACGTGCCGCCTGTTTCCAGAATGTCGTCAATGACCGCGACTGTTTTCCCCCTTACTGAACACGCAAATCCGTCATCGTGAGTAAGTTCGCTGTCAAACGAGTGTAGCCGCTTTTTTTTCACACCGTTTATGCCAGTACGTCTGGTGCCACCGCTGTCTGGTGATTTGTAAAGGATCTCTGCGAAGTCTTGTTCAGCTGCTTGACGTAGCAGATCCAGCGCGCTAACGCTAACAATCGGATATTGGTTTACCCACAGAGAATTGCCGAAGTGAGGGTCTATCGCGTAGATACGCTGGACATTATAGTAAGCTGTCAGTTTACGGATTAGATATTCTGCGGCGTTTGTTTCGCCAGGCTGGAAAATATTATCCTGCATCGAATAAGGAAAATAGGTAAAAAACACCTCTACCTGGTGGGAGGTGTGATCTTTTAATATCTGCAGCAGTAATTCCAGCTCCATGAGCCCGCTATTTGGATGGGGCTGGCCGCTATGTAATATGAGGACACGCTGTTCTAGCTTGTGAACCGCAGTCAACCGCATATATACTTCGCCATCAGGGAAGTGGCGTTTGCCATCTTTATTTTTTTCCGGATACAGAATGCTGCAGTCAGCTTGTTGGTCTAAACGAGCGGCAATATGGTACGCAGATGTTGTCGGGATTATGGTTAAACCCATGGCATGGTATTGATAAAAATTATTTCCGGAAAATGCTCTGTAGTATTGATGAATACTAGCGCGCCAGCCGGTAGCGTATTGGCCAGCACTGCCTTTAGTATAATAAATAATGCAATTATTGACAAAAAAAGCAGCTTTAAAAAAGCGCCAGGAGTGTGGTATAATAAGGGTAAAGATATGAAAAAAAAGTGGCAATTAGCAAAACCAGTTTCTGACGAACAGCTCCAGCGTTTCCCTGAAGTTAATCCAGTGGTAGTGCAGCTACTGCATAACCGAGGACTCGCTACACAGGAGCACGTTGATGAGTTTTTAAATCCTGATTATAGCCAGGATGTCCACGATCCATATTTATTCCGTGATATGCAGCAAGCGGTGCGGCGGATTTTTCAGGCAATCAAAGACGGTGAGGCAATTACCGTGCACGGTGACTATGATGCTGACGGGGTCAGTGCCAGTGTAATCCTCGTTTCTACGCTCCAGGATCTCGGCGCGACCGTGGACGTCTATATCCCTCATCGCATGTCAGAGGGTTACGGTCTGAATACTGACACTATTGCAGAGCTCAAAAAAAGGGGCACCTCCCTGATTATTACTGTGGATTGCGGTATTTCTAGCATTGCGGAAGTGGCCGCAGCCCAGGCGCAGGGGATAGACGTGATTGTTACGGATCACCATGAGGCCCAGCCTGAATTACCAGATGCGCTGGCAATTATTAATCCGCATGTGCCTGGCGAGCAGTATCCGTTTGCTGATTTGTCAGGCGCGGGCGTAGCTTTTAAACTGGTGCAGGCGCTGGTTCAGCAGGATAAGGGAGCGAAGCTCAAACAGGGCTATGAAAAATGGCTCCTTGATTTAGTGGCTATTGGCACGATTGGTGACTGCGTGCCGTTGCTCGGAGAAAACCGCACGCTCGCCAAATACGGCATGATTGTGCTGCGGAAAACGAGACGTGTCGGTTTACAAAAACTGATTGAAACTACGCATTATCAGAAAGAGTCACTCGACACAAACAGTGTTGCTTTTGGGATTGTTCCCCGCATCAATGCGGCCGGGCGTGTTGACCATGCAAATAAAGCGTACCAGCTGCTGATGACAGCTGATGAGGATGAAGCGCGTGCTGCATCGGCTGATCTCGAGCAGACCAATCTATCGCGCCAAAAGACGACTGAGCAGATTGTAGCCGCTGCTAAACAGCAAATCGGCACGGTCGCTGATCAGCGAATCCTGTTTGCCAGCGGAGCTGATTGGACGGTCGGCATTGTCGGATTGGTAGCCGGTAAATTATCAGACGAGTACAGCCGACCCGTACTTATCATGGGGGAGAAAGCTAACGACGTAGTCGGCTCTGGCAGGTCTATACCAGCCTTTGATATTACTCATGCGCTTATTGAATCACGTGATTTGCTAGAACGCTACGGTGGCCATGCGGCTGCCTGCGGTTTTACCGTAAAAAAAGAAAATGTTAACGCCTTTATCCAGAAAATGTCCGCACTCGCCGAGCAGCATATTACCAAAGCAGACATGGTTAAGATGGTTCAAGTTGACACGGCTATAGATTTAGAGCGCGCTAATTGGGATTTAGTCAGCATAATGCAGGATTTTGAGCCTTTTGGAGTCGGTAATCCCGTTCCCCATTTTATGGCTTGCAACGCCGAGGTGATTGATATGCAAAAGGTGGGCAATGGCGGTAAACATCTCCGCATGGCTTTGCAGCAAGGAGTTACTTCACGTAAAATAATTGCTTTTAATTTTGGCAACGGTCTAGGAGAAGAGCTGCAAGTGGGAGATTGCGTCGATGTTGTTTTTGAACTGTCGGTCAATGAATGGAATGGTAACCGGGAATTACAGCTTAAGCTTGTTGATCTAAAAATGCATTTATGATATATTTCACTTGAACATTCTTAAGAATGTTAGAATGAATAATATGACGTATACTATAAAGCAGCTTGCTCGGGCGTTCAGAGCATTAAGCAATGAACGACGAATGATGATTATTAAAACGATTGCAAAAAAACCGCATTCAGTAATGTCAATTACTTGTGAACTGAAATTTTCGTATAAAACTGCTTCATTCCACCTTAATCGGCTTGAGCGTGAAGGTATGGTGCAACGGATACGAAAAGGGAAATACCATTATTATTCACTGGCAGATTCATTCAGGGGGTCTGGTGTTTGCCGGCAAATACTGGGCAGTCGTGCGAAGACCGGTAAGATTTAATTGAACATTCTTAAGAATGTTAGAATGAAAACTTTTCTAGGCAAGAAGATTTTCATGATTACTGCTCATCCTGAAGACGAGAGCTATGTTGCTGCCGGAACCTTGCACAAAAATATTGAAGCGGGCGGGGGTAATGCGCTCGTGTGTGCCACGCCCGGTCCAAGCGGTACGTCACGTTTCACGGCACAGCGACGAGGTGCGTGCAAAAGGAGATGAGGTAATACGATCATTTCGGCCAGAGATAATCATTAGTTTTGGTCCCGATGGCATATCCGGTCATGTGGATCATATAGCGGTGGAAGCACGAGCGCAACAATTAGCAGCTCAATGCCACTTACCATTTGCCGCAGCGACATTGCCATTACGGCTGCAGCAATCAGCGGCTGAATGGCTAACCAGGCGCCGCCAGGCACCGCACTATATTGATCGCCTGGCGTTCTAAACACCTACCATAACCATACCAATTGACGGTGAGGTTAAGAAAACGGCTTTACGCCAGCACGCCTCGCAATTAGAGGGAGGAAAAGCTTTTACCGGATTTTCCCGGTATGCAGTTGATGAATTACTTACCGCAGAACATTTTGTTTTATCATAGTTATGCCATATACACGATTAACTATTTACACTGACGGAGGAGCTCGCGGTAATCCAGGACCAGCTGGTATTGGCTACGTTATTAAATCTGGTGACAAAATTATCCGAGAAGGTAAGGAGTACATCGGTAGAGCGACCAACAACCAGGCAGAGTATAAAGCCGTTTTAGCAGCTCTCCAACAGGCCAAACAGCTCGGTGTCCAGGAAATTGAGGTGTATACAGACAGCGAGTTGGTTGTTAATCAATTGAGCCGGAAGGCCAGAATTAAAAATCAAAGTCTGGGATTAATTTTTGTACAGATTTGGAACCTGGCGGTGCGGTTTAAGCGCGTTTCTTTTCATCATATCCCGCGGGAAAAAAATACCGAGGCTGACAAACTTGTTAATCAGGCCATAGATCAGGCACTATAATACCGTATGATTATAAACATTGTTTTATTGGTACTGTTGTTGCTTTTTTTCATGGTGGGATTTTCTTGGGTTATTGCCAGTCGTATCATGAAAAAGCCCCGAGAATTGATTGCCTACGATTGGGACAAACAGGGGGCTGATTATGAACATATCTCATTCTTTTCCAGCGACGGCCTTAAGCTTGCTGGCGTTTTTTTGCATGGTACCAATAGCCATACCATTATTTTACTGCACGGCTATGGCCGATCAAAAGAACAGATGATTCCGCATGCCCTGTTTTTGAATCGCGCGGGATATAATATTTTAATATTTGATTTTCGTGCATCAGGGCAGAGCGAAGGATCATTTATTACATTCGGCAGCAAAGAACAAGCGGATCTAGAAGGGGCGGTCCAGTATCTCAAAAACAGGAAAGATATTGATGCTGAACGCATCGGCGTGCTCGGCTTTTCCATGGGCGGCGCGGTGGCGCTGATGAAATCTGGGGATCTCCCGGAAATAAAAGCAATCGTCATCAACTCCACCTATGCCCGGTTCAAAACAGTTATCTGGAATAATTTTCAGCGCTATTTCAAGGGTCTGCCATTTTTCCCCATGGGTTATTTCGTGCTTTGGGTAATAAAACTACGTACCGGGATATACTACCCCCGGATTAATCCGGTTACCTATATTGATCGTCTACAGGCCCGGCCGCTGATGATAATTCACGGCGCACATGATAAACGAATCCCGCTGGCTGATGCAGTGGAATTTCACCGTTCAGCACCGTGGCTGAAGGAGTTTTGGCTGGTCCGTGATGCAGATCATGAGAATACGTACACTATTAACGAAGCAAATTACGAAAAAAATGTAATCCAGTTTTTCAAAAACTACTTGATTGCAGGGACATCCTAACTACTCGAGTGTCGTATGCCGTATCATATGCGGCATATCACTGAATATCCCGTCAACGCCATGTCCTTTTAGTCCGGCGGCATGATCAGGATCATTCACCGTATAGCAATACAATTTCAGCCCGAGTCGGTGGGCACGGGATATGTGTCGTGGTCGAAAATGATGGGCATCCATATGGAGCGAATATAGCGGCATGGCACGTTTGTACAACCGTATCAGGATCGGCCAATTGATGCTAATCAATGCGTGCCGGATGTCTGGCAATAGCTGCTTGCTCCGTAACAGTTCACGCGGTGCAAATGAAGAGATGAGAAACTGTTCCGGGCGCCATGCGCCGCGCCAAAGCTGGATTTGAATAAGTCGGCTGATTGGCGCTGCTGTAGCCCTGCCTTTCAGCTCAATATTTATATTTGTCTGGCCGCGTAAAAGAGTAAGCAGTTCATTGAAGGTCGGGATGGATTGGCCCTGGGGCAATGAGACGGTTTTTAACTGTGACAAAGTCAGACGCGAAATTGGTTTACCGGGGAAAGGCGGGTGATTGATATTCTCATCATGATGTACAACTGGTTCTCCTGAAGCACAGCAATGCACGTCACATTCAACCATGGTACATTTATAGTCGAGTGCTTTTGCAAATGCCGATAGGGTGTTTTCGTGCTGCTCACTACTGACGCCACGGTGGGCAATAACAAGCATATAGAATTACTATAGGAGATTGTTTACAATTAGCATAGCACAGCCATAGGAGTTGACAAATATGGACAATTTCGCTATTATCGTTAGTAAGCTCCAGGAGGTGAGATGGTTGCTCCCCACACCAATATTATCGTTTCAACGCCCGATAGTAGCGATAAATGAAAGTATTGGTGTGGGGAGAGGAAAGTCCGAACACCCTTCTTTGTTTTATGACAAAGATGCCAAGGATAGTCGCGAAATGCGACCAGAAGTAACGTATTTTTTAAGAGCGCTATAGCCTTTTAAAAAGCAGAATTCTAGGGAAAGTGTCACAGAGACGATACTGCCCCCACACTGATACTCTTGTTCAAGTAATCGATTATACTAGTAATAAAAGTATCAGTGTGGGGGTAAAGGTGAAAAGCGGTGAGGTAAGAGCTCACAGGTCAGTATGGTGACATGCTGGCGTGAAAAACCCTATCCGGTGCAAGACCAAGTAGACCCCCACACCTTTTGTGTACTATTATAGAGCATATAAACTGCTGTTTTGCTTGATGCCATCATCATTCACAGAAAAAACTGTAATAAAGGCGTACATAAAAGGCGTGGGGGTGGGTTGGTTGCATGATCCTGATAGCAATATCAGGACAAGATAGATAACCATTACCCCTTCACCGTCTGACGGTGCGGGCGGGACAGAATTCGGCTTATGATCCTGCTGGAGCTTACCACCTCTATTATATGAAGAAGTCTGAATTAATTTTCAGTGCGATATTAATACCCGTTGATTACTTCATGGTTATTTGTGCGGGTATTTTTGCTTACCAATTGCGCTTTGTGCCCTTTTTTACGGACATTAAGCCGATTGTTACGGAGATAGTCTTGCGTGACTATATGCAGGTACTATTTATTATT
Organism: uncultured Gammaproteobacteria bacterium; assembly: GCA_964415025.1. Lineage (GTDB taxonomy): Bacteria > Patescibacteriota > Patescibacteriia > UBA10025 > JAHIVO01 > CAYPXF01. The sequence goes on along the minus strand of CAYPXF010000001.1, from coordinate 44,293 downwards.
CCGTTTGTATTTATAATAATATTTGCCTTGTCCGGCCTCTATGCCATAAAAAGCACGCGACGGCTGATCGATGAGATTACCACGGTATTTGTCGCTTGTACCGCGGCGATTGCTTTGGTCATTATTATAATATTTTTTCAGCGTGAATTGTTTTCATCCAGGTTTATCGTCATTTTTGGCTGGATATTTTCTATATTCATGGTCAGCATTGGCCGTTTAATCGTACGCGGCATTCAGCGAGCTTTGCTGAAAAAGGGCACAGGATTGCATAATGTAGTTATCATTGGCAGCAACAAGACCACTGAAGATATCATTAAGCACATCCATAAATATCCCTCACAGGGATATAAAATTATTGATCACTATGATCAGTTTGACGAAACTGCGCAGCATGAGTTCATAAAAAAAATTAATACAGAAACAATTGACGAAATAATTCAGACCGATGCCCACCTGCCAAAAGAGCAGGTCATCGCCATACGCAACGCCTGCGCTGATTACCACATTACCTTCAAATACGCGACTGATTTATTTGAGGTTCAGCCGACCCATATTAGAATTAATATGATAGCGGGCATCCCGATTATCGAGGTCCAGCGTACGAAGCTAGACGGGTGGGGCAGGATATTTAAACGCGGACTTGACTTTACCTTGTCGTTGTTACTGCTCATCATGCTGTCACCAGTATTTATGATTGTCGCGGTGTGCATTGTAGTCGATTCGCAAGGTGGCGTGTTTGCCCGGCTGGAGCGTGTCGGTGAACGGGGACAACGGTTTACGCTGTACAAGTTCAGATCAATGGTTAGAAACGCACAGCAATTAAAAAAAGATTTATTACGTTATAATGAACGATCTGACGGCCCCTTATTCAAGATAAAGGACGACCCACGCATCACTCGGGTCGGGAGAATACTGCGGAAAACAAGCCTCGATGAATTTCCCCAACTCATCAATGTGCTCAAGGGCGAGATGAGTTTAGTTGGCCCCCGACCGCATGAGCCAGAGGAAGTATCTAAGTATGAGCGCTGGCATCAGACACTCTTAACTATTAAGCCTGGCATGACGGGGTTGGCACAGGTGTCCGGCCGTTCCGATTTACACTTCGAAGATGAGGCCAAACTTGACATATACTACATAGAGAATTGGTCACCTAAACTTGATTTCCAAATACTGCTCAAGACACCGTGGGTTGTTTTGAGCGCAAAGACAGCTGCCTAGCCTATGAAAATCGCCCTGGTCCATGACCACCTAAATCAGCTCGGAGGGGCAGAGCGCGTGCTCAAGGCGTTCAGCGAATTATATCCCGACGCACCGATTTACACGTTAATTTATGATGCTGACAAAACGCAGCACGTGTTTGATGGGTGTGCTATCAGGCAGTCATTTATTAGCAGATTTCCGCTCGCCCGGAAAAAATTCCGCTGGTATTTGCCGATGATGGTACCGGCTACCGAGAGCTATGATTTGTCAGGTTTTGACGTGGTATTGTCTGACAGCTCCGGTCTGGCCAAAGGGATTATCACGCCGCCGCGTACCATGCACGTGTGTTACTGTCATACCCCGACACGGTATTTATGGAGCGACCATAATCAAGTTATCGATAAGCTCGAGCGGCGGCGTTTCATCGGCCGCGCTTCACAGCTATACCGCAGTTATTTGCGGATATGGGATCGGCTGGCGGCTGACCGGGTTGATACGTTTATAGCCAATTCGAGGTTTGTCGCGCACCGTATAAAAAAATATTATCAGCATGACAGTACTGTTATCAATCCCCCGATAGAGGTGGACAGGTTTTCCGTTAGTTCCCGTATTGAGGATTACTTTTTGATAGTATCACGGCTGCGCCCATACAAACGCGTTGATTTAGCGGTGCAGGCATTTAATAAATTAGGACTGCCGCTATATGTAATCGGCGAGGGGGAAGAGCGAGAACGGCTGGAAGCCATGGCCGGGCCACATATTAAATTCCTCGGATTTGTGCCTGATAAAAAGATAAATCACTATATTTCCGGATGTAAAGCGCTCATCCATCCCCAGGAAGAGGATTTTGGCATAACTCCGCTCGAGGCTATGGCTTGCGGTCGGCCGGTGATTGCCTATGAAGCGGGCGGCGCACTGGAAACTGTAGTGCCAGGCAAAACCGGTATGCTGTTTGATGAGCAATCATGGGAGGCGCTGGCTGATACGGTGATTCATTTCAAACCAGAGCAATTTGATCCAGCGGCAGTACGGGCCCATGCCGAAGAGTTTGATACCAGCGTTTTTAAAAATAGAATAAAGTCATATATAGAAAACGCTTGGCAAAACTTCAATTTTACGGCATAATACATTTAAGGATATTATATGAACAGTATGAGGAAATATAAGGTTGCCATCATGAGCATAACCGTTGTAGCCGGTGCCGCAGCACTAATTTTTTCTTTTGTACGGCCGGTTTATTTTGATACTTCGATTTCGTTTTCTATAAACCGTATCAACCAGCAAACAACACAGGACTACCAGTTTGACGGTTATTATGCTATTCAGGCATCTGATCTGTTTTCCCAGACCGTGATGAGCTGGTTTATGACACCATCAGTATTGCTCGAGATCTATGGACAAGCCGGTATAGATCCTGACATTTCATCGATTGAGGAAATCAGTTCTCGATTCCGAACCAGAAAATATTCACCCCAAAACATTGTTGTCCAGTATCAGGAGCGTGATCACGCCACGGCTGATAAAATCGCCCAGGCTATTATCAGCACGGTAGAGGAAAAATCCACGGCCGCTAATCAAACCAGTGACCAACAGGCCTTTTTCGAGGTGGTCGGGGCAACGCCGGTTATCGTAGAGAACAAACCTGATCCGATTATAAATACAGCTATCGGACTTGTGGCTGGATTTATCATAGCTACCGTGGCTGTTTATTTCATCGAGTATTGGAAACGTCCGGAACGTGATTTAGGCTAAAGGGCGCGTATGCGCATTGGCATTGATATTCGATCATTGGTAGAGCGGTACCCGTCTGGTGTGCCGGTATATACAAAACAAGTCATCAGCCGTTTAGTGACATTTGAGGATAGTCATGACTATCACTTTTTTTATAATTCCTGTCGCGGTCTGCCACAGCACATCAGTGCATTTCTGCGGAGTTTACCGGCTACTGTCCACACCTCCAGTATGCCGAATAAAATTTTTAATACCGCTCTGTTTGCTGCGGGCAGACCGTACTTAGATACTATGGTTGGCGGAGCTGATGTTTTTTTCATGCCGAATATTCATTTCGGTACGGTTTCGCCCCAATGCAAGCTGGTACTCACTGTCCATGACCTATCGTTCCGTTACCGGGGATTTTATCGGGCCAAACAATACTGGTGGCATCGCTTTGTCAGGCCAGAACGACTAATCAATCAAGCGACGGCAATCATCAGCGTTTCGCAAAGCACCAAACAGGATGTATGCATGGCATATGACCTGGATCCTGCCACAATCCATGTAACGCCACTGGGGCAGACGGCGGCTCGCTTTGGTGGATATGATCGGGATTTTATCCGGTCGCGTTACGGCCTGACCAAGCCGTACATATTGTTTGTCGGTACACTCGAGGCGCGTAAAAATATCCGGGGTTTTATCCAGGCGTGGCGCATAGCCCGCAAACATTTATCTGACCATGTGCTGGTACTGGCCGGTAAAAACGCGCTTATGCGTAAATCAATACCCAGGCAACATATATACCAGCTGGGCTATGTTACTGAACAGGAAAAGGCAGCGCTATTGCAGCAGGCGGATGCGTTTGTCTACCCGTCGTACTATGAAGGATTTGGCTTACCCGTGCTCGAGGCTATGGCTGCAGGCGTCCCGGTGATAACCAGTTTTAGTACCAGCCTGCCCGAGGTTGCCGGTAATGCCGCGCTGCTGATAGATCCGTATAATGCGCAAGAAATCGCCAAAGCCATGGTCAATATCGTGACAGATCGAAATCTCCGCAGCCAGCTGATTTGTAGCGGCCAGCAGCAGAGCTGTCGCTATTCGTGGGACATAACTGCACGAAAAACCGCGGCAATTATTAATAATGCAGCAAACATATGAAACGTATTGGCATTGACGCCAGATTTTACGGCTCCCAAAGCAAAGGATTGGGGCGCTATACCCAGAAGCTTATCTCATATCTTGAGCAAATCGATACGGATAATGAGTATTATATTTTTCTACGCCGGGATAATTGGCATGAGTATCAGCCATCGTCTGAACGCTTTCATAAGGTGCTGGCTGATTACCGCTGGTACACGGCCAAGGAGCAGATTATGTTGCCGATAGTATTGCTCCGGTACAAGCTCAATCTGGTGCACTTCACGCATTTTAATGTACCGCTACTCTACCGCCGCCCGTTTATCGTCACTATCCATGATTTAATCCTGGCTCGTTATCCAACCCAGCGGTCTAGCACGCTCGGCCCGCTACTGTACTGGCTCAAACATATTAGCTACCGGATTATAATTCGCAGCGCAGTACGCCGGGCAAGACGCGTAATAGCCGTTTCAAAATTCACTAAACAGGATATTATAAAACATTTTACTATTCGAGCAGAAAAGATTAGCGTGACATATGAGTCAGTTGATCCATTACCAGAGCCGCATCAGGATTTCCGGACAATTATGCAGCGGTACGCCATTTCCCCGCCATACATTCTCTACGTGGGGAACGCCTACCCCCATAAAAATATTGAGGGATTACTGCGGGCCTATACAAAAGTTGTTCAGCATTACCCCGCCTATCAGCTCGTACTGGTCGGCAAGCGGGACTATTTTTTCCGACGTATCCAGGATTATGCGGCGACGCGGGGCATTACCCAAGAGGTGGTTTTTACCGGATTTGTTCCAGATGAAGAATTAGCTGCTATATACCGCGGCGCGTCAGTGTATGTGTTTCCATCCTTTTGTGAAGGTTTTGGCCTGCCAGCTCTCGAAGCATGCCTGTATCATGTGCCGGTAGCGGCCAGTAATAACTCGTCATTACCAGAGATACTTGGCCAGGCGGCGGTATTTTTTGACCCGCATAATCCAGAGGAGATAGCAAAAACTATTAGCAGCATACTGGATGATCCAAAACGTGCGGATGAGCTCCGTGCGTCAGGTTCAGAACAGTTAAAGCGGTTTAGCTGGCGCATCATGGCTGAACGTACGCGCGACTTGTATAATGCCTGCTGATTGGTATACTATAGTATTATAACACTATGATATATAATCCACGCTCTAACAGGCAGCACCATGATTCCAGCCGAATACCGCAGGAAAATGTTATTGATTTGCGGAAAAAAAAGGCGGCTATAGTACCTGAAAAGCAAAGCATTACCCAGCGGGTATCGTTTTGGCAGCGTATTGCAAGCACCTGGCAAAATTGGCGCAAACAGCGACAAAAATCAAAGTTTTATTCACGGGAATCACGCGAGACCGTGCTGGTATCAGAAAACAAAAGCTACCAGCCGATTCGTACCAAGCAGCCAAAAACAAAAAAAATTAAACACAGGCCTGCCGGGCTTATTGAGACGCCGCCACGGGAAAAAATTAACTGGAGCATTTTTACGCTGACAAAAGGATGGCAAAAAAAGATGGTTGTTTTTGTGACCTCGTGTCTTCTGCTCATCATGCCGTTTTATGCGCTGGCTTTTTACTACCGCGCCCAATCGGCCAAAGGGGAAGTGCTGGGGGTGTCGTCGCAAGCTTATGAAAATTTACAGCAGGCGGGCGATTATATTATTGGCGCTGATTTTGGCCAGGCCGGCGCGTCGTTTGATCGAGCCTCTGATAATTTTATCCAGGCACAGCTTGAGCTCGATACCGCCGGCGGGATAATTACCGATGTGACCGCGCTTATACCTGGACAGGTTCGATCAGCGGATCAGTTACTCGAAGCAGGGCGGCATATTGCCCAGGCCGGATCGCTTATTGCTAGGGGGATTGAGCAGAGTAAGGAAATAAGCAGCAATCAAGTGGTTAATAGTCCTAGCGCCTCATCTCTGACACAGTATTTGATAGTGATGCGCGATGATTTACAGCCAGCGCATCAGCATATACAGCAGGCAGCTGATAAGTTAGCCTCTGTCCGTATAGAAGATATACCAGCGTCACATCGTGATCAAATCGCTGGTATTCAGGAGCTCTTACCCGTGCTTGAGCAGGGCTTTGGGTCGTTTATATCATTTAGTGACGTATTACTAACCGTGCTCGGGCATGAATCGCCGCAGCGTTATTTGTTTATTTTTCAAAACAATCGGGAACTGCGTCCGACAGGCGGATTTATCGGATCCATCGCCTTACTCGATATTGATGAGGGTATCATAAAAAATATCGAGGTACCCGGCGGTGGCGTGTACGACATTGCCGGCCAGCTGAATGATAAGATTATCGCTCCGAAACCGCTTTGGCTGGTTAATCCGCACTGGAATATCCAGGATAGCAATTGGTTTCCCGATTTTCCGACCAGCGCACAGAAATTAATGTGGTTTTATGAACGGGCCGGACGCACCACAGTCGATGGGGTGGTGTCTATGACGCCGACGGTGGTAGAGCATTTATTAGAAATAGTCGGACCCATATCCATGCCTGATTACGATGTTACGGTTACTGAAGAAAACTTCGTCTACCAGGCGCAGTACTGGGCTGAAATAGGCTATGACCGTGAAGAAAACAAACCAAAACAGTTTATCTCAGACCTTATGCCGCTGCTCATGCAAAACATATTTAGCGCTGATCCGCAGCACATTATCGGCATGATCGACGCGCTGTATGCCAGTATGCAGCGGCGTGATATTATGATGTATTTTACTGACGAACAGGCACAGGAAGCTATGCGGCAGCTGGTCGGAGACGGTTCATTAGTTCATACTGACGGCGACTATCTCATGCCAGTTGTCACGAATATTGCCGGCGGCAAGACTGACACGGCTATTGAACAGCTGGTAAAGCACCGCGCTGACATACAGGCTGACGGCTCAATCATAAATACAGTTTCGATTATCAGACGTCATACCGGCAATGCGCTCGACACATGGGAAGGACAGGCAAACGTCGCCTATATCAGGCTCTATGTGCCAGCCGGCAGTGAACTGGTGTCGGTTTCAGGGCAGACAGATATTCCTTCATTCCGATATAGACTGCCTGATGACGACGCCAGGCCAGACCCTGGTTTAGAACAGATCGTATCAGAACCTATCGTAGACGAGCGTTCGCACACACGGATTACCACCGAGTTTAATAAAACAGTATTCGGCAACTGGCTGTCGATTGATCCCGGCGAGGTCGGTGAGATGACATTTACCTATCGTTTGCCGTTTGCCCTGGACCTAGGCGGCTGGCTTAATCCTACTGATGTGTATTCACTCTATGTTCAGCAGCAGCCAGGCATGGTTAATAATAGTTTAGCCAGTACGGTGGCATATGATGATGAGCATGAGCTGGTGTGGATGCAGCCAGGCATGCACTCACGAGGACATGTTGTGGAGCTGGTAAGGGATATTGTACAGGATGTTAATTATAAAATATTGCTCCAGAAATAGCTAATATTAGGTAAATAAAGTCAGGCTGTGGATAGCTGGCCTTGACAGTTTTTTGGTTTGGGTATATGCTTATCTGTTACACTGTTTTTTACAATCAAATATATAGTTCTCCGATGCGCCGGGGAACAAATGGGGAGAGAGACCCAAATTGTAAAGCGCGTGAATACAATAGTGCATTGTGCGTATGCGCGGTATAGTATGGTACCGAACAACCAATAATTCAAGCAAAAAACGAGTCTCCCCATAGAGTGCTCGTTTTTTGTATGCAGGATACAATATTTCCAGTGATAAGGGGGGATTAGTAACAGATGTCATTATGAACTTGTTATGTTCTGGTGCGAACTAGAACATATCGGTTCAGACGTCTGGCACGGCCGCTGCTATGCAGCAAAGGCCGGCCACTAACCTCCTGGTCATTGGAAATATTGAGAGGGCAGGGATGTGCTTTCGCGAGTGGCTGTGCTGCGAGGGAGTGCGCCGGCTGAAATAATAAGGCCGCGGAAGGTTCAACTCCTTTCGCCTCTCACCAAATTTTACCCGTTATCCGCACTTTACACACCAATCATCCTCCAGGCAAAAAGAATCATTCTTTTTGCCCCCTTCCACAGCGGTGGACTGGTTATCCGGTCAACTGCTGCGTAAGGAGTTAGCTGTCACTGGACATGGGGGAGAGAGGAGCGGCCGTGATATGCGGCACATGCGCGGTATATACTGCGCATGATGCGGTAGCACTGCTGAATCTGCCGTGCTATGTAGCATAGGACTAAGGCAGGTTATCTCGCCTTCATACCGGTGATAGGCAAATAATGATCTTTACAAGATAAAGGAGACAAAATGTCAAAGATAGCCAGACTTATTGTTGTGCTGACCACGATCGGTGTCAGCACCATAGGCGCAATGATAGAAAACTCTTTTGTTTTTTATGCGCCGATCGGAGTAGGATTTTTTACCTTGCTATACACCAGCAACTGGTGGAAATCCAGCTGGGAGGACTGGGATGAGGACTGGAAGGCAGCCATGGGAGTCGCTTCTTTCTTTCTCATGGCTCACTTTCTCTTACCACCTCCGTCTGAATGGATAGGAATGAGTTCGGCGTTAAACCCTGACTCATTTCTAAGCATTGAAATCGCTCGCCGCTTTGTAATGTTTATCTTCACTGTAATCGCCGGGACAATTGCATGCACACTGGGAGGATCGTGGCTCGCTTGCTACGGATTTCGCGTCGGTATGCCGCTGGCAATCGGTGTTTACGCTATAGCCGGTGTGGCTTGGATTGTGAGTATTATAATCTTTGCCGCGCCATGGTTTATGTAGGTATTCAACTATTACTCTGGGAAGGTTATATGATTAACAATATTATGTCATACATGATATTGTTAAAATAACCTTCCCCCTCTTTTTCCAGGAAATAAGCAGTATTATTTTCTGAAAAAAGAAGCACATTACAATCAATAAATCCTATGTACAAAGGAGTACGTCATGAGATTATTTGTTGTATTATTCATTGTTTGTCTAGTATTTGCTGGGTGCGGCGGCGATGAAGTCGTTGAAAAAGCTACCCCCGCACAACCAGAAACAGTAGTACCGGTACTGACCGATGCGGATACTATCGAAACGGATGTACCCGAAACTACATATCGGACACTTCAGTGGTTCGAATATGCAGACACAAGCATGGCTGGTGGGGATAAGCTCCAGGTATTTTATACCGGATCAGATTCAACATACGGTTATGCATTTTTTGGCATTAACCGTTGGGCACGGGTAATCATTTTACCCCGCCAGTCAGGCAATTTATTGCCGGTTACTGAATCATATGAGCCGATTTATGACGGAGATATGGTACCGGTGGATACATGGGTGAGATTGGACTATTATTACCAATTTCCACGCCAGATGCTCAATGAAATCGGCAAGACTGCTGATTTACACAAGGCCGTATGGACTGTCGAGCCGAATGTTATTAGGTATTATACCTATATCGGCAAGCAGTTTGGCCATTGGAAATAGGATTAATATTTGATTGTCATAGGCGAGACTGTGTTCGATCCACAGCTCGCCTCTCTTTTCCAGACAAGAAGACTATTCGTGTTTGAAAAAGAGAGAGACAGTACATTATAAATTATACCGCATTTTCATTTTTTCTATGGATGTATGTCAATTGCAGCCGTGCTGTTGTTGGTCGCTGTTAGTACGCAATTAAGTATTCCTGAATCGGGCGGTATGCTGTACATATGCCCAAATTATGTCACCATTGTGCAGTAAATAGCAAGAAAGTTGCTTGGTTCATAAACCGTCAACCTCCTCACATTTTTCTAATGGTGTCATGTATTGACAAATAATAAAATATTATTTACAATACGCTGTGCTCATCAGCTATGGGCATAAAAAAGCTGCTGGCTAAGACAGTGGCGGAGATCAAGCTAGGGGAGTAGACAAATCTCTCTCCTCGCGTTCTCGCCAGAGAACGTCGTTTACTTAACTAGCTTGTATAACCCTTCGTCTCTAGCCGGCAGCTTTTTTAGTACTTCGGAAACCCCCTTTTTTATGAATAGCAGTTTTCCGTCCGGCTCGAGCTCACGGCCGAAGGCGAAGCTTTACGCAAAATAGAGGTATGCCTTGCCTTATATTAAGTCAAGGATCGGCATTATTTGATACCACCTCTCCTCCTGTTTCTCACCTACCCACTCTGCGGGGATTACTAAAGCGCTGCCTCTCGTGGTCCATCCTCGTATGAGGAGGGGAAGAGCGTTTATGGGTTATATAGAGCACGGGTATTCCGGAGGGGAGGTTGCAGCAGAAACAGGAGGGGAGGTTTTGTGAGGAGGAGGTCTCGCGGTTTTTTTCGGGACTCTTCGCCATGCAACAGAGTGGCACACTATGTGTGCCGTTTTACGACGCACATTATTATTTATAAAGGGTTGCTAAAAGTAGCATAAGTTGTTATACTATGCGCATTATGTGGCGAAAAGTATGGTCAAAACTCACCACCACCTTAACCGGTGGTGCAATTATTATAGCCGCGGCTTCTGTGACGAGCCGTTTGCTTGGATTAATGCGTGATCGCTTGCTGGCATACCGATTTGGCGCGGGTGATGAGCTGGATATATATTACGCAGCCTTTCGTATACCGGATTTGGTATTTAACGTGTTGGTTTTGGGCGCCTTATCAGCCGCATTTATTCCGGTATTTATAGAATACATACAAAAAGCAAAGCAAGATCCATCGAAAAAGAATGACGTGTGGTATTTGGCCAACAGTATGCTCAATCTGCTGATGATTGGACTGGTTTTATTTGGTATTGTGTTTTTTATTTTTGCTCCGGTAATTGTACCGCTTATCGCGCCTGGTTTTTCCGCGGAAAAACAAGCAGTGACCATAACCATGACTAGAATTATGATGATCAGTATCTTGTTCTTCGGTATTAGTAATATCATGACCAGCATCCTGAATTCGTTTAAGCGGTATATTAACTTCGCTTTCGCGCCAGTAGTGTATAATGTCGGCATTATTATCGGAATTGTACTGTTGGTGCCATTTTTTGGTCTTTATGGATTGGCCTATGGCGTAGTGTTGGGTTCATTGTTTCACTTAGTCATACAGCTGCCAGGTGTCATACGTTTAGGGTATTGTTACCGCCCGGTGCGCGATTATAAGCACGAGGGGGTTCGAACTATTGGCAGATTGATGTTGCCACGGACATTTGGTTTGGCGGTAAACCAGATTGACCAGCTAATCAGCGTCATCATCGGTTCGACGCTGGCTGCCGGGTCGGTCGCTGTTTTTACACTAGCAAATAATTTGCAGAGTTTTCCTATCAGTGTGTTTGGTGTGTCAGTGGCAGTAGCGTCATTTCCTTTTTTAAGCGAGGCATATGCGTCTAAACGCACCGAGGCGTTTATTGCGCATTTTTCGAAAAGCTTCCGCCGAATATTATTTATTATCATACCTGTTTCTGTCCTTATCCTGCTGTTACGTGCGCAAATCGTGCGTGTAATCCTGGGTACCGGCGCATTTGACTGGGAGGATACATTTTTAACCGCACAAACACTCGGTATGTTTTCTATATCGCTGTTTGCCCAAAGCGTCATACCGTTGCTCGCGCGCTCGTTTTATGCGTGGCACGATACTAAGACGCCGGTAAAAATCGCTATCGGCAGCGTGCTTATTAATGTAGCCGGTGCTGTTATTTTTTCGCGATTGATCGGCGTGACTGGCCTGGCCTTGGCATTTTCCATTTCTAGTTTGTTTAACATGAGTTTGCTGCTGGTATTCTTACGCAAAAAAATAGGATACCTGGATGACCGGAAGATTGTCATATCAACCGCTAAGATAGTCCTCGTATCTGGTATCATGGGAGCTGTTGTCATAGCGGCAAAATACTTTTTAGCGCTTGGCGTGAACATGCAAAGCTTTGTCGGTATCCTCATCCAGGGGACGGTCGCCGGGGCAGTAGGTATTATTTGTTACCTTATACTGGCTTTGATATTCCGTTGCGATGAAGTTTCTATAATCTATAAATGGGTACTAAAGGCTCGACGGCTATTGTTCACACATCATAACCATTTTAATTAACACCGCTACCATGGATAATCATATTAGAAATTTTTGTATCCCGTATACAAGCGCTCCGAGTTCGCTTGTACGGGACAAGTTATTGCGCATATTGACCACCCCGTACAACAGCTCGCTTTGCTCGCTATTTACGGGGCAAGACCCAGACTGATCAATATTTTTACCTATGGATAATCATATTAGAAATTTTTGTATTATTGCGCATATTGACCACGGAAAGTCGACATTGGCCGACCGGTTTATTGAAGTAACGAAAACAGTAGCTAAACGCTCGATGAAGGAGCAGGTACTCGATCAGATGGAGCTCGAGCGCGAACGAGGCATAACTATCAAGCTTCAGCCGGTTAAGATGAGGTACAGGGATTATGAGCTCAACCTTATTGACACGCCGGGCCACGTGGATTTTTCATACGAAGTGTCTCGTTCGCTCGCCGCAGTTGAGGGGGCGGTATTGCTCATAGACGCAACGCAAGGAATTGAGGCGCAGACATTAGCAAATTTATACTTAGCCCTTGACCAAGACCTCGCCATTATTCCTGTTATCAATAAAATTGACCTACCAAACGCAAACGTCGATAAAACAGCACAGGACATAATGTCGCTTATTGGCTGTGCCCGTGAGGATATTATTGCCGTATCGGCAAAAACAGGAGAGCACGTCACAGAGGTCCTGGACGCAGTTATTAAACAAGTCCAACCGCCAGCTGGTCAGGAGCAGGACCCGCTGCGTATGCTTATTTTTGATTCAGTATATGATGAATATCGCGGCGTTATTGCCTATGTACGTGTCGTGTCCGGATCATTACAGAGTCAGGAGCGGATTGAATTCATGGCGACACAAAAGCAGACAGATGTGCTTGAGGTCGGAAATTTTCACCCACAGCTTATTGCCAGCGAAGAGATAAGCGCTGGCGATATCGGGTATGTTGTGACCGGTCTCAAAGACGTCAATTATTGCCGCGTCGGTGATACGATAACCAGCGCAAAAAAAACAGCCGCGAAGCCATTGTCCGGATACAAAACGCTCAAACCCATGGTATTTGCCGGCGTGTACTGCAAAGAAGGAGATGATTATCCAGACTTGCGTGACGCTATAGAAAAAATCTCGCTTAATGACGCCTCCCTTTTCTATGAACCAGAACAGTCAGAGGCGCTGGGTTTTGGTTTTCGGTGCGGTTTTCTCGGCGTATTGCATTTGGAAATTTTCCAGGAACGGCTGAAGCGTGAATATGATTTGGCTCTGATTATCACCGCGCCATCTGTAGGCTATCAGGTTACGCTTAATGAAGCTGGCCAAAAGGCGCAAGAGCGCAAAGATAAAAAGCACGGCGCGGCTGCCACTCTGCATATCACCAGCCCCCACCAGCTGCCAAAACCGTCGTATATTGAGTCGATCGAAGAACCATGGGCGCGGATTGACATTATCACGCCGAGTGATTATATCGGTGAAGCTATGACGCTGGTACAGGAAAAGCGAGGCGAATACCGAACCACCGAGTATTTGGACGAGCACAAGGTCGTCCTGCACTACGAGATGCCGTTAGCTAGCATTATCGTTGATTTTTATGATACACTGAAGAGTGTGAGTGCTGGATTTGCTTCTATGAATTATGAAGTAATCGGGTACCGCACATGTAACGTAGCGCGGCTAGACATATTGGTTGCAGAAGAAACAGTTGAGGCGCTGTCGACCATCGTTTATACTGATGAAGCGTACGTCGTGGCCAGAAAAATCGTCGACACGCTAAAAGAGGCGCTGCCACGGCAGCAGTTTGAGCTGAAAATCCAGGCAGCTATTGGCGCGAAAATAATAGCGTCCGGCAGAATCCCGCCGCTCCGAAAAGATGTCACGGCAAATCTGTATGGCGGCGATGTCACCCGAAAGCGCAAGCTCCTGGAAAAACAGAAAAAGGGGAAAAAACGCATGCGTTCACACGGACGGGTAGATATCCCCCAGGAAGCGTTTCTAGCAGTGCTAAAGCGTTAGGGCCGGCATTACGGTGAAGAAGATCATGCCGATAACGCCGATAATGACAATTACGATCCAAATAATTCGTACAACTTTTTTTCTCCGCATAAGCGATGTTTGAGCGTAAATTACAAAAAATGATTAAGCCGGATGAGGGTATTGTAGAAATCGTCCGAAAATATCCGCTAGTCTTCATCTGGCCAATACTGATTGGAACTGTATTCATTATAGCACCTTTTTTCTTTTTATATCCACTCTGGCACTGGTCGGCGTGGGGGATTGTCATTTTTTTCGTAGTGTTAGCTATTGGTGTGCTCATCGAGCTACGGGTGTGGGTGCTTTATTCGCTTAATATATTTATTATCACCGATGAACGGATTATTGATATAGATCAGCGGGGTTTTTTTGATCAGCGCGTATCAGAAATTACTTACCAGAAAATCCAGGATGTCAGTTTTCGCACAAAAGGGATTTGGCAAACAGTACTGCACTATGGCAGCGTCGTTGTCCAGACGGCCGGAGAACAGGCAAATATCGAGCTGTACGGCGTGAAAAACCCGGAACGCGTCCACCAGGCGATAATAGAAATCCAGCAGCGGGTGAGTAACCAGTCTAAACCAATACAAACTAATACCCAATAATGATATTATTATACCGAGCAATCCCGTTATTGAGCGCTATAGCAATATTTATTGTTTTTCAAATATGGAACAAGTATCCCGCGGCAACATTTTACATCGCCGGATCACTCGCGGTGATAGTGGTAGGATCGATTTGGGCACTGACGAGTGGACGACGCTCAATATGGCTGTTCGTCAGTTTTCTACCGTCGCCTTTCCTTTTCGTCGCTGGATCGTTTGCCTTTTTTCTGATTATTAATGACGCTACCCTGCGGCAATTGTACAGCATCGGGATCGTACTGCTCTACTATTTTATATTACGCAATATCTTTTCATTTCTTTACCAATCAGAATCATACCAGCCGTACGCTTTAGAAAACATATATAGCTACGTCAACATGGTCAGTTTGTTTTTATTTTATTCCGCGCTGTATGGCATGCGTTTATTCCTTAGCTGGCCGCATTGGATAGGCGTCGTAGCCGCATTGCTACTGACCATGATATTAGCCGCGAGGACGTTTTGGTCATATAAAATATCCTGGCACCAGAGCCGTCTCTATATTATTATTATCAGCATTATGGCGGCGCAAGGGTATTATGCCGTCGGGCTGTTACCAACCAGCTTTATCCTGAATGGATTTATTGTGGTAATAATGTATTATGTACTTATTAACATAGCCAAAGATGTTTTGCGTGATGTATTTGATCAGAAAAATGCTCGACGATATATTTTCACAAGTGCCGCGCTAATCATTATGGCGATTATTACTGCGCGTTGGTATTAATAAATATGTATTATGAAATCAAAAACAAGCCCCACTTCACCAAAAGCCCAGCAAAAGTATCAAAAAGATGAAGAGATTAACTCTCTTTATAAAGAGGAATTAGCCACGATTGAAAAACCTCGTCAGCAATTAGCTGGCGGCAGGATTGTCACTGTCATAGTTGCCGCCCTGTTTGGAGTGATTGGCGGTATTTTAGGATTATTATTGCTCTTTGCCTATGGTGCTGACATTCCTTTTTTAAACGAGCTGGGCATAATCACGCTTAATCACGACGGTAACGGCATTACCGTCACTCCAGTACGTCAGCAGCAGGAGGCACAGGAAATTCCCCGACAAGTTATAGCTACCGCGCCGTCCATGGCGCTCATATTTAGCGAACGAAACATTACCACAGCAGCAGAATCACATATTGCCGCAGAAGCGCTTGGCACTGCTTTTGTGCTGACACAGGACGGGTATTTAGTGACATCCGCAGCACTGGACACGTCCGGCACGTACCATGTGTTGGTGCATGACGGAGGACTGTACCAAACTATCGCCCTGCGTTCTGATCCGGCTACCGGCATGATTTTTATGAAAATCGATGCCGCAAATCTCTCAACCGTTCAGATTGCTTCAGCAGAGGATACGAGCGCGCCGGCGGCTGTCTACGCAGTCAATAAAAGCGGCCAACAGCAGCAGGTAATAGTTACTCCAGCAACAGCCGTAGACACTGATTATCATCCTGTTACTGACACTGCATCATTGCAGCGATCGAGCGAGCAGTTCAGCGAACGGCTGTTATTAGACAGTGCAAATTTGATAATGCCCGGATCACTGGTAGTGACCGCTGAAGGAGAGATCATCGGGATAAGCGCCGGTGAGATGAACAGTACGGTATTGCCGCTGTACCATATCCGCCCGATATTACAGAACATATTAACAGACAGTGACCTGCTGCGACCGCAGTTTGGTGTTCGTTATGTTTTACTCGATGACGTAATCGGCCTGGGCGAACAGACGTACGGTATATTAAATGGCGCATTAATCAGTGCGGTTACGGCTGATCAGGAGGCGATTATCCCCGGCAGTCCGGCGGCTGGATCTGATTTACAGGCCGGTGACATAATTACAGCGATTGACGATACTGCCATTACTAATGACGTATCGCTGGACATCATACTTAAACAATACACACCGGGCAGTCAGGTGACTGTTACCTATGTGCGTGATGGCGCTACAGAGCAAACATTGCTCACGCTGACCAGCCAATAAGGAACACCTATATGAAAGTATTAGCCACTGTACTACTACCAGTAATCGCGTGCGGACTGCTGCTGGGACAGCCAGCGGTGGCTAGCCCGCCAAAAGGAAACAGCATTGTCGTCAAACTAAAGCATCAGGAAACATTTCATACGGTACGGCTCGGTTCACACGAAGACACTGGCGCATTGCTCCAGCGTCTAAATGCTGATCCTGTTGTAGACTACGCAGGGGAAAACCGCACTTACGAGTTAGCAGTTGTGCCAGGTGATACCTATTACCAAAACCAGTGGTATTTAGAAAAAGTTAATGCCCCGCAAGCATGGGATACCACCACTGGTGATGACGGTATTGTCATAGCGGTGCTGGATACTGGTATTGATCTAGACCATCCGGACCTCCAGCAAAATATTTGGCATAATACTGATGAAATACCGAACAATAGCATAGACGATGACGCAAATGGGTATGTAGACGATTATTATGGCTGGGATTTTGTCGGTGACCAAAACGACCCCCAGCCGCAGTTCAGCGGATCATGGACTGCCGCAGCAGTGCATCACGGGAGCGTCGTGGCCGGTATTGCCGGGGCCAAGGGCAATAATAACAAAGGCATAACTGGCATGAATTGGACCGTACGCATGATGAGCGTTCGGGTGCTGAATGACGCGGGCATGGGAGATACTGGTGATATTGCTGCCGGGGTACGGTATGCCATGCGCAATGGAGCGGATATTATTAATCTAAGTTTTGTCGGCAATGAGACTGACACCGTATTAGCGCAAATTATTAATGAAGCTACCGCGGCCGGTGTCATGATTTTTGCCGCCGCCGGGAATAACAATATAAATCTAGACCAACAGCCCCGCTACCCGGTGTGCAACGACAATGTGATTGGTGTTGGCGGAACTGATCAGAATGACGCCCGTTTCAAAACATACGCTAACAGCCAAATAAGCAATGCCTCAAATTACGGCGATACATGCGTAGATATTGCCGCACCAGCGACAAGCTACCTGTCAACTATAGTCTATGCGCCGGACCAAAGCCTCGAATCGTATTATGCCAGTGGCTGGTCAGGAACGTCGCTGGCGACACCGGTGGTAGCCGGTTCTGCCGCACTGATAAAAGCGCATAACCCGCTCCTTACTAATGCGCAAATCGAACAAATGCTAAAATCCCACGCTGCTGCTGTTTCAGAAGCTGGACTGGGAGCAGGACGGATCAATATCGGCGCTGTATTTGGCAATTTAATTCCAGCGTCAGAAAATATTGTCGTCGGTGCGGGATATACCGGCGGGCCTCATGTCAGGCAGTTTGATCTGTACGGTGAACTCCAGTCGCACTTTTTCGCTTATGGCGAACAATTCCGGGGAGGGGTATATGTTGCCTCTGGTGATACTGACGGGAATGGCTTTCACGAGATTATCACCGGCGCAGGTGATACTGGCGGGCCGCAGGTTCGGTTATTCAGGACAAACGGAGAGGTGATCAGCCAATTTTTTGCTTATGGAGAATCATTCCGCGGCGGAGTCCACGTGGCGGCCGGCGATGTCGACGGCGATGGTATTGATGAAATAATCACCGGAGCCGGCAATGGCGGTGGTCCGCAGGTCAGAGTATTTAAACAGGACGGCAGCGTCATTAGTCAGTTCTTTGCCTATGCCGAGACATTCCGCGGCGGAGTCCACGTGGCGGCCGGCGATGTCGACGGCGACGGTATTGATGAAATAATCACCGGAGCCGGCAATGGCGGTGGTCCGCATATTAGAGTGTTTGATATATATGGCAATGAACAAACAGAATTATTCGCCTATGCCGAGACGTTCCGGGGCGGGGTGAACGTAGCAGCAGGAGACTTAGACGGAGACGGGACCGCGGAGATTATCGCGGGTGCCGGATTTACCGGCGGTCCGCATGTCAGGGTATTTAATTACCAGGGCCAGCTGCAGTCGCACTTTTTCGCCTATGCCGAGACGTTCCGGGGCGGGGTGAACGTAGCAGCAGGAGACTTAGACGGAGACGGGACCGCGGAGATTATCGCGGGTGCCGGATTTACCGGCGGTCCGCATGTCAGGGTATTTAATTACCAGGGCCAGCTGCAGTCGCACTTTTTCGCCTATGCCGAGACGTTCCGGGGCGGGGTTAATGTGGCGACTATACGATGATTAAACAGTCGTTGAATAAAATTCAGGCCATAGCCAGCAATAAGCCCGTGGTATATGAATTCGCAAAATTCAGCATAGTAGGTGTGAGCGGCGCCATAGTTGATTTTACTACGTATACGTTACTCACGCGCGCGGCTGGTATGTATTATCTGTACGCTACGGCCATCAGCGTGTTTTTAGCTATTTTCAGTAACTTTATTTTTAATAAATTATGGACGTTCCGACGCTGGAATAGTGGACAAGCCAGGAGTGAATATGTAAAATTTGTTACCGTAAGCGCGATAAATTATTTAATAAATCTCGGTATTACCTACAGCATAATCGAGTTTACCAGATTAGAAACATTATTTGGATTATATGAGGATTTTTTCGCTAAAATATCAGCAATTTTGATTGTCCTGTTTAGTAATTATTTTGGCAACAAATACTGGACGTTTAAAAGGTGAGTATTTGGCAGGCGCTGTTGCCAAATAGGGTGAAATTCGGTATAATTGAATCCATCATATGCACTTATCTATAGTAATTCCGGCGTATAATGAGCAAGACCGGATTGGCGCAACCCTAGCCCAATATACTGAATATTTTTCCCAGCATAACACAGAATTCATAGTTATATTAAACGGTTGTCGGGACAATACGATCGAGGTAGTCGAGGCTTTTGCCAAACAGTATCCAGGGATTGTTTACTATAAAAATATTCCGCAGCCAATTGGTAAGGGCGGAGCTGTGCATCAGGGCTTTGGCATGGCGCGTGGGGACTATGTCGGGTTTGTGGATGCAGATGCCTCGACCAGTCCGGCTGAATTTGCCAGGGTATATCAAGCGGGGAAATCAGCTGACGGGGCGATTGCTTCGCGCTGGAAAAAAGGATCAGTAATCAAGAATAGAAGCACATTACGCCATGTCATCAGTATCGGTTTTATCACGCTAGTGAAACTACTGTTTTGGATGCCCTATGCTGATACCCAGTGCGGCGCCAAGATATTCAAACGAGAAGTGGTTACAGATGTCTTATCAACGCTCCGCGTCCATAATATGGCCTTTGATGTGGAATTGCTGTACGCCCTGAAAAAGCGCGGCTATCATATTATAGAAGTGCCCACCGTGTGGGTAGACAGCAGCAGTGATTCAATGGCGCTCGGTTCTCCGTTCAAATTAGCTCAAAATATTATTTCTATGTTTATCACGCTCATACAAATCAGATTCAGAAGTTATTGAAAGGTAAATGCGCCGGAAGTGTGGGCGAAAAATGTGATATGCCTGCCCGCAGGTGGCTCGCGGAGTCAGGCAGGAGTTGGGGAGTGAAAGTTAGTAAGTTTGCTGATAAAGAGCTAAGATAGTTCACTATTACATCACCCTTATAAATTATCCCCACCTCCCATAACTCATTTCTCGATACACATCACGCTTCTGCAGCGCACGTCTTACTTTAACGCCGTTACGTAATTCTAAAAATTATAAATTAGATTATATATAAAATATGCCTCAACAGCAGGCCCGCACAATATTTAACAAGAAAAACGTCCTGGTTACCGGCGGCGCGGGATTTATTGGTTCGCATTTATGCGACGAGCTGGTAAAAAAATACAATGTAATTTGCGTTGATGATTTTTCCTCAAGCCAGGTAGAAAATATTAATTATTTACTGGCACTGCCGAATTTTGAATTTATCAAGCATGACATCGCCGAACCGTTGCAGCTCGAGCAGCTCCATGAGCTGGATAAGTTTAAAATAAAATACCAAGGCGTCCAGGAAATATACCATTTAGCCTGTCCCACCTCACCGAAAAATTTCAATGAGCTGCGTTTACAAACGCTAAAAACAAACAGCGTGGGCACGATTAATATGCTCGAAATGGCTAAGCAGTACGAAGCTAAATTTTTGTTTGCCTCTTCGGTCGTTGTCTACGGTCCGCGATTCCAGGATGCGCCGCGGTTTAGCGAGGATTATAATGGCTATGTTGATTTTACCGGTCCGCGCAGCTGTTATGACGAAGGCAAGCGGTATGCCGAGAGCGCGGTGGCAACATACCGAGATATATATAATCTCGATGCTAAAGTCGCCCGTATATTCCGCACTTACGGCCCACGTTTATCGCTGTTTGATGGGCATATGATTCCGGATTTTGTGCTGCAGGCGCTGAATAACAGGCCGCTGATTATTTACGGTAATGAGCAGTTCACTACTTCACTTTGCTATGTCAGCGATATTGTCGAGGGATTGATCAAATTCATGGATTCCAATAAAATGGGACCGTTTAATTTCGGGCATTATGAAGAGCATGCCATGGAGGCAATTGCCAAAAAGATAAAACAGATGACGAATTCTGAATCAGCCATACAGCATAAAAACTCACTTGTTTTTATGACGCCACTCGGTCTACCTGATATTGGCTTAGTCAAGCAAAAGCTGGGCTGGTATCCGCTCATATCACTCGAGGATGGTCTGCATAAGACGATAGAGTACGTCCGCGCCAACCAGAATATACTGCAACCATTGCTCTGGAAATATGATAAAGAGGAATAACCAAATTTCGAAACACTATGGCAAAAAAAGCAAAATCTAAAGCAAGGAGGTCAAAACGCAGAAAAAAAGAAATAGTATCAATTATTGGCATCGGGTATGTTGGTCTGCCCCTGGCATGTCTGGCCGCGGAAAAGGGCTATGAAGTCATCGGCATTGGCAAAGACCCCAAAAAAATAAACCAGATCAACAAAGGCGTATCGCCGATCAAAGGCGATGCCGAGCTTGATCACTGGGTGAGCCAGCAGCTGTTTACCGCCACTACCAAGTACGATTCCCTGCCAAATTCAGATATTATCATAATCTGCGTACCCACGCCGGTGGATAAAAACCACAACCCTGATCTCACACCAGTGCGTGAGGCCAGTAAAAAGGTTGCCAAGTGCCTGAAAAAAGGCCAGCTGGTCATTATGGAATCCACCGTCAATCCCGGCGTATGCGAAGAAGTAATTTTACCGATTCTGGAAAAAGGTTCAGGTTTAGTCGGCGGTAAGGATTTTTACCTCGCCCACGCGCCAGAGCGCATCAATCCCGGCGATCCGCATTGGAATGTGCGCAACATTCCCCGCTGTGTCGGCGCTCTAAGCAAAAAGGGCCTGCAGCTGGCAGTCAAGTTTTACCGGAAAATAATAGAGGGCGAGATCAGGCCGATGCAATCCATCAAAGCGGCCGAAGCCACTAAAATTATTGAGAATTCTTTCAGAGATATTAATATTGCTTTTGTTAATGAATTAGCTAAGTCGTTTGAGGTGCTGGGCATTGATTTAGTCGACGTTATCGACGGGGCCAAGACCAAGCCGTTCGCCTTCATGGCGCATTATCCTTCGTGTGGTGTGGGCGGGCATTGTATACCGGTCGATCCATACTATTTGATAGAGCGGGCCAGGGTAGCCGGATTTGACCATAAATTCCTGAAGCTGGCCCGGGAGATTAATAACAGCATGCCGGCCTATACGGTCAACACGCTGATGAAAGCGCTTAACCAGATTAAAAAACCGCTTAACGGCACAAAAGTTGCCGTGCTTGGATTATCGTATAAAGCAAATGTAGATGACCTGCGCGAAAGCCCGGCGCTCAAAGTCATCGAACTGCTAAAAAAAGAGGGCGCAGATGTTATACAGTATGATCCCTATTTTCCGGATATGTCTGATGTACAGTCAATTGAAGCAGCGCTTAAAAAAGCAGAGGCAGCCGTGGTGGTGACTGACCATAATGAATTTAAAGAGCTTGATCCGAAATTATTTAATAAATTAGGCGTCAAGGTAGTTGTTGACGGTAAAAACTGTTTGCCAAAAAAAGCATTTGCCAAAACTAAAGTAATTTATCGCGGCATAGGCAGGTAAATCATGATTATTATATGAAATCTGTCGCTGTTATCCCAGCTTTTAATGAAGGTAAAAGAATCGCGCCAATCATAAAAGTGGCCGCTGCATATGTTGATGAAATTATTATTGTTGATGATGGCTCAACAGATAATACGGCACATGTTATTAGTAGCTTTGGTAAAGATATCAAGTATTTACGGCATAGAATAAATCTAGGTAAAGGCGCGGCTCTGAAAACCGGGTGTGAGGCGGGCATCAAACTTGGCGCAGATATCATAGTGCTGATGGATGGCGACGGACAGCACAAACCAGAAGACATTCCTCGGTTCATCGAGACAGTAGAAAAAAAGGGAGCGCATATTGTATTTGGTTCTCGGAAAATAGGTAAAGATATGCCGTTAGTCATGATGCTTGGCAACAAATTTCTTTCGTTAGCGACTTCTATTTTATTTAGAATTTACATTTCAGACACGCAAAGCGGATTCAGAGCAATACGGTCAGAAGCGTATAAAAAAATAAAATGGAATTCATCACGGTATGCCGTAGAGACAGAAATGATTGTCAATGCCGGAAAGCATAAGCTCCCACACGCTGAAATAGCAATCGATACAATCTATACCGACCGGTACAAAGGGACGACAATTATTGACGGGATCAGAATATTTTTTAATATGTTAATGTGGAGAATTATATGATCGGTATACAGATATTAGCTATACTATTCGCGCTGTGGATGATCTATTTTAGCTACCTGCATTTCCGGCGGGGAGAATTTAGGAGAATAGAATTTATTTTATGGCAGGTATTATGGATCGGCTTGGTCGTTGTAGTCTTATTTCCAACAAGCGTAAAATTTATTTTGGAAGCGTTTAGTATCAGCCGTACGTTTGATCTCGTTATTATCGTCGGCATTGTCGTGCTTTTTGGCGTTACGTTTAGGAATTATGTGATTGTCAAACGCATGGAAAGGAAAATCGAGGAATTTATCAGAAAAGAAAGTCTGAAAGATATTGATCCAAATGCTTGAGGCTGAAATTTCAAAAAATCCGCTTATATCAGTAGTCATATTAAATTATAATGGTTTAGAATGCTTACAAATATGTTTGCCATCACTGTTTCGACAAACAATATCTGATTTTGAGATTATTGTTGTAGATAATGGTTCCACAGATAATTCTGTTCAGTATATTAAAAAACAGTTCCCTTCAATAAAAACTATTGTCAATAAAATAAATACGTATGCCGCTGGAAATAATGCTGGCATTCGACACGCTCGCGGGGACTATATTTTACTTCTTAATAATGATGTTGAACTCGCTGAAGATTGTTTAGCTGCTATCCTCAAAACCATACAAAACCAGCGGGATATGACAGGTATGTGGGCATTAAAAATATTAAATTATTATGATAAAAAAATAATTGATAGTACAGGATTGATTATTTATCGGGACGGGATATGCAGAGGAAGGGGGAGAATGGAATCTGATGAGGGACAATTTGATAATAAATCTGATATTTTAATGCCAAGCGGTTGTGGGGGGGTGTATAGCAAAAAAATGCTTGATGAGATCGGACTCCTCGATGAAGATTTTCAATTCTACCTCGAGGACAGCGATTTGGGTTTTCGAGGACGCCTCGCCGGCTGGAAAGCAAAATTTATTCCTGACGCGAGGGTGTATCATATGTATTCCGCTACGACCGGTAAATATTCTCCTCGAAAAGCGTATTATATCGAGAGAAACAGGATCTGGTTTATCATCAAACTGCTGCCGCTGGGCATGATACTGGCAAGTATATATTACTCATGTAAACGGTATACGTACCAAGCGGTAGCCATAGTGACGCACAAAGGATCATCAGGTAATTTTGTTAAGGAGTATTCGTTTGTTAAGCTTGTATATGCGGTGTGTAAAGGGTGGCTCCATGCATTAGCAGGAGCGCAAAAAATGATCACAAAAAGAAAGAACATAAGCGTACGGGCAACACAAAAAGAAATCAAACAATGGTTTTTAGATTATGGGATCAGCGTAAAAGAATTATCATTGAAAGAATAAAAAATTATGAAAGTGTTAATTACCGGGATAACCGGATTTGTAGGCAGTCATCTAGCCGAGTACATCTTAGAGCATCATCCGGATGTTGAAATATTTGGCATCAAACGCTGGCGAAGCAATATGGCAAATATCCAGGACATTGAGTCATCAATATCTTTTTATGAATGTGATATCAAAGATGCCCATAATGTATCGAGTATTATTGAAACAATTAAGCCAGATAAGATATTTCATCTGGCGGCGCAAAGTTTTGTCCCGACCTCATGGGAATCTCCTAGCGAAACGCTTGAAATAAATATTACAGGACAGTGTAATGTTTTTGAGGCGGTCAGAAAATTAATAAGCGATGACTATAACCCCGTCATACAAATTGCGTGCTCTTCAGAAGAATATGGCCTGGTGAAGCCTGATGAAATCCCTATACGAGAATCAAACCCGCTACGCCCGATGTCGCCGTATGCCGTATCTAAAGTTGCACAAGACTACATGGGCTATCAATATTACATGAGTTATGGCGTGCGAATAATACGGACAAGAACATTTAATCATTCTGGCCCAAGACGGGGAGATGTTTTTGTGGATAGTAATTTTGCAAAACAAGTTGCAGAAATAGAGCGTGGTAGAAAAGAACCCGTTATTCAGGTCGGCAACCTAGATGCACGACGTGATTTTACTGATGTGCGTGATATCGTAAAGGCTTACTGGATCGCCACCGAAAAATGCGAACCCGGAGAGGTATATAATATTTGCTCTGGTCAGGATTACAAAATAAAGGATGTGCTGCAGGCACTCATTAATCACTCTAATCATAAGGGGATAAAAGTGATACAAGATCCGAAAAGAATGCGACCCTCTGATGTGCCGGTATTGCTTGGTGATAACTCTAAGTTTTGTGATACTACAGGATGGAAACCAGAAATTGACTATATGAACACAACGCTCGTAGACACATTGAATTACTGGAGAGAGCAGATTAAATAATAATGAAACAAAAACTACGAGTAGCACATGTGGTATCGACATTCCCTCCGTATAAGGGAGGGATTGGTAATGTATGTAAAAATCAGGTAGAGGGGCTGGCGAAAAGAGGGTGGAATGTTGATGTCATTATACCGTCATATAAAAATGAGATACAGGACATGTATCACCCCGCAAAATATCGAGTAATTAAAAAAAAATCATTGTTGACCTTTGGGAATGCCTCCCTGTTACCTAATATTAGCAAAGAAATAAAAGAATACGATATTGTACATATACATTATCCGTTTATTGGATTAGAGTTTCTATATTTATATTTATTGTTAGATAAAAAAGTAAGGATTATATTACAATACCAAATGGACTTAGTGGGTAGAAAATGGGTACGATATTTATTCTGGATATATAAGACAGTATTTACCAAACTAATTGTTATGCGGGCGAATAAAGTACTTGTATCAACCTGGGATTATTTTGAACATTCTGACATATATAAATACTATAGTGCTCATGAGAACAAATTTATACCCCTTGCTAATGGTGTAGATATAAATAAGTTCAGAGAAAAAGAAATAACAGGAGAAATAGTTGAGAAAATCAGAAAAGATAAAAAAAAGATAGTTCTTTTTGTCGGCGGCCTTGACGAAGCGCACTATTTCAAAGGATTGGACGTATTGCTCAATGCCATGAAAGAGTTGCCAGAAGCAAAATTAATTATTGTTGGAAAAGGAAATTTACAGTCAGAATATGAGGAACAATCCAATAAACTCGCACTTAAGTCGAGGGTATTCTTTTTAAATAAAGTAGATAATGATACACTGATAGATATTTATAACGTTGCTGATGTATTAGTACTACCTTCAACTGATAAAACAGAAGCATATGGCCTGGTAACGCTGGAGGCAATGGCGTGCGGTACGCCGGTTATAACTTCTGATTTGCCTGGGGTTCGAACCTTGATTAATACAGGAAAGGACGGTCTTACGTTTCGGGTAGGGAATGATAGAGAACTTGCAAAAAAGATACGCATTATTATAAACAATGAAGAATTAAAAAAAGAATATGGAGCTAATGGTAAAAAGAAAGTAGTGAAACACTTCTCATGGGATGTTATAGTAGATAAATTAGTAGCAATTTATAACGCAACATGAAACAATTACTTATTCAGTTAGCAGATACTGTTCGTGTTAATAAATATGGAATATTTACGCTAATAAATATTCTCTTTAGTATTGGCATTTATGTAAATTTAACCACATACCAAATATCAGCCATTGGTATTGTGCTATTTCTTTTATTTTCAATAATTTGTATTTTATGGCTTGGTGGTATATTTAGTAATTTTAATTTTGTTAAAGGTCAATTTAATAATGCATTAAGTACTTTATTCTATATATATTCGATCGCTTTTTTAGGCGCATTTTTTATTGTCTTTTTAAAATTATCCGATGTTGTAATTTTTATAATATTACTCATAGTATCTGTATTAATATCTGCTGCTAATTGGCTACTAGGCATATATAATAAAAGCCGTACTGAAATAAATAACAATTACGAAGAAATAAATTTATTAAATGTACCAAGGATATATATAATATGCTTGCCCTTATTATTTATTATTGGTTTTTTATTACTATATGGAGCTCGCACGAGTAATTATATTATGGCACCGTGGGAAGTAATTCCAAATTTATACCTAGTAGTGATATTATTATCAAGTTTTATAATATTATATTTAATATTTACTAAATTAAAAAGTACTGTAATTCTCATTATAATTATTTTATTTTCAGTACTTATCCATAGTTACTTACCAATTATATACGAAGTTGGATACGGAGGTGATAAATGGAGGCATATAGCTACCGAGAGATATATTGCTGAAGGAAATGTAGTATCGCCAAGTTTTCTCGATGATACTATTTCATATAAAGAATTTGGTCAGGTTAAAATACCTTCAGTCTTCTTGGTAGGTAATAAAACATCATACGCAAACCAGTGGGCGATAACTGTAATTATTAGTAAGATAGCCGCGATTGATATATTTTGGATTGATTTAGTACTGGTATTTTTATTATGGTCATTATTCACACCGATATTATTATACAAAATTGGTAAAATAGTATGTCCACATAGTAAAATTATACCTCTACTTTTATCATTTTCCAGTACAATATTTTGGGTTCTACAAGTGTATGGGGCTATTACCGTGCCATACTCATTTGGACATCTTTTATTTATATTTGCAGCGTTGGTATTATTAGATGTAAGTAAGGTGCCTACAAAAAAGGGTTACGTATTCATAGGTATTCTTACATTGATGTTGTATTTAAATTATATCATAGCCTTGGTTATATGGGTTCTTTTACTTAGCATTATTGTACTTTACAAGGCAGTAAAAAAGGTAACAACTATAAAACTAAGCAAAAAGATTTATCATTGTATAATTATCGCAGTAGGATCATTAACAATAAGCACAATAATTATAAGTTTGGATATATATTATGCAAATATTTTTAATCTTAGCTCAGCTTTTGACACTGCTAGTCTATTAAGTTGGGAAACACCTCGGTCACTCGGCAGATGGATACTTAATATATTTGGTATAACACAGTTTGGTTCTATAGCTGCATCAGGTACATTCTTTTATAATTTAAACAATATACCACAGCTGATGCATTGGTATCCAATAAAATCAATTACTACATCATTTATTGCTAACTTATTTTTATTAGTATTAATAATCAGTGGAATAGTTTATTTAAAAATAGCGAAAATATTCAGAAATATTATATTAATATTTGTCATGTCTTTTTTTCTAGTGTTGTATATCGGAAGCCGGTATATTATTAATGGTCCAGCGCCATTATCTAGCAGAATTGACTTGCTATTATATCTTTTTTTACTGCCCTTAGTTGTATTTGGAGTTTATAATATTTATTTGCTTGCAAATAATAAAAAGATTATTGTATCTAGCTTAGCAATCATGATCTCAATTATATTACTTTTTAATTATGTTTCAGGTCCAGTACTGCGGATGGTTTCTGCTTCAGAATTGAAAGCAATGGAGTATATCTATAAAAGGATAAAGGATGAAACTAGATATTGTGTTATCAGTGATACTTGGCCACTATTAGCATTAGAGAGCATATCAGCAAAAAAAATAATAGGGGGCGGATTTACTATTGGTGAAGAATTTAGTCAACCTGCGCTTGTTGAAATTCAGCAAAATTTGTTTCGAGATCCAAAAAAAATAGATTTACAAAAAGCCCTCGATATTACGAAGACTGATAAATGTTATTTTGTGACCGAGGAGAGATGGATTAGTGACTATACACTCAAGAAACAGATAGAATTAATGGGCACATATAAAAAAATTGATGATATATATATATTTGAATTTAATCCTGAGACTGTCCGTTAGTATAGATCGCATTTCGTATATATTCCAGTAGGACTACACGTTTTTCAAAATATCGAAGCAATACAATAGAACTTATCTGTTTATGGGAACGAATAATGTTCCTCATTTTTATGTATTGTGGAATGTATTTGAAAAAATCTCGGTATGCATTAAGTAGAATATGAATAGTTCCGCGTTTACTATGGAGGAAGATTAAACATATTTGCATCAATATTATCCAGGGGGCATTGATAACAAGTAGTAGGAAAGGCCAGTCTTTAACTATAACTAGCAATAAATTTCGATAGGTATGGTAGATTGCAAAATCACTCATTAACCCAGTTGATGCAGAACCCTTATGATATATAATGGCGTTATTCGCATGTGCAGGTTTGTAGCCAGCTTGGAGTGCTCTCATTCCTATGTCATAATCTTCAGCATAAGCAAAAAAAGTGGAATCAAAATAGTCACCGTCGAGGCATATATCTTTTAGCATTTGACGTGAATACAAAGCCGCGCCGCCAGAAGGGCATAATAAAATTCTTTTATTCTTTTTTCTGTTAAATGGAATACCAGATAGGGTGAGGCATAATCCCATATTATCAATAGTATTATGATTATTCATAGATAACATGGTTGGACTTACCATACCGACAGAGTTGTCTTGAATTGCAGTTCTAACCATGATAGAAAGAAAGTTATTTTCAACTACTGTATCATTGTTCAAAATTAGAATATAATCGCAATAATTATCGGAATCATATAGTGCATATTTTATACCAATGTTATTTCCACCAGAGAAGCCTAAATTATTTTTAGTTCGAATGGCTATTATCTCCCGATACTCCTTTTTTAAGACATCCGATTCATTAATTGTAGATCCATTGTCAACAAGAAATATAGAATAGTTGGAGTAAGTGATTTTTTGTAAGGATGTAAGACAGCGACGGGTGTTATCAATACCATTCCAATTTAATACTATAATCCCAATGTGTGGAGTGGTCGTCATATATGGCTTTGAAAAACACGTATTAATAATTTTGTCTGAGATTCTCTCGAATATTTTTTAATTAATGGTTTATGTGGATAAATTTGTAAGCTACTTTTGTTCCACCTTTTATACAATTCATAAATACTATTATATATATCGGAAATATTTTCTGGAGAAACCACAATGCCTGTTTGTGTTTTCCTAATCAAAGAGGCAGCAGCACCATTTGCGGGAACAAGCCCTAAAATAGGTTTTCCAGTGGCGATATATTCGAAAATTTTACCAGACAGAGAACCTAACCCGCTCTGTGTGCTGATAACTAAAAGTAAAATATCAGCTGAGATCATATTCTTAATAACCGTAGGGTGGTCAGCATACGGTCTAATTTTTATAATTTCTAGTAATTCATGATTATTAAGAATATACTGATTGTATGTATCTGGCGAAATATTACCTTGGAAGATTACTGAAATTTCATCTTTGTTAATCTTTTGGTCTTTTAATAATAATAGCAAAGCTTGCAAGAAATAAAAAGGTGTTCTATGTTTATAAAATGTACCAGGATAATAAAAAGTTAGCTTCTTTGTGGGATCGGATGCATGGGGACCGATCTGAAAATCTTCTGGATCGTATCCATTTGTAATAGTACGGAATTTATGATGATATTGTGTATTCATTTCTTCAAATATTGTTGGAGTAACAGCCACTATAGCATCAGCTTTTTGCAGTATACGATTTTCTAAATATAAATTAATCCGGCGATGTACACTTGTTGGCATTGAGCTAAATGGGTCATTTATCCATTCATCTCTAAAATCAACAACTAATTTTTTACCAGTAAATATTTTTAGAAAATATGCGATAATATGTACGGTTGGTGGCGGTGAACTGGAAAAAATAATGTCAATATTATATTTATAAATAATATAAATCCCTTTAATTATTGCAAATGGTGACCATAGAATTATTTCATCCGGAACTAAAAATAATTTTATTAGGAAACGAAAAAATTTAATGATATTCCTTTTTATCCTTGAGGGTTTAATATTTAAGGAATAATCATGAGATTGACGATAGAAAGACCTTGGTTCGATATGAAAAGTTCTGTGAACCTGTGATGCTTTTTCCACATCGTGTATATATGTATCATCTATTGCATGATGAAAAATATTTTTTACGGTTAATACGTGGCATGTCCAATCGTATTTATGTAAATATTTGACAAAATTAGATATCCTAACTGTACCGCTTGAGCCAATCGGAGGAAAGTAATAACTAACTATGAGAATTTTTTTCATCCAGTTGAATTAATTATTTTTGCAATTTTTTCAGCTGCACGGCCTTCACCATAACGAAGTTTGCTGGCTGACTCGTCAATATCAAACTGTCTAATGGCCTGTATGATAGCAGGTTTATTTGTCCCAACTAGAATATTTGCATTATCTTCTACTGTTTCAACCCATTCCGTTTCAAGTCGAAGTGTAATACAAGGTTTACGGAGCAAATAGGCCTCTTTCTGCATGCCTCCAGAATCAGTTATGATCTTTTTTGCATAATTTTGTAATGTAAGCAGCTCGCTATAAGGTACTGCGTCTATCATCATAATATTTGGGGCTTTTGTAATGATATCCATTAATCCAAAATCAGAAATTGCCTTTTTAGTACGCGGATGTGCCGGAAATATTGTCGTATAAT
Source organism: uncultured Gammaproteobacteria bacterium (assembly GCA_964415025.1). Classification (GTDB taxonomy): domain Bacteria; phylum Patescibacteriota; class Patescibacteriia; order UBA10025; family JAHIVO01; genus CAYPXF01. Next base: position 12,426 of record CAYPXF010000001.1, on the reverse strand, counting down.
TTATTTTAGAGAATGCGTGCAGAATATTTGATAATTTTTCTTTATTTATCGTATTATCTTCGCGATGTACAGTCAGTAGTAAATATTCATTTTTCATAACTTTATATTTCTGCAGTAATGATGAATTTTGATTAATGAGTGGGCGCATTGTTTGTAAGGCATCGGCCATGAGATCGCCGACAAGGTAACTTTTGGAATAGATGCCTTCATTTTGTAAGTTGTTCATTGCAGTAGATGTAGAACAAAATAGGTAATCAGCAATATGGTCAGACACAACCCTGCTAGTCTCTTCTGGCATAACGTTATAGCTGCGCATGCCGGCTTCAATATGACTGAGCGGTATTTTATTCATACGTGCAGTCAATGCGCCAGCCAGTGTTGAGCTTGTATCTCCATATACGAGAATATTATCAGGATCATAGCTCTTAATAACATCGTCCAGTCCTGATATCATTTTAGAAACTTGCAAGGTTGGTTTATCAGATCCAATATTTAAGTGAATATGTGGTTTTGGTATATTTAAATCTTTAAATATAGCTTCTGACATATTAAAATCATAATGCTGTCCGGTGTGAATAATAATATGGTTAAAGATACTCATGTGTTTCTCAAGTGCCCAAAGTTTTACAAACTGAGGTCGTGCGCCAACTATTGAAAGTATCGTACGTTTTGTAGTGCGCATAGTTATTATTGATGAAAAAGTATTATTACTTTGAGACGATGCATTGTTTTTAGTATATAGTTTTTAATAATTAACTTTTCATTATGATCAATTATATTGAAATAATATAACACAAACGGATATAGTAATATTAATGATAGTTTGAGCATTATACTTACTACCATGTTTTCGAGTGATGCAAAGGTACCCAAAAACAGTAAAAATGCTGTTAAAATAATAATTATTATTGATTTTTTTAATTCAAATGAAAGCCGATAGTATTGTTGTGTAAAATAATAGCATAAAGCAAATAATAATATATATGAAAAGCACGTAGATACAGATGCTCCAATAATACCGTATGATGGAATTAAAAGTGCATTTAAAATAATATTTACAACAGCTGAAATAATGTAAGCAATGGTAATATATTTTGTTTTCTTAGCTAGTGTTAGTCCAGTAGTGACTATACCTGAAATTCCTAAAAAAACAATCCCCAACGTTAATAATCCTACAACATAAATTGCCCCTATATATGATCGGGGTGTGAGAATGGTAAGAGTTTCAAATGAAAGTGATGTAAGTACTACGGCAAAAAAACAAAAAACAATCAAAGAATACGTCATCGTTTTCACTATAAATGCAGATGATTCTTTTTCTCTGTGCTTTTGAAAAATAAGAGGACTCCAAGCTAAGTGTATAGCCGTAACAACTAAAATCAATATTGTTGCTACACGATTTCCAACTGAATAAAGTCCTAGCTCAGTAAGGGTTGATAATTTTAGGATGAAAAACCTGTCAGAAAAAGTAATTACCCAGTAAGCAAAACTTGCAAAAACAAGTGGTAAACCAAATTTTAATAGTTTTATTAAAAAATATTTTGAAAATAAAAAAGAAATATCATTCCTTATTAGATATATCGAAATAATGAGGGTGATAATAACCGAAAATAAAACACCATAGTAGTTGCCCACTAATCCTTTTTTTAGTATAATTACTAGAAAAATAACTATTCCAAGATTTAAAAGAAAATGTACAATACTTAAAGTACTAAACTTCCACGGTGCAAATTTTAATCGAAGCACATCTTTAATGAAGGAAACCATAAGTATAAATGGTATTGCGGTGATAGCAACGGCAATAAGGTAGCTGTATTCAGTAGAATCGAATAATATATTCGAAATAGTATCGGATGAATAAATCAGTATAAATGAAACAACAACACTTACTATAGCCAAAAACCAAAAGGCAGTCGAAATCACCACCAATCCCTGCTTATGATCTTTTTCTGAATCGAAATAATATCTTTGTGTTGCGGAATTTAGCCCCATCAGTAAAAATAATGAAATAACAGATACAACCGTATTTAGTGTGTCTAAAATACCGTAATCAGCCGGTGAAAAAATACGAGTAAATACTGGAAGCAAAATGAAAGCAGCAATATACTCAATAACACGGCCGAAACCGTATATTAAAGTGTCTTTTGAGAGTCGTTTCAGGTTTTGTATTAGCATGATAAATAATGATTCAGCGTCTTACGTGCAATATGAAGAGGGTTATGAATTTTTTTAACAAATACTCTGCTTTTATTACCAACTATATATTGACGATATGGATCTTTTATCAAATCGATAATTGTATTGGTAAGTGTGCTAGGAGTGACATTTATAATGGGTATTTGATTGAAATAGGGAACATAGCGACTCATGCGGGTATCAATATAGCATAAAACAGGTTTCCCTAGCGACATCATTTCAACAGCGAAACCACCGTACCACCCAATACGTAACTGATCGATCACAATATCAGACTTTGCGCATGCATGCAACATTTCGTCATGAGATATGTTTTCAATGAGGAGTAACCTGACTTTATATCCACGTCGTTGCAATTCTTCAACTGATTTGATAACGTATTTAGTTCCTTTAATATTTCTATCCGTGGGTGCGTGCAAAATAGTCCAGTGAGTTTTGTTGGTATGATACTTATTTCTTGTTACCCACTTATTAGGAAATAAATGGGCATAGGGTAGTATTTCTGATGCTGGAGAGAATAGTTTTAAATCCGGATTTAATATATATGTTTTATTAGCATATTTTGTGATAAAATTAATTTTTTGTTTTTTGATCTCATCTGATATATTGTTGCATTTATTATGCTGTGATACAATTGTTTGTGCAGAATGTAATGTATTAGATACTTTTGAAATCCTGATGTCACTTCCTTGAAATGTAAAAAATATCTTTTTATTGAATAATTTTAATATAGGCAAGTCTCTATTATATGGCAGAAGCGAAGTTCCAAAATAGAAATGAAATACATCGTATACTAGCAAGAATCGCACAAAATAGAATAACTGAAAGAGTACTTTAATTAGTTTTGGAAACCGTTCTAGACGTAAATTTTTATCAGCATGGTACAGGAATTTACTTGAACTAAAAATAATATGATCACTTTTGTAACCTAACAAGCGTTCCGCCCGTGATAGTCCCCAGGCTTGACCCCCAACATCTACTGGAGCGTGTAATATCTTCATAATTAACAAAAGCCAATTAATTAGTCTGCATGAATTCTAAAGACCTTAATAAAAAGTATTTGGTTTTAATTTTATTAGCCATAGTCTTTATTGGTATCTTAATATATTATCGTTATCTACAATTAGAGTATTCTGACAAAAATTGGTATTTATATCAGGGGACAATGAATATAAACGATGATGGAAATGAAGTAAAAATAACTGGAAGCAGTGAGAGATGGATTGACGATTTGGATAACGATATTGGTAACCAATATCATAAACCTATAAGTGATGAAGGGCTGCCTATAAATTATTTAATTTCGTGGCACGAGCGTAATAAAGAACAACAAGGTCAAATATATTTAGGTGTAGTTGATGACGAAGGCAATATCATTGCAATGGCTGGTTATGAAGACGGGGCGCCCGATGAGTACGGTAAACTAAAAGCATGGATTCATAACCCCGCACACGAACAGGCAGATTGGATATGGTCAGGAGAAAGTGATAAATATGGAGTTGCTTCATTTAGTATAAAAAAAGAAAATTCAGATAATATTAGTATCTATTATAATGAAAATGTTGTATTAAATCAATACAATGAAGAGTTTATTAGTCATATTGCGGTAATCAGCAGCAGTAAAGATGGAGCAGTATTTCCTGTTTCAGAAATTTATATAGAAGAAGGAACAAATAGGTATGATTGTTATGATTTTTCCTGGGAGATTAATTTTGAAGATGATTGGTATTCATATTCACCTGATAGAGAGACGTACGTAGATCCTTCTGGCACCTACAATCAAGATAAATTAAAGAAAATAAGACAAAAAGTAGAAAATGTTAATCGGAAGCAATGCCTCGATTATATAATTGACAGAGTAGTTATTGAAAATAATATGTCTGATGAAGAAGTAATTATGTCTTTATGGAATTTTATTGCAAGAGCTATGTACCATAATCCATTAGAACAACCCCTTGAAGTGGATAATGCCACAATTATTACTGATGCAATTGAACTACTGAATTTACATGAGGGACGATGTGGACACGTCGCTCATGTTTCACAAGCATTGCTTATAGCAGCAGGGTATCAATCTAGAATTGAATATTTAGGTAGGCATATTCTAGCAGAAGTATACTATCAGGGTAGTTGGCATATATTCGACCCTGATATGTTTAAAAACGGTATTATACCTAATATTAATGAGGATATACCTTCAGTTAAGCAGATAAAATTAAATCCAACGGTTTTAGATCAATTTCCAATGACAGGGTGGTGGGTACGTAGCGGAACACACTATGCTCAAAATACACAAGGAGATGATATTACAGGATATGTTTCAGTAAACTATACTAATGATTATGTAGGGTATCCATCTAGTTTTTACGTTAAAGAAATTGAATACGCCCCACAAATTGTTACACCGATTAAGTCAAAAGTTAACGAGAAAAATAATGAAGTTTTCCTACAGTGGAGTGAAACGTTTGATAAAGACAATGATTTTTTATACTATGAAGTCTCAATTGGGTCAACTTCTAAAGAATGGTCATATAATAATCTAACATACAATGATCTGGGTATAAATGGGGAATTTCCACGTGAAACGGGTATAGAAATTGGCTCCTACCAAACGATTGAAGAAAAAATAAATATTACCATTGAAGAACCAGGGAAATATTATTGGTCAGTAAAAGCGGTAGATAATCATATAAAAAAAGCCCCACAATCATATTATTGGAGCTCTGACGAAGGAGAATTTACAATAAATTAACCTTATCTAATAGAGCTCTTTGTATAAACGATCAAGACGCTCACCAACTTTTTTTAAAGAAAAAACAGTTACGGCATACTTACGGCTTTTTACAGAAAGCTCTTTTAGGTATTGCGCGTCGGTTATCAGTTTTTTAAGATTTTGATATAAGTTGTCGGGATTTGTGTTAATAATTGGGCTTTTTATCCAATGAGGCAAGTATTCCTCTTTCCGAATATAACAGAGAACAGGTTTTCCTAATGCCATTGATTCTACTGCAAAAAAACCATGCCACCCGATAATAAACTGTTCTGCTACAATATCAGCCATTTCATAGTATTTTCTCGCTTTTTCATTTGTCATTTTTTGGATTAAAATAAATTTTATTGGGTATCCTTCTTTTTTGAGACGCTCTATAGTAGGGAGTAAATATTTAGTGCCTTTGTAATGAGGGTGGTTTGGGGCGTGAATGATTACCACTTTATTATTCTTAACTGTACGTTGTGTTGGTTTCCAGTCATCAGTATCAATTGCCCAGTAAAAAATATCATTAATACTGCCGGGGGTATACTCAATCATATCACCCATGGAAAGACATGCATCAGACCAGCGTAAAATAAAATCTAACCGCGATTTAATTTGCGATTCTGTAGCATCCACTTCCTTCACTACTTCTTTATGGGTTAGTTCCATATATGCATGATATTTTCCCAAAGATCTTGTTACACTTTCTAACCGAACATCAGCGCCATATGCAGAAGTAATTGTTTTTTTCCCAATAATTTTCCACAATACATATTCATATTTAGATATCCATGGATTCATATACAAAAAACCTCCAATAAAAAAGAAATGAAAAATATCGTATTTAAAACTAGCCCATATCATAGTCAGGAAAGGAACTAGTAGTCCTATAGCCCCAATTATGCGAAGTTTATAAATTTTATCTAAATGTAAATTATAATCAAATAAATTATCTTGTGTGATATGGTATGCATGGTAGACGAGGCAATCGCTTTTGTATCCAACAGAACGATCAGCTTTTCGATTGTGGGAAATGTTAATTATAGGCACAGGTGCCCATAGTATGGAAGGTTTATGATGCGTTAATTTTTTAATAATATAACGAATTCTTGTGTAGGGAAGTATGACAATAATAAAAAAAGGAATGGATAATATAAAAAAAATAACTTGCAATGACAATCCAAAATATCGAGAAAATTTCATTTTCATAAAGTAATATAATTAATTATCAATAAAAACTCTATTCCACCATTCAAACGAAAGCAATGACCAAATTAAAAGTCTATTGTTGACTTTACCACTTTCGTGATTAGCAATAGTTTTCTTGATGTATTTTGGGTTAAAATAATCCCTACCTAATGACTGCTTTGATAATAATATCTCCTTAATATAATTTATTGACTCACCACGATACCATGATCCGTCAGGGGTAGAAAATCCTTGTTTTTTCTTATTTATTATCTCGTCAGGAAGTAAATTGCCCAATGCTTTCCTTAATATATATTTTCCTTGGCCATCCTTATACTTTAGCGAAGATGGAATTCTCTGGGCAAGGGCTACTAGATCATCATCTAGAAAAGGTACTCTAGACTCCAGGGAATTTGCAAAGTTTACTTTGTCTTCAACTATATTAAGACCATGTAAAAAAGTTTTTGCTTCAAAATATAAAGCTTGATTTATTGGGCTTTGGTCTGAAGCTTTGGAGATAATACTATTAAATTCATCATAATTTTCATGTCCAGAAATTTTTATTAAGGCATCCTTGGAATAAAATTTACTAGCCTCTTTATCATTTATTAACCTATTCCAATATTCATAATATTTTTGTTTAAAATTTAGTCCGTTTTGTATAGCTATTTCATATCGCCACGGATAACCACCAAACATCTCATCACCTCCGGCACCAGCTAAAACCACCTTAACAAATTTTGATGCTAATTGGGCAATATAATAATTTTGATAACACATACCAACCCGTGGATCTTCTAGGTGCCATATTAATTTAGGCATTATCCTGGCCATATCACCAGAATGGATGACCATTTCATATTGCTGTGTTCCAAAAGTACGGGAAATAATTTCAGCGTCATCACGTTCATCAAAAACCATTTCTATACCAAAAGCTTTGGAGAGATCAAATCCGCCGGTAAATGTCATAAGATTTTTATTTTTTCTTGATGCTACAGCCACAATAGATCCAGAATCCATGCCACCACTAGAATAGCTTCCAACAGGTACATCGGAAATCAAATGTCTATTTACTGCTTTATCAAAACTAACCTGTAATTGTTCTACAAATTCATTTTCGGATGTTTTAGTATCTTCATTAATTTCAAAATCCCAAAAAGGCTTAATTTCATTTATTTTATTCCCTTTTATTTTCATGTAATGACCAGCTGGTAATAAAAATATGTTTTTAAATAAAGTACGGTCAGAAAAAATATTTTGAAATGAAAAATATTCATGTAAAGCGGGGTATGAAACCTCCCTTTTAACTGACGGGTGTTTTAATAAAGCTTTTATTTCAGAGGCAAAAATAAATTGTTTCCCTACTGTCGTATAATAAAGCGGTTTTGTTCCAAATTTGTCTCTGGCAATAAATAGTTCATTTGTTTTAGTGTTTAAAATTGCAAAAGCATATACACCTTTAAACTTATTAAGGCATTTTTGACCATATTCTTCATAAGCATGCAAAATAACCTCTGAATCAGAAGTAGAATGAAATTTATAACCCTTTTCTGCAAGTTCAGGTTTCAACTCTAAATAATTATATAGCTCACCATTATAAACCAAAACCATTGAGCTATCTTTATTTGACATTGGTTGGTCACCAGATGGGGTCAGGTCAATGATAGCTAATCTTCTAAAGCCCAAACCAACATTTTCTTTAATAAAAATTCCTTCACCATCAGGCCCTCTATGCCTGATTTCATCACGCATTTCCTTTAGAAGATTGTATGATATTGATTTGTTGCTAAAATCGTATAATCCAACTATCCCACACATATAAGTAAGTAATTATTTTTCATTAAAATACCAATCGATATAATTCTTAACACCCATTTTTAATGAATATTTTGGTTGGTATCCGAAAGTTTTTTTTGCCTTATTATAAGACAATTTCATCCTACGTATATCGCCGGGGGTTTTCGGTTTTTTGATTGGTTTTATTTTTTTACCTAACAGTTCGTTTACAGTATTAAATAGCATGTTAACTGACGTTTCTTTATTTGTACTTATCAAGTAGTGTTCGCCACCTTTTGTTTCGCCCTTGAATGCCTTTAATACGCCCTGCACAGCATCTTTTACATAGACGAAGTCTCTTGACTGCTCTCCATCCCAATTTATAACAGGACGTTTATTTTTACTAATTTTATCAACAAATTCAGCAATTAAAGGTTTCCAGCCAGGTTTAGTTCTCTGTTTATCTCCATATACTGCGGCAAATCTAACAACTCCTACTTGTACATTATGAATTTCATTGTATATTTTACAGTAATATTCACCCACTAATTTGTTTGCATCATATGGTGTAGATGGTTTGTCGGGATGCTTTTCATCTGAAGGTAGATATTCAGGATTTCCAATTATTCCGCTATTACTGGTAAAAACTAATTTACATTTATGTTTTTTAGCAATTTCTAGCATATTCAAAGTGCCAAGGGAATTTACCTCCAAGTCTCTTTTTGGGAATTCAAGGCTCAAAGATCTAGGCCAACATGCTAAATGAAAAATACCATCAAATTTATATGATTTAAAAACTTTGTTAAGTTTTTTTAAATCCCAGGATATATCTCCCTTGATAACAGTAGCTTGATCTTTGAACTCTTTTAAATTTTTTATAGAACCGTTACTGAAATCGTCAATAATAACAACTTTATTACCTCTTTTTACTAATTCTTCTGATAAGTGTGAGCCAACGAAGCCGGCGCCACCTGATATTAAGTAACATTTTTTTGATTTCTTCATATTTTTCATTATTTATTATACCAATTTGTTAATAATTTTAGTCCACTATTTAGATCGTAGTCTATTTTAAACCCTAATACCCTTTTTGCTTTACTAGTACTTACATTTCTATGCTTTATTAATTTAATTTCTTTATTTTTATATTTTGGTTTAATATTTGTATTATATAATTTTTGAATTTTATTAAGTAGGTCAATAACTAAAGTTTGGTGTCCGCTACCAATATTAAATATTTCATTATTTGCTTTTTGTGATATTGCGAGAAAATTTGCCTTAATTACATCATCAATATATATCAAATCCAAAGTGTTTTTACCGTCACCGTTTACTTCTGGTGCTTTGTTATTTATTAAATTTTTTATAAAGTTGTTTATTACATTAGTGTAACTTGAAGTGGTATGTTGTCCTGGACCATAAACATTTAAATATCTGAGAATTGTATAATGTAATGAGTATTTTTTATAAAAAACTTTACACAATTCTTCCATAGCAACTTTTGATACAGCATAATTGTTCTCGCAACTGGGCAAATCTGATTCTTTAAAAGGACGATTTATGCTTTCACCATAAATTGAAGATGACGATGAAACAATAACTTTTTTTACTGAATTATTTCTGGCAGCCTCTAAAATATTATAACTGCCATTAATATTTGTGTTAAAACATTTAACATGATTTATTTCGCATTTCTTTAAATTCATAGAGGCCAGATGAAAAATGTATTCACATCTTTTTGCGCATTTATGTACAAGTTTAATATCACAAATATTACCTTTAACAAATTTAAGATTTTTATGTGAAATTAAATTTGACTTTTTGCCTCTTGATAAATTATCAATTACTGTAACATAGGCACCTTTCTGAATGAGGGTATTTGTTAGTGTTGAGCCAATAAAACCGGCGCCACCAGTGATAAAAAACTTTTTATTTTTTAGCTGCATTATTAATCGATGTTATTATTTGTGTGATGTGGAACTTATTTAATTCAGGATATATTGGGAGTGATAAAACTTGATTACACAATTTATCAGATCTATTTAGCTGATGTTTAAGTGCCGCGACATACGCTCGCTGCTGATGTAATGGTTTTGGATAATATATCATAGACGGTATATCATTTTCTGCAAGTGACTTCTTTAGCTCATCGCGATACTTTGGTTTAATTGTATATTGATGATACACATGTTTTGCTTTTGGCAGGACTAATGGGATAGTTATGTCAATAGCATTTTTGAGGCCAGTATTATATTGTTTGGCTGTCTCGCGACGTTGATCATTCCATCGATCGAGGTAGGGGAGTTTGGCCAGCAGGATTGCAGCCTGCATAGTATCCAGGCGCGAACTAGCACCGACAAAATCGGTGTAGTATTTTTTCGACTGTCCATGGATGCGCCACTGTTTAAGAAATTCAGCTACGTCTTTGTTGTCAGTCGTGATCATGCCACCATCACCATAGGCGCCGAGGTTTTTGGTTGGGAAAAATGAAAAGCAGCCAGTATCACCAAATGAGCCGACTTTTTGCCCATCCCATTCCGCACCGATAGCCTGTGCTGCGTCCTCTATGACATACAGCTTATGGTCTTTGGCAATAGCCATGATTTCATCCATATTGGCCGGCTGACCATACAAATGGACAGGAATTATGGCTTTTGTGTTCGGGGTGATTGCTTTTTTTATTTCCGTTGGATCTACATTAAATGTGTCTTTGTCAACATCGACAAATACAATTTTGCCTCCAGCAATAGCAGCTGCTTCAGCAGTGGCGATGTATGTAAAAGAGGGAACAATTACTTCATCATCCTTAGTAATGCCAAGCGCTATCAGGGAAGCTGTTAGGGCATCACTACCAGAATTGAATCCTACGGCGTATTTGGTGCCGACATATGCTGCAATTTGTTCTTCCAGTTCTGCTACTTGCTTGCCCATAACAAAGCTGGACGTATGAATAACTTCAGTAATAGCTTTATCAATATCTTTTTTTATAGATTGATATTGTGCTTCAAGATCAAGAAATTTCATATTTTTTGAATTTGGGTTTCGTTAATCAGTTGATATTTATCCTTACCAACAGGGCAAATGGCACATCCGTTGCTGAATGTAAGCTTCTCTCCATGTTCTGAAACCCATCCGTGCTGCTTGGCTGGGGAGCCATACATCAGTGCATAATTAGGTACGTCTCTGGTAACGACAGATCCTGCTCCAATAAAAGCCCATTTACCAATAGTTATCCCGCATACAACTGTTACATTTGCGCCTATGGAAGCACCCTCACGAACTCGCGTTTTTACATACATTCCTTCTTTAGGAAACTTTGAACGCGGATTAATGTCGTTGGTAAATACCACTGAAGGGCCGCAAAAAACATAGCTTTCAAGTGTTACGCCACTATAAACAGAAACATTATTCTGGATTTTTACATGGCTGCCTATTTTAACATTTTCTCCAATAAAAACATTTTGACCGAGGGAGCATGATGCACCCAAGTAGGCACCTTTTGAAATGTGGCAAAAATGCCAGATTTTTGTATTCGTACCGACTGTGGCACCGTCATCAATGACGCTTGATTTGTGGGCAAAATATCGCATATGATAAGCAAACCTAAAAAAACAGGTTGGTACTATTATACCAACCTGTAAGCAGTTTCGCAAGGGATTCTCATGGGATGGATTGTTGTATTTTACTGAGCCTCATACCGCGTCCGGAAAGATCCTCAAGGGCATAAAAGAATGCCCACATGGAATTATCCGCTGCCAGCTTAATGGTGTCTTCTTTTAACTCATAAGCATGCTTCCCCTTATACGACTCTGGCATCCTGCGTACGTCATCCTCAATTTCTTCCAAACTGCGGAGCCGTTTGCCACTTAAATCAAGTTTTCCACATTGATCAGCTACCAGCTGAATTCTGTCAAACAGGTCGCGGAGCAGAGGAGAAAAATCTTCACTGATCCAGTAGTGCCAGGGCAGGAGCATATCATGGTAGCGTGGACAAAACCCAAGTGCGGGCAGTAGCTTAATACCGAGCTGGTCATGGAGCAGAAGTTCGTGAGTGAACATACGGCCGATGTCATGCAATAATGCATGGCATTGAGCATAACGAATATCAGGGTTTGATAAATTCATATGACGGCATATTTGCTCAGCAATTTTTTCTGAAAGCATGGTATGAGTGTGGATGTCCTCGTTCCAGGTCTGGGAGTGTCGAGCCGCTTCGCGGATGAATGTGCGAACTTTTTCCACATCATTATAACAAAGCGGATTGGCGTTCGAGGTTAATGAGGAGTGCTGAAGGATGCTTTGGCCAACACTCACAATCCTATCCCAAACAGCTTGATTGTATCCCACGTTTCACCTCCTGTGAAAGGGCAACGGTATTTACATTGATTGCTCTTTTAAGTAAGCTAAGTATTCTGCTCTGGTGTTATTTGTAGCTTATTGTCTAGCGTCATCGATGTGTTCTAGACGGGCACCTTTTGGACAGTTGCCTGTATTTTACGGCAAATTGAATA